>NZ_JBHSQN010000001.1:575723-668262 GCF_042658545.1 Nocardia lasii
TCAGGCGGCTCGATGGGCGACGGCGGGTTCCCAGCGGTAGACCTCGCTGCGCGCACCGTGATACAGCGCGAGATCGACCGCGTCGAACATCGCCTGGCGCGGGCCGGAGCGCTGCAACTGCGCCGCCGACACCGCCAAGCGCAGCACCCCACCGCGTCGCGCGGTCCTGGCGGCGCCCATCACCAGCGCCCGGCACCACCACGGCTCGGCCCGAAAACCCTCGCCGATCCCGTACACCCGCGCCCGCTGCGCCACATCACGTTCCAGGTCGAGCATGCTGGTGAGCCCGAACGCCATCCGAAATCCCACCTCGGGCAGCGCGGCCAGCGCACCGGCCGAGGCGTCCCAGCGCGGGGCGGCGAACAGCCGAGTCCGCAACTGCACCCGCTCCATCACCCGATCGGCGGCCTTCAACCGCAACGTGGCCTCGTGCCGGGGCAGCGTCGCGAACTCCGCGCGCCGGGTCTTGGTCGCCGCCTGGTCGTACCCGTGCAGCACGATCGCGTCACCGACATGCCGACGCCCCCGCAACCACGACTGCGTCGCCGGATCGTCGACCAGCCGATACTTCCCCTTCAACCGCGGCGCGACCAACAGCGACAACCGCACGCCCCGCGCGTCCATCTCCCCCGCGAACTCGATCGCCGCATCACGGGTCGTGTCCCGAATCCCCGACACCGAAACGATCAACTCACCGTTCATGCACCCACGATGTCAGCCCGAAGTGACACCCGAGTGCAGCCCCGATGACACCGGAACGAACTCCCGCGCACCACTCACCACCGCTGCCAGTGCAGCACCTGCTCGGCAAACTCCTGGCGCCGAAACCGGGCCATGACGACGAGACCGGGCCCCGGCTGGAGTCAGCCGGGGCCCGGTCTCGGACGGTTACGCGTCCGCGAGGCCGACGCGGTCGAGTACCCACGCGTACTCGAAGGCGACTTCCTTCCACTTCTCGTAGCGGCCGCTCACGCCGCCGTGGCCCGCGGTCATCTCCGTTTTCAGCAGGACCTCGTTGTCGCCGATCTTGGTGGCGCGCAGCTTGGCGACCCACTTGGCCGGTTCCACGTAGAGCACGCGGGTGTCGTTGAGGCTGGTGATGGCCAGGATGGCCGGGTAGCTCTTGGATTCGACGTTCTCATAGGGCGAGTACGACTTCATGTACTCGTAGACGTCCCTGTCCGCCAACGGGTTTCCCCACTCGTCCCATTCGATCACCGTCAGCGGCAGGGACGGGTCGAGGATGGAGGTGAGGGGGTCCACGAAGGGGACGTTGGCGAGGATGCCGGTGAACAGTTCCGGTGCCAGGTTGGCCACCGCGCCCATCAGCAACCCGCCCGCGCTGCCGCCGTCGGCGATCAGGCGGTCCGGTGCGGTGGCGCCGGTGTCGACGAGATGCTGTGCGCAGGAGACGAAGTCGGTGAAGGTGTTCTTCTTCAGCAGCGTCTTGCCGTGCTCGTACCAGAGCCGGCCCATCTCGCCGCCGCCGCGCACGTGCGCCACCGCGAACACCATGCCGCGATCGAGCAGCGACAGGCGCGAGACCGAGAACGACGGGTCGATGCTGGCCTCGTAGGAGCCGTAGCCGTACAGCAGCACGGGTTTCGGACCCTCGGGCAGGCCCCGACGCTTGATGATCGAGATGGGCACCCGGGTCCCGTCGGCCGCGATGGCCCAATCCCGGTGCTGCTCATAGTCGTTCGCGTCGTAGCCGCCGAGCACCGGCTGTTCCTTGCGCAGGATCAGCTCGCCGGTGGCGGGCACATAGTCGAACACCTGCATCGGCGTGATGAACGAGGTCACCCCGACCCGCAGCGTCGGCTGCTCCCACTCGGGACTGGAACCCGCACCGGCGGAGAACAATTCGAGCCCGAAGTCGAGTTCGGTGAGCTCTCCGAGACCCTCGGCGGTGAGCGGCCACACGGCCAGCCGGGGCAGCGCGCCACGCCGGTAACCGAGCACCAGGTGGTTGGCGAAGGCGTCGATGTCCTCCAGGCGCACGTCGTCGCGATGTCCGATCAGCGTCGTCATCGCCGACGGGTCATCGGCCGGGGCCACGGCGAGCACGAAGTTCTCCGCCTTCACCCCGTCGACCACGTCGTTGTGCAGGATCAGGAACTTGTCCTCGCCCGCGATCACCGCGTGCTCGGCCGAGTACTCCACGCCCTCGCGCCGCGGCAGCAGCACCCGGAACTCGCCCTCGGGGTTCTCCGATTCCAGCACCCAACCCTCGGTGGTGATCTTGGACCCGAGCCAGATCATCAGGTACTTCTCGGACCGGGTCGCCCCCACGCTCACCCAGTACCGCTCGTCGGGCTCGTGGAAGACCTTCACGTCGGCGTCGGCGTCGGTGCCGACGCGGTGGCGCCACACGGTGTCGGGGCGCCACGACTCGTCGACGGTCTGATAGAAGATGTGCGTGCCGTCCAGCGACCAGGTCGCCCCCGGCGCGACGCCCGCGACCTCGTCGGGCAGCAGCTCACCGGTGCGCAGGTCCTTGATCCGCAGCGCGTAGCGCTCGTCGCCGGTGCTGTCGACCGAGTAGGCCAGCAGGTTGCCGTCGTGGCTCAGCGAGAACGCGCCGAGCGCGAAGAAGTCGAGACCCTCGGCGAGGACGTTGCTGTCGAGCAGCACCTGTTCGCCCTCGATCACGGTCCCCGCCTCGAGCTGCGGCGGCGTCCACGCGTCGATGCCCTCGGCGCTCGCGTCGATCCGACAGCGGCAGTGCACGCCGTACTGTTTGCCCTCGAAACTGCGCGAGTAGTACCAGTAGTCGCCGAGCCTGGTCGGCACCGACAGGTCGGTCTCCTGGGTGCGGGCCTTGATCTCGTCGAAGATCTTGTCCCGCAGCGGCGCCAGCTGATCGGTCTGCGCCGCGGTGAAGGCGTTCTCCGCCTCCAGATAGGCGATGACCTCGGGATCTTCCTTGTCCCGCAGCCACTCGTAGTCGTCGACGAACGTGTCGCCGTGGTGCACCCGTTCGGCGGGCACCCGCTTCGCGATCGGTGCCGCCACCGTCTGATTCTCGCCAGCCATGTGTCCACCGTAGTCGCCACGTTGCTCCCGGGCCCGCCAACCGGTCCGGGTGAGTAGTTTCGCGCATCCCCCGCGCGGGCATCCTGCGTAGCCTGCTCGCATGGGGAAGCGGTATGCGATTCGTTCGTTGTTCGTCACCGCCGGCGTGGTGCTGGCGGCCGGGGTGGGGGCGGTCGTGCCCGCGGGCGCGTGCGCCTGTGGCGGTGTGGTCAGCGGGGACGGTTCGGCGCGGGTGGACAGTGAGACGGCGGTGCTGGGCTGGGACGGCCGGCGCGAGACCATCCTGATGCGCCTCGGTATGCGGTTCGACGGCGCCGACGCGGCCCTCATCGTCCCCACCCCCACGCCCGCCACCGTCACGGCCGCCACCGCGGCCTCCTTCACCGAACTGTCCCGCCTGACCGCCCCCGAGCGCGTCACCGAGTACGACTGGTTCGGCAGCGATTCCCGCTCCGGCGAAACATCGGGCGCCGCACCGGGTTCGGGCCCCGAGGTACTCGGTCAGGTCCAGCTCGGCCCATTGGAAGCCACCACCCTGCGTGGCGGTGATCTCACCGGCGTCCGAGAGTGGCTGTCCGCCAACGACTATCAGCTCCGCCCCGAGGTGAGCGCCACCCTCGACCCGTATCTGCGCGAGGGCTGGTCCTTCGTCGCCATGCGACTCACCAGCGCGAAACCCCTGTCGGGCGCGCTGGATCCGGTCCGCCTCACCTTCGATTCCGACCGCCTGGTCTACCCGATGCGCATGTCCGCCGCCGCGACCACACCCCAGTCGGTGCACCTCTACGTCTTCAGCGACCACCGCATCACCCGCACCGACCCCGACACCGCGACCCAGTACACCGTCACCGACTTCGCCTCCCCCATCACCGAACTCACCGACCCGGACCTGAAATCTCTTGCGGCGGGCAAGAACTACCTCACCGAACTCACGATCGGCATCCCCGACCCCGCCGCGATCACCAGCGACTTCCTCCTCGCCCCCGCCGCCGCCGACACTCCCGTGCGCGAGCGCGTGATCACCAAGGAATACGTCGAAATCCTCGGCTTCCCAGCCGGTTACGTCCTGATCGTCGTCGGCCTGTCACTCCTCGCGGTGATCGCGGGCGCCGTAGTCCGCTCGTCCCGGCGCTGAACGCACAGCGACCCGGCTCGACAGGTGTCGAACCGGGTCGCGTCGCGAAGGCTCAGGCCCCGAGCGCGGAACCGATCACCGGCCAGGAGTGGTGCAGCGCGTCCTGCCAGTAGGACCACGAGTGCGTGCCGACCGGGTGGTAGTCGATCTTCGCCCCGATGCCCGAGGCCCGCAGCCGCTGGTCGAACGCCACCATGCAGGTGTTCACGCCGAGCTCGATCGGCCCGCCGAGGAAGATGTTCTCGGCCAGGGTCGGCTTGAGTTCGGCCTCGTGCGGGCCGGGGATCCCGGTACCGGTGGACAGGTACAGCGCCTTGCCGCGCAGCCCCTCGATCATCAGGGCCGGGTCGTGCGCCGCCCATTCCGGACTGCCGGGCGCGCCCCACATATTGACCGGGTTGCCGCCGCGATTGGCGATGGAGAACATCATCGCGCCCGCCGCCATCGCAATATCGGGACACGCGCTGTACCCCGCGACCGCGCGATACAGGCCGGGATTGCGCGCGGCCAGGATGTAGGCCGCGTTGCCGCCCATCGACAGCCCGCCGATGCCGTTGACGCCGTTGCCGTTGAACCGGCTGTCGATCAGGCCGGGTAGCTCCCTGGTGAGGAAGGTTTCCCACTTGTACCGGCCGAAACGCGGATCGTCGGAGACCCAGTCGGTGTAGTAGCTGGCCTGACCGCCCATCGGCAGCACCACGTTGACGTTCTTGCCGCGGAAGAAGGCTTCGGCGTCGGTGGCGTTGGTCCAGGTGCTCTGGCCGATGCCGGGGTCGAGGCCGTCGAGCAGGTAGTACGTGCCGCGCGAACCCCCACCCGCCGGGTGCAGCACCTGGAGATCGATATTGCGCCCCATCGCGGGCGAGGTCACGGTGATCGCGGTGCGATAGGGGGTCATGACGTTGACCCCGACTATCTGCGCGGCGGACGCGGTCGCGGGTTGGGTGACCACCGGACCTATCAATGCCAGGGCCAGAGCCAGCACTGCTGTAGCTACACCTGTACGACGCACGATCTACCCTCCATAACCGCATGCCAATGACTGCCCAAAGTAAACCACAGGTGAACTGGCTAGCGATATTCGGAGATTCAAGCGTTTCTTCAGCAAACTATCCGGTTCGCTCTGCCCGCTTCGCCGGAAAATTCAGGTCAGCGCGCCGCGAATGGACCCCGCCAGGTAGTCCAGATCGGCCCGCGCGGGCGAGGTCGGCCGCGCCCGCAAACCGAATCCGTCACCGGGCCTGCGCGGAATCACATGCAGGTGCACGTGGAAAACCTCCTGGCCTGCCGTAACCCCGTCGGCGAGAAAGAAATTCACCCCGTCGGCGGCCACCTCGCTGCCGCGCAAGGCCGCGGCGATCCGCTGGCCCACCTGAAAGAGCTTGCCGCCCAACGCGGGATCGAGGTCGGCCAGGCTCGGCGCGGGCACCTTGGGCACCACCAGCACGTGTCCCGGCGTCACAGGACGAATGTCCATGAAGGCGAGGACCTCGTCGTCCTCGTAAACCTTCGAGGAAGGGGCCGCCCCGGCGATGATGTCGGCGAAGATCGTGTACGGATTCACAGTGTCCTCCTGCGGCTGGCGCCGCGGGTTCGCGGCCCTGACGGGCCTCGAAGACCGCTTACAGAATCGGCGACGGCGTGTAGCGCGCGGCCTCGGGGTTGGCCTCGACCAGCTTCTGCACCTGCGCGACGACCTCGGACACCTGGTCCGACGCCGCGCCGATGAACGCGCCCTTGTCGGCCAGCGCGGCATCGAGCCCCGCGCGATCCAGCGGCATCCGCTCGTCGGCGGCCAGGCGATCGAGCAGATCCGGCTCGCGGCCCTGCTCGCGCATGGCCAGCGCCACCGCCACCGCGTGCTCCTTGATGACCTCGTGCGCGGTCTCGCGACCCACGCCGGCGCGCACGGCCGCCATCAGGATGCGGGTGGTGGCCAGGAACGGCAGGTAACGATCGAGCTCGCGCGAGACCACCGCCGGGTAGGCGCCGAACTCGGCCAGCACGGTCAGGAAGGTCTCGAACTGTCCGTCGATGGCGAAGAACGCGTCCGGCAGCGCGACGCGGCGCACCACCGAGCAGAACACGTCGCCCTCGTTCCACTGGGCACCCGCCAGCTCGGCCGCCATCGAGCCGTAGCCGCGCAGGATCACCTGCAGGCCGTTCACCCGCTCGCAGGACCGGGTGTTCATCTTGTGCGGCATCGCCGAGGAGCCGACCTGCCCCGGCTGGAAGCCCTCGGTGACCAGCTCGTGGCCCGCCATCAGGCGAATCGTGTGCGCGAACGACGACGGCCCCGCGCCCATCTGCACCAGCGCGGAGAGCACATCGTGATCGAGCGAACGCGGGTACACCTGGCCCACGCTGGTGAACACGGTCGCGAAGCCGAGGTGGCCCGCCACCTGCTGCTCGAGCGCGGCGAGCTTGTTGGCGTCACCGTCGAGCAGGTCGAGCATGTCCTGGGCGGTGCCCATCGGGCCCTTGATCCCGCGCAGCGGGTAGCGGTCGATCAGGTCACGCACCCGGGCCAGCGCCACCAGCATCTCGTCGGCGGCCGAGGCGAAGCGCTTGCCCAGCGTGGTGGCCTGCGCGGCGACATTGTGCGAGCGTCCGGCCATCACCAGCGTCTGGTACTCGGCGGCCCGCTCGGCCAGCCGCGCCGCGATGGCGACGCCGTGGTTGTAGACGTGCTCGAGCGACAGCCGGATCTGCAACTGCTCGACGTTCTCGGTGAGGTCGCGGCTGGTCATGCCCTTGTGCACGTGCTCGTGCCCGGCCAGCGCGTTGAACTCCTCGATACGCGCCTTCACATCGTGGCGGGTGACCCGCTCACGCTCGGCGATCGAGGCCAGATCCACCTGGTCGATGACGCGTTCGTAGTCCTCGACAACCCCGGCGGGGACGTCGATTCCGAGTTCGGCCTGCGCGCGCAGCACCTCCAGCCACAGCCTGCGCTCGAGCACGATCTTGTTCTCGGGCGACCAGAGCGCGACGAGCTCCGGGCTGGCGTATCGGGTGGCGAGGACATTCGGGACGAGGCTCACGAGCACTCAGTCTAATTGCCGCACCCGCTCGGGCTGGGAGGGCATCATGTTCGGCACCACGGGCGGGGCGACGATGTCGATCATTTCCAGCAGACCGGCTCGGGCGGGTCGTCGGGGTTCGGGGTGACCTTCGATCAGCGCGGCGACCACCGCGCCGTCGACGACGGCCACCAGCCTGCGTAATTGTTCGGGGCGCACCACCCGGTCGGAGCGGCGCAGGACGTCGGCGAGCAGTTCCTCGAGCTGCGTGCGTAGTCGGAGCTGGACCTCACGTAACTCGGGGTGGCGGGCCGAGGCGACGGAGCGTTCGTAGCGGGCGATGAGCTGTCCGCGCGCGTCCAGGTCGCTGTCGTCGGGACCGACCAGCAGGTCGAGCACCAGGTCCACGGTCGCGTCGGTGCCGCGCCTGCGATGGCTGACCTCGCCGACCCGGCGCCGCATGGCGTCGAGTTCGATCGCGCCGCTGAACTCGACGGCGCGCGCGATCAGATCCTCCAGTGATTCGAAGTAGTAGGTGGTCGACGCGAGCGGAAGATCGGCTCGCGAGGCCACCGACCGATGTCGTACCGCGTCGAAGCCGCCCTCGAGCAACAGCTCGGCCGCCGCCGCCACGAGAGCTTGCCGACGGCGTTCGCCTTTGGGGGTCGTCGCGGTGGTCACCGTGCAGCAGTGCCAGTCATCATCAGTTCAACCGTGCGCAATCGTCATCGGGGAAACACTGGAATTCGGGATAACTGAGTTTTACCGCATCCCGGCACGGAAGTGTTCGTACTACGCAAAGTTGTTGTCGCACATCACTGTTGACACGGGTGCGGATCACCCCTTCAGGAACCGCGCCAGACGGTCCAGAGCTGCGGCGATGTCGTCTGTGGCGCCTGCGAAGGAGAAACGGACCGTGCGGTTTCCATTGTCGGTGTCGAAATCCAGGCCGGGCGCCAACGCCACCCCGGTTTCGGCCAGCAGACGCGCGCACCACTCGAGCGAATTGTCGGTCAAATGTCCAATATCGGCGTAGGCGTAGAAGGCGCCGTCGGCCGGGGCGAGGTCGGTGATGCCGAGCGCGGGCAGGCCCTCGAGCAGCAGCGCCCGGTTGCGCGCGTAGCGACGAACGTGGGCGTCCAGCTCATCCTTGGCTTCCGGTCCGAACGCGTGCACCGCCGCGTACTGCGAGATCGCCGGCGGGCACACGGTCATGTTCGAGGCCAACCGTTGCAGCGCCGGGCGCAGATCGGCCGGGGCCAGCATCCAGCCCAGCCGCCAGCCGGTCATCGAGAAGTACTTCGACACCGAGCCGATCACCACCGACTCGCGCGAGAACTCCCACGCCGAGGAGGTCGGCGTGCTCGACCCGGCGTAGGTGATGCCGTGGTAGATCTCGTCGGAGATCAGCAGCGTGCCGTGCGCCTCGCACCAGCGCGCCAGCGCGGCGAGTTCGACCGGATCGATCATGGTGCCGGTCGGGTTGGCCGGGCTGGCCACCACCAGACCGGCGGGCGGTTGCGCCAGCGCCTCGAGCATCGCCACCGTCGGCTGGAAGCGGGTCTGCGCCCCGCAGTCGAGTTCGATCACCTCGCAGCCCAGCGCCGAGAGCGTGTTGCGGTAGGCCGGATAGCCCGGCCGCGCCACCACCACCGTGTCGCCGACATCGAAAGCCGCCAGGAAGATCAGAGTGAACGCGCCGGAGGAGCCCGTCGTCACGACCACCTCGTCCGGGTGCACGTCGTAGCCGTAGGTCTCGCGGTGATGTCCCGCGATCGCCTCCCGCAACGGCAGGATCCCGAATGTCTCTGTGTAGCCCAGCAATTCGTGATCGATCGCGGCCTTCGTCGCGCGCAACACCGGCGCGGGCGCCTGGGTGGAGGGCTGGCCCGCCGCGAGCACCAACACATCGCCGTGCGACCTGGCCCGCTCAGCTGCCGCTTTCCAGACATCCATGACGTAGAAAGGGGCAATGGCCGACCGGCGCGATTCTCTGGACACCCGAGAGACGGTAGAGCACCCGATTGCGGACACACACAGATATGGTCGGCACAATGGCTCCGACAGCGAATACGCAGCCACCGACGCGACCACGGTCCCGTCGGGCGCGGGGCGTGGGGGTGGGATGAAGCGGAGGGCGACGATGCGGAGCGGACGCGAGACGCCATCGGGCGCCGACGTCGAATCCTCCGCCGAAGCGCTCGATGTCGCGGGGGTGACGCCCGGGTCCGAAGCAATCAGCCGGACGCGCCGATCCACCGTCGCCGAGGCAACGCCCGAGTCCGAGTCGGACTGCGGGGCGCGCCGATCCACCGTCGCCGAGGCAACGCCCGAGTCCGAGTCGGACTGCGGGGCGCGCCGGTCCACCACCGACTCGACGGGCCCGCGCCGGGCGCCGCGCCGACCGACCCTCGTCAACGGCCGTGTCCTGCGGTCGAATTGGCGCGAACAGTCGCCCGCCAAGGGTGCGGCGCGCGCGCGGATGGCGCAGTGGGCCGCGCGGTATCCGGCCGTGGGCGAGATCGCGGGCGAGTTGCGCGCCGGTGAGGTGCGCGAGGTCTTCTGGCGCCGACCGAAAGAGCAGGTCGACGGGCTGTGGGCGCGCAGGCCCAGCCGCGATCGCGTGCGCCGGATCCTGCTCGAACGGCGGGTCCTGATCGCCGGGGTGCTCGCCGTCGCGGTCCTCGCGACCGCCGACGCGCACGTCCACCAGAGTCCCGACCACCGCCCGCTCGCCCCGGGCGAGGCCCTGCACGTCGCCATCGCCTATCCCCCGCAGCTCCCGCCCAACCCCCAGTCGGTCACCCGCATGCTCGACGCCATCGCCGCGGGCGAGAAGCGCCGCGAGGCGCACGTGGTCGCCGCCGCGGCCCGCGCCACCCTCGAACGCGCCAAGGCCGAGGCGGCCGCCGCCGCTTCCGGCGAGTGGCAGGACTGGATGGGCCAGCGCGCGCCCGTCGTTCCCGGCGCCCTCGTTCCCGGGTCGACCCCGTCCGTCGGCGGCTTCAGCCTGCCCGCCAAGGGCGCGTTCACCTCCGGTTTCGGCTCGCGCTGGGGCACCATGCACCGCGGCATCGACATCGCGGGCCCCATCGGCAGCCCCATCTACGCCGTCGCCGACGGCACCGTGATCGAGGCCGGTCCGGCCCAGGGTTTCGGCCTGTGGGTGCGCATCCGCCACGACGACGGCACCATCAGCATCTATGGGCACATGTACGACTTCTTCGTCTCCCAGGGCGAGCGCGTGCCCGCCGGAATGCAGATCGCCCGCATCGGCAATCGCGGCGATTCCACCGGCCCGCACCTGCATTTCGAAATCGTGCAAAACGGTCAACATGTGGATCCGCAGGCCTGGTTGGCGATGCATGGATTGCGTCTCGATTGACATCACGCTGAGACCGCAGACATTACGAGACAGTTATGGTGGAACCTGTCGAGTGTTTCCCTCCGAATAAAAGCGAGGCAACCATGGCAGGTAAGTTCGAGGTATTCAAGGACAAGGCCGGGAAGTTCCACTTCCACCTCAAGGCCGGTAACGGTGAAATCGTCCTCGAGAGTCAGGGATACGAGAGCAAAGAGGGTGCCAAGAAAGGCATCGCCTCCATTCAGACGAATGCTCCCGGCGCCGAGATCGTCGACCTTTCGGCCACGTAGTCATCGCCTCGCTCGATGGTGGTCAGCGGTCCTCCCACCGCTGACCACCACGCGCTGTTCAGCCCGCTACTGCCGTTCGGGCACAACCACTTCGGTCGCGCCGATATCGGTGCGGAAATGGCTGCCCGGCAATTTGATTCCGGCCAGCCGTTCATAAGCCCGCTCCCGCGCCTGCGCGAGATCGGCGCCGACACCGACCACATTGAGCACCCGCCCGCCCGCCGACACCAGCGCCTTGTCCTCGCGCTGATCCGTACCGGCGTGCAGCACAAGGGTTTCGCCCGCCAGCGCGCCGTCCTCGGCACCGGTGATCACATCACCCGTGCGCGGTCGCGCCGGGTAGTTCTCCGCCGCCAGCACAACGGTGATCGCCGAACCGTCCTTCCAGCGCGGCGCCTCGACCTCGGCCAGGCGACCGGTCGCGGTGGCGTGCAGCAGTTCGGCGAACGGACTGTCCAGCAGCGCGAGCACCGCCTGGGTCTCGGGATCGCCGAAGCGGCAATTGAATTCGACGACGGCGGGCCCGTTCGCGCCGATCGCCAGCCCCGCGTACAGCAGGCCGGAGAACGAACTGCCGCGCGCCACGAGCTCGGCGGCCACCGGCTTCACCACGTCCTCGACGATCTCGGTCAGCGTTTCCGCGGGCAACCACGGCAGCGGCGTGTAGGCGCCCATGCCGCCGGTGTTGGGCCCGGTATCGCCGTCACCGACCCGCTTGTGATCCTGCGCGGGCAGCAGCGGCACCACGGTCTCCCCGTCGACCAGGCAGAACAGCGACACCTCCGGCCCGTCGAGGAACGACTCCAGTAGCACCGGATGTCCCTGCTCGAGCAGTTCGGCGCCGTGATCGCGGGCCGCGCGCCGGTCGGCGGTCACCACCACACCCTTGCCCGCGGCCAGTCCGTCGTCCTTGACCACCCAGATCGGACCGAACCGGTCCAGCGCCGCGTCCAGCTCGGCCGGCGTGTCCACGATCTCGCTGTGCGCGGTCCGCACCCCCGCCACCGCCATCACGTCCTTCGCGAACGCCTTGGACCCCTCGATCCGCGCCGCGTCCGCCGACGGGCCGAACACCGGGAACCCCGCCGCGCGCACCGCGTCGGCCACCCCGAGCACCAGCGGCACCTCCGGCCCGATGACCACCAGGTCAGCGGCCACTTCCGCGGCCAACGCCGCGACATCCTCGGCCGCGGTCGGATCCACCGGGCGCAGTTCGGCGTGCTGGCCGATCCCCGGATTACCCGGGGCGGCGATCACCGCCGTCACCGAGGGATCCCGGCGCAGCGCCAGGACGAGGGCATGTTCACGGGCTCCGGAACCGATGACAAGTACGCGCACGGGCCTAGGTTAGTCGCGCATTGCGCGCGCATTGCGCACCCCCCACGTTGCGCATTACGCGCGTTAATGCGCACCCACGTTCGGACACCGCACCGCTGCGAGGCAGCCACCCCGCGCTCACTCGGCTGGATCGTCGGGTCACCGAGGTCTGGAGCGGCCCTCGCGAACCCGCTTCGGTTCCGCCACAATGGAACCCGACCCTGGCGGGCCCACCGCCACTGAGACCGGGAGCATCACCATGGGCCTACTCGACGGCATGATGGGCAACGCGGGCCGCATCGACCCGAACACCGCCCAGCAGGAATACGCCAAACTCTTCGGCCAGGGCGAACAGGTCTACGCCGCCTACATCCTCGTCCGCGACGCCATGCTCTTCACCAACCGCCGCCTCATCATGGTCGACAAACAGGGCGTCACCGGCCGCAAAGTCAGCTACCACAGCATCCCCTACCGCTCCATCACCCACTTCGCCGTAGAAACCGCAGGCACCTTCGACCTCGACGCCGAGCTCTACATCTGGATCAGCAGCAGCCCCGACCCCATCAAACAACGCTTCAACCGCCAGGTAGACATCTACGAAGTCCAGGGCATCCTCTCCCACTACGTGTCATCCTGACCCCCCGATAGCTGCTCGCGAGCCGCGACCGAATTCGGGAGATCCTCCCGCATACCGGCCGAGAAGTTCATTGGCCAGACGTATAGTGAGCATTTTTCATCCTGCCGACGCGGCTTGACGTTCGCGATCCTGGAGAACGCTAATCGCCTTCACCAGGCGGGTGGTCTTGTCCGGGCAGCAACGGAGCTTGCGCAGGATCTTCCATACTTTGAGCTGGGCGAACGCCCGCTCCCCGCGGCCGCGTAGCCGGGCATGAGCGCGGTTGGCTTGCTTCTGCGAGGCCGGCTTGTTCCTCCCTTTGTACGGGGTGAGAACTCCCGCGACGCCTTGGTAGCCCTTCTCGCCCTCGGGCGAGGCCAGGACCTGCACGTTCATCCCGTGTAACCGGTGTTTGCCGGAGTAGAACGGACGATCTGCGGCGACTCGGTCGATCGCGATTACGGTGCCGTCCAGAATCAAATAGCTGTGACCTGCGGCTTTGGCCTTCCGCAACGCGGACCTCAATCCCGGCGCCTGTTCTGACAGCAGCGTCGTCGTTTCCTCGACGTAGCGCCAGGCGGTGCTCGTGGAGATCTCGAACCCGGCCGCCAGATCGGTGAACGGTTCGCCTTTGCGCAGGTAGACCAGCACAAGCATCGCTTGCTGTCCTGGATCGAGCGCGCGCCAGCGTGATCCGATCTCGCGGCGGTGACGCCGGATCACGGCGGCGACGAAGTGCAGGGTCGAAGATGACAACGGCAGTGCGGCACGGTAAAACAGCAAGGGAAGCCTCTGGTGGACGAGTCGATGTGGTAATCAGCTCTCTTACCAGGGGCTTCGCCAGTTCGCACGCCGGGGAGGCGCCAATCATGCTGCGGGGCAACGCCGTTCAGCGGCAGGATGAAAAGGGCTCAGTCCATACCGAGCCACCTGTCTATCTTTCCGCCGTGCTCCCATGCCAGAATCGCAAGCAGTTCGCAGAATTCAATAGTCTTGCACACGAAGGCTTACCAGCTAGGCTAAATCACCGCGCCATACGTCTTCGAGGTGCATCAGAAGGAGTTTGAAATCTGAAATCGCCGACTCACAGAAATCTGGATCAACTTTTGATATCTCTATGGGCAGTTCTCCGTAGCCGACGCCGAGGCGAGGAAGAAAATCCATCGCAACCCTAGTGGGTTGAATCAACCAATTTCCTCGCCGATTACTCTTTACGTCCCAATCCACCGTCCCACGGTAAGATGCCACACCTTTCGTAATTGAATTATCGATGCCCTGCACAGGATCTACATACCGCCACACAATGAATGGAGGTGTGCGGCGTTTGGAAAACTTATCGTATCCAACATCGATGTGCGCCCATTCCAATTCACCCAGTATTGACAGCACTCGAATCACCCCCATACCCGGCGACTCCTCCGATGAGGGGTGACTCATCGCCAGCTCATTCCTGGGTTCAGGCTGCGCATGACACTTTGGTAATCTCCGAGCGGAATCGGCGTCTGGGAGAGTCTCGGATCATAGGCGTATCGACCATCTGTGTAGACCTCGTGGAATACGCATTCTTCCATGACCCTCCCTCCTTGTTCTGCCAGGTCTGTCAAGATAACGGTGAACTTGTTGTCAGAATTCTAACCTCGGTTAGCGGACAAGCGTCCGTCGAAGGCGATATCGAACGCGTGCACTATATATCGTGACATTTCGCTCCAGCGGTCCACTAGTCATAGCTTTCCATAATCCTCTACCACCTCGAGAATATCAGGATCATCAGATCCAGAGGCTTTATCAACCACCTCTCGAATCATATCGACGTACCCAAATCTGTCGAGTAGCGCGCATACTCGACGGTACTCCTCCCATGTAAGATCGGCGCGACTCAGCAGCCGATCGACATGCGTCGACATCTCCCTATTGAGGATCTTGCGATCGAGTTGGAACATTCGTTCATACGCTAATTCAATGGAGTCATTCGTTTCAAGCGATAGCTCGAACAGATCCGAGAATAGCTCGATGACTATCGATGGAGGCGCATACTGCAAGGAAATAAGTACTGGCCACCTGTCCTTGGCACCCGAGTTGAACATTTGAACCCTCGGGGGAAATGCATCTACTACTGTATCAATTCGTACACCGTGGTAGGCGCAAAGTTGTGTTCGACATCATGAAGAAGCGACATGGGTTGCGGGTGTTCATTCTCGTTGATCTCCGAGAAGAACGCCGAACTGGCTACTATGTAGCCTTCGTGTGGACCACCCGATATTATATAAGCCTTCTCGTAGCCATGCCTGAATACATCCTCCCCGCATTCTTCTTTGATTCGATCGAGTTCGAATTCGGTGGCACTTCGTATAGACAGCTTCGGCAATATGAATACCATCTTTACCGCCTTCACCACTTTGAATACAATATCCACTCTCGTGGCATATTTGATGCCATTCGGATTGAATACTTCGCTCCTTAGCAGTAGCTGTCTGTGAGTGCGAGCGATGCAGTCTACAACAAAATGGCGGTCGAGCGTCAGGGGGAGGGGGTAATTCAAGTACTGTTCGGGGTTACCTGACTCCACTACGGCTCCTATGAGAATGGATTCGGAACGACACGTCCTCCTAGATAGAATGTAGCACGGCTTGCCGCACCTGATGTTTGCAGTCGATACATCTCCCAATCAAATGGTGATGGTTGGCGGTCGGCGATAACTGCGAAGAAGTCCCTGTTGGCTCGTGCCGCACTGCGCTCTATCGCTCCAGATATCTCGGCACCATCCAGAATAACACTGTATCTAGCATCGGGATTCTCTATCGCCGCCTCGAAATGTCGCATCCAGAACCTTTCGTTCATGAGGTGTCGAGCGCCGACTGCATCGGCAAAATCCTCGACCTGCCCTTGAATGCCGAGCGCTACGTGGGGGACTGCTGCACGAGCAGGTGACATCTGATCTGTGGTGCCGACCGGCACTGCTGGAAGGATGTAACCCGTGCCCAAGCCCTACCCCAAAGAGTTCCGCGACGACGTCGTGCGCGTAGCCCGCAACCGAGGACCCGGCCAGCAGCTCAAACAGATCGCCGCCGACTTCGGCATCAGCGAGTCATGTCTGGCCGGTTGGCTCAAGACCGCCGACGTCGAAGACGGGCTCAAACCCGGAACGACCGCGACGAGAACGCCGAACTCGTCCAAGCGCGCAAAAGGATCAAGCTCCTCGAGCAGGAAAACGAGGTCCTGCGGCGCGCCGCGGCCTACTTGTCGCAGGCGAATCTGCCGGGAAAATGATGTACCCGCTCGTTCGTGAGCTGGCCGCTGACGGGATCCCCGTCGCGGTGACGTGCCGGGTCCTGAAAATCGCGCGCCAACCGTACTATCGGTGGCTCGCTGACCCGGTCACCGCCGCCGAACTCGACCAGGCCTATCGTGGCAACGCGTTGTTCGATGCTCACCGCGACGACCCTGAGTTCGGGTACCGGTTCCTCGCCGACGAGGCCGCCGATGCCGGCGAGCCGATGGCATCGCGGACCGCGTGGCGGATCTGCTCGACCAACAAATGTGTGGAGCAGTTTCGGTAAGAGACGCGGTGCCAAGGCAGGGCGGTCGGGGCCACCCGTTCACGATGATCTCGTCGCGCGGAAGTTCACCGCTGATGCACCAAATATGTTGTGGCTCACCGATATTACTGAGCATCACACCGCTTGGATTCCAGCAGTCGTCGCAACACCTCTCGGAAGGTGTGGCCATGGCGGGCAGAAAGTACACGCTGCAGCAAAAGGATGAGTTCTTCCGGGTGCTCGACCAGGGAGGCACTGTCCGCGCCGCGGCGAAGGCGGTAGGTATTCCAGAGAACGCCGGCTACAACTGGCTGCGTCGTACTGGGCTGACCATGCAGAGGTCAACGCCACGGGTCTACTCCGCGGAGTTGAAGGCGGAGTTTCTGCGCCTGGTACGAGAACGACAGATCATCTCCACCGTTGCTCGCGAGTTGGAAATTCATCGGCCGACCGCGTATGCGTGGGCTCGCAAGGCGGGGATCTCCACCAGCGAGGCACGCAAGGTCAACCCGCGCAGGGAGGAATTCTTGCGGCTGCGCGCTACCGGACTAACCCGCGCGCAGGCCCGCAAGCAGGTTGGTGCCGATGCCCGATCGGCCACCGACTGGGACAAGGGCATCACGATCATCAACCGGGGCAGGGTCTATCCGGACGGTCGGGTGGTGCGTTACCCCCTTCGCTGATTCGCATAGCCCGTGGCAGCGCGGCACCAACGAAAACACGAATGGTCTTCTGCGCCAATACTTCCCGAAGGGCACTGACCTCTCGCGGTGGAGCAAGAGGGACCTGGCGGCAGTCGTCGACGCGCTCAACACGCGACCGAGGAAGGTCCTCGGGTGGCGCACGCCGACCGAGGCGATGGAGCAACATCTACAATCGCTTCAACAACGAAATGTTGCGTCGACCAGTTGAATCCGCCATCGATGTCCACACCCCGATGAAACAGCCATCGGACGGGCGGGCGCTCGACCTCGATAACCGGACTCGCAATGCCCTGCTACGCGGCTTGCGCTGCCTGGGCGAACGCGGATTCGCCATCCTCACCCGGCGTTGGCGTGTGCTCCAACGCATCACAGCCAGCCCCGAGAAGATCGGCGACATCGTGAAAGTCGCTCTCGTGCTGACTCATTTCGAGCACAAGATGATCGGCCAAATTGCTTGATGAGATCACTTCACCGATGTGCGTGCAACCACGTCGAACCGACATACTGTCGATGAGGCTGAGCTAAATTTCCAATCAGAAATGTTTGCTGAGAGGTAGATAGGGTTCACCGGCGTACGTCTCACGCTGCGGTCAGCATGCGGCAGTTGACCGATCCTTGTGTTATCAGCCTTTCAGTGCCGAGTTTATCCCCGCAGTGAAGTCTACTAATGCACTGACTATTTCCGGCTCACGGTAGCCGGTGCGGTAGCGAGCTTCTAGCGGACCCAGAACTGCCCATGTGACATCGAGAAGGCGTGGCCATAGTTCGCACACACTCCTGGGGACGTTTCGAACGGCCTCCTCGCCTGCCTTCAAGGGCAGCTCGGGCCTAGGCGGCAGTTCCGGCAAGACCCCGGTGTCCTCGACGATCGCAATTCTTACCCATGAATCCGGATCGAGATCCCGGGGTAGTGATCGCACGACGCCAAATAGAAATTGGTCGATTTCATATGTCCAGCCCTCGTCGGACATCAGGGGTCCGCGGGTGTTGGGAATTTCCTTTGTAAGCTGTCGGATAATTTTGAAGGCAGGTGCATCGATGGCAAATCCGGAATTTGATTGCATATTACTGATACCCTCGTTTCTTCTACTCGAGTTCCTCGAACGAATCTCTACCATTCGCCGGTGTGAATACTGTTCCGGCTGGCGGGTCCTCGATTATCAACGCCCCCCTTTCGTTATCCCAGTATGCGGTCCGGCCATTTCTGAGATATCTCTGCTCGGTCGTTATTTCGCCGTCAAGGACCTTGCGCACATACTCGGCCAGCCCTGGTGCTGAAACGCCAGCGACGTAATGTGTCCCATCGCCTTGTTGCGCGCGCCCATTCGCGTGTGCGGCAATCTTTGTTGCAGTGTCCTTCGTGACGGGATCGTCCCCTCCGAGGGCGCCATCCTCAGTCGAGGTTAGCAGAATCTCCAATCCCGTGATGGTCAGTAGTTCGCCGTTTGTCAGCTCGGCTGCGGAGAAAGCTATGCTGCTGAGGGTGGTGAGGAATGTGTTGGCAGGTTCGGCGATGGCCCACGCGGCATCGTTGAGGAAGTCGATGTCGATCTCGACTTTGTTCTCGTTGGGCGACGGCTGTTGCTTGCTCGGTGCCTTTTCCTTCGCTGGTTGCTCTTTTACGTTTATCGTCGAACGCCCGATCGATATCGCGGTGACGACGACCACTACTGCGAACTGGGTATTGATGTCCGTGCGCATTTTCGACAAGGCTGTGCTGTGGGCCTCGACCGCGTTGGCGATGTCGACGGCGGCGGTGCGTAATTCGCGGAGTTTGTGAGCAAGATTTCTAAGGTTGGCTACATGGTTCTGGACATCGTCCGGGTCTTTGGATCCGAAGCCTTGTTGCAGTCCCGAGGCGACATTTAGTAGTTGTGCCACGCCGTATTCGAGAGGGTCTGAATTGGCGAAAGTCTTCCACATTCCTGCGGCGCGTGCGAGCTTATCGGTATCTCCGTCGGGGACTTGACCGCCGTTGACAAAGATGGTGACCTTGTTCTGAAGTTCGGTCCAGTCTGTCTGGAGTCCGTTGGTATAGGCTCCTGATGACGCGATGCCGACAACTGTGCCTGCTCCATAGGGTAGCTCCGACGGGATGCCGGCAGGTAATGACGGTGGGTCGCCTTTATTGGGATCGCGGTTGGCTGTGTATTCCCCGAACTTCCAGTTGTAGCTGGATGCGGTCAGTATGTCGCCGTAGTGCTGCAGGGCTCGCGCGAAGTTGGTCGCGACCATTGTTAATGCGGCGGCACGGCCGTCGTAGGCTTTCGACCATGACTTTACTGCTTCATAGCCGCCCGCCATCGCATCTGTTTCTAAAAGTACGGTTTGCGGTGTTTCGTATACGGTTTGGAATCTCTTCGACAAGTCGTAGCATGCTGTGGCCGCGCTGTCGTAGGATTGTGGGGAGATTGCACCCATAGAACTCAGCCGCCGCTCATTCTCAAATTAGCTTCCGCTGCCGCACTGTAGGCATCGCGGGCTGTGACGGCGGCTTCGTACATCTGGGTGATTCCTTCGATTACCGTGGCAGCCCCGGTAGCCCATTCTCGGTAGGCTTCCTCTTGGGCTTCGGCAGCGGCCCCCTGCCAGTTCTGCTGGATGGCGGCGACTCGCTTGTTGACGCCATCGAGGCTGCTGGTGAGGAAGCCGATGAATCCATTGGCGCGGCTGATGAGCTGGTCCAACTCATCGATATCGAAGGTGAAGTCGCGGGAGTCGTCGGCCATCACATGTTCAATTGCGGTAGATCGAGCAAACTCAAAGTATCAGAATTCGAGACATCCTGGCTGGCAACGGCTTTGCTCGCGACGCCCAGCAGCTCACCCATGGTCGCGAGGGCGTTCAGTACGTCTGCGGCACCCTTCTTGGTTTCAGTCCAGCCGTCGCCGAATGCGTCTGCCGCCGCACCGCTCCAATTGTCCAGGGCGGTCGATACCTCGCGGTCAAGCGTGCCGAGTCCGTTGATCAGGGACTCCGCGACCTGCTGGATATAGACCCCAGCATCGGTCACCTCGGCTGGAACCATCACGAAAACTGTTCCAGCTGTCTCGTTTTCGCCTGCCACGCGTCCCCCCATGCTAAATCCGTCGGAGCCAGCCTAGACGCCGGGCGCATGGCGCAGCAACAGGACATAGTCAGCGAAGCTCGGGGGAACTACCGTACACCCTGAGCACCTTGACAGCCCTTGTCACCCAGGGCTCCGGCGTTCTCTCTAGCCTCGACCAGTCACGTAAATAGCGCCTGACCTGCACCAGAAATGGAGAAAGGCGCTCTGACCTGCGATAATTCTACTTGCTGAGGGAAGAGAATATCGAGTCCGGAAGCATACCCAGGGCTCCACGTCCATGCCTGAGGTTGTCTGGATACTCACGTTTGACCGAATTGGTCGGTGCGGCGACAGTGAGCCTTTTTCATCCTGCTGCCGCAGCCTGAAGCTCACGGTTCTGAAGAACTCCGATCGCCTTGATGAGCCGTCCCGGGTTCGATGCACACTCAGCTATTTGTGTGTGACCGATCGATCGCGTGCAGCGTAATACGCCGCTTCGTACTCCGCCGGAGGGATCCTGCCCAGCCGATGCATCAGCCGGGCGGTGTTGTACCAATGCACCCACGCCGAGGTCGCGGCCTCGACATCGGAGAGCCCGGCGAAGACCGGTCCCGACCGAAACGGTGAGTCGGGCTCATCGACACACTCGGCCTTATAGAGCCCGATCGTCGTCTCGGCCAGGGCGTTGTCGTAGGCATCTCCGACCGTGCCTATCGATGGCCGAAACCCGTTGAGCCACAACGTTTCCGCGAAGCGCAGAGCGACATACTGACTGCCCGCGTCAGAATGATGAATTGTGTTGCCCTGCAACGGGTTGCCCTGCCGAGCCCGTAACGCGACAGTCTGATCGACCGCGTGGACCACGAAGTCGGCGTGTTTGGACGTCGAGCATTCCCAGCCGAGGATCCGACCGGCGAACGCGTCGATGACGAACGCGGTATAAACCCACCCTGAACTGGTACGCACGTAGGTGAAATCCGCGACATGCAGAAGATCCGGTGCCTCGACACCGAACCCACGCTCGACCAGATCCGGTGGCCGCAACGCCGTGGGGTCCGCGACGGTGGTGCGGATCTTCTTGCGTCGGGTCGTGCCGGCCCAGCCGTTCGCGCGCATCAACCGCTCGACCGTGCAACGGGCGACCTCGATGCCCTCGCGACGCAGGTGAGCCCACATTTTCAATGACCCGTACAACGCTTCGGGTTTGCGGCGGCCTCGTTCGTCTCGTTCGATGTAGTAGGACGCGAGGACACCGCTGATCGTGGCGTCCCACACTGCCCGCGCCGAGAGCGGTCGTTTGCGCCAGGCGTAGAAGGTTCTCGGGGCGATCTTGACGCCGTGACCGGTCAGGACACGGCAGATCGGTGCGACCCCGAACTCCTCGCGGTGGGTGAGGATGAATCGGCAGATCACTTCTGTGGCGGGTCGCACTCCCGCGCGAAGAAAGACGTCGCGGCTTTGAGGATCTCGACGGTCTTCTCCAGTTCACGGTTCTTACGCCGCAACGCCTTCAACTCCGCAGCCATGTCCTCCGAAACAGGTTGCGCAGCAACGGGAGTCGTTGCTGTCGCTTGTGTTTTGCGGACCCAGTTCCGGACAGTTTCGGGGTTCGCGCCGATCCGTTCGGCGACGGTCTTGATCGCGGCCCATTCCGAGGGGTAGTCGCCGCGGTGATCGAGGACCAGTCGGACGGCCTTCTCGCGGACCTCGTCGGGGTAGAACTTCGGCATGGAACTCACCTTCCCAAGAAAGAAGGTGCGCATCAAACCCGGGACGATTCATGACGAGCCGAGTCGTCTTGTCAGGACAACACGCAGCTTCCTCAGGATCTTCCACACTTTGAGCTGGGCGAATACCCGCTCACCGCATCCACGTAGCCGTGCGTGGGCACGGTTGGCTTCCTTCTGCGACGTCGGCTTGTTCCTGCCCTTGCACTGGGTGAGGACACCTGCGACACCTTGATCTCCCGTATCCGCCAACAGTATCCAGCCGCCGATGACCAGCGCGGTCACGATCTGCCAGATCCAAGCAGCTTTGCTGTCGTGGACACTGCCCGGCAACGCCGGTGACAGCCACACGATCTCACCGCCAGGCGAGGCCAGGACCTCCCGCGTTCATCCCGTGCAACCGGTGCTTGCCCGAGTAGAACGGTCGATCCGCGGCGATCCAATCGATCGCGATCACGGTGCCATCGAGGATCAGATAGCTATGACCTGCGGCTTTCGCGGTCCGCAGCACTGATTTCAATCCTGGCGCTCGTGCCGCGAGCACCGTCGTTGTTTCCTCGACGTAGCGCCACGCCGTCGTCGTCGAGATCCCGAACCCAGCCCCGAACTCGGTGAACGGTTCGCCTTTGCGCAGGTAGACCAGCATAAGCATCGCTTATCGACCCGGATCCAATACCCGCCAGCATGAACCTCGGAATGGGCCGCGATCAAGACCGTCGCCGAGCGGATCGGCGCGAACCCCGAAACCGTCCGGAACTGGGTCCGAAAAACACAAGCCACAACAACGAATCCCGTTGCTGCGCACCCTATCTCGGAAGAGATGGCGGCGGAGCTGAAAGCGCTGCGGCGTAAGAACCGCGAGCTGGAGAAGACCGTCGAGATCCTCAAAGCCGCGACGTCATTCTTCGCGCGGGAGCGCGACC
Organism: Nocardia lasii; assembly: GCF_042658545.1. Lineage (NCBI taxonomy): Bacteria > Bacillati > Actinomycetota > Actinomycetes > Mycobacteriales > Nocardiaceae > Nocardia > Nocardia lasii. The sequence goes on from NZ_JBHSQN010000001.1 coordinate 598,444, forward strand.
CGCCACAGACGCGGGAGTGCGACTCGCCACAGAAGTGATCTGCCGGTTCGTCCTCGCGCACCGCGAGGAGTTCGGGGCCGCACCGATCTCCCGTGTCCTGACCGGTCACGGCGTCAAGATCGCCCCGAGAACCTTCTACGCCTGGCGCAAACGTGAGCCGTGCTGACCAGGCTGATCCCGGTCGACCAATCCGTCGTGTCCTGCTTGGTCGCGATGAGCGGGTTCGTCACGACGACCCGGACCCAGCCGTGTTGATCGCCGCCGCGTTCGTGTCATCACGAGAAGTGAACGCATCCGCTATCGCGCCCAGATTCGCGCTCGCATCGGCGAAGGCGTCGATCGCGGCCTGGATCGCGTCAATACCATCGGTCTCGACCGAGTCCACGAACAATGGTCCCAGGAATGCGCACAGTTTCCCGAACGCGTCCGAGGGAGCCGAGACCGCTCGGGCGGCTTCGAGAGGCTGGGTCAACCCCGAACCCGCCGAAGCCACGTTCGACGCGTGAGTCTTGATCTCGTCGAGGGAAACGTTCAGCTCCCCGCCAGCACTGGTCACCGTCGTGCCCCACCCTCATCAGTGATCGCCGGTCGACGGGAACTCCCAGCCCAACGACCCACGGTGTTCGAACATGTACTCCCGGCACACCGTACCGAAGGCCGAGCCTAGCTCGGGTGGGTGTGAAACCGACCGATGCTGAATGGGTTTGGTGGGGCTTCACTAGGCTCGGCGTATGGCATCCGTTTTCAGTGCGATCATCGCTGGTCAGATCCCCGGTCGGTTCGTTTGGGAGGATGACGAGTTCGTTGGCTTCCTGACTATCGCTCCGGTCACGCAGGGGCACACGCTGGTTGTGCCGCGCGCGGAGATCGATCAGTGGCAGGACGTTGATCCGGCGGTGTTCGCGCGGCTCGCGGGGGTGGCGCAGAAGATCGGGCAGGCGGTGCGGGTCGCGTTCGAGGCGCCGCGCGCGGGGCTGCTGATCGCGGGGCTCGAGGTTCCGCACCTGCATACGCACGTGTTCCCGGCGTTCTCCATGAGCGACTTCGATATCTCCGGTGCCGACGCCAACCCCTCCCCCGAGTCGCTCGACGAAGCCCAGACCAAGATCAAGGCCGCGCTGCGCGACCTCGGTTATGGGGCGAACGTTCCCGACTGATTTCGGGTTGGATGGAACCGAACCGACTGCGCGCGCGTCTAAGTGATCGAGTGGTTGTTCTGCGAACGAGGAGAGACGATGCGACTGGTCGGCTTTGCCGCTGGGGTGTGCGCTGTGGTGGCGCTTGCCGGGTGCTCGACGGCGGTTGATGGGCAGCCCGAGGCCAGTGGGGCTCCGCTGTCCAAGGAGCAGTTGTTCGATCCGTGCACGGTGTCGGAGAGTGTGTTGCTCGCGGCGGGGCTCGACCCTGCATCGAGGGACGACAATCCGTTCTCAGTCCCACGTGCCGAGTGGAAGAGTTGCGCATGGCGGGGAGACGGCCATTTCATCTCCTTCAGCTCGACGATCTACACGATGCAGCAGATCCGCGAGAACGACTATTCTCACGACTTCAAAGACATCACCGTTGGCGGCCTGCCCGCAGTGCAATATCTTCTCGGAACAAGAACTCCGCCGAATCAGTGCGAAATTGCGTTTGATAGCAGCCAGGGACGAATCACCGTGACGGCAACAAAATTCATCGACAGCAAGTCGAGCACCGATCCTTGCGTCATTGCAAACGATGCCGCGCTAAATTTTTCTGAGGTCATTCCAAGATGAACTGCGCTGATACGAAGAGGCATTAGATGGCACCGAACGAACTGGCGACCGAATTCAAGAAGCTGGCGGGCCAGGCTGAAACCGGGCAACTACTCATCGAAGACACTGCAGCAGAAAGCTGTGCGAGATGGTGCGATGCCTACATTGCCGACCTTCAGACGCTGACCTTTCGGACACAGCGAATGGTCAGGGCGGACTCTTTCGGCGACCTTCAATCCTCCAGCGAACTGGGCAAGAAGTTCGCCGACTTGGCGGAAGGCGGAGCGGGCAGCGGCTCCTACGCCGATGCCGCTACCCAGCACATAGAGATCCTCACCGCCATGGCCGACATGTACCGCAAAGCCGGTGCCGCCTACAGGAACTGCGACGAGGCAACGCAAATCGCTATCAAGCAGCAGACAAATAAACTCGACTGAAACCAGGGGGAATAAGTGTCGTTCGGGGAATTCTTAGCCGGTCTTGCCAATCCAAAAACTACGCTCTCGACTCTCACCGACCGCGTTGGCTCATTGTTCGACTCCGATATCGCGCCGACGCAGTCAGAATTGACCGCCCAGGCGGACGGTAACCGGGAGCGCGATCAGCTCTACGCGAACAATCAGGCCCTGAGTTCGGGATTCTCCGGCGAATACGCCCCGCAAGTGGTGCCGCCTGTCCTGGAGAGTTTCGCCGACATGTCGCATTCGCGAATCATGCAGTTCGTCGGATCGATCGATGAGAGCACGCTGAGCACCAGCATCCAGGGTTGGAACCAGCTCGCGGATGATACGAGCGCGAAGGCGACCGCCTTCTCTGATGGCATCGCAAAAGAGATCGAACGCGGTTGGGCCGGCAGTGCCGCTACACAAGCACTCGCGAACACCAAGGCATACCTCGCCGACGTGCACAAAGTCGATCAGGCCGCCCGTCTGATCGCCAACAAGATGGAAGAGGCCCGCTCCGGCCTTCAACAGGTGAAGTACTCGGTCCCCCACGAGTCGGAGAACCAAAGCGACACCGTCATGGGCAAGGTCGTCTCCTTCCTCTCACCGGGAACGGGCTTCATCATGGACAGCACCAGCGCCGGCCGCGCCGAAGCCGCCCAGGCCGCCGCCCGTCAGGTGATGGAGACCGTCTACAAGCCGGTCGCGCAGCAGTCCGACACCCAGGTTCCCAAGGTCCCCACGCCGACGAAACCCGCGTCCAACCCGAACGGTGACCCCTCGGGCGGCAATCCGGGCACCGGTTCGCCCGGTGGAAACGGCGGCTCGAACGGCGGCAACGGCGGTAACTCGAACCCCGCCGCCACCGATCCCGCCGCGATGACTCCCGAAGAGCCCACGGCCGCCGAGCCGGAGGACACCACCGACGACGACACGACCGACGACTCCGCGGCCGACGACACCACTCCCTCTTCCGCGACTCCCGAGTCCCCGACCGCCACGTCCCCGGCGGGCACCCCGACTTCCCCGGCAGCCACGTCCCCGAGCGGCCTCGGCGCGGGCGGCGGTGGTGGCGGCGCGGGTGCGGGTGGCGGCGCAGGCGCAGGTGCCGGTGCGGGAGCGGGTGTTCCCGGCGCCGCTGTCCCCGGTGGCGCCGCGCAGAAGCAGCCGACCGGCGCCGCAGCGGGCACCGGCGCGGCAGCGGCAGGCCGGGCGGGAATGTCGGGTATGGGCGGCATGGGTGCCCCGGGCGCTCGCGGCGGCAAGGACGACGAGAACGAGCACCAGGCCCCCGACTACCTGCGTGGCGTCCACGAGGAACTCCTCGGCCCCGCCCGCCTGCACGTCCCGCCCGTGATCGGGGCCGACGAATGACCGACACCTGGGAGCTGACCCCGTTCGAATTCTGGGTCGCCTGGGAAACGCTCGGCCGCGACCGCATGCCGTGGCCGCTCACGTTCACCACCGGCGTGGAAACACAGGTCGAGTTCGACGCCGAATGCCGTCGCGCCGCCGATTCACTCATCGCGAAGATCGGCGGCGACGAATCGCTCTACCACGCACTACACGCGTTGGCGCACCCCGAGATTCGCGTCGAACTGTTCGGCCACCGCTTCGACGGTCGCACCCGCATGGTCCGCGCCTACGCGACCACCGAGGCGAGCAACGGTGTCGTGGCCGCCCAACTGCCCGGCCCCGAATACGGCCAGGGCGGCAACATCCTGATCTCGCTGCGCCCGGCGCACGCCATCACCGGCCGTCTGCTCGCGATCCTGCCCCAGGTCCCACCCGGCTCCGGCGGCTTCAACATCCACCGTGACGACTTCGCCGCCACCCCCGACCCCTTCGCCCACCACCGCTCCCCCGCCGAACAGGCCATCGCCTTCCTGAAACGCCCGTTCCGCACCTATGCCGAATTCCGCGTGGCCACCGGCCCGGCCCTCGACGGCTTCCAGGAAGGCGGCACCATCCTCCAACTGATCGACTACACCGACGACGGCCGCTACCTCATCCACGAGGGCGAACGCATCGAGGTAACCCCCGCCACCACCGACCGAATAAACGCCCACCTCCAACGCCTGGTCGAGCAGGCCTCCGCCGCCACACGCCAATCAGCGTGGTAGACCTCAGCCAGCAAGGACGACTCGATCCGCCACCTCGCGGCGCCCGCATGATGGGGGGCCGAGGCTGCGATCAACAGCACGGCCGCGGCAGGCTCGCATAGGTCATCGGGCGAACGGGAAGTCTGACCGCCGATAACACCCCCGTATCCCGGCAAATTTCGCTGGTCAACCGATGACCTGTCCAGCATCCCGTGTGGCCGAATCCACCCCTCAACGTTGTTGCACTTATAAGTGCAACAGAGTTACGGTGGAGGAAGACAAGCAGGAGGTCCGAGACGATGAACGCGGTGGTCGATAGCAGCGTCGGGAAGACGACGCTGACGGTGACATCCGATCAGATGTCGCAGGCCGAGGCATTCGACCCGACAGCACTGCGGTCGGTGGTACCAGCGGAACTGGCCGAGATTCTCGCCAAGGTGGTGCGAACCGTCGCCGCTGGCGGCACGGTGACGATCGGGTCGATGCCCGACGAGCTGACCACGTCCTCAGCGGCGGATCTGCTCGGCATCTCCCGCCCGACGCTGATGAAACTAGTCCGGGAAGGTCAGATCGCCGCGCACAAGGTCGGAACCCACACCCGACTCGCCACGACTGACGTTCTTGCCTACCAGGACCGGCTGCGCCAGCGGCAACGCGCGGCATTGCAGGAACTTCGCGACTTCGAAGAGGCGGAAGGACTGGACTACTGACAGTCCGGTATCGGTGGTGTCGCAAGGCCCGTCGGCGTCGACATCTATTGTCACTCAGGTGAGTTCACGAGTCCCCCACGTGCTGCCGGACGCGAACGTGCTGTATTCACGAACGCTGCGGGACTGGATCTGCCTGATGGCCAACAGGTCAGGCCCACCGCTGTTCCACCTGCGCTGGACCGAGGACGTTCTGGCGGAGCTGGTCTATCACCTGCGCAAGAACCGCCCGCTCTTCTCCGATCATCAGATCGGAGGAGTGCGGGATCGCATCATCTCCGTCGCCGAGCACGGCCGGATTCGTGGGTACGAGATCGACCCCGACCTCGCCTATACCGACGAGTACGACGCGCACCTGCATGCCGCCGCCGAACACGCCAGGGTCGAATACGTCATCACCGATGACCGCAAATATCACGACTTCGCCGTCGCCAACGACGATCACCTCTGCTACGAGGTGTACACCCCGGACGACTTCCTGATGCTTGTCCACCGGGACTCGATCGCCACGGTCCGCGAAGCTCTACTCGCCCAGATCGAGTACCACCACCGACTTGGCAAGCCGTTCAACCTCGCCTCCCGCCTGGACGCCGCAGTAGCCCCCAATTTCGCCGCCGCGATACGCGACATGATGCAGACCCCAGCCGTCACGCAGGCCCTGGGCCGGTCCACCCATGAGCACATGAAGCGACGTTGATCGCCGCTACCTACGCCGAATTCCGGGAAGCCACCGGCCCGGCCCTCGACGGCTTCCAAGAAGGCGGCACCATCCTCCAACTGATCGACTACACCGACGACGGCCGCTACCTCATCCACGAGGGCGAACGCATCGAGGTAACCCCCGCCACCACCGACCGAATAAACGCCCACCTACAACGCCTGATCACCGAGGAAACCGAACGTGCGCGCCAATCCGTTTGGTAGAAAACCTCATCCAGCTTCGCGATGACGCTCGGAGAGAAGATTCGCCGGCCGAGTGGCGTTCAGAAAGTCCACGCGGCGAGAAGATCTGCCGGACCGAACGCGCCATCGAGCCCTGAACAGTCGATCCCGCTGCGTGACACAGCGACCACAGGCACGGGCTCAGACGTAAGGGCGGCGCGATGCCGGAGGAGGGCTGCAAGATCATGCCGATCGAACGGCGAGTTCTCCAGCCACTTGACCGATCCGACGAACAGCAGCTGTTTGGCTATCGGCGCGCGGTCCGCTCCGACGATGTCGATCTCGACATCGTTCGTCCGCGTCCAGTAACTTCCGATAGCGGGAGCAGCCGGGAGTTGCGTATCGGGCAGCAGCCGGGCCAATGCCTCTCGAACCAATGGTTCGATGGCCCTCCCACGCCAGCTCGTCCAACTCTCACGAATGCGGTTCATCGTGAGGTCACCCCGACCTCGCTCGATCTCCGCCATCGCGGGCCCGAGGAACTTCAGCCAGAAACGCAGGTAGGGATCCGCGACCCGATAGCGACGATCCTTCGATGGGTGCAGTGTCACGGGCAGCTCGGCCGCGATAACCCGTTTGTCCGCAAGGATTTCCAGTGATCTCTGCATGGGAGTTGCCGCAATCCCGCCTGCGGCTCGCGCGATGTTGGAAAACGTCCGTTCTCCACTGCCGATCGCGGAAAGGACACTGCGGGCCTGCACCGACTGGGGAAACTCCGCCGCCAGTGAGCGCTCCGCTGACACCAACAAGGCCGAAACCGGGTCTTCGAGTTCCGTCCGCAGGAAATCCCAGATCCCCGCACCGGGTGTCCATTCAGCACAGATCAATGGCAATCCACCGGTGATCAAGGCCGCGTCGAAGGCCGCCGACGGCTCGAGGCCCAGCATTTCACCCACCTCGGCCGGGTTGAGTGGACCGAGCACCATCTCTCGTCCCCGCTGATGAAAAGGACGGCCATAACTGTTGAGCGACTCCATCATCGACAGATCGGAGCCGATGAGGATCAGCAAGACCGGCTTCGTCTCCAACACTCGGTCCCATGCCCGCTGCAGCATGCCCTCGAAGGCTCCGTCCGCATCCATCAGGTACGGAACCTCATCCAGGACAACAATACTCGCGCGATCCGGCGGCAACGCAGCGGCCAGCACATCGAAAGCCGCGTCCCATGTCTTCGGCCGAGCCGAAGACAGCAACGTGGCAAGCGGAAGGCTGGATGCTTGCGCGTCGCGGCTCAGCCGCTCGAGTTCCGCCTCCGGCGAGCCACCGGTGGCAGCATAGAAGAGGAACGGCACTCCTGACTTCTCAGCGAATCGCTCCACCAATCGCGACTTGCCGACCCGGCGGCGCCCTCGCAACATCACGCACCGACCGGGCCGCTCTCCACCGACGTCAGCCGCAACTTTGCCCAGCTCACGCTTCAACGTCTCGAGCTCACGTCGCCTACCCACGAACTCAGCCATGCCGCCTCCATAGAGCGTCGCAAGTTACTAACATAGATGTTACTAACATAAATGTTAGTAACATGCTCGTCAGCCTGGCAAGCGTAAAAAAGGCCCCGACCTGGGTCAGAGCCTTTTACGAGATGAGCCCCCTGTCAGGATTGAACTGACGACCTTCGCTTTACAAGAGCGGTGCTCTACCACTGAGCTAAGGAGGCAGGTGGTGCGGCGACCATCATAGCCGCAGGCGCGTACCGCGTGACACTGGATTCGGTGTCACGCGGTACGTGCGGAGGAGATCAGGACTGGGCGCGGGCTGCGTCGTCGGCAGCCATGGCATCACGCAGGCTCTTGGGCCGCATGTCGGTCCAGTTCTTCTCGACGTACTCGACGCACGCGGCCCGGCTCTCTTCGCCGAACACGACACGCCAGCCCGCCGGGACCTCCGCGAACGCGGGCCACAGGGAGTGCTGCTCTTCATCGTTGACCAGAACGAAGAAGCGGCCGTCCTCGTCGTCGAAGGGGTTGGTGCTCATTTCACCTCACTGGATACTGGCGCTGTGTACAGGATCACTGCGCGGCCGCGAAGCCACGAGCGTTGTGTCGACCCTAGCAAGGCATACGTTACTGGTAGGCAGTTACCCGATGCTGCCAGGTTCGGATGCTCAGGCGGCGAAGAAATCGAGCAGGATCTTGTTGACCGCCTCCGGCCGTTCCAGGTAACCGTAATGTCCGGTATCGGGAATCTCCTGGTAGCGGGCACCGGGGATGGCATCGGCCACCTCGCGCGACAGGTACGGCGGGATCATCCGGTCGTCGGCGAACCCAATTGCCAAGCAGGGCACCGTGATCGAGCGATACGCGGCCACCCGGTCGAAGTCGTGGTCCATGGCGCGTTGGGCGCGAACACCGGGCGAGGTGGTGCCGACGGTGAACTCGAACAGATCGAGCCAATCGCGCGCGGCGTTGGTGTCGGCCATGGTCGCGGGCGACAGGTTCATCACCGCCGCCAGCGCCGCGTCGAACTTCGCGGGCAGCTTCGTGCCGGCCGCGTCGAGTTCCTGCTCGCCCGCGGAGAGGGTCTTCTGGAACTGGTCGAGCCGACCGTGTCCGGCCATGAACACGGCCTTGCGGACCAGGTCGGGGCGGGCCAGCGCGAGTTCCTGGGCGACGCGCGCGCCCATCGAGGTTCCGGCGATCAGCGCGGGGCCCTCGCCGAGGAACTCGATCAGCGCGGCGGTGTCGGCGACCAGTTCCTCGATGCGCATCCCGCCCGCGGCCTCGAACGACGGCGCGATCCCGCGATTGTCGAACACGCAGACCCGATATCCGGCCGCGACCAGTGCCGGAACCTGGTGCAGCTCCCACACTCGGCCCGGCGAACCTGTCCCCATGATCAAAACCACCAGCGGACCGCCACCCTTGACGTCGGTCCCCTTGGTACGGTCGCCCTTGACCTGATAGTTCAGTGCGATGCCGTTCACCGTGGCCAGTGGCATGAAACAAACCTCTCTGCGGGGGTAGTTCTCCTACGACCACCCACGGTAACGGCACCGCCACAGGACGGCACCGGGGCGGGGTGTGCGGGTCGCTAGTTCATCGGCCGTGCGCCGGCGCCCGATAGTATTGATCACTCGCAGGTAGAGCGCAGGGAAACCGGAGGGACGAACCCATCATGGCCGCGAAGAGCACCGCCAACGACATCACCGACGAAGAGCTCGAGCCGCTGGCTGACGAGACCGCCCGCCAGGCCCAGAAGGTCGTCGCGGCGCACGCCGAAGACGCCGACGAGTGCCGAATGCTGCTGTCCATGCTCGGTATCGCCCCAGCCTGAGCACAGCGCACCCCTGCGACGCATAAGGATGCGTGAGTGGACCACATGATCGACCAACCGTCCAACGACCGTCCGTCCGAATCCAGCGAAATCCTCGCGCCGACCGGGGCGGGTTCGGGTTTCGTCGTCGTCGCCAACCGGCTCCCGGTCGACCTCGAGCGCCTGCCCGACGGCACCACCAGGTGGAAGCGCAGCCCGGGTGGGCTGGTCACCGCGCTGGAACCGGTGCTGCGCAGCAACAAGGGCGCCTGGGTCGGCTGGGCCGGGGTGCCCGATGTCGAGATCGAGCCGATCATCGAGGACGGGCTCGAGCTCTATCCGGTGCCGCTCACGGCGCAGGAAGTGGAGGACTATTACGAGGGGTTCTCCAACGGAACGCTGTGGCCGCTGTATCACGACGTGATCGTGCGTCCGGTGTACGACAGGGCATGGTGGGCGGCCTATGTCGAGGTCAACCGCCGTTTCGCCGAGGAGACCGCGAAGGTGGCCGCCGAGGGCGCCACGGTCTGGGTGCAGGATTACCAGTTGCAGCTGGTGCCGAAGATGCTGCGGATGTTGCGCCCGGATCTGACCATCGGTTTCTTCCTGCACATCCCGTTCCCGCCGGTCGAGCTGTTCATGCAGATGCCGTGGCGCACCGAGATCGTCGAGGGCCTGCTCGGCGCCGACCTGATCGGTTTCCACCTGCCCGGCGGCGCGCAGAACTTCCTCTACCTGGCCCGTCGGCTGGCCGGTCAGCCCACCTCGCGCGGCACGATCGGCGTGCGGTCCAAGCTCGGTGTGGTGCAGGTCGGATTCCGCACGGTGCGCGTGGGTGCCTTCCCGATCTCGATCGATTCCGCCGAACTCGACGAGTCCTCCCGGCGGCGTTCGGTGCGGGAACGGGCCGCGAAGATCCGCGCTGAGCTGGGCAATCCCAAGAACCTCATGCTCGGCGTCGACCGCCTCGACTACACCAAGGGCATCGACATCCGACTCAACGCGCTCCAGGAACTGCTCGAGGAGGGGCGCATCGACCCGTCGGAGACGGTGATGGTGCAGCTGGCGACCCCGAGCCGCGAGCGCGTGCAGAGCTACATCAAGATGCGCGGCGACATCGAACGTCAGGTGGGTCGGATCAACGGCGAGTTCGCTCGCGTCGGCTACCCGGTCGTGCACTACCTGCACCGCCCGATCCCCCGCGACGAGCTCATCGCCTTCTTCCTGGCCGCCGATTCCATGCTGGTCACGCCCCTGCGCGATGGCATGAACCTGGTCGCCAAGGAGTACGTGGCCTGCCACAGCGACCTCAACGGCGCGCTGGTGCTGAGCGAGTTCACCGGCGCGGCGGCCGAGCTGCGGCAGGCCTACCTGTGCAATCCGCACGATCTGGACAGCGTGAAGGACGCGATCATCGGCGCGCTCGACGACGATCGCGACACCAAACGTCGCCGGATGCGCTCGATGCGCCGCCAGGTGCTGACCCACGATGTGGAGCGGTGGGCGCGCGCGTTCCTCGACGCGTTGGCGCAGAGCAATGTGGCGGGTTCGGCGCTGATGAGCGAGGAGCAGCAGACCTACCCCGCCGACCAGGGCTGAGCACACAGCAACCTCACAGCGTGGGTCCAGCCACCTCCCAGCGCGGGGGCGCAGGATGGGCGCATGGGTGAAGGACCGGAGGCGCGGGTTCTCGTCGTCGACGACGAGCCGATGATCGTCGAGTTGTTGACGGTGAGCCTGCGCTACCAGGGGTTCGAGGTGGCGTCCGCGGCCGATGGCGCCCAGGCGTTGGATCGGGCGCGGACGTTTCGGCCGCAGGCGTTGATCGTCGACGTGATGATGCCCGGCATGGACGGCTTCGGTCTGCTGCGCCGACTGCGCGCCGACGGCATCGACGCGCCGGTGCTGTTCCTGACCGCACGTGACGATGTCGACGACAAGATCACCGGCCTGACGCTGGGCGCCGACGATTACGTGACGAAGCCGTTCAGTCTGGAGGAGGTGGTGGCCCGGCTGCGGGTGATCCTGCGCCGCGCCGGCCACACCGAACCCGAGCGCCCCGGCACCCGGCTGCGTTTCGCCGATATCGAACTCGACGACGACACCCACGAGGTGTGGAAGGCGGGCGAGCCGATCGCGTTGTCGCCCACCGAGTTCACGCTGCTGCGGTATTTCATGGTGAACGCGGGCAGCGTGCTGAGCAAGCCGCGGATCCTGGATCACGTGTGGCGCTACGACTTCGGCGGCGAGGTCGGGGTGGTGGAGACGTATGTGTCCTACCTGCGCAAGAAGGTCGATACCGGCGAGCAGCGCCTGATCCACACCCTGCGCGGGGTGGGGTATGTGATGCGTGAGCCGACCCGGTGAGCAGGCTGCCGCTGCGGGTCACGCTGGTGCTGATGCTGGTGGCGCTGGCCGGATTCGGGTTGGTCACCTCGGGTGTGGTGGTGACGAAGGCGATGGAGACTTCGCTGGAGAATCGCACCGATCAGCAGCTGGTGGACGCGGCGATGGAGTGGGAGCGGCGGGTCGGGTTGCCCGCGCCGAACCTGCCGCCGCCGTCGTCGGCGTCCGGGCAGCCGCCGGGGCGCTATTTCGTCACGGCGCAGAGTTCGGATGGGACGCGAACTGTACGGCTGGACAATGTCTTCGGCACCGACGCGGAGCCGGATCTACCGAATCCGCCCGCGTCGCAACCGGTTACGGTCGGCTCGGTCGGTGACGCCGACGATCAGTGGCGGGTGTTGACGGTGAACGGGCACCGCTCGACGGCGACGGTCGCCTGGCCGCTGGCCGAGAACGCCGAGACGGTGCGCAATCTCGTTGTGCTGCAATTGATCGTCGGTGCGGCCGTGCTGCTCGCGTTGGCGATCGCCGCGTATTTCGTGGTGCGCGGCAGTCTGCGCCCGCTCGATCGCGTGGAGGCGACGGCCGCGGCGATCGCGGGCGGCGAACTCCATCATCGAATCCCGGTGCGTGGCAGTACGACCGAGGTGGACCGGCTGTCGCAGTCCCTCAACAGCATGCTCACCCAGATCCAGCAGGCGTTCGCCGCGACCGAGGCTTCCGAGACCGCAGCGCGTGATTCCGAGGCGACGATGCGTCGTTTCGTCGCCGACGCCAGCCACGAACTGCGCACGCCGCTCACCACCATTCGCGGCTTCGCCGAGCTCTACCGCCAGGGTGCGACCGCCGACCCGGCCATGTTCATGCACCGCATCGAGCACGAGGCCCAGCGGATGGGTGTGCTGGTGGAGGACCTGCTCATGCTGGCCCGCCTCGATGCCCAGCGCCCGATCGCGCGGGGGACCGTCGACCTGCTCGGATTGGCCGGGGACGCGGTGCACAGCGCCCGCGCGGTCGAGGCCGCCGAGGGGCAGCGGCACCCGATCACCCTCGACATCGCCGAGGGCGAGGGAACTCTCGAAGTTCTCGGCGACGAGCACCGCCTACGTCAGGTCCTTACCAATCTGCTCGACAACGCGCGCACCCACACCCCCGACGGGACCTCGATCACCGTGCGCCTGACTCCCGCCGCCGACGAGGTCCGGCTCGAGGTCGTCGACACCGGTCCCGGCCTGGAACAGGCCGAGGCCGAGCACGTCTTCGAGCGCTTCTACCGCACCGATACGTCCCGGACCCGTGCCAGCGGCGGCACCGGGTTGGGGTTGTCCATCGTCCGAGCGCTGGTCACCGCCCACGACGGCACGGTCGAGGTGACGAGCACGCTCGGCGTGGGCACGGTCTTCACCGTGCGGCTGCCGCGCGGGGACCTCAGATCGGGGTGACCTGGGCGACCAGCCAGCGGTTGTCGGACTTGTCCAGGGTGACGCGCACGCGGCTGCCCGAGGTGGTGCCCTGGGGTGAATCCTTGCTGGTGGTCAGCTGATTCAGGTACAGCAGCACGACGGCGTGTTCGGGGTCGGCCGACACCACACCCTCGGCCTGGGTGGTGGCCTTGACGGTGAGCTGCTTCTCCTTGGCGCCCGGCGCGATGGCCTGCTGGATCAGCTTCAGGTACTCGGCCCGGAAGTCTTCGGTGAGATTCTCGGCTGCTCTTGGCAATTCGGTGTCGACGGTGGCGGGTTCGTAGGTGAACATCGCGCTCACCGTGCGGGCGGCGGTGCTCATCGCGTCGGTGCGCGCCTGCTCGGTCCGGCCCTGGTTCCACAGTTGAAAACCGCTGACGCCCAGAACGATAGCCGCGAGCAAGCCGGTGGCGGCGAGGGCGCCGAAGAGGATCTTGATGTGCTTGCTCATCCCACGAACTCCACTTTCGACACGGTCATCCCGGTATCGCCCTTCGACACAGTGATCCGGAAGCGGTACTGGCGAGCCTGCGGTTCGGCCGACCCGGTATTGCTCACCATCTGCTTCGCGGCGACCAGCACCTTCGCCGAGTTCTCATCGACCGACTCGATCCCCGACTCGACGACCTCGCCGCTGGAGACGACCTTCGCCTGCTTCACCACATCCATGAACGGCTCGACGCGACCGTCGAACTCGGTCTTGAACTCCCCCGAGGCCACCGACAGGATCCGGTCGATGTCCTCCTTGGCGGAGTCGGCGCGAATGGTGGTCAGGTTGATGACCGCCTGCCGCGCGGTCTGGGTGTACTGCGCGCGCAGTTTCTCGTCCTGGCTGCCCGATCGGGCGGCGAGCGCGGTGAACGTGGCGCCCACGACCAGCGCCAACACCAGCACCGCGGCGGCCGCGAGCCCGATGATGTGGCCGAGTCGCGTCAGCTTCGCGTCTTCGTCGTCGAGCTCGGCGGAATCGTCGTCGATGTCCTCGGACACCACGTCCGACTTCGTCAGTTCCACGACCGCCGCATCGGTACCCTTCGCCGCCACAGCACCTCTCGCGACCGCCGTATCGACATCGGCGCTACTCGCCGCGGCATCCGTCGCCGGTTCGGCAGCAGTCGCCTTGTCGAGTTTCGCCGCCACCGCGGACTTCATCGGTTCGACGACCACCCCATCCCCCACCGGCGGACCCGCCGACCGTGCTGCCCGCCGACGCGGCCGGCGACTGCTGTTCTCACTCATCGTTGCTGCTCCTCCAACATCGCCTGCCAGCTGGCCGGGACGGTCCCCGATCCGTCGGCGGCGATATCACCTTGGCGGTACATGCGCCCGTCCGTACCCAGATAACTGCCGGTGGACGGGTCGTAGGGGCGCGCGGCGGCGGGGGTGACCCCACCGGTGGGCGCGCCGATCGGTGCCGAGGCCGGGGCGACCGGCTGCGGCGCGCCGTACGGCGGGTTCGTGCCCTGCGGCACGTATCCGGTCCGGCACAGTTCGGGGGTGGGTGCCCGGACACCGGGATACTCCATGCACGGACTGTTGCGGATACCGCGCACTTCGATCGGGGAGTCCTGAGCCACCTTGCAGTACAACCCTTCCGGCGTATCGATCGGGCTGAAGTCGCTCGGCTCCCGCCACTGGTCGGGGGGCAGGAAGCCGGTGGTGCAGGCGGGTGGGTCGTGGACCACGGTCATGAAGTCGACCATCGCGCCGTACCTGGTTGGTCCGCGCAGGATCGTCCGCAATGCCGCGATCAGCGGCGGGAAGACGACCAGAAGTTGTTCGACACCAGCGTGATACGTCACGCCGACCTGACCGAGGCTCACCAGATTGCCCGCCAGCAGCGGCAACGTCGGACGCAGACTCTGGAACTGCTCGTTCACCTTCTGCATCGCGGAAGGGCTGTTGTGCAACAGGTTTCGTAGCGTCGGGTCGGACTCGCGGAGCTGGTCGGTGAGTACTGCGAGATCCGCTGTCCAGGAACGGATATCGGCCTCGGTCCTGATCTGGGTGTCCAGCAGCGGGCCGATCTGGTCCAGGAGCTTCTTCGTCGGCTCCACATCGGTTTCGGCCTGCTGCACCAGCAGCGCCGCCGAGTCGATGAACCGCTGCAGGTCGGGGCCCGCGCCGTCGAAGGCCCGGAAGGCCTCGTCGATCACCTGGCGCAACCGGGTATCGGCGACGGTCGAGAGCAGCTTGTCGGTCTGGTCGAGCAGCGACCCGACATCCTGGGGCAGCCGGGTGCGCTGGACCGGGATCACCGAACCGTCGCGCAGCTCGCCGGAGCCGGCATCGGCCTCGGGCACCAGGTCGACGTACTGCTCGCCGATCGCCGAAACACTGCGCACCCAGGCGGTCGAGTCCGACGGCACCTTGTAGTCACTGTCGATCGACAGGTCCGCCTCGACCCCGGCCGAGGTGAGCCGCACCGCCTCGACCTTGCCGATATTGGTGCCGCGGTAGGAGACATTGGCGGTCGGATACAGCCCGCCGGTGGCGGCGAGCTGGACCGTCACGCCATAGCGGCCGATCCCGAACATCGCCGGTAGCTGGATGTATGTCCCGCCCATCACGACGAGACCGATCACGGTGAGGACCGCGAAGACCGCGAGCTGAACGTGGACGAACCTGGTGAGCTTCATCGTCCCGCCCCTTCCTGGCCGGGCAGCGGCACGGTGATTCCGGGGATGGCGGGCAGGCCGGGGATCGAGGGGAGTCCGGGCAGGGTCGGCGTCGGTGCCGCGCTCGGCGCCGGCGGCAGCTTGGTCGGATCGCCGGCGTCGGTCGCCGTCGACGGCGCGAAACTGCCGAGCACGCCCTCGACACCACCGAAGCGGCCGCCGAGCGGAGTGCCGGTGAGCCAGTTGGTGTCCAGGCGCTTACCGGTCAGGTCGAAGGTGATGTAGAGGTTGAGGTAGTCGCCCTTGATCGCGTTGCCGATGTTCTTGATCGGGAACGGGAAGGAGGGAATGATGCCCATCGCGTCGATGAGGTTGGTGCCCGTGTCGGCCAGGGTCTGGAGCACCGGGCCGAGGCTGGCGAGGTTGGCCTTCAGGTCGTCACCGCTGGTCCGGATGACCCGCTCGGTGACATCGCTGAGCTCGCCCAGCGCGGTGAGTGCCCTGGTGATGTTGGCCGTGCGGTCGGCGAGCGCGGTCAGCGCGGGGTGGATCTCGTCGATCGCGCGGGCCAGTACGTCCTTCTGGTCGGCGAGGTTGCCCGCGAGCCGGTCCAGGCCGTTCATCGCGGCGATGATGTCGCCGGTCTGCTTGTCCAGGCCGGTGGTGAGCGCGTTGAGCTGGGGCAACAGGTCGGCGATCTCGGCCTCGCGACCGTTGAGGGCCGCGTTCATCTCCCTGGTGATGGTCTCGAGCTGGGCGATGCCGCCGCCGTTGAGCACGACCGACAGCGAGGACAGCACCTGCTCGGTGGTCGGGAACGCGCCGGCCCGCTCGAGCGGGATCACGTCGTTGTTTCGCAGTTGGCCCTGTGCGGGCACGTCGGTAGGCGCGGACAGTTCGACGTGATTGCTGCCGAGCAGGCTGGTCTGCCCGATCTTGGCGATCGCGTTGGCGGGCAACCGCACCTCGGGATTGAGCGACACCGTGACCAGCGCGTGCCAGCCCTCGACGTCGATCCCGGTGACATTGCCGACCTCGACGTCGTCCACCCGCACCGGCGAATTACGGGTCAGCGTCGTGACATTGGGCATTTGGATCCGCACGGTGTACGAACCGGGGGCAGTGCCCTCGGAGCCGGGCATGGGGAGCGAGTTCAGCCCGTCCCACTGACAGCCGGTCGCGCCGAGCGTCACGGCGACACCCACCGCCAACCCCGCGAGCATGCGTTGGGACCTCATCGTTGTCCTCCTGGAACCGCGAGTCCGGCAAGCCCGTTCGGCACCGAGATCGGCGCTGTCGGCTGCTCGGACGGCACCGCACCGGCCAAACTCGGTGGGCTGTAGGTCAACTGGCCGGGCAGGGCCTGCGCGCCGCCGACGGGGTTGAGCATGATCGGCGCGTAGTTCATCGCCAGCGAACTGATCACCGGCGCGATGAATTCCGCGCACAGATCCGCCGACCGGTCCGATTCGTTGTGTTCGAGCGCGCGGATGGAACCACAGAGGAATGTCAGCGGGCTGGCCGTATTGTTCAGTGCCACCGAGCCACTCAACGAACCCTGGGCAGGCTTGTAGATCTGGTAGAAGTTGACCAGCGCGGTCGGCGCGGAATGCAGCAGTCGTTCGATCTCGGGCCGCTTGTCGACCAGTATCTGGGTGACATCGGCGAGCCGCTCGACGCCGTCGGTGAGCTCGGCACCGCTGCCGTCGAGGAAGCGCTTCACATCGGCGAGCGCCACATCCAGGCTCTCCAGCCCCGCGCCCAGCTCCTGCGACGCACCGGCAAGGACCGAGGCCACCGAGGCGAGGCGGCCGCCGAACTGCACGATCTGCTCGTTGCTCGCCGAGAGCACCTCGACGAACTTCTGCAGGTTGCGGATGGTGCCGAACAGGTCGGTTCGCCCGTCGGACAACGTATTCAGCGTCGCGGACAGCTCGCGCAGGGTGTCACGGAACTTCTGCCCGTTGCCGTCGAGGTTGTTCGCGGCGGTGTCGACGAAACGCCCGAAAGAACCCTGCTCGTCATCACCGACCGGACCGAGAGCCGTTGCGAGATTGGAGAGTTCGGCCTTGATGTCGTCCCACTCCACCGGCACCGCGGTGCGCTCGATGGGAATCTGCGCACCGTCGGCCAGCTTGGGGCCACCGTTGTAGGCGGGCGCGAGCTGGATGAACCGGGCCGACACCAGCGAGGGCGCGATGAGCACGGCGCGCGCGTCGGCGGGCAGGTCGATGCCACGGTCGACCGACATCCGCACCTGCACCCGGCCCTCGCCCGGCTCGATCGCGTCGATCTTGCCGATCGTGACGCCGAGCATCCGCACCTCGTCGCCCTCGTACAGGCCGGTGGTCGAGGCGAAGGCGGCGGTGACCCTGGTCTTGCCGATACCGAGGGTGACGTAGACCCCGACCGCGACCAGTGCGACGATCACCACCGCGGCGACGGCCAGAGCCCAACGCGGCACGCCGCGCACTGTGGATGCGATGCTCATCGCGGCGGATCCTCCTCGGTCGGCACGATGCTCGGCGGCGTCGGATGCGTGAAGATGTCGATCAGGTCCTGCGGCAGGTGCTCGGGCCAGACCAGCGCGTCCACCAGCGGCCGCAGCTCGGTACTCGTCGCGTTGACCACGTAGGCGTTGAACCACGGACCGTTGCCGACCTGCTCGCCGAGCGCCGAGGCGTAGGGGCCGATCCCTTCGAGCGCCTCCGTCAGGTTCTCCCTGTTGCGTTGCAGCAGGCCGAGCACCGAATTGAGCCGGTCCAGTGCGGGTTTCAGCTGCGCCTCGTTGTCGGCGACCAGCCCGGACAGCTGCTTGGCGACCGAGTCGACGTAGACGATGAGCTGGTTGATGGCGGCGCGGCGGTTGTCGAGTTCGCCGAGCAGATTGTTGCCGTCGAGCAGCAGCGCGTTGAGCTGCGAACTGCGGTCGGCCAGGACCTTGGTGACGTTCTGTGCCCGACCGAGCAGATCGGTGAGCGCCTGGTCGCGCGTATTGATGCTGCGCGAGAGCGCGGTGACGCCGTCGAGGGCGTGGCGCAGCGGGCCGGGCGTATCCGCGAAGGCCGCCGAGAGGGTGTCGAGGGTCTGGTCGACCTGATCGAGGTCGAGATCGCGGACGGTCGCGCCGAGGTCGCTGAGCGCCTCGTTGAGCGAGTACGGCGAGGTGGTCCGGTCGAGCGGGATGGTGTCGGCGGTACGCAGCGCGCCCTCGCCGGTCGGCACCACATCCAGGGACTTGCGACCGAGCACCGTGTTGGTCTTGATCGCGGCGGAAGTCTTGCGGCCCAACACGATCGACTCGTCGAGGGTGAACTTCACCAGTACCTTCGGACCGTCGAGCGACACCTGGTCGACTTCGCCGGAACGCACCCCGGCCACATGCACCGGGTCGCCCGGCACCAGCCCGCCCGCGTCGACGAAGAACGCGGTGAAGGTCGCGCCGGTGCGAAGGAAGGGCAGCTTGGTGTACTGCAGGGTGGCCAGCGAGATCGTCACCACCAGCACGATGCCGACGATGCCGATGGTGGCGGTCGACGACTTCTTCTCACTCATTGGGCGTACACCTTCCGGTGGCCTGCAGACCCGGCATCTTCACTTCCATCGGCTGGCCGTTCGGGCCGTCGACGACGAGGTTGGTGCCGCAGATGTAGAGCTGGAGAAACGAGCCGTAGGCGCCGACGCGGACGAGTTGCTTGTAGGTCTGCGGCAGCTTCTCGAGCACCCACTGGAGGTGCTCCGAGCCGTTGTCGAGGTTGGTGGCCAGCCTGCCGGTCTGCTCGATCGTGTCGCGCAGGTCGGGCCGGGCGGTGGTCAGTAGGTCGTTGAGTTCCTGTGTCGCACCGGCGATTCGGGGTAGCGCGTCGCCGATCGGGTCGCGTTCGGCGGCCAATCCGCTGACCAGGCGCTGTAGTTCGTCGATCGTGGTGGCGAACTGTTCGTCGCGATCGTCGATGGTGGCCAGCACGGTGTTCAGGTTGTCGATCACGCTGCCGATCAGGGCATCACGGTCGGCGAGGGTGGTGGAGAAGCTGCCGCCGCTGTTGAGCAGCGAGACCAGCGTGCCGCCCTGACCCTGGAAGATCTGTAGCAGCGCCGAGGTCAGGTCGTTCACCTGGCCGGGATCGAGCCCACGCAGCAGCGGTTTGAACCCGCCGAGCAGCAGGTCGAGGTCCAGCGCGGGCGAGGTCTGCTCCGTACCGATGGTGGAACCCGCGGGCAGCTGTCGTGGGGACCCGGGTCCTTCCTTCAGCTCCAGATACCGGTCACCGACCAGGTTTTCGTACTTGATCGCCAGGCGGGTGCTCGACAGCACGGAGTACTTGGTGTCCACGTCGAACTCCACGTGCGCGAGATCGTCGTCGCCGACCCGCACCGAGGTCACCGAGCCGACCGGCACACCCGCGATGCGCACCTTCGAGCCCGGCAGCATGCCCGAGGAGTTGGTGAACACCGCCCTGTACCCGTTCTCGCTGGAGAATCGCGCCTGACTCAGCACGATCGCCAAGCCGGCGAACACCAGCGTCATCACCACGGTGAAGATCGCGAGCTTGACCGTCGTCGCCGTGTTCCTCACCGTGTCACTCCCGGCAGTCCTTCCAGCAAGAGCTGGAACACCTTGGGCGCCTTGTCGTTCAAGCCGAGCGGCTCGGTGCTCGGAACGTACGGGCCGCCCTCGCTGGTATCGGTCACCACATAGTTCGAGTGGCTGTCCGGCGCCCGAGTGACCACGCCGTCGCAGTGCGGTCCGCCGGTGGCGTTCACCTTGGGTAGGTCCTTCGGGTAGGAGTAGGGTTTGGAGCCGGGCATGAGCGAGGCGTTCATGCCGACGCCGGGCAGGATGCCGCCGAATACTTCCTCGGCCAACGGCATGATCGGGCCGAGGCCGTTGATGATGCAGGCCAGCGCGGGCGCGTATTCGAACAGCAGGCCGGTCGTCGGGCGCAGCAGATCCAGCGCGGTGACGAGCTGAGTTTCGTTCTCCCGCAACACCGCTCCTGTTGTGTCGGACAGCCCGATCACGTTCACCAGCACCTCGTCGAGCTGAGCTCGCAACTCCGACAGTGTCTTCGAGGTCACCGTCGCGTTGTCCACCGTGCGCAGCAACGCGCCGGAGGAATCGGCGTAGATGTCGGTCACCTGACCCGTCTTGTCCAGATCCTGTTGCAGCGTGGGCAGATACGGGTTGATCTCCCGCAGATAGCCGTCCGAGCGGACCAGCAGGTCGCCGAACTTCTCGCCGCGCCCCTGCAAGGCGGTGCCGAGGGCGGTCAACGTGGCGTTGAGCTTCTCCGGTTCCACCTGGGCGAGCACATCGGACAGATGCTGGAACAGGGTGTTGAACTCCACCGTCACCGCACTCGCCGCGACCGTGCTGCCGGGCTTCAGCGAACTCGACGAAGGCTTGTCGGGGACAACGAAATTCACATACTTGGCACCGAACACCGTGGTCGAACGAATATCGACACCCGCGTTCGACGGCACCAGTTTCAACTGGTCCGGGTCGACCTCGAGCAGCAGCTGGGCGCTGTCGTCGCGCCAGTTGATCTCGGCGACCCGGCCGATCTCGACGCCGCGCACCTTCACCTTGGCGTCACGATCGAGTACCAGGCCCGAGCGGGGGGCGTCGACCAGCACCTGCGCGGTCGCGGTGAACGCACCCTGGAACATCGCGAACGCGAAGGCCACGAGCCCCACGAGCAGACCGACCAGCGTGAGCGCGGCGAGCTTGCGCCCGAGCCCGCCCCGCAGGGCGGCAACGATCCGTGCAGTGTTCATCGCGCTATCCCGAGAGGTGGAAGTTGCCGGAGGTGCCGTAGATGGCCAGCGAGATCAGCAGCGTCACCGTGACCACCGCGATCAGCGACGAGCGCACCGCATTACCCACCGCGACACCGACGCCCACCGGACCGCCCGCGGCGTGGAAGCCGTGGTAGGTGTGGATCAGCATCACCGCCAGCGCCATCACCATCGCCTGCCCGAACGACCAGAGAATGTCGCTCGGGATGAGGAACGTCGAGAAGTAGTGGTCGTAGACCCCGCCCGACTGCCCGTAGATCACCACGGTCGCGAAGCGGCTGGCGATGAACGAGGCGATCACCGCGAGCGCGTAGAGCGGCACGATCGCGATCATGCCCGCCAGCACCCTGGTGCCGACCAGGAACGGAATCGGCCGGATGGCCATCGATTCCAGCGCGTCGATCTCCTCGGCCACCCGCATCGCGCCGAGCTGGGCGGTCGCGCCCGCGCCGATCGTGGCCGCCAGGCCGATGCCGGAGATCACCGGCGCCGCGATACGCACATTGATCAGCGCGGCGAAGAACCCGGTGAGCGCCTCGACGCCGATGTTGCCGAGCGAGCTGTAACCCTGCACCGCGATGGTGCCGCCCGCCATCAGCGTCAAGAAGCCGACGATCACCACGGTGCCGCCGATCACCGCCAGCGCGCCGCTGCCCATGCTGATCTCGGCGATGAGCCGGATGGTTTCGGTGCGGTAGTGCACCAGTGCGCGCGGTACCGAGCCGAGCGCCTTGACGTAGAAGATGGCCTGATTACCGAGGGAGTCAGCCGAATTCGAGATCCGGTCGAATCGACGGACCGTGCGCGGGAACTTGCTGCGAACGATGAAGGCCATCACCGCACCGTGAATTTCAGGCCGATGGCGGTGACGACCACATTCACCACGAACAGCGCCATGAAGGCGAAGACCACCGTTTGGTTCACCGCGTCACCGACACTCTTGGGTCCGCCTTTGACGCCGAGCCCGAGATAACAGGCCACCATTCCGGCGATCAGACCGAACAGGCCCGCCTTGATTTCGGAGATGATCAGTTCGGGCAGGCTCGTCAGCAGCGGAATGCCGTTGACGAACGCGCCGGGATTCACGCCCTGGAGGAACACCGAGAACACGAAGCCGCCGGCGATGCCGATGGTGCACACCAGGCTGTTGAGCATCAGCGCCACGAACATCGACGCGAGCACCCGGGGCACGACCAACCGGCTGACCGGGTCGATGCCGAGGACTTTCATCGCGTCGATCTCTTCGCGAATCGTGCGTGCGCCCAGGTCGGCGCAGATCGCGGTGGCGCCCGCGCCTGCCACGATCAGCACGGTGACGATCGGGCCGACCTGGGTGACGGCGCCGAACGCGGCCGCCGCGCCGCTGAGGTCGGCGGCGCCGATCTCGCGCAGCAGGATATTGAGGGTGAAGACCACCAGCACCGTGAACGGGATGGCCACGAGCAGGGTCGGCACGATCGAGACGCGGGCGACGAACCAGGACTGGTCGACGAATTCGCGCCACTGGAACGGTCTGCGGAAAGAAGCGCGAGCAACTTCCGCGCCGAGTTCGAAGAATCCGCCGACCGCCCGCAACGGGACAGCAAGGAGGTTGTTCATACCGAATCCTCCTCGTTCGACGGGCGAACCGATTGGTCCGCGTATCCGTACTCCACCGCCACCCCGATCTGAAGACTGCCCAAAGACTAGAACACGTTCCCGCTAGTGTCCGCCGATTGCGGAGACTCGGACCAGGACTTTTTCCCGTGATTCGACGCGGTAACTGAAACGACTACTGCCCGCGTTCACCCACCCTCCTGTGAGGCACCACACACCCCGACGATCATGTCTACCAACACCTGGACTGCTGATCAACAGATCTGGAATGCGGGGTGCGCCCCGAGGACGGGCGGGCCAACTTCGGGCAAACAGGTCAACCGAGATCGCGGAGTTCTCGGGCCGAGAAAGTGTGATCCGCGGGTCGCTCGGCGAAATAGTCATTCAGGGTTTCCGCCAGCGATTCCTCGGACCACTCCGCGCCCGCCGCGTCGAAGCGCCGCTCGACGGTCGGGGCGGCCATCAGCGCCACCATCGGGCCGTAGACGACGAAGACCTGGCCGGTGACGGCGTCGGCGGCGGGCGAGGCGAGGTAGGCGACGAGCTTGGCGACATGCTCGGGTGCCAGCGGATCGACGACGCCGTCGGGCGCTTGCGCGAAGACCGACTCGGTCATCGCGGTGCGGGCCCGGGGGCAGATCGCGTTGGCGCGCACGCCATATCGCTGTAGTGCGCGGGCCGCGGTCAGGGTGAGCGCGGTGATGCCGGCCTTCGCGGCGCCGTAGTTGGCCTGTCCTTCCGGTCCGAGCAAACCCGCCTCCGAGGAGGTGTTGATCAACCGACCGTAGACCGGTTCGCCTGCCGCCTTTGACCTGCCCCGCCAGTAGGCGGCGGCGTTGCGCGAGAGCAGGAAGTAGCCGCGCAGGTGCACCGCGATCACCGCGTCCCAGTCCTCGTCGGACATGTTGAACAGCATGCGATCTCTGGTGATGCCGGCGTTGTTGACCACGATGTCGAGGCCGCCGAGCGCATCGTCGGCCGTGGCGATCAGCGCGTCGGCGGTGGCCCGGTCGGCGATGGAGCCGCCGACGAACTCGGCCTTGCCGCCGAGCTCGCGGATCGCGGTGACGGTCTGCGCGGCCGCCTCCTCGGTGAGGTCGTTGACCACCACCGCCGCACCCGCCGCGGCCAGCGCGACGGCTTCGGCCCGGCCGAGTCCGGCGCCCGCGCCGGTCACGATGGCGACCCGGCCGTCCAGTGAATTCTGCGTCATCGGCCCGACTCTAGAACGTGTTCCACCATTCGACAAGGGTCGATCACGACAACCTCAGCGCGGCCTTCGGACACTGCGCCACCGCCTCCTCGGCCTCACCGAGTCGATCGGGCGCGAGGTCGCCCTCGACGACGGTCAGCTGGTCGTCGTCATCGAGTTCGAACATGTCAGGGGCGATTCCGACACAGATTCCGTTCGCCTCGCAGCGGTCGAAATCGACGATGATCTTCATGAGAACTTCCTTCCACACGACTTGCGCGACACTAACCCGGCGGGGGTGCTCCGCGCGGCGGAACCGGCACCGAATGCACATCAATACTGGAACATGTTTCAGTTCGTATGCAATGATCGAGGTCGACCTTTCAGCGCGAGAACGAGGTAGCAGCATGCGCGTGGCGTATACGCCCAAGCAGGAAGAATTGCGCGCCGAGCTGCGCGAATATTTCGCCGGGCTGATGACGCCGCAGCGGCGCGCGGCCCTGAGCATGCAGACCGGCGAATACGGCGCGGGCACGGTGTATCGCGACGTGGTGCGCGAGATGGGGCGCGACGGTTGGCTCACCCTGAGCTGGCCGAAAGAGTATGGGGGCCAAGACCGTACGACGATGGATCAGCTGATCTTCGTCGAGGAGGCGGCCATCGCCGGTGCGCCGGTGCCGTTCCTCACGCTCAACTCCGTGGCACCGACGATCATGCAGTACGGGTCCGAGGAGCAGAAGAAGTTCTTCCTACCCCGCATCGCGGCGGGCGAATTGCATTTCGCCATCGGCTATTCCGAGCCCGGTGCCGGAACCGACCTCGCCTCGCTGCGCACCTCGGCGGTGCGCGACGGCGACGACTACGTGATCAACGGGCAGAAGATGTGGACCAGCCTCATCGCCTACGCCGACTACCTCTGGCTGGCGGTGCGCACGGACCCGAATGCCAAGAAGCACAAGGGCATCAGCATGCTCATCGTGCCGACCGATGCCGAGGGCTTCTCCTGGACGCCGGTGCACACGATGGCCGGGCCCGACACCAGCGCCACCTACTACCAGGACGTGCGGGTGCCCGCGTCCTCGCTGGTCGGCCCGGAGAACGGCGGGTGGTCGTTGATCACCAATCAGCTCAATCACGAACGGGTGGCGCTGACCTCGGCCGGTCCGCTCGCGCTGGCAGTCGGGCAGACGGTCGAGTGGGCGCGGTCGACGACGGGTTCGGACGGTAGGCGGGTGATCGACCAGGAGTGGGTGCGGCTGAATCTGGCCCGCGTGCACGCCAAGGTCGAGTACCTGAAGCTGCTGAACTGGGAGATCGCCAGTCGCGCCGATCAGGGCGGCGACGCGGCACCCAAGCCGTGGGACGCCTCCGCCTGCAAGGTCTACGGCACCGAACTCGCCACCGAGGCGTACCGGCTGCTGATGGAAGTCGTCGGCCCGGTCGCCTATCTGCGCCAGGACTCCCCCGGCGCGGTACTGCACGGGCGTCTCGAGCGCATGCACCGCGCCGCCCTCATCCTCACCTTCGGCGGCGGCACCAACGAGGTCCAGCGCGACATCATCGCCATGACCGCCCTTCGCCAGCCCGCCTCCGCCCGCTGAAAGACGGTATCCCCCATGGATTTCACCCCCACCGAGGCCCAACTCGACCTCGCCCAGCTGACCGCCGAGGTCTGCGCCAAACTCGTCACCGCCGACCGCCTGCGCGAACTCGACGTGGTCGGGCGGTTCGACGAGCCGTTGTGGAAGGCCCTCGGTGAGACCGGGGTGCTGGCCGCCGCTCTGCCGGACTCGCTGGGCGGCAGCGGATTCGGCGCGATGGAGCAGACCGCGATCCTGCGTGAACTGGGTCGGTCCGTGGCGGCGGTTCCGTATCTCTGGTCGATCGTCCTCGGCGCCGGAGCGCTCGCCCGCTTCGGCAACGAAGCCCAACAGCAGTTGGCGGCACTCGCCGGGTCTGGCGAGGCAATCCTGTCCGCAGCCTTGGCCGAACCGCTGTCCGCCTGCTCGAGCGAGGGAGACCTGGCCACGACCGAACCGCTGGCCGCCCACTCAGACGAGGTAGTCCAGACCACCGCCCCGGCCGAACCGCTGTCCGCCGACCCGGGCACGGGAGTCCCGCCCGCCGGCGTGACGGCCGATCCCGGCACGGTCCCCTCCGCCGCCATCATCGCCGAGCGACCCGCTCCTTCCCCCGGCTCCGAGTCCCCGAGCAACTGGACCCTGACCGGCATCGCGACCACCGTCCCCTATGCCGACCGGGCCGTGCGAATCCTGGTCCCGGCGTTGGTATCCGGGCGGCCGGCCGTCTTCCTGGTCGACCCGTCGGCCGCCGTGCTCACCGCCCAGCAGGTGGTCGACCACTCCCCCGAGTTCCTGGTCGAATTCCAGTCCACCCCAGCCGAACTCCTCGGCACCCTCGACACCGGCGCCGCCATCCTCACCTGGCTCCGCGAACAAGCCTGGCTCGGCCTGGCCGCCACCCAACTCGGCACCCTCGAACGCGCCCTCGAACTCACCGCCGAACACACCCGCACCCGCGAACAGTTCGGCAAACCCCTCGGTGCCTTCCAAGCGGTAGCCCAACGCCTCGCCGACGCCTACATCGACATCGGCGGCCTCCGCCTCACCGTCACCCAGGCGGCCTGGCGCGTCGCCGAGAACCTCCCCGCCACCGAGTCCATCCACATCGCCAAATTCTGGGCCGCCGAAGCGGGCCACCGCGTCGCCCACACCGCCGTCCACCTGCACGGCGGCCTCGGCATCGACCGAGACCACACCCTCCACAACTACTTCACCGCCGCCAAACACCAAGAATTCGCCCTCGGCCCCGCCACCGCCCACCTCCTCGCCCTCGGTACGGAACTGGCGAGGTGAGCGGCACCACCGCGTTCACCGCGAGAAGCGAACCAGGTCCTTCGCGATGACAGGGACGTCGATGTTGCCCTGACAGACATCGAGGACGAACGCCTCGGCCTGATCCACATCGAATTCGTTGTCGAGCGGATGTCCGTTGAGGTGCGAGAACACCCAGGTGGCGTACCAGGCGAGCCGTTTGTTCCCATCGATCAAGCCGTGGTTTCGGGCGAGAGATTCCATCAGCGCGGCAGCCTTTTCCCAGATGTCGGGATACGCGTCCTGCCCGAAGACACTCGATTGCGGTCGAGCCAACGCGGAATCGAGCAGACCGTAGTCACGCACATCGGGTGGCATAAACGTGCGGAACGGCTCGTTCCAGGCCAGTTTTCGGCCTGGAACGAGCACAGCTGCACGATTGTGCCACCCTACGACGACCCCGCCTCCGCGTGCTCGTCCGCAGGTCGCTCGGTCTGGGACTTGGCCCACCGGTAGTCCGGCTTGCCTGCGGGCGAGCGCTTGATCTCGTCGACGAACCACAGGCTGCGCGGCTGCTTGTAGGAGGCGATCTCCTGTGCCAGCACCGGTTTCAGGTCGGCCAGGGTGGGGCGGTTCTCGCCGCGGCACTGCACCACCGCGCAGACTCGTTGGCCCCACCGGTCGTCGTCGACGCCGACCACCAGGGCGTCGACGATGTCGGGGTGGGACTTGAGGGCGCCTTCCACTTCTTCGGGGAAGATCTTCTCGCCGCCGCTGTTGATGCTCACCGAGCCGCGGCCAAGCATGGTGACCGTGCCGTCCTCCTCGACGCGGGCGTAGTCGCCGGGGACGGCGTAGCGAATGCCGTTGTACTCCTTGAAGGTTGCCGCGGACTTGGCCTCGTCCTTGTAGTAGCCGAGGGGGATGTGGCCGCTGCGGGCGAGCACGCCGATCACGCCGGAGCCGGGTTCCACGGGGTTGCCGTCCTCGTCGAGGACCTGGGTGGCCGCGTCGATCTTCACGCGCGGGCCGCCGGTGTGGTTGGCGCCCTTGGCGACCAGGGACAGGCCGCCGAAACCGGTTTCCGAGGAGCCGATGGAGTCGGAGATCATGCGGTTGGGCAGCATGTCCAGGAAGCGGTCCTTGAGGGTGGGCGAGAACAGCGCCGCACTGCTGGCCAACACATACAGGGTCGAAAGGTCGTAGGGCGCACCGGTTTCCGGGTTGCCTTCGGCGAGCGCGTCGAGCATCGGGCTGGCCATGGCGTCGCCGGTGATGAAGATCAGGTTGATGCCGTGCTTGTCCACGGCCTGCCAGACCCCGTGCCCGCTGAACTCCGGGATCATCACCGCCTTGCCGCCGCCGAACAGGCTGTGGAAGGTGGCCCACTGCGAGCCACCGTGGATCATCGGCGGGATCGGGAAGCGCACCATCTGCGGGTTGGCCGCGCCGATCTTGGCCAGCTCCCATTCGTCCTTGGTGTACTCGCCGGTGACGAAGTTGATGCCGGCGCCGAGGACGCGCCAGACGTCCTCGTGCCGCCACATCACGCCCTTGGGCAGGCCGGTGGTGCCGCCGGTGTAGAGCATGTAGATGTCGTCGGGCGAACGTTCGCCGAAGTCGCGCTCACCGGACGAATCCGCCAGCGCGGCTTCGTATTCGATCGAGTCGGCGGCGGTGGGCGCGTCGGTGCCGTCGTCGACGACGATCACCGTCCGCAACCCCGGCACCTTCGCGCGCACCGCCGCCACCCTGTCGGTGTAGCGGCGCTCGTGGATCAGCGCCACCATGTCGGAGTTGTCGAAGATGTGCAGTAACTCGTTCTCGACATAGCGGTAATTGACATTGATCATCACCGCCCGCGCCTTGAATACGGCCACCATCGCTTCGACGGCCTCGACGGTGTTGCGGGAGTAGATTCCGACTTTGTCGCCGGGACGCACACCCTGTTCGAGCAGGTAGTGGGCCAGTTTATTGGCCCGCTCCTCCAGTTCGGCGTAGGTCGACTCACGATGTTCGCCGACCAGCACGATCCGGTCGGGCATCAGGTCGACAGCGTGTTCGACGAGATCGGCTATGTTGTAGCTCACACTGTCAAAAATAGAACGTGTTACTGTTTCTGACAAGGTTTTCGGCGAATGCGCCCGAACGTCAGGAGATTTCAATGCCGCACTGCCTGGTCGAGAAACGCGACCACGTCCTGCTCGTCACCATGAACCGCCCCGAGGCCAGAAACGCCCTGACCGGCGAGATGATGGCGATCATGCGGGACGCGTGGGACCAGGTGGACAGCGATCCCGAGATCCGCGTGGCCATCCTGACCGGCGCGGGCGGGGCGTTCTGCGCGGGCGCCGACCTCAAGGCGATGACCACCCAGCACCCCGGCGATTCCTTCGAGGGCGGCGGCTGGGACCTGTCGCGCATCGACGCCCTACTCAAGGGCCGCCGCCTGACCAAGCCGCTGATCGCCGCCGTCGAAGGCCCGGCCATCGCGGGCGGCACCGAGATCCTCCAAGCCACCGATATCCGAGTGGCGGGCGAGAGCGCGAAATTCGGTGTCTCCGAACCACGTTGGGGCCTGTTCCCCCTCGGTGGCTCGGCCGTGCGCCTCCCCCGCCAGATCCCCTACACCGTCGCCGCGGATCTGCTGCTGACCGGCCGCCACATCAAGGCCCCCGAGGCCAAGGAGATCGGCCTGATCGGCCACGTGGTCCCCGACGGCACCGCCCTGGACAAGGCCCTCGAGCTCGCCGCCATGATCGCCGCCAACGGCCCCGTGGCCATCCGCGCGATCCTGGCGACCATCCGCGCCACCGAGGGCCTACCCGAGAACGACGCCTTCAAGATCGACGCCGAACTGGGTGCCGCGGTCTTCAAGTCGGCCGACGCCAAGGAAGGGCCGAGGGCGTTCGCCGAGAAGCGCGCGCCGGTTTTCACCGGCGCGTGAGCGCTCAGGCCCCCGGGTAGTCCATGTAGAAGGGCTCCCACTGGTGGCCGTCGGGGTCGACGAAGGTGCGCCCGTGCATGCCCACCTGGGCCTCCTGGGCCTTCTTGTCGTCGTTGACCTCTTCGGTCGCCCCCGCCGCGAGCGCCGCGTCGGTGAGTACGTCCACCTCCGTCGCGCTGCCCAGCGACAGCGCGTACGCCGCGCCGATCCTCGCGTTCGTGTCGGCGATCGGCCGCTTGCTGAACGTGCTGAAGAAGTCCCTGGTCAGCAACATCAGGCAGATGTTGTCGTCGACGACGATGCAGGCGGCGTTCTGGTCGGTGAAGTCCTCGTTCACCTTCCAGCCGAGGGCCTCGTAGAACCCCTTGGCGCGGTCGAGGTCGGCGACGGGGAGGTTGATGAAGATCATCTTGGTGCTCATCGGAATCTGCCTTTCGGGGCGTCGTGTGCGGTCTCGTTCATGTAGACGCGGCGGCCCGTCAGAACTCATCGCACCCGCGCGGATCCGCACCCCTGTCACTTGTCGGACCCCTGTGGCATCGTGAAAAACATGAGCGACGCCACAACCGCTACCGGCCCCGATCCCGCCGTGCTCGCCGAATTCGAGTCCCATCGGCGCGAGTTGTGCGCGTACGCCTACCGCATGCTCGGTTCCTCGTTCGAGGCCGAGGACGCGGTGCAGGAGACCTTCACCCGCGCCTGGCGCGCCTACGACTCGTTCGAGGGTCGCGCGAGCGTGCGGTCGTGGCTGTACAAGATCGCCACCAATATCTGTCTGGACATGCTCGACCGCCCGCAGAGCCGGGCCAGACCGATGGATCTCAACGGGCCCGGCCGCCCGGATTCGCCCCTGCCCATGCCGCAGCCCGACTACGTGTGGATCGAACCCATCCCGAACGCGCTGGCCTTCGGCGCCGACCCGGCCGAGCACGCCTCGACCAGAGACACCCTGCGCCTGGCCTTCGTCGCGGCCTGCCAGCACCTGCCCGCCACCCAGCGCGCCATCCTGATCATGCGCGAGGTGCTGCGCTTCTCCGCGAGCGAGACCGCCGAGGCGCTCACCATGTCGCCCGCCTCGGTGAACAGCGCGCTGCAACGGGCCAGAGCCACCATGTCGAAGGTGCAGCCCAGCGTCGCCGACAGTTTCGACGCCGCCGACGCGGGCCAGCGCAAGCTGATCGACGACTTCGTCACCGCGTTCGAGGCCTACGACATGGACGCACTCACCTCGCTGCTGAAAGCCGATGTGGCGCTGTCGATGCCGCCGTTCGAGCTGTGGATCTCGGGGCCGGAGAACGTGGCCGCGTTCATGCTGAGCACCGGCAGCGCGTGTCGCGATTCGCGGCTGGTCCCGCTCGGCGGGGCCAACGGCTCGCCGGCGTTCGGCCACTACAAGCCCAGCGGAGAGCCGGGGGTGTGGGTGCCGTGGTCGATCACGGTGCTCGAGCTCGAGGGCGACACCATCGCGGGGCTGAACTTCTTCCTCGACACCGCGCGCCTGTTCCCGCTGTTCGGGCTCGAGCCGCAGTGGCGCGAGCCCGTCTGAGCGCTACAGCAGGCGGCGCTTGTAGAGCTTGCCGTTGGGGTCGCGGGGTAGTTCGGCGCGGTATTCGACCGTGCGGGGCAGCTTGTACTTGGCCAGCTGCCCGGCGGCGAACTCGAGCAGCTCCGCGGTGAAGTCGCCCGCGTCGGCCACCGGCTGCACGAACGCCTTCACCTGCTGACCCCAATCCGGGTCGGGCACACCGAGAACCGCCACATCGGCGACCTTCGGATGGCTCATCAGCACGCCCTCGATCTCGGCCGGGTAGATGTTCACCCCGCCCGAGAGGATCAGATCCGAGCGCCGGTCGCACAGGAACAGGTAGCCGTCCTCGTCGAGGTAACCGATGTCGCCGACGGTGAACAACTCCCCCACCCGCGCCTCCTCGGTCTTCTCCTTGGCGTGGTGGTACTCGAAGCTCGAGGCGCCCATCTTCATGTAGACCAGGCCCTCCTTGCCCGCGGGCAGTTCGGTGCCGTCGGTCTCGTCGAGCACCTTGATCACCGACCACGGCCACGCCCGGCCCACCGATCCCGGCTTGGCCAACCACGCGGTCCCGTCGATCACCGTGCCGCCGCCCTCGGTGGCCGCGTAGTACTCGGTGACGACCGGCCCCCACCAGTCGAGCATCTGCCGCTTGGTCTGCGGCGGACACGGCGCGGCGCCGTGCACCATGCTGCGCAGCGAGGACACGTCGTAGCGGGCGCGCACCTCCTCGGGCAGAGCCAGCAGGCGGTGGAATTGGGTGGGCACCATGTGGCTGTGCGTCACGCGGTGGCGTTCGATCAGCGCGAGCATGTCCTCGGGATCCCACCGATCCATCAGAACGAGCTTGTGCCCCAACTGGATCGAGATGGTGGAGAAGTTCAGCACGGCCGTGTGATAGAGCGGCGAGCCGCAGATGTGCACGTGATCGTCGTAGGGCGCCAGGTCGAACAGGGCGAAGAACGACTTGTTCGGGGCGGGAACGACATCCGGGTCGGCCCCGGTGAGGGGGCGACGAACTCCCTTGGGCCGCCCCGTGGTTCCCGAGGTGTAGAGCATCGGCGCGCCCACCGAGCGGTCCGACGGGCGGCCGGTGTCGGCGGCGCCGAGCCACGACGCCGGCCGGAAGCCGGGCACCGCGCCGACCGCGAACCGGGTGTCGGCGGGCAGCTCGGCCAGGTCGGCGGCCTCGGACGCGGTCGCCGCGAACCGCTCGCTCGCCAGGAACGCCGACGCCTCGCTGTCGCCCAGGATGTAGGCGATCTCGGGTGCGGTGAGGTGCCAGTTCACCGCGACGATGTAGAGCCCGGCCTGGTAGGCGGCGAAATACGCGGCGATCGCCTCGACGCCGTTGTGCAGCATGCTGACCACGACGTCACCGGACGTCAATCCGATGCCGCGCAGTCCGTTCGCGTACCGGTTGGCGAGGCCCGCCAATTCTCGATAGGTGATCTCTCGGCCGTCCGGGTCGACCACGGCGATCCGCTGGGGATCGACGGCGGCGATATTCCACAGTCCGAGAACTTCCGCTGTCTGCTCACTCACCCCTCAAATCTAGAACGTGTTCTACAGGTCGACAAGGGTTTGCAGGCGACGCATTTGGTCCGCGTCGGAGACCGAGATCAGCATCATCGTCACGCCCGCGTCCGCCCATTCCCGAAGACGCGTCCGCACGTGCGCCTCGTCGCCGAAGATCGCGGTGTCGGTGATCAGCTCGTCGGGCACCGCCGCCGCGGCCTCGGCCTTGCGCCCGGCCTGGAACAGCGCCGAGATCTCGTCGACCTCCCTGCCGTAGCCCATCCGCCGGTAGACCTGGGCGTGGAAGTTCAACTCCGGCGCCCCCATTCCGCCGATGTAGAGCGCGCTCACCCACCGCATCCGCTCGATCTCGGCGGCGGGATCGTCGGTGATCACCACCTGCGCGCTCGCCGCGATCTCGAAATCCGCGCGTGAACGGCGCGCGCCGGACCGCGCGAAGCCCTCGTCGAGCCACTCGTCGTACATCCCCGCCAGCCGTGGCGCGAAGTAGATCGCGAGCCAGCCGTCGGCGATCTCGGCGGTCTGCGCGATATTGCGCGGGCCCTCCGCACCCAGCCAGATCGGCAGATCAGCGCGCAGCGGGTGCACGATCGGCTTGAGCGGTTTCCCGAGGCCGGTGGCGTCGGGACCGCGATAGGGCAGCCCGTAGTGGTCGCCGTCGGAGGTCACCGGGGCCTCGCGCGCGAACACCTGGCGCACGATGTCGACGTACTCGCGCGTGCGCCGCAGCGGTTGTGCGAAAGGCTGCCCGTACCAGCCCTCCACCACCTGCGGGCCCGAGACGCCGAGCCCGAGAATCGCGCGCCCGCCGCTGAGATGGTCGAGGGTGAGCGCGTGCATCGCGGTGGCCGCGGGCGTGCGCGCCGACATCTGCGCGACCGAGGTCCCCAGGCGAACGCGCGAGGTCCGCGACCCCCACCAGGCCAGCGGGGCGAAGGCGTCGGACCCCCACGACTCGGCCGCGAACACCGCGTCGAACCCCGTCTCCTCGGCCGCTGTCACCAGCTCGCCGACCCCGTCGGGCGGCTGCGCGCCCCAGTATCCGAGTTGCAGTCCGAATTTCATGATCGGCGCCCTTTCGGCGAATCCTTGCGAGCAGAATAAGAACCTGTTCTACTCGATATCGTGACCAAGGGGAATACCGCAGTGGACGTCTTGAGTGCACCCCTGCGGGTGCGTTTCGATTACACCAGGTCCGTCGGAGGTGTGATCGGTGCTTTTCTGACCGGGCTGCGCGAACGTCGGATCCTCGGCATCCGTGGCAGCGACGGCCGCGTGCTGGTGCCGCCCGCCGAATACGATCCGCTCACCTGCGCCGCGCTGTCCGAGCTGGTCGAGGTCGCGACCGTCGGCACGGTCCGGTCGTGGACCTGGGTGGCCGAGCCGCTGCCGGGCCAGCCGTTCGACCGCCCGTTCGCGTGGGCGCTGATCCAGCTCGACGGCGCCGACACCAGCCTGCTGCACGCCCTCGATGCCGCCGGACCCGAGCAGATCAGCACCGGGATGCGGGTCAGTGCCCGCTGGGCCGACGAGCGCACCGGGCGCATCCAGGACATCGTCTGCTTCGAGCCGGGCGAAAACCCCAGTGCCCCGGACTATTCCGAGGTGCAGCCGGTCACCGTGCTGACCACCCCGGTCGACCTGGACTACACCCACACCGCCTCCCCGCAGGAGAGCGTCTACCTGCGCGGGCTCGCCGAAGGCAAGCTCATCGGCGGCCGCTCCGAGGCCGGCGGGCGGGTGTACTTCCCGCCGCGCGGCGCGAACCCCACCGACGGCCTGCCCACCGACGACCTCGTCGAACTGCCGGACACGGGCACCGTGACCACGTTCTGCATCGTCAATGTGCCGTTCCTCGGCCAGCGGATCAAGCCGCCCTACGTGGCCGCGTACGTGCTGCTCGACGGTGCTGATATCCCGTTCCTGCACCTGATTCTCGGCTGCGAACCCGCCGAGGTGCGCATGGGAATGCGGGTGGCGGCGGTGTGGAAACCGCGTGCGGAATGGGGTCACACGCTGGCCAATATCGACCACTTCCGGCCCACCGGGGAGCCCGACGCTTCCTACGAGACCTACCAGCAGCACCTCTAGAGAGGCCACGGTGACATCAGCATCCGACGGGCGCGACGTGCCCGAGATAGCGGTGGTGGGTTTCGCCCACGCACCGCACGTGCCGGAAACGCACGGCACCACCAACGGCGTCGAGATGCTCGTGCCGTGTTTCCAGCAGCTCTACGCCGACCTCGGCATCACCAAGTCCGATATCGACTTCTGGTGCTCGGGTTCCTCGGATTACCTTGCCGGGCGGGCATTCTCGTTCATCTCCGCGATCGACGCGATCGGTGCCGTGCCGCCGATCAACGAGTCACACGTCGAGATGGACGCCGCGTGGGCGCTCTACGAGGCGTGGGTGAAACTGCGTTCCGGGCAGGCTCAGACCGCGCTCGTGTACGGCTTCGGGAAGTCCTCGGCGGGCACCCTGCGCCAGGTGCTCACCATGCAGCTCGACCCGTACCTGGTCGCGCCGCTGTGGCCGGACGCGGTGTCGATCGCGGGATTGCAGGCGCGCGCGGGTCTGGATTCCGGGCGGTGGACCGAACAGGACATGGCCGAGGTCGCCGGTGGCGATCTCGAATCCCTGCTCGCCGCACCGTATGTGGCCGATCCGCTGCGCGCCCACGACATCGCCCCGATCACCGACGGCGCCGCCGCGATCGTGCTCGCGGTCGGCGATCGCGCCCGCGAACTGTGCGAGCGGCCCGCCTGGATCACCGGAATCGCGCACAACATCGACGCCCAGGCGCTCGGCGGTCGCGACCTCACCCGCTCCCCCTCCACCACGAAGGCAGCGGCGGCGGCGACCGGCGGCGACACCGCCTTCGACCTCGCCGAACTGCACGCGCCCTTCAGCCACCAGCAGCTCATCCTCGCCGAGGCGATCGGACTGCCGTCCGGCACCCGCATCAATCCGTCCGGCGGCGCGCTGGCCGCCAACCCCATGTTCGCGGCCGGCCTCGAACGCATCGGCTGCGCCGCGCGGGCCATCATGACCGGCGCCGCGCACCGAACCCTCGCCCATGCGACCAGCGGCCCCGCGCTGCAACAGAATCTGGTCGCCGTTCTGGAATCGGAGGCACGATGAGCGGCCATGCGGCGGCGGTCCTCGGCACCGGCCAAACACATCACGTGACAAAAAGAACGGACGTGTCCATGGCGGGCATGTGCCGTGAGGCGATCGATCGCGCGCTCGATGACGCGGGACTGACCATCGCCGAGATCGACGCCGTGGTGGTCGGCAAGGCGCCCGACCTGTTCGAGGGCGTGATGATGCCCGAGCTGTCCATGGCCGAGGCACTCGGCGCGGCCGGGAAGCCGCTGATCCGGGTGCACACCGCCGGGTCGGTGGGCGGCTCGACCGGGGTCGTCGCGGCGAATCTGGTGCAGGCGGGTGTGCATCGGCGCGTGCTGGCGATCGCGTGGGAGAAGCAGTCGGAGTCGAATGCCATGTGGGCCCTGTCGATTCCGGTGCCGTTCACCATGCCGGTCGGCGCGGGTGCCGGTGGGTACTTCGCGCCGCACGTACGCTCCTACATCCGCCGCTCCAACGCGCCCCTGCACATCGGTGCCCAGGTGGCGGTGAAGGATCGGCGCAACGGGGCCAAGAACCCCCTCGCGCATCTGCACCAGCCCGATATCACCCTCGAATCGGTGCTTGCCTCCCAAATGCTCTGGGACCCCATCCGTTTCGACGAGACCTGCCCCTCCTCCGACGGTGCCTGCGCGCTGGTGATCGGCGACGCCGAGGCCGCGACGGCGGTCGAGCGCGAGGGCAAGCGGGTCGCGTGGATCCACGGCACCGCGATGCGGACCGAGCCGACCACCTTCTCCGGTCGTGACCAGGTCAATCCCCAGGCCGGTCGCGATGCCGCCGCCGCGCTCTGGAAGGCCGCCGGGATCACCGACCCGCTCGAGGAGATCGACGCCGCCGAGATCTACGTGCCGTTCTCCTGGTTCGAGCCGATGTGGCTGGAGAACCTGGGCTTCGCCGAGGAGGGCGACGGCTGGAAACTCACCGACAAGGGCGAGACGGAGATCGGCGGGCGCATCCCGGTGAACCCGTCGGGCGGGGTGCTCTCGTCCAATCCGATCGGCGCCTCGGGTCTGATCCGGTTCGCCGAAGCCGCCAAACAGGTGATGGGGCGGGCGGGCGCCTACCAGGTGCCCGACGCCCGCAAAGCCCTCGGCCACGCGTACGGCGGTGGCTCCCAATACTTTTCGATGTGGGTTGTAGGAAGCGAGCGTCCGGCATGAAGTTCACCCTCGGGATCGCCCTGAGTCCCCTGGACCAGCTCACCGAGCTGGCCAGGACGGCCGAAGAATGCGGATTCACCTCCATCGGCCTGCCCGACTCGCTGTTCTACATGAAATCCCAGTCCGCCGACTACCCCTACACCCCCGACGGCAGCCGCTTCTGGGGCCCGGACACCCCCTGGGTCGATCCGCTCATCGCCGCGGCGGTCATGGCGGCGGTGACCACCGACCTGCGGTTCTACACCAATGTCCTCAAGCTCGGCTCCCGCAATCCGCTGCTGCTGGCCCGCCAGGTCGGCTCCGTGGCCAACCTGTCGAACAACCGCTTCGGGTTCGGCGTCGGGATCGGTTGGGCGCCCGAGGAATTCGAGTGGTGCGGGGTGCCCTACGCGCGGCGCGGGGCCAGGGTCGACGAGATGATCGAGATCATCAAGCTCGTCCTCGACGGCGGCATGGTCGAGTTCCACGGCGAGTTCTTCGACTTCGACGAGCTCCAGATGAGCCCGGCGCCCGCCGAACGGGTGCCCTTCTACATCGGCGGCCACACCGCCCCGGCCCTGCGCCGCGCCGCCCGCATCGGCGACGGCTGGACCTCGGCGATGATGAAGTTCGAGCAGCTCGAGACCACCATCGCCACCCTGCGCGACCTGCGCGTCGACTACGGCAGGGACACCGAACCTTTCGAGATCCAGGCGGTCTGCATCGACCGCTTCGGCCGCAGCGGCTACCAGGATCTCGCCGACGCGGGCGTCACCGACACCATCGTGGTGCCGTGGCTGTCCGACGGCATCGGTTTCGACGGCGAACTCGCCGCCAAGCAGGACTCCCTGCGCCGATTCGCCGAGAAGTACATCGCCGACCCCATCATCGCGAAGGTGCGCACATGACCACTGTCGAGAAAACCGCCCGTGCCGCCGGCCTGGCCTCCCAGGCCGCCGTCAGAGCCAAGGACCGCGCCGCCTGGGTCGCCCTGTTCGCCGAGGACGGCATCGTCGAGGACCCGGTCGGCCCTTCGGGTTTCGACCCTGACGGCGTCGGCCATCGCGGCCACGAGGCCATCGGCGCGTTCTGGGACAAGGCCATCGCCCTCACCGAGTCCATCGAGTTCCGGTTCGAGGACTCCTTCGCCTGTGGCGACGAGATCGCGTTCACCGGTCTGATCCGCACCACCCTGGCCGGGTACGTGGTCGACGCCGAGGGCGTGTTCACCTACCGGGTCGACGCGGACGGCAAGATCGCCGCCCTGCGCGCCTTCTGGGAAGTCGACCGCGCGGTGGCCACCACGCGCCCCGTCGCCTGACCCGCACACACGAGCGGCCCGGGACCTTTCGGTCCCGGGCCGCATTCTTTTGTCAGTGCGCGATCGGACAGGTCCGGTAATCGACCGGGAGTTCCTTGACCCCATTGAGCCACCCCGAACGCAAACGTTTCGGATCACCGATTTGCGTGATATCGGGCAGATGATCAGCAATCGCATTGAAGATGAGATCGACCTCGAGCCGCGCCAGATTCGCCCCCACACAGAAGTGGGCGCCGGTGCCGCCGAATGCCAGGTGCTGGTTGTCCTTACGCAGGATGTCGAACTTCTCCGGCTCGTCGAAAACGTCCTCGTCGAAGTTTGCCGACCGGTACAGCATCACCAAACGCTGTCCCTTCTTGATCGGCACGCCGTTGAGTTCGGTGTCCTCGAGCGCGGTGCGCTGGAACGAGGTGACCGGGGTGGCCCAGCGGATGATCTCGTCGACCGCGGTGGCCGGGCGCTGCGCCTTGAACAGCTCCCACTGCTCCGGGTGCTCCATGAACGCGAGCATGCCGTGGGTGATGGCGTTGCGGGTGGTCTCGTTGCCCGCGACGGCCAGCAGGATCACGAAGAAGCCGAACTCCTCGGGGGTCAGGTGCTCGCCGTCGACATCGGCCTCGACCAGGGTGGTCACCAGATCGTCGGCGGGGCAGGCTTTTCTGGCCTCGGCCATCTGATACGAGTAGCCCAGGATCTCCATCGACGCCGCGACCGGATCGGCGTCGCTGTCGGGGTCGTCGTAGCCGGTCATCTCGTTGGACCAGGCGAAGACCTTCATCCGGTCCTCCTGCGGCACGCCGATCAACTCGGCGATGGCTTGCAGCGGCAGTTCGCACGCCACCTGGGTGACAAAGTCGCCCGTCCCGGACTCGGCGGCCCGGCGCACGATCTGCTCGGCGCGCGCCGACAGTTCGGCGCGCAGGCCGTTCACCGCGCGCGGGGTGAAGCCCTTGGAGATGAGCTTGCGCAGCTTGGTGTGCTCGGGGGCGTCCATGTTCAGCAGGACGAAGCGTTGCAGTTCGATCTGCTGACGCTCGATGGCGTCGTTGAAGCGCGGGATCGCGGTGTTCTCGAAGGTCGAGAACACGTCGCTGCGGCGCGAGACCTCCTTGACGTCGGCGTGCTTGCTCACCACCCAGAAGCCCTCGTCGGCGAAACCGCCCACCTGCGGCGACTGCTCGTTCCACCAGATCGGGGCGCTGCGCCGCAGCTCG
Organism: Nocardia lasii; assembly: GCF_042658545.1. Lineage (NCBI taxonomy): Bacteria > Bacillati > Actinomycetota > Actinomycetes > Mycobacteriales > Nocardiaceae > Nocardia > Nocardia lasii. The sequence goes on from NZ_JBHSQN010000001.1 coordinate 638,313, forward strand.
GCGAACTCCGCCACCGGGACACGCTCGGCGTAGATGTCGGGATCGGTCACGTCGAACCCGTCCGGCAGGTTCGGCCGTTCGTTGCGCGGATCTACCACCAGATGTCTCCTTCGACAAACTGAAACACGTTCTACAATCATTCAAGCACAGGGGATTCCATGACGGAAGAACCTCGCGGTTTTACCCTGAGCACTAGATCAGAACCTGTTGCAGTTATGAGGGAGATTCAGATGGGCACACCCGTGATCGTCGAGGCCGTGCGCACGCCGATCGGCAAACGCCGAGGACAGCTGTCGGGCCTGCACGCGGCCGAACTGCTCGGCCTGGCCCAGCGCGGCCTGCTCGACCGAGCGGGCCTCGACCCCGCCCTGGTCGAGCAGGTGATCGGCGGCTGCGTCACCCAGGCGGGCGAGCAGTCCAACAACGTCACCCGCGTCGCCTGGTTGCACGCGGGCCTGCCGTGGCAGACCGGCGCGACCACCGTCGACGCCCAGTGCGGTTCGGCCCAGCAGGCCAACCACCTCATCGCCGGCCTCATCGCCACCGGGGCGATCGAGACAGGCATGGCCTGCGGGGTGGAGGCCATGAGCCGGGTGCCGCTCGGCGCGAATGTGGGCACCGCGGCGGGTCCGCGCAGGCCCGCGTCGTGGTCGATCGATCTGCCCGATCAGTTCGAGGCGGCCGAGCGGATCGCTCGCAGGCGGGGGCTCACCCGCGCCGATATCGACGAATTCGGGCTGCGCTCCCAGCAATTGGCGGCGGCGGCGTGGGCCGAAGGCCGCTACGACCGCGAGGTGCTGCCGATCTCGGCGCCGGTCATCGACAGCGAGGGCGCGGCCACCGGCGAGAAGGTGGAGGTGACGCGCGACCAGGGTTTGCGCGCGACCACCCGCGAGGGCCTCGCCGCGCTGAAGCCGGTCGTGGCCGAGGGCATCCACACCGCGGGCACGTCCTCGCAGATCTCCGACGGCGCGGCGGCGGTGCTGCTGATGGACGAGGCCGCGGCGCGGCGACAGGGCCTGCGACCGCGCGCGCGGATCCGCACCCAGGTTCTCGTCGGCGCCGAACCGGAGTTCCATCTCGACGGGCCGGTGCAGGCGTGCAGTCGACTGCTGGAGCGGTCAGGAATGTCGATCGGCGATATCGATCTTTTCGAGATCAACGAGGCATTCGCCGCCGTGGCGCTTTCGTGGGCCGCCGTGCATCAACCTGACATGCGTCGCGTAAATGTCAACGGCGGCGCGATCGCAATCGGGCATCCTGTGGGCTCGACCGGCTCGCGATTGATCACAACGGCGTTGCACGAACTCGAACGCACAGGTCAGAGCACTGCGATGGTGCTGATGTGCGCCGGCGGAGCGCTCGCGACGGGCACGATCATCGAACGCCTGTAGACTTGTCCTCACCGAAACCGGGCGCCCAGGTTGAACATTCATCTCAGGGCGCCCGAAACGTGTCGTACGCCACAAAGTCACAGGGGGGCCGTGGATCATGAGATGTCAGCTATCTTTGAGCTACCATGTAGTCGGGTCCGAAGAGCCCCGCGACGGGCACGAACCCAGGTAGCGCCGCACTCCACAAGAGTCGTTGGCGCGACCCGCAAACACGACCACCGCCGCCCCTGCAAGCAGGTGAACGTCGGAAAACGTCGAGAAATCCCGAATCAGGCGTAGGTTTTCAGTTACTGAGCCGCTAATATCAATGATACGTATCCGAGATAACGACTGTTAGTACAGTGAAGGGAATTGGGCGGCTCACAATGGCTGATTTCGCGGCGCGGCTGAACAAGCTGTTCGAAACCGTGCATCCCCCGGGGCGCAAGCCGCATACCAACGCAGAGGTTGCGGCTGCGCTGACTGCCTCCGGGCATCCGATCTCGAAGCCGTATCTCTCGCAGTTGCGGTCGGGACAACGTACGAACCCGTCCGACGAGACGGTGGCCGCCCTGGCGAAGTTCTTCAAGGTCAAGCCTGACTACTTCTTCAACGACATCTACGCGGCCAAGATCGATCACGACCTGGAACTGCTCGCGCAGTTGCAGGGCTACGGTTTGCGTCGACTGTCGAGCAGGGCATTCGACCTCTCCGAAGAATCACAGAATCTGCTCACCTCGATGGCGGAGAAGCTGCGGGCCAGCGAAGGCTTGCCCGAGATTCCGCCGGACGGAACGGAATAGGATCCACTCGGCGGTCGGCCTGACGCACCTGATGGTGTCCTGGGTACGGCCGTACAACGTCGGATACGCAGAGAACGGGCCTGAGCTCGGTGGGTGACCACCAGCTCAGGCCCGTTTTCTGCGTTCAGGCCGCGGCGTTCTGCGGTGCGGTCTTCGCGGCGGCGACCGCGTCGTCGTAGTGGCTCGCCAGCGCCAGCATCCAACCGTGCGGGCTCACGCCGGGCGGCGGGGCGATCCACCGCGCGTCGACGAACAAGTCCCCCAACGGATTTCGCGTCCACTCGGCCACCACGGCGGCCCGCCGCGAGACCGAGTTCGGCGGCTCACCGGCCGCCGGGATGACGATGCCGCTGCCCGAGAGCAGATACAGCGCGTCCATCACCTGGGCCATGTGATCGGAGGCCTTGAGCTGGGCCGAGGTGGCGTTCTGCTCGGGCGCGACGACCTCGGGGAAGCGACCGACCATCAGCTGGTGCAGCGGGCGGATGCGGCGCAGCATGACCTTGGCCCGCCACCACAGCTCGATCACGATCGACACCGCGCCGAGCGAGATCAGCAGCGCGGCGATCTCCCACGCCGCCCAGCCCCACAGCGGTTCGTTGGGCGGGGTCGGCGCCGCGCGCTGGAAGGCGCGGCCCACGTTGATCACGGCCAGCACCGCGACCAGGGCGGTGCCGGTGATGTAGATCGCGATGCCGCGACCGAGGATGGTCCAGTCGAGGTTGCGCAGGCCGGTCACGACGATGAACACCGAGCCGACCGCGACCGCGCCCCAGCCGAAGGTGAACGACCAGGCCAGTGTGAGGGCGATCGCCACCGCGCCGATCCCGTAGACGACCATCGCGACCTGGCGCAGGTTCTGCCGCGAGACCACCGGCCAGGCGGCCGAGGCCACCACCGAGGTCGCCGCGGCGAACAGGATCCACGCGGAGATGACGATGCCGGTGGACAACCAGCCGCCGCGCACACCCCCCTTGCACAGGTTGTCGACGGCGACCGCCATCTCGGGGATGGAGACGGTGACCGCGAGCGCCACGGCGGCGACCGCGACGACGATGGCAACGCGGGCGGTCGTCGCGGGCTTGACCAGCACGCGACCCACTCGCGCACCCGCGGCAACCCAGACCAGCAGGGCTGTCAACCAGAGTGTCATCCGAGTGCCTCATCGAATCGAAGGACCGAGACGCCTGCGCCCCGGTTGTTGAACACGCGCAGCCGCGTCATGAGCATGGCCGCGAAGGTCTCGGCCTCCCACTCGGCGAGGTCGTCGGCGCCGTCGTCGACGATCTGCGCGTGGGCGCGCTGACTGAGCATGTAGGCGATCAGGTCGTCGCTCACCTCGAGGGTCGTCTCGACGGCGGGCGCACCCTCGTGGTCGAACACGATGTGGCCGAGTTCGTGCGCGAGGGTGTGGTCGCGACTCGGCAGGGAATCGGCGAGCACGATGATGTCGCGTTCGGGGTAGAACCGGCGCTGACCGCACACGCCGGGGCCCAGATGCGCACTGGTGATCTCGATTTCGCGTTGCCTCTCCTGCGAGATGGCCTCGACCACCTCGTCGAGGGTGGTGGCGTCGAAGTCGGCGGCCACCGCGCACACCGCGTCGACGGCGGCGGCGACGCGGCGATAGGAACGGGAGGTGGACTGGGTCTTGCTCTTACTCATCGAAGATCCCCTCACGACCTCGGTCCGAAGAACTCGGCACGCGCCGCGTTCACCCGCGCCTGGGCGGCGGCGGCACCTTGGAAGCTCACGGCGCCCGAGCCCGCGGCCGCCAGCGTCAGCGCGATCAGGCCGCCGATCACCGAGAGCAGTTCGGGTTCGGGCAGGCCACTGTTGTCACTGGTCGGTTTGAACGCGTGGTTCGGTGCGGCGGGTGCCGCCGGTGCGGGCGCGGGCGGTGCCGCGGGTGCGGGCGCCTCCGGTGCGGGTGGGGCGACCTCCGGAACCGGTGCTGCCACAACCACATTCGGCGCGGCGGGGGCCGAGGGTGCGGTCGGCGCGTCCGGGATCGCGATCGGCGGGAGGGCCGGTGCGGCGGGGACGGCCGGGATGGGGATGAGCAGGAGCAGCAGTGGCGCGGCCGAACCGGCGGCGGCGGAACCGACCGCTGCCGAGCCCGTGGCGGCCGAACCGGCGCCCGCCGAGCCCGTGGCCGCGGAGCCGACGCCGGCGGAACCGACTGCGGCGGAACCTGTCCCGAGGACTGCCGAGCCTGCGCCGAGAGCCGCTGAGCCGGTGCCCGCAGCGGCGGAACCGACTGCGGCGGAGCCTGTTCCGAGGACCGCTGAGCCCGCGCCGAGGACGGCGGAGCCGGTGCCCGCGGCGGCCGAGCCGACTGCGGCCGAGCCGGTGCCGAGGACCGCGGCCGCGCCCGCTGAGCCGGAGCCCAGGACGATGCCAAGGCCGGCCGAGCCGGTGCCGAGCAGGATGCCCAGGCCCGCGGAGCCGGAGCCGAGGACCACGCCCGCACCCGCTGAACCGGCCGCTGCGGCTGAACCTGCCGCGGCGGAGCCGGTGGCTGCCGAGCCGGACAGGGGGCCGGCTACTTCCTTCTTGGGTACCTCGGGGGTCTGGCCGGGGATAGTGAGTGGGGTCCACTCCTCCTCGGCGACCGGGGCGCCCGACGGCTGGCTGTCGCCCTGACCGGGCTGATTCAGTTCAGCGGGTGGGGTGTTTCCCTGGTCCGCGCTGCCGCTGCCCGGCGGCAAGGCCACCGGACTCGGCGCCACGGGACTCGGCGCCACGGGACTCGGCGCGACCGGGCTGGCCGGGACCGAACTCGGCGCGACCGGCGCCGGAGCGGCGGTCGTCGGTGCGGGCAGACCCAGTTGGGTGGGCTTGGGCGTGGTGGTGGTCGGCCCGGCGCTTACTTCGTCGGTGCTCCCGCTGCCGGGCGCCTGCTCGGCAGGCGTCGACGGTTTGTCCGGGGCGGCGATGGCAACCGCGGGCCCCAATAGAGCGCAGCCTGCCAACACACTCGCGGCGGCAAATACGCGCAACATGCGACCAATGGCCATGCGCTCGATCATCCCCTTAGTTCTTCAGCGCAGAATTCCCCCGGTCGCGAATCATTCCGGGATTTGACGAACTTGACGAACAGTAGCCCATAGTAAACCCACCGTCGCGGGCCCGCAGCCGAGAGCAAGAGCCGTCCAGCCCCCTGAACAGGTGTGACATCTCATAAGCCCAGGCCACGGAATTTTCCCCCACATATCCGTTCACGCGTTAGCTATGCACCGTAAATCGGCTCCGGCGGGGTGGCGTTGTCGAGCAATTCCTTGACGACCGGACCGAGCTCGGCCGCGTCCCAGCGGGCCCCGCGATCGACCGGGAGACCGTGCCGCCAACCCTGCGCGAGCGCGATCTTTCCGCCCTCTACCTCGAACATCGCGCCCGTCACCCCGGCCGATTCGGCGCTGCCGAGCCAGACCACCAGCGGTGAGATATTGGCCGGGTCCATCGCGTCGAAACCGGAATCGGGAGCAACCATCGTCGCCGCGAAGACGGTTTCGGTCATGCGGGTGCGCGCGGCGGGCGCGATGGCGTTCACGGTGATGCCGTAGCGAGCGAATTCGGCGGACGCGGTGAGTGTGAGACCCGCGATACCGGCCTTCGCCGCCCCGTAATTGCCCTGCCCGACGCTGCCCTGGAGGCCGGCGCCGGAACTGGTGTTGATCACCCGCGCATCCACCGCTCGCCCCGCCTTCGACTCGCCCCGCCAGTACTCGGCCGCGTGACGCATGGTGGCGAAGTGGCCCTTGAGGTGCACGCGAACCACCGCGTCCCACTCGTCCTCGCCGAGATTCACCAGCATCCGGTCGCGCACGAACCCGGCGTTGTTGACCAAGACGTCGAGGCCGCCGAAGGTGTCGACGGCTTGGCGGATCAGGGTGCGGGCGCCGTTCCAGTCGGCGACATCGTCGTAGTTGGCGACCGCCTCCCCGCCGGCCGCGACGATCTCGTCGACGACCTGCTGTGCGGGGGTCTCGCTGGTGGGGGCGCCGTCGAGGGCGGTGCCCACGTCGTTGACCACCACGCGAGCGCCGGCGGCCGCGAAGGCGAGGGCGTGGGCTCGGCCGATGCCCCGCCCCGCGCCGGTGACGATGACGATGCGACCCGCGCAGATCAACCGGTCAGACATACATAACTCCTGTGTTCACGTATTGGCGGTGGTGGCGTCCAGGTAGGCCGGGCGTTCGCCTGCTCCGTGGACGAGGAGGGTGGCGCCACTGATGTGGGTGGCCAAGGGGGAGGTCAGGAAAAGGGCGGCGTTGCCTACGTCGGTGGGGGTGGCGAGGCGGCCGAGGGGGACGGTGCGGGCTACGGCGGCGGTGGCTTCGGTGTCGCCGTAGTGGAGGTGGGCGAGTTCGGTGAGGGCGGGGCCCACTACTACCGAGTTGAGGCGGACCTTCGGAGCCCACTCGACGGCCAGTGAGGCGGCGAGGTTGTCCAGGCCCGCCTTGGCGGCGCCGTAGGCAGCCGTGCCGGGGGACGGGCGGTGGCCGCTGACGCTGGTGATCATCACGATCGAACCGCCGGTGTCCTGCTGTTGCATCTGCGCATTGGCGTGCTGGGAGATCAGCAGGGGCGCAAGCAGATTCAGTTCCACGATCTTGGCGTGGAAGCGCGGACTCGCGGTGTCGGCCATGGCGAACGGCGCGCCACCGGCGTTGTTCACGACGTGGTCGATCCGGCCGTGGTCGGCGATGATCCGCGCGAACATCGCCGCCACCGCCTCGACCTCGCGCACATCGCAGGTGTGGTGTTCGGCGCCGCGCTCCCCCACCGTGATCGGTTCGTCGGGGGGTCGGCGTGCGCAGGTGAGCACGGTGGCGCCCGCGGCGAGGAAGCGGCGCGTGATGCCGATCCCGACACCGCGCACACCGCCGGTCACCAGAACGATCTGCCCGGAAAGGTCGATTTCTATCGGCACCGTGTTAACCTACCAAGCAATTGCTTGCTTTGGCCAGGGATTGGACGGCGCGATGGGAATACACCGGCACACCGAGGCCGACGGCACAGCCGTCGTCACAGTGGACTATCCGCCGGTCAACGCACTGCCCTCGGACGGCTGGTTCGCGCTGGCCGAGGCGGTGCGCGAGGCGGGGCGCGACCAGTCGACACGGGTCGTGGTGCTGCGCGCGGAGGGTCGCGGGTTCAACGCGGGCGTCGACATCAAGGAGATGAACGCCGATGTCGGCCACACCGCGCTGATCCGCGCCAACCACGGCTGCTTCGAGGCGTTCGCGGCGGTCTATGACTGCGAGGTCCCGGTGGTGGCGGCGGTGCAGGGGTTCTGTCTCGGCGGCGGGATCGGCCTGGTCGGGAATTCCGATGTCATCGTGGCCGCCGACGACGCCACCTTCGGCCTGCCCGAAGTGGATCGTGGCGCGCTCGGTGCCGCCACCCATCTGGCGCGGCTGGTCCCCCAGCATCTGATGCGGACCATGTTCTACACCGCGGGCAAGCTCACCGCCCAGCAGCTACACCACTTCGGCTCGGTGTACCGGGTGGTCCCGCGCGACGAACTCGACGCTGCCGCACTGGAAGTCGCGCGGAACATCGCGAACAAGGATGGCCGGGTGATCCGGGCCGCCAAACGCGCACTCAACGGCATCGACGTGCAGGACGTGCACCGCTCCTACCGCTACGAACAGGGCTTCACCATGGAACTCAACCTCGCCGGCGTGGCCGACGAGATCCGCGCGCGCTTCGACGACGACCTCGCCGCACGCCAGAAAGGCCACTGAAACACCATGCGCGACAAGACAATGACCCTCGACGAGGTGGTCGGGGAGCTGCGCAGCGGCATGACCATCGGCCTCGGCGGCTGGGGTTCCCGACGCAAGCCGATGGCGCTGGTGCGCGCGCTGCTGCGTTCCGACGTCACCGATCTGACCGTGGTCACCTACGGCGGACCCGATCTGGGCCTGCTGTGTTCGGCGGGCAAGGTGCGCAAGGCGTACTACGGGTTCGTGTCGTTGGATTCGGCGCCGTTCTACGACCCGTGGTTCGCGAAAGCCCGCACCACGGGGGCGATCACGGTGCGCGAGATGGACGAGGGGATGGTCAAGTGCGGGTTGCAGGCCGCGGCGGCTCGACTGCCATTCCTGCCGATCCGGGCCGGGCTGGGCTCGTCGGTGCTCGATTTCTGGGAGGGCGAGTTGCGGACCGTCGCCTCCCCGTATCCGAGCGCGAACGGGCAGGTCGAGACGTTGGTCGCGATGCCCGCGTTGAATCTGGACGCCGCGTTCGTACACCTCGATGTGGCCGACAAACACGGCAACGCGGCCTACACCGGCGTCGATCCGTACTTCGATGATCTGTACTGTCTCGCCGCCGAACGGCGGTATGTGTCGGTCGATCGCGTGGTCGATACCGAGGAGCTGGTGAAAGCTGTTCCGCAACAGGCGATAATCCTCAATCGGATGATGGTCGACGGGGTGGTGGAGGCGCCCGGTGGCGCGCACTTCACCTTCGCCGGTGGGTACGGGCGCGACGAGAAGTTCCAGAAGCACTACGTGGCCGCCGCGCGGACACCGGAGTCGTGGGCGGAGTTCAAAGCCCGCTTCCTCGATGTCTCCGAAAGCGAATACCAGTCCGACGTCGCTACTTTCGCCGAGGAGCAGCTATGAACCCCCAGTCGACCGCCACTCGCGCCGAGGTCTGTGTCGTCGCGGCGGCCGAGATCTTCCGCGGGGCGGGCGAGATCATGGCCAGTCCGATGTCCACGATCACCACGATCGGCGCGCGACTGGCCCGGCTCACCTTCGCCCCCGACCTGCTGCTGTCGGACGGGGAGGCACTGCTGTTCGCCGAGGTTCCGGCCATCGGCGCGAAAGCTCCTGTGGAGGGCTGGATTCCGTTCTCCCGTGTCTTCGATGTGGTCGCCTCCGGGCGGCGGCACGTGGTGATGGGCGCGAATCAGCTGGACCGCTTCGGCAATCAGAACCTGTCGGCATTCGGTGCGCTGCAACACCCTTCGCGTCAGATGTTCGGCGTGCGCGGTGCTCCCGGAAATACGATCAACCACCCCACCAGCTATTTCATCCCCAAGCACCATGCCAGGGTGTTCTGCGACCAGGTCGATATCGTGTCGGGCATCGGCTACGACAAGGTCGACCCGACCAACCCGGCCTACCGCTTCCACCACCTGCACCGGGTGGTGTCGAACCTGGGGGTCTTCGATTTCGGCGGGCCCGAGCACACGATGCGGGCGCTGTCGCTGCATCCCGGGGTGAGTGCGGACGAGGTCGCGGAGAACACCGCGTTCGAGATCGCCGGTCTGGCCGAGGCTGGTGAGACCCGGTTGCCCACCGAGGACGAGCTTCGCCTCATCCGAACTGTGTTGGACCCCCGTAGTTTCCGTGATCGGGAGGTGGTGGCGTGAACGGGTCGAAGTTGCGGACGCCGCTGACCGAGCTCGTCGGGATCGAACATCCCATCGTGCAGACGGGGATGGGCTGGGTGGCCGGGCCGCGCCTGGTGGCCGCCACCGCGCAGGCCGGTGGGCTGGGCATCCTGGCCTCGGCCACCATGACCTTTCCCGAACTGGAAGCCGCGATCACCAAGACCACATCGCTCACGGACAGGCCGTTCGGCGTCAATCTCCGCGCCGACGCCGCCGACGCCCCCGAACGGATCGACCTGCTGATCCGCGAAAACGTGCGGGTGGCCTCGTTCGCGCTGGCGCCCGAGAAAGAACTCATCGCTCGACTCAAAGATGCTGGTGTCGTGGTCATTCCGTCCATCGGTGCGGCCAAGCACGCGGTGAAGGTCGCGGCGTGGGGCGCCGACGCGGTGATCGTGCAGGGCGGTGAGGGCGGCGGGCACACGGGTCCGGTCGCCACCACGCTGCTGCTCCCCTCGGTGCTCGACGCAGTGGATATCCCGGTGGTAGCGGCGGGCGGATTCTTCGACGGGCGCGGTCTCGCGGCTGCGCTGTCCTACGGCGCGGCCGGGGTCGCCATGGGCACCCGGTTCCTGCTCACCCAGGAGAGCACGGTCCCCGACGCGGTCAAGCGGGAGTATCTGGCGCGCGGGCTCGCCGACACCGTGGTCTCGACCAAGGTCGACGGGATGCCGCACCGCATGTTGAACACCGAACTCGTTGAACGACTGGAACATTCCGGCGACTGGCGCGGCCTCTCCGCGGCCGTGGCCAACGCGGCCCGATTCAAGAGCATGACCGGGATGAAGTGGTCGACGCTGGTTCGCGACGGCCTCTCCCTACGCAGGACCAAGGACCTCACCTGGTCACAGGTGGTGATGGCGGCCAACTCGGCAATGCTGACCAAAGCCGCTCTGGTGGAAGGCCGCACCGACGCGGGCGTACTACCCGCAGGACAGGTCACCGGCATCATCGACAACCTCCCAACCGTCGCGGAACTTATAAACCAAATCATCGGCGACGCCCTCATCCGAATCGACGCTATCGCAGCCCTGGCCAGCGGCAATCCGACCGAGCGGCACTGAGAGATCGCCCAGATCGTCAGTGCCGACATGGACGCTGACCAGCCGGGCTGCGAGCGATGCGCAGGTATCACCAGCCTGCCGACCAGGGGCGAGATGATCGACCAGATCGTCAGCGAACCATCACTCGGGTCGCCGCTATGCGGAGCCCTGGTACGACCCAGCGGGCTGAGGGTGTCGATCGCGGGGCGGCGCGGTCATCTGGGCGAGCCGCGCAGGTGGGGTACGACCTGGTGGCGGGGATCAGCGCAGCGCGACCTCGACGCGGTTGTCATGGAACACAGCCCCGCCGCCGAAGTCCGAATCTCGTTCGGCCACCGTGGCATTGACCGTAGCCCCACCGTTGAACTTCGCCCAGCGGCCCTTCGTCGTCCCCGCGACACCGGGCCGAACCCGGTCCGACACCTCGGCGACCGCGTCGAACGAACCGCGGGCGTTGGACACGACCACGGCGTCACCGTCGGCGATTCCTCGCGCGGCGGCGTCGTCCGGGTGCAGGGTGATGCTGGATTCCCCTGCCCGGCGGCGCAATTCGGGGTTGGAGCCGAAGATCGTGTTCAGGAAGTAGTGCGAGGCGGCGGAGATGAGCACCAGGCCGTCGCCGGAGTCGGCGGGCGGGATGTAGCTCGGTAGCGGGTCGTGCCCGGCGGCTTCGGCTCTGGCGGAGACGAATTGGAGCTTGCCCGCCGGAACCGGACCGGCCTGGATCTTGAGGAACCCGTCGGCGCGGAGTCGGTCGAGGTCGTAGCCCTTCAGCAGTTGGCGGGCCAGTTCCTCGTCGGAGTCGTAGAGGGCTGGTTCGGTCAGGCCGAGGCGCCGCGACAGGCGACGGAAAGTCTCTGTGGTGGACAGGCATTCGCCCGGCGCTTCGACGGCGGGCTCGTTCCAGACCAGGTAGAGGTGGCCGTAACCGGCGAGCACGTCGAGGTGTTCGGGCTGCATGGTCGCCGGGAGGACGATGTCGGCGTAGTCGACGGTGTCGGTGCCGAAGTGGTCGAGGACCACCGTGAACAGGTCCTCGCGGGAGAGTCCGTCGATCACCCGGCGCTGGTCGGGATTGGACCCCACCGGGTTCGCCGCGATCACGAACAGCGCCTTCACCGGCGGACCCTCGGCCTCGAGCAAGGCCTCGCCGAGGCGGGTCATCGACAGGGTGCGCACCGGGTGCGGCAGCAGATCGTCGCGGCGCAGGGCGGCATCGTCGAGCCGGAAGTGTCCGCTGGTCGAATAGTGCAGTCCCCCACCGGGTATCGCCCAGTCGCCGGTGACGCCGGGCAGGCAGCCGAGCACCCGCAGCGCCATCCCGCCGCCCGCGTGCCGCTGCATGCCCTGCGAGGCGCGGATGGCGGTCGGGCGGGTGCGCGCGATCCGCTCACCGAGCGCGACGATCCGCTCCTCGGGCAGGCCGGTGATCGCCGCGACACGCTCGGGGGTGAATTCCTTGATCCGGTCTCGGAATTCGGGCCAGCCCACGGTGTGTTCGGCGATGAACTCCGTGTCGTGCGCGCCCAGCGAGACCACCACGTTGAGCAGACCCAACGCCAGTGCCGCATCCGTGCCGGGTAGCGGGGCGAGGTGCTCGTCGCAGCGTTCGGAGGTCTTGGTGCGGACGGGGTCGATGGAGACCAGGTACGCGCCGCTGTCCTGGATGAACTTCCACAGGTGGTGGCCGGAACTGAGCGGGTTGGTGCCCCACAGGATGATCAGCTTCGACTTCGCGAAGTCCTCCGGGTCCATGCCGCCGGCGGTACCGAGCGTGTAGTTCAACCCGGTGGTGCCCGCGACCGAGCAGATGGTCGGGCGGTGGTGGGAGGCACCGAGCAGGTTGAACATCCGGCGGCCGGGAAAGCCCTCCATGCCCTGGATGTAGCCCAGGCTGCCGGTGCCGTGGAACGGCCAGATCGCCTCGCCGCCGAACTCGTCGATGATGCCGGTGAGCCGGGTGGCGATCTCGTCGAGCGCATCGTCCCAGCTGATCCGCTCGAACCGCCCCGAGCCCTTCGGTCCCACGCGGCGCATCGGGTACCTGAGCCGGTCGGGCGAGCCGACCTGCTCGAGGAACCGGTTCACCTTCACGCACAGCGCCCCGCGCGTGACCGGGTGCTCCTTGTTTCCCCGCAGCCCGGTGGCGACGCCGTCCTCGACGGTCACGACCCACGAGCACGCGTCGGGGCAGTCGAGCGGGCATGCGCCTAGCACCTTCACCTGGCCATCGTAGGGGAGTGGCATAAACGTGCGACGGTGAGCCGAAACGGTCCGGATCGGGCCTGATCGTGGCCCGGCTGCACGTTTATGCCACCGACAGCCGCTCGATGATCGTCACGTTGGCCGTGCCGCCGCCCTCGCAGATGGTGAGCAGGCCGTAGCGGCCGTTCACGCGCTCGAGTTCGTGCAGCAGGGTGGCGAAGAGCTTGGTGCCGGTCGCGCCGAGTGGGTGGCCGAGGGCGATGGCGCCGCCGTTGACGTTCACCTTCGCCGGATCGGCGCCGAGCTCCTTGATCCAGGCCAGGACCACCGGCGCGAACGCCTCGTTGATCTCGATGACGTCGATATCGTCGATGGTCAGGCCGGTCTTCGCCAGCGCCCACTTCGTCGCCGGGATCGGCGCGCTGAGCATGAAGATCGGGTCGGCGCCGCGCGCGCTGACGTGGTGGATGCGGGCGCGCGGGGTCAGGCCGTACTCCTGGACCGCCCACGCGGAGGCCAGCAGCGTCGCGCTCGCGCCGTCGGAGATCTGGCTGGCCACGGCCGCGGTGAGCGGGCTGTTCTCGCCGAGCGGGGGCAGGCTCGCCATCTTCTCGAGGCTGGTCTCGCGCGGACCCTGGTCGACGCGGAACTCCCCGACCGGCACGATCTCGGCCTCGAACCGGCCCTCGGCGATGGCCGCGCGGGCGCGTTCGTGGCTGCGCAGCGCCCACTGCTCCATGTCCGCGCGGGTGATGCCCCACTTCTCGGCGATCAGTTCGGCGCCGCGGAACTGCGAGACCTCGCCGGTGCCGTAGCGCTCGTCCCACCCGGTCGCGCCGACGAACGGCGAGTCGAACCCGTACTCCGTGCCCGCGAGCATGGCCGCCGAGATCGGGATGGCGCTCATGTTCTGCACGCCCGCCGCGACGATCACCTCGGCGGTGCCGCTCATGATGGCCTGCGCGCCGAAGTTCACCGCCTGCTGGCTGGACCCGCACTGGCGATCGACCGTCACGCCGGGCACGTCCTCGGGATAGCCCGCGGTCAACCACATGGTCCGGCCGATATTGCCCGCCTGCGGACCGATGTTGTCGACGCAGCCGACGATCACGTCGTCGACGACGGCCGGGTCGATCCCGGTGCGCTCGATGAGGCCGCGCAGGGCCGCGGCGCCGAGGTCGGCCGGGTGCACGTCGGCGAGCGCGCCGTTGCGCTTGCCGACCGCGGTGCGCACCGCGTCGATCACATAGGCCTCCCGCAACGGGGTGTAGGGGCGGCGCTCGGCGGGTGCGGTCATCGGGGAACTCCTAAGGCGTGGTGCTCGCGGGCACGGTGAGACCGTCGAGCACGATGGTGAGGTATTGCTGGGCAAGGTTTTTCACGGTGATCGGGCCGCCGGGGGTGTACCAGCGCACCGCCACCCACACGGTGTCGCGCAGGAAGCGGAAGGCCAGTTCGACGTCGAGTTCGGGGCGGAAGCTGCCGTCGGCGACACCGGCGGTGAGCACCCGGTGCCACAGGTCGCGGAACTCGATGTTGAAGTCGCGGATGTAGGCGAAGCGCTCCACATCGCGCAGGGTCTTGGCTTCGGCCTGGTAGATCGCGACGGCGGCGTGGTGGCGGTCGATCGCCTCGTAGGACGCGATCACCAAGGCTTCCAAGGTGTCTCGCGAGCTCAGGCCCGCCGCGGCGATCTCGCGGTAGCGGCCGAACAGTTCGTCGAGGAAGCCGCGCAGGATCTCGTCGACCATCGACTCCTTGGAGTCGAAGTGGTGGTAGAGACTGCCCGAGAGGATCCCGGCCGAGTCGGCGATATCGCGCACGGTGGTGGCGCGCAGGCCGCGCTCGGCGAACAGGTCGGCGGCGAGGTCGAGCAGTTCGGCGCGGCGGGTGCGTTTGGTATCGGGTGCGGTCACACCCGATATCGTAGAGACCAAGCGTTTGCTTGGCGGACCGGTCATGCGCGTTGGCTACTCACCGAGACGACCTCGCCCGTCAGGTACGAGGTGTAATCACTGGCCAGCATGGCGATCGTGGCCGCGACCTCCCACGGCGCGGCGGCGCGCCCGAAGGCCTCGCGTTCGCTGAGGGTGTCGAGGAGTTCGGCCGAACTCACCCGGTCGAGGAACGGGTGCCGGGCGATGCTCGGGGCGACGGCGTTGATGCGCACCCCGAACTCGGCCGCCTCGACCGCGCTGCACCTGGTCAACGCCATCACCCCCGCTTTGGCGGCGGCGTAGTGGGCCTGGCCGTGCTGGGCGCGCCAGCCGAGGACCGAGGCGTTGTTGACGATGACGCCGCCGTGGCCCGCGCCCCGGAAGTAGGCGAGGGCGGCGCGGGTGCAGCGGAAGGTGCCGGTGAGGGTGATGTCGAGGACCTGGTCCCACTGCTCGTCGGTCATGTCGACGACCGGGGTCTCGCCGCCGAGGCCTGCGTTGTTGACCATGATGTCGAGGCGGCCGAGCTGGGCGGCGGCACTGGTGAGCAGCAGGTTCACCTGGGCGGTGTCGCGGACGTCGCAGACCGCCGTGCCGACGAAGCGCTGCGGGAATTCCGTCGCCAACTGTTCGGCGGTGGCGGCGAGGCGGCGTTCGTGCCAGTCCGAGACCACCACGTCGGCGCCCTCGTCGAGAAGTCGGCGGGCCGTGGCGGAGCCGATGCCGGTGCCCGCGGCGGCGGTGACCACGGCCTTACGGCCGGTGAGCAGGCCGTGGCCGGGGATCGCCGGCGGGGCTGTCGCGAAGGACGCGGGGGCTGGGTCGATCACGGGCGCGCCTCTCGCGGCAGGCCGAGGACTCGCTCGGCGATGATGTTGCGCTGCACTTCGTTGGAACCTCCGTAGATCGTGTCGGCGCGGCTGAACAGGTAGAGCCGCTGCCAGGCGGTCATGTCGTCGGGGCCGGTGAGCAGGCCGGACGCGCCCTGCACGGCCATGGCGAGTTCGCCGAGATCGCGATGCCAGTTGGCCCACAACAACTTCGAGACCGACGCGCTGCCCACATCGCCGGAATCCATGGTGCGCAGGGCATGGGCGCGCAGGACTTTGAGGCCGACGCGGGCCCGGTCCAGGCGGGCGGCGACGAGCGGATCGTCGGCGGCGCCGGTGCGGCGGGCGAGGTCTTCGATGTCGGCGAGTTCGCGGGCGAAGCGGATCTGCTGGCCGAGGGTCGAGATGCCGCGCTCGAAGGTCAAGGTGGCCATGGCGATTCGCCAGCCGTCGCCGGGTCGGCCGACGACGAGATCGGCGTCGGTGACGGCGTTGTCGAAGAAGACCTCGTTGAATTCCGAAGTGCCCGTGAGCTGTTCGATCGGCCGGACCTCGATGCCCGGTTGCCGCATGGGGACCAGCAGGTAGGACAGGCCGTGGTGGCGGGTCGAGCCGCGTTCGGTGCGGGCCAGGACGAAACACCAGTCGGCCAGGTGGGCCAGGGAGGTCCAGATCTTCTGACCGTTGAGGACCCACTTGTCGCCGTCGAGGCGGGCGGTGGTGCTGACGGCGGCCAGGTCGGAGCCCGCGCCCGGTTCGGAATAGCCCTGGCACCACAGCTCGCCGACCGAACGCACTCCGGGAAGGAACCGCTGTTTCTGCGCGTCGGTGCCGAAGGCGAGCACCGTCGGGCCGAGCAGTTCCTCACCCACGTGCGAGACCCGCGCCGGGGCGTCGGCCTTGGCGTATTCCTCGTGGAAGATCACCTGCTCGCGCACGCTCGCGGCGCGGCCGCCGTGTTCGACCGGCCAGCCCAGACAGGTCAGGCCCGCCCGCGCCAGGTGCCGGTCCCAGGCGAGGCGCTCGTCGAAGAATTCGTGTTCGCGGCCGGGGCCGCCGGTTCCGCGCAGGTCAGCGAACTCGCCGGTCAGATTCTCGGCCAGCCAGTCGCGGATTTCCGCGCGAAATGCCGCGTCGGAGGTCGCGGTATCGGAATCTGAGGTCTGGATCACACCCACGACGATAGAGTAACCTACCAAGCACTTGCTTTGTCAGCTGCTTCGCGAGAACAGCACCCGCACTACGGTGAGGACCCCGTGACACCCGCTCGAACCATTCCGCAGGCCCTGCGCGAGATCGCCGCCGCGCGTCCGCACGAGCCCGCGCTGATCGACGGCCCGATTCGCTGGACGTGGGCCGAATTGCTCGACCAGGTCCGTGTCGCCGCGCGCGCGCTGATCGCCTGCGGGGTCTCCCCCGGTGATCGGGTGGCGATGTGGGCGCCGAATACCCACCACTGGGTGGTCGCCGCGCTCGGCGCGCAGTCCGTGGGGGCGGCGCTGGTGCCGTTGAACACGCGGTATGTGGTGGGCGAGGCCGTCGATGTGCTGGCCCGGGTCGAGGCGAAGGCGCTGTTCGTGGCGGGACCGTTTCTCGGGCGGGATCGGGCCGCCGAATTGCTCGGGGCGGGCGGGGTGGATGTCGGCGTCGTGGTCGTGATCCCGGTCGAGGAGTCCGACGCCACGGACAGCAGCGAATCACCAACGCTGTTGTCCTGGAGCGATTTTCTCGGTCGCGCCGCGTCCGTGCCGGTCGACGTGGGCGAAGCGGCGGCCGGGAACGTGTCGCCCGAGGACATCTCCGACATCCTGTTCACCTCCGGCACCACCGGTCGCAGCAAGGGCACCCTGGTCGCGCATCGGCAGGCGTTGGACGTGGTGCGCGGGTGGGTCGAGTGCACGACCGTGCGGGCCGGCGACCGGTATCTGGTGGTGAGCCCGTTCTTCCACAACTTCGGCTACAAGGCGGGGATCCTCGCGTGCCTGGTCAGCGGGGCCACGATCATTCCGCAGGCGAGTTTCGACGTGCCGACCACGCTGTCGCTGATCGAGGCCGAGGGCGTGACGGTGCTGCCGGGACCGCCGACGATCTACCAGACGCTGCTCGACCATCCCGCGCGTGCGGGACGCGATCTGAGTTCGCTGCGGGTGGCGGTCACCGGGGCCGCCACGGTGCCGGTGGTGCTGATCGAACGGATGCGCGCCGAACTCGAATTCGATGTCGTCGTCACGGGTTACGGGCTGTCGGAAGCCTCCGGGTTCGGGACCATGTGCCGGGCCGATGACGACGCCGCCACCATCGCGGGCACCTGCGGGCGACCGATCGCCGGGTTCGAGTTGCGGCTGTCCGACGAGGGCGAGGTGCTGCTGCGCGGACGCAATGTGATGCGCGGGTACCTCGACGATCCCGACGCCACCGCCGAGGCCATCGACGCGCAGGGCTGGCTGCACACCGGCGATATCGGGGTGCTCGACGAGCGCGGGTATCTGCGGATCACCGACCGACTCAAGGACATGTACATCACCGGTGGGTTCAATGTGTATCCCGCCGAGATCGAACAGACCCTGGCCCGGCTCGACGGCGTCGCCGAGTCCGCGGTGGTCGGGGTGCCCGATCCGCGAATGGGCGAGGTCGGCAAGGCGTTCATCGTGCCGAAGCCGGACGCGGAGCTGACCGTCGAGACGGTGATCAGCTATGCCGCAGGCCAATTAGCGAATTTCAAGGTGCCCCGGCTCGTCGAATTCCGCGACCGGCTGCCCTACAGCGCGGCGGGCAAGGTGCTCAAGCGTGAGCTACGTGAGGAGAAGTCGTGAGTTCTGAGACCGAGGTCGTCACCTACGAGGTGCGCGGGGCGGTTGCCGTGGTGACCATGAATCGACCCGAGTTCGGCAATGCGCAGAACTCGCGCATGACCTACGCGCTGGACGCGGCTTTCGTGCGCGCGGTGGAGGATCCGGCGGTCAAGGTGATCGTGTTGGCGGGCAACGGAAAACACTTCAGCGCCGGGCATGACATCGGTTCGCCGGGGCGCGATCACGACGCGCATTACGAGAACAAGGCGGCGCTGTGGTGGGACCACGTGGATCGGGTCGGGGGTGATCAGCGGTTCGCGCGGGAGTCCGAGGTGTATCTCGGGATGTGTCGGCGCTGGCGCGAGATTCCCAAGCCGACCATCGCGATGGTGCAGGGGGCGTGCATCGCGGGTGGGTTGATGCTGGCCTGGGTGTGCGATCTGATCGTCTGCTCCGAGGACGCGTTCTTCTCCGATCCTGTTGTGCGGATGGGGATTCCGGGAGTCGAGTACTTCGCGCATCCGTGGGTGATGGGACCGCGCGCGGCGAAGGAGTTCCTGTTCACCGGTGATCGGTTCGGGGCGGCGCAGGCCGAGCGGTGGGGCATGGTCAATCGGGTGGTTCCGCGCGCCGAGCTCGAGGACGAAGTGTTGGCGCTGGCCGAAAAGATCTCCGCCATGCCGCAATTCGGGTTGGCGTTGACGAAGAAGGCCGTGAATCAGGCCGAGGATCTGATGGGGATGCGGACCGGCATGGATTCGGTGTTCGGGCTGCATCATTTCGCGCACGCGCACAATGCCGAGGTGGGCGCCGATTCGCTCGGGGGGATGAACGCCCGCTCGATGCGCGGCTCCGCCGAGCAGAACGGGGCGAAGTAGTGGATCTGGACATCGACAGCGCGGCAAGGGAATTCCAGCTCGAGGTGCGATCGTTCCTCGCCGACCACGTGCCTGCCGCGCCGCTGCCCTCGATGGATACCCGCGAAGGCTTTGCCGCGCACCGGGAGTGGGAGGCGACGCTGGCCGAGGCGCGACTATCGGCCGTGTCGTGGCCGCGCGAGTTCGGGGGGCGGGACGCGTCGATTCTCGAGTGGGTGCTGTTCGAGCAGGAGTACTACGCCGCCGGGGCGCCGGGGCGGGTCGCGCAGAACGGGATCTTCCTGTTGGCGCCGACCCTGTTCGAGCATGGGACGCCCGAACAGCTGGCGCGGATTCTGCCGAGAATGGCTCGCGGGGAAGATATCTGGGCTCAGGCGTGGTCCGAGCCCGAGGCCGGCAGTGATCTGGCGAGTCTGCGTTCCACGGCTCGGCGGACCGAGGGTGGGTGGGTACTCAACGGGCAGAAGACATGGAGTTCGCGGGCGTCCTTCGCCGATTGGGCGTTCGGGTTGTTCCGCAGCGACCCTGATGCGCAACGGCATCACGGGCTGACCTACGTGACGTTTCCGCTCGACGCGGAAGGGGTTGTGGTGCGGCCTATTCCGCAGCTCGACGGGGAACCCGGGTTCGCGGAGATCTTCCTCGACGATGTGTTCGTGCCGGACCGCGATGTGATCGGCGGGGTGCACGACGGGTGGCGGGTCGCGATGGCTACCTCCAGCAATGAGCGGGGACTTTCGCTGCGCAGTCCCGGACGATTCAGTGCCACGGCGCAGCGGTTGATCGATTTGTGGGTCGAGATCGCCGAACCTTCCGATACCGCTGCGCGGAATTCCGTGGTGGACAGTTGGATCGGTGCCGAGGCATACCGGCTGCACACGTTCGGGACCGTCACCCGGCTGCAAGAAGGTGGGCAGCTCGGGGCGGAGTCCTCGATCACCAAGGTCTACTGGTCCGACCTGGACATCGCCATGCACGAAGCGGCGCTGGACCTGCTCGGTGGCGAACAGCGCGGGCCGTGGAGCGACGGTTACCTCTTCTCCCTCGCCGGGCCGATCTACGCGGGGACGAACGAGATCCAACGCAACATCATCGCCGAGCGGCTCCTCGGACTTCCGCGCGAGGCCAAACGGTGAACGTGCACTTCATGATTCAGCTCGAACATCGGATCGACGCGTTGCGGAAACCGGCGATCGACTTGCCGCTCGATATCCCCCGCACGGGCAGCCCCTTCGACCTTTCGACCGAACCGCACACGCCCAGCACACCACAAGGAGGTGGGCGATGAGATTCGCGCTCAGTACCGAACAGCTCGACTTCGCCGCCGAACTGCGCAAGATCCTCGATGCGGGTCAGGTGCCCGCCGCCGTTCGCGCGTGGGGTGCCGGCGACAGCGCTGCCGGTCGCGCACTGCTGCGGCAGATCGCGGACATGGGTGTATTCGGGTTGATCGTCGACGAACAGTACGGGGGCGCCGAAGCCACCGCTGTCGACCTCGTCGTC
Source organism: Nocardia lasii (assembly GCF_042658545.1). Taxonomy (NCBI): domain Bacteria; kingdom Bacillati; phylum Actinomycetota; class Actinomycetes; order Mycobacteriales; family Nocardiaceae; genus Nocardia; species Nocardia lasii. The sequence continues at coordinate 659,091 of NZ_JBHSQN010000001.1, forward strand.
GCCGCGATCGAATTGGGTCGGGCGGCGGTTCCGGGGCCGGTGATCGAGTCGATCGCGGTGATTCCCGCTCTGCTGCAACGTCTCCCCGAGGCCGGGCCCGCCGCGCGATGGCTACCCGCACTGGCCTCCGGCGATCTCCTCGGCACGGTCGCCTTCGAGGGGCCGGGGCGCGCCCTCGCCCTTGACGCCGATGTCGCCGACCTCGTGCTGATCGCGGGGCGCGATCGAGTCGCCGCGATCGAGTCCGCGAGCACTGGTGCGTCGCCAGGTCACGAAAGTTCGTCCGCCCCCGGCGACGGGCCCGCACGCCCCTCGACCACCGCACTCCTGGACGGCAGTCGTCACTTCGAGGCCGACCACCCGCACCGCCGTGACGCGACCGTCCTCGCGGGGCCGATCTCCTCGATCGATCCAGCTCGCAAGCTGTTTCCCGTGATTTCGGAACAGGTGGTGGCCGAAGGGGTTTCGGTCGACTACGCGTTCGATGTCGGGGTGCTCGCGTGTGCGGCGCAACTGCTCGGGGCGGGGCGGGCGCTGTTGGATCAGTCGGTGGCGTACGCGAAGCAGCGGCGGCAGTTCGGGCGGGCCATCGGGGAGTTCCAGGTGGTGAAGCAGCAGCTCGCCGACGTGCGGATCGGGCTGGATCTGGCCGAACCGCTCGTCTACCGGGCGGCGTTGACCCTCGAGTCCGACGACCGGGCCCGCGATGTCTCGGCGGCGCTGGTGGCCTGCGGGGATGCGGCACACCGGGCGGCTCGCGCGGGGCTACAGGTCCACGGCGCGATCGGTTACACGGCCGAATGTGATCTGTCGCTGCTGCTCACCAGGGTCGCGGCCTTGCGCACGGCCTGGGGAACAGCCGACTTCCATCGGGGCCGCATCGCCGCCACCCTCCGTGCCACCGCGCTCGGCGCCGCCGTGACCGATACAGCGAGCTGAGTCCGTGCACCCCCCGCGATCACGTCCACCGCACTCGGTCCCGCCGCATCCAACACAGCGAGCCGAGTCCGTGCACCCCCTGCGATCGCGCCCACCGCACTCGGTCCCGCCGCATCCAACACAGCGAGCCGAGTCCGTGTACTTACCGCAGTCCATCGGGCTCGGATCGCAACGCCCGAACGTGTCGAACCGCGTGCATCCGCGCGGTTTTCGCCCTTGTTGAGGAGTCCCATGTCCACGAATGAACTGCTCGAATTCCGGGATTCGGTGCGGGCGCTGCTCGGCAAGCACGCCACCTCGGCCGCGCTGCGCGGTGCGATGGATACCGAGCTCGGTTACGACCCGAAGCTGTGGCGGATGCTGTGCGAGCAGGTCGGGGTGGCTGCGCTCGCGGTGCCGGAGGAGTTCGGTGGGGCCGGGGCGAGTTTGGTCGAATCGCTCATGGTCGTGGGCGAATTGGGGCGGACGCTGGCGGGGGTGCCGATGCTGGGTTCGGCGGTGCTCGGCGTTCAGGCGGTGCTCCTGGCGGGTGACGAACAGGCCCGCGCCCGACTGCTACCCGACCTCGCGGACGGCTCACGCACAGCGGCACTGTGCTGGGCCGACGCCACCGGATGGGATACCGCCGGCATCCACATCACCGACGAAACCCTGAGCGGCACCGCTCATTACGTCCTCCACGGCGCACAAGCCGACCTCCTCCTGGTCCTCACCGCCGACGGCCTCTACGAAACAACCCCCACCGCCCCCGGCGTCACCGTCACCGCAACCCCCACCCTCGACCCCACCCGCCCCCTCGCCACCATCACCTTCACCGACACCCCCGCCACCAGAATCGGCACGGTCGACCCCAGCCCTGCGCCGGCCGACACGTGTGACGAACCGGGAGTCCTGTCCGCACCAACCGGCACCTCAGAAGGCACCCGCACCAGTACCGACACAACTGAACCCGCACTCGCACCGACACCCGCTCCGGGTACGACCCCACGGACCACCGGGGAAGCCGGCTCACCGCTGCATCAACGGCTGCGTCAGATCGCGTGGGCCGCGTTGGCCGCCGAGCAGGTGGGGGCGGCGCGGCGGTGTCTCGAGATGACGGTCGAGTACACGGCCTCGCGGGTGCAGTTCGGGCGGGCGATCGGGAGTTTTCAGGCGCTCAAGCATCGAATGGCCGATATGTATGTGCTGGTGGAGTCGGCCGAATCGGTGGCGCTCGCGGCGGCGGAGTCCGTGGCGGCCAACAGTGCGTCGGCGGCCGAGGACGCGTGGGTCGCGCGGGTGTACTGCACCGAGGCGTACTCGACCGTGGCCGCCGAGACCATCCAGTTGCACGGCGGCATCGCCATCACCTGGGAGCACGACGCGCACCTGTACTTCAAACGCGCCCACGCCACCGCCCACCTGTTCGCCTAGCGTGGCCCGTGTCGGGGGCCGCGGGTACCGTCGAGCGCATGACCGATGACCGGCGTGGACGTGTCGAGACCGGGTTGAAGTGGGTGCGGGTCTATCTGCGGGGGCGGCTGGTCGCCAGCACGCGGCGGCCGCTGCTGGTGTGGGAGGTGCCCTACTACCCGACCTACTACGTGCCGCTCACCGACATCCGCGCCGACCTCGACCCGAACGGGATCACCGAACACTCCCCCGAGCTCGGCGAGGCGGCCGGATTCGATGTCGCCATCGCCGGCGTGCGAGCCGAGGGCGCGGCACTGCGCTACCTCGATTCGCCGATCGCGGAGCTGAAAGACGCTGTGCGACTGGACTTCGACACGTTCGACTGGTTCGAGGAGGACGAGCCGATCGCGATCCACCCGCGCGATCCGCACCACCGCGTCGACATCCTGGCCGGCTCCCGCAATGTGCGCGTGGAGGTCGACGGCGTCACCGTCGCGGACTCCTCGGCACCGCGCATTCTCTTCGAAACAGGTTTGCCGCCACGGTATTACCTGCCGCGCACCGATGTGCGGATGGACCTGCTCACCCCCTCCGACACCCACACCGGCTGCCCGTACAAGGGCACCGCCGACTACTGGAACGTCCACGTCGGCGACACCGAGCACCGCGACATCGTGTGGGGCTACCTCACCCCGCTGCCGGAGAGTCAGAAGGTCGCGGGGCTGGTGTGCTTCTACAACGAGAAGGTCGACATCTACCTCGACGGCGAGCTACAGGACCGCCCGCACACCCCGTTCAGCTAGTCGGGGACCTCGAGCACGCCCTCCTCGACCGCCCACTTGATCGACTTCTCCAGGGACGGACAGGATTCCGGCCGACCGGGCCGTGCGCCGTGCGCGGTGAGCTGGGCGAAGACCGGACAGTGCGCGTCGGGGCGCTCGGCCCACTGGACCGAGGTCTGGTGCGCGCTGGACTTGCGCACCAGCACCTCGGCCCGACACGTCTGACACCGCAGCGGCGTCAATCCGTCGTCGAGATAGCGCTGCTTGTCGCGGGCGGTCTGCGCCCGCACCGCCGCCTGCCGCTCCGGTTGACCCGCGAAATCGGGCGCCTTCGCCCAGCGCGGGATCACACCCCGGCCTCCTCGGCGTCGGCCTTGCGCCGCAGGTTCTCGGCCACCTCGGCCTCCCACGCCTGATTCGCCTTGGTGGTGTCGACCTCGAATTCGAAACGCTGCGTCATCTTCTCGGTGACCTCGTCGGCGTTCACATAGAACTGGTCGTACCAGCGTCGCAGCTGGTAGACCGGCCCGTCCTCCTCGCACAGCAGCGGGTTGTCGACCTTGGACTTGTGCTTCCAGATCTCCACGTCCTGCAGGAACCCGTCACCGAAGAACTCGGTCATCGACTGGGCCAGCCGCTCGGCCGTCGCGTCATCGATGCCCTGGGGCTTCTCGACCGTCAGACCCCACTGCAACACGAAGGAATCCTGGGTAACCGGGTAGTGGCAGTTGATCAGCACCACCTTGATCTGGTACCCGCCGTAGATATTGACCAGCGGGTTGATCATGTACGACGGACCGAAGTACGACGCCTCCGATTTCAGCAGCGTCTCGCCCCCGTACTTGGCGGCCATGCCGATATCGGGGCGGCCCTTGGTCTCGAGGAACTGGGTCGCCACATGGCCTTCGAAGACGTTCTTGAAGTACGTCGGGAAGGCGAAGTGGATGTAGAAGAAATGGGCCATGTCCACGACGTTGTCGATGATCTCGCGGCAGTTGGCGCCCTCGATGCGCATCTGGTTCCAGGTCCAGGAGGTCCAGCCGCTGTCGTGGGTCTCGCTCGGATTACCTTCGGCGTCGGTGTAGGCGCCCTCGATGTGCGGGATGGTGACATCGGGCTCGTTGCCCTCGTGGTCGTGCCAGACGAACAGCTGACCGTTGCGTTCCAGCGTGGTCCACTTGCGCGTGCGCGCCAGCGGCGGCACCCGACGCGCGTACGGAATCGCGGTGCACTTACCGCTCGCGCCCCAGCGCCAATCGTGGAACGGGCAGGCGATGTCGTCGCCCTTCACCGTGCCCATGCTGAGGTCGCCGCCCATGTGCCGGCAGTAGGCGTCGAGCACGCGGATCGCACCGGCGGTATCGGTCCACACCACGAGTTTGGTTCCGAAGATCTCCACCGCGTGTGGCTTGCCGTCGCGAAAACTCGACGCCAGCCCGACGCAGTGCCAGCCGCGCGCGAACCGCGTCGGCGCTGCGCCCACATCGAGTTCCCGCACCTTGGGGTTCACTACCATCCGCCCTCCTTCAACTACTAGAACACGTTACAAAACTGGGGCCGCTAAAGCCAGCTACCCAGCGAACTTTCGTGTTGACTCCTGTTATATCCGAGGTGAGACGATCTTCTCGACAGAAACGAGAACCTGTTCTAATCTCAGAGGCGAGTAGAACCGGTTGTCGATCCGACAGGGCAGGAGCGGGCTTCGCAATGACGCAAGAAGTGACGATGAGGGTCGAGGCACTGCTGCCGACGCTGCGCGAACGCGCACAGGAGGCCGAGGACCTGCGCCGCATCCCCGACGACTCGATGAAGGCGCTGGCCGAGACCGGATTCTTCCGTCTGCTCCAGCCCGAACAGTGGGGCGGGCACGCGGCCGACCCGGTGATCTTCTACGACACCGTGCGCAAGATCGCCGGCGCGTGCGGGTCGACCGGCTGGGTCGCAGGCATCATCGGCGTGCACAACTGGCACCTGGCGCTGTTCGATCAGCAGGCGCAGGAGGAGGTGTGGGGCGAGGACACCGACGTGCGGATCTCCTCGTCGTACGCGCCGATGGGCGTCGGCCAGGCGGTCGAGGGCGGCTATCTCGTGCGCGGGTCGTGGGCCTGGTCCTCGGGCTCGGATCACGCGACGTGGGCGGTGCTCGGCGGGCCGGTGATCAAGAACGGCAAGCCGGTCGATTTCGGCAGCTTCCTGATCCCACGGTCGGAATACCGCATCGATGACGTGTGGGATGTCGTCGGGTTGCGCGGCACCGGGTCCAATACCGTTGTGGTGGAGGATGTTTTCGTACCGACGCACCGGTTCCTGAGTTTCCGCGCGATGAGCGAAGGGCGTTCCCCGGGACTGGCCCGCAATACCGCACCGGTGTACAAGATGCCATGGGGCACCATCCATCCCACCACCATTTCCGCGCCGATCGTCGGAATGGGTTACGGCGCTTACGAAGCGCACGTCGAGCATCAGGGCAAGCGGGTTCGCGCGGCCTACGCGGGCGAGAACGCCAAGGACGATCCGTTCGCGAAAGTCCGTGTCGCGGAAGCGGCTTCCGATCTCGACGCGGCGTGGCGGCAGCTCTCGGGCAATGTGGCCGAGGAGTACGCACTGCTGCTGGCGGGCGAGGAGATTCCGTTCGATCTGCGGGTGCGGGCGCGGCGCGATCAGGTGCGCGCGACCGGTCGGGTGATCGCCTCGATCGACAAGCTCTTCGAGTCCTCGGGCGCCACCGCGCTCGCCAACGGCACACCGCTGCAACGCTTCTGGCGTGACGCGCACGCCGGTCGGGTGCACGCGGCCAACGATCCCGAGCGCGCCTACGTCATGTACGGCACGCACGAGTTCGGGCTGCCCGTCACCGACGCCATGGTGTAGCCGATGACCCGGACCGCGGAACTCACCTATGCCTCGACCTCACGCTTCGCGCAGGTCACCCCCACCCTGAGACTGCACTATCACGAGGCAGGCAGCGGGCCGACGATCGTGCTGCTGCACGGCGGCGGACCCGGCGCTTCGGCCTGGTCCAACTTCGCCCGCAATATCCCGGTACTCGCCGAGCACTTCCACGTGATCGCGGTCGACCAGCCCGGATACGGCAAGTCCGACAAGCCGATCGATCACCCGCAGTACTTCGTGCACAGTTCCGAGGCGCTGCTGGCGCTGCTGGACCACCTCGACATCACCTCGCGGGTGCACCTGCTCGGCAACTCCCTCGGCGGTGGGGCGGCGGTGCGGTTCGCGCTCGATCACCCGACGCGCGCGGGCAAGCTCGTGCTCATGGGGCCGGGCGGGCTGAGCACCAACCTGTTCGCGCCCGACCCGACCGAGGGCGTCAAGCTGCTCTCGCGGTTCACCTACGAACCCACCAGGGACAACCTCGAGAAGTTCCTGCGGATCATGGTGTTCGACCAGGCGCTGGTCACCGACGAGCTGATCGACGAGCGGTTCGCGCTGGCGAGCACCCCCGAATCGCTGGCCGCCATGCGCGCGATGGGCAAGTCGTTCGCGAGCGCCGACTTCGAGAAGGGGATGCTCTGGCGCGACGCCTACAAGCTGCGCCAGCCCGTGCTGCTGATCTGGGGACGTGAGGATCGGGTGAACCCACTCGACGGCGCGCTCGTAGCTACCAAGGTGATCCCCAGGGTGCAGTTGCATGTGTTCGGCGGGTGCGGGCACTGGGCACAGCTGGAGAAGTTCGCCGAGTTCAACCGTCTGACCATTGATTTCCTCGGAGACAAGTGATGGGTATTCGTTCACTGGGCTACCTGCGCATCGAGGCCACCGACATGGCGGCCTGGCGCGAGTACGCCCTCAAGGTGCTCGGCATGGTGGAGGGTCGCGGGCCCGATCCCGAGGCGCTGTATCTGCGCATCGATGAGTTCCCGGCGCGGCTGGTGATCGTGCCCGGCGAGCGCGACCGGTTGCGGGTTTCCGGCTGGGAGACCGCCAATGCCGAAGAGCTACAGGATATTCGGGACCGGCTCTCGGCGGCCGAGGTGCCGTTCAAGGAGGGCACCGCGGCGGAGAAGGCCGATCGGCGCGTCGACGAGCTGATCGTGTTCGAGGATCCCTCCGGCAACACGCTCGAGGCCTTCCACGGGGTGGCGCTCGAGGCGCGGCGGCTGGTCACGCCCTACGGGCACCGGTTCGTCACCGGCGAGCAGGGCCTCGGGCACGTGGTGCTCTCGACCTCCGACGACCGGGAGGCGCTGCGCTTCTACCGCGACGTCCTCGGGTTCCGACTGCGCGATTCCATGCGGCTGCCACCGCAGATGGTCGGGCGGCCCGCCGACGGCGAACCCGCCTGGCTGCGGTTCTTCGGCTGCAATCCGCGCCACCACTCGCTGGCCTTCCTGCCGATGCCCACGCCCAGCGGGATCGTGCACCTCATGCTCGAGGTCGAGGGCTCCGACGATGTGGGGCTGTGCCTTGACCGGGCGCTGCGCAAGAAGGTGCCGATGTCGGCGACGCTCGGACGGCACGTCAACGACAAGATGCTCTCGTTCTACATGAAGACGCCCGGCGGGTTCGACATCGAATTCGGTTGCGAGGGGCTCGAAGTCGACGACCACGACTGGATCGCGCGTGAGTCGACCGCGGTGAGCCTGTGGGGTCACGACTTCACCATCGGAGGGCGGCAATGACCGAGCCGGTGGGTCGCGACCGCGCTGCGATGACGGAGCCCGTTGTCGACGGCAAGCAGTTCCGGGCGGTGCTCGGGCAGTTCTGCACGGGCATCACCGTGATCACCGCGCTCGACCCGGCGGGTGAGCCGATCGGGTTCGCCTGCCAGTCGTTCGCGGCACTGTCACTCGACCCGCCGCTGGTGCTGTTCTGCCCCACCAAGGGGTCGCGGTCGTGGGCGGCGATCGAGGCGGCAGGCCGGTTCGCGGTGAACGTGCTCAGCGAAGCGCAGCAGCCGGTGTGCGCGCGGTTCGGTTCCCGCGAGACCGACAAGTTCGCCGGCGTCGCCTGGCACACCTCCGAACTGGGAGTTCCGGTACTCGACGGATCATTGGCGACCATCGAGTGCACCGTCGACTCGGTGGTCGACGGCGGCGACCACTACATCGTGATCGGCCGCGTCCAGGCCCTCTCCGAATCCACCGGCACCCGCCCCCTCCTGTTCTACCGAGGCCAGTACACCGGCATCCAACCCGACAAAAACACCCCCGCCCCCTGGCGCGCCGACCTCGACCACTTCCTCACCACCACCAGCCTCGACACCTGGCTGTGAGTGCCGTTGTTCTCGCGGCCACCCAGCCGCACAAGCCACTGGTCAAATGATCACCACGCTCTGGTGGTGATCACCTTGGGTCGACGCGTACACCACAGCGTGGTGATCAGCTGTCCAGCTTGGTGAGGATGGCTCGGGTGTAGAGCAGCGCGAAGCCGCAGGACTGGGCGTTCTGCTGGGATTTCGAGGCGGGTTGGGTGGTGATCACGGCGAGGTCGCAGCCGTGGGCGGCCGCTTCGGCGAGACGGGTTGCGAGGAGTGCGGATTGGACTCCGTTGCGACGGTGCGCGGGGATCGTCGCCGCGCCTGCCAGTGCCGCGATGCCGTCGTCGATGCGCATGCTCGCGCCGCCCGCCGGAACACCGTCGCGATAGGCCACGTAGCGGCGGGTGTCGCCGATACCGGCCATGTCCCGCATGACCGTGGCGATCGCCTCCCGGGGGAACTCCTCGTGCCCCGGCCCACTCTCGTCCGGAGTGGCGAACCCATCGACGACAACATCGAGCCACTCGTCGAACCCGTCCCCCTCATCACGACGAACCTCGACCCCCGACGCGGCCGCCCAGTTCCGCCCCGCGAGCCGCAACCCGAGCACGTTCTCGAACCCCACCAGCCGATACCCCCGCGCCGTCAACTCAGCCCCGATCCGTGGATCAGCCACATGCGCCAACTCCACCTGCACCGGCACCCCCACCTCCGCATAAGCCGCCTCGACCCGCTCCCATTCCGCCGCATCAGGCACCCCACCGAACCCAACCCCCACCACCTTGTTCAACGGCGACCCCTCCCCAGCGAAACAAGCCACACCCCCACCCACCGCCACCAC
>NZ_JBHSQN010000001.1:668325-817912 GCF_042658545.1 Nocardia lasii
CCTCCATCCCCTCAACCCGCCCCGCCATCTCAACCCCACAAAACAAAGTCCCCACTCCATCACTCATCCCCCCTTTATATCCACCCCGTCCACCGATTTACCGACCCGAACAAGATCATCACGTCGCGATCAGGCGTCAAGAGCACCCGATCGGTCAATTCTCACGCGACGCGCGGCCGCACCTGAACAACCAGATCCGCGTCGAGCGCGTTCGCCAACCGCTCGAGCACCGGCAGGCTGGGAACTGTCCCTCCGGCTTCGAATCGTGCCACCGCCGACTGCGTCATACTTGCCGCATCCGCCAACACAGCCTGACTCCACCCCCGCTGTTCTCGCATGCCACGGATCGTCCGACCGAGCTCGAAAGCAATTCGCGCCGCTTCGTATGCTTCTGCCGCCCCTGGTTCGGTCAGGCGCTGAGCCCGCAGCTCAGCCCAGTCGCTGGGTTCCGCCATCGCCGTCCTCCTCCACAATATGGCGCTCGGCCTCACACCGTCGCATTGCCCCGAGTGCGCGGACAACCTGGCGCCGTTCGACCATCCGCGTCTTGGTGAAGACCGTCAGCAGAACGATTCTGCGCCCGGGCGCAATCCAGTACGTCACCCGAATCGACTCCGAGCCCAGATAGAAGCGCAACTCCCGAAGTTTTCGGTCGAGTTGTCGCGTATAAGGCTCGCCCAGGAGAGGGCCCTGATCCTGTAGCAAGTCGATGTAGAACGCGACATGCGCGAACCTGTCCGTCGGGAGTTCTTCCAGCCATCTGCGCACTTCTGGTTGCAGTTCAACTGCTACACCAACCCATAGCGTTGATGCTATAGCCCCGGCCGGCTTGTGATGCAAAAATCGAATAACCAGTGGTGAGCAGCTGAAGGTCGACCTAGGTGGTGGTTTGGGACTCGCGTTGGAGTTCTAGGGCTATGTCGATGAGTTGGTCTTCTTGGCCGCCTACCAGTTTGCGTTGGCCTGCTCGGACGAGCATTTGGGCGGCGGAGACGTTGTAGCGGGTGGCTTGGCGTTCGGCGTGTTTGAGGAAGCTGGAGTAGACGCCCGCGTAGCCCATCATGAGGGATTGGCGGTCGAGGAGGCATTCCTGGGGCATGGCGGGGCGGACGACGTCTTCGGCGGCGTCGGCGATGGCGAAGAAGTCGATGCCGGTGGTGATGTCGAGTTTGTCGCAGACGCCGACGAGGGCTTCGACGGGGGTGTTGCCTGCTCCGGCGCCGAAACGGCGGGTGCTGCCGTCGATTTGGGTGGCGCCGGCGCGGATGGCGTAGATGGAGTTGGCTACGGCGAGGTCTAGGTTTTCGTGGCCGTGGAAGCCGACCTGGGCGTCGGTGCCCAGTTCGGCTACGAGGGCGGCTACGCGGTCCGAGACCTGTTCCAGGACGAGGGCTCCGGCGGAGTCGACGATGTAGACGCACTGGCAGCCGGCGTCGGCCATGATGCGGGCCTGCTTCGCAAGCTTTTCGGGGGGTTGGGTGTGCGACATCATGAGGAAGCCGACGGTTTCCAGGCCGAGGTCGCGGGCGTAGCCGAAGTGTTGGATGGAGACGTCGGCCTCGGTGCAGTGGGTGGCGATGCGGCAGATGGACGCGCCGTTGGCCTGGGAGATCTTGATGTCCTCCTTGACGCCGACGCCGGGGAGCATGAGGAAGGCGATCTTGGCGTTACGGGCGGTCTGCGCGGCGACCGTGATCAGTTCCTGCTCGGGGGTTTTGGAGAACCCGTAGTTGAACGAGGAACCGCCGAGACCGTCACCGTGGGTGACCTCGATGACGGGGACACCGGCGCCGTCGAGGGCGGTGACGATGTCGCGGACCTCGGCGGTGGTGAACTGGTGGCGCTTGTGGTGGGAGCCGTCGCGCAGGCACGTGTCGGTGACGCGGATGTCGAGCTCGGGGGAATATGCCATGGTGGGGCTCCTTAGGCCGGGCCGGGGAACAGCGGGGTGGCGGCGCGCCTGCTCACGAGGTGGCCTGGACTCGGGCGAACCGGATCTGGTCGGCGATGACCTCGCCGACCCGGGTGGCGGCGGCGGTCATGATGTCGAGGTTGCCCGCGTAGGGCGGCAGGAAATCGCCCGCGCCTTCGACTTCGACGAACACCGACACCTTCGCCAGGCCGCCGGAGACGACCGAGGGCTCGTCGAACTGGGGTTCGTTGAGCAGGCGGTAGCCGGGGACGTACTGCCCGATGTCGGCGACCATGCGGTGGATCGAGTCGGTGATCGCGGCATGGTCGGCGTCCTCGGGGATGGCGCAGAAGATGGTGTCGCGCATGATCATCGGAGGTTCGGCGGGGTTGAGGATGATGATCGCCTTGCCGCGTTCGGCGCCGCCGATGGTTTCCACGCCGCGGCTGGTGGTCTTGGTGAACTCGTCGATATTGGCGCGGGTGCCGGGGCCCGCCGAGACCGAGGAGACCGACGCGACGATCTCGGCGTAGGCGACGGGCACCACGCGCGAGACGGCCGCGACGATGGGGATGGTGGCCTGGCCGCCGCAGGTGATCATGTTGACGTTGGGCGCGTGCAGCAGCGAGTCCAGGTTCACCGCGGGCACGACGGCGGGGCCGACGGCGGCGGGAGTGAGGTCGACCGCGCGGATGCCGAGGGCGGCGTAGCGGGGGGCGGCGGCGCGGTGGACGTAGGCGGAGGTGGCCTCGAAGACGATGTCGGGCTTGGTATCTCGGGCGAGCAGCCAGTCCACGCCCTCGGCGGAGGTTTCCAGGCCGAGGTCGCGGGCGCGAGCGAGTCCTTCGCTGTCGGGGTCGATGCCGATCATCCAGCGCGGCTCGATGGTTTCCGAGCGCAGGAGTTTGTAGAGCAGGTCGGTGCTGATGTTGCCGGATCCGACGATCGCGGCGTGGACGGGACCGTTGGACACGGTTGACCTCCTGTGGCTGGGGCGCGAGCGCCGGGATTCAGCGGAAATTCAGTGCCACGCAGCCGAGTCCGGCGAACTCGGCGCGGAAGGAGTCGCCGGGGCGGGCGTCGATGGCGCGGGTGCAGGAACCGGGCAGCACGATGTCGCCGGCGCGCAGGCGCACGCCGAAGGAGGCGACCTTGCGGGCCAGCCAGGCGACGGCGATGATCGGGTCGCCGAGGACGGCGTCGCTGCGCCCCTCGGCGACGACCTCCCCGTTGCGGGTGAGGACGGCGTCGATGGCGGTGATGTCGATCTCGGTGGGGGCCACCCGCTCGCGGCCGAGGACGTAACCGGCCGAGGAGGCGTTGTCGGAGATGGTGTCGCACAGGCCGATTCGCCAGTTGGCGATGCGTGAGTCGATGAGCTCGATCGCGGGCGCGTAGGCGACGGTCGCGGCGAGGACGTCGGCTTCGGTGCAGTCCGCGCCGGGCAGGTCCTCGCCGAGGACGAAACCGACCTCGACCTCCACGCGCGGGAGCAGGAACCGGGAGGTCTCGACGGGGACGTCCTCGAAGACCTCCATGTCGGCGAGCAGGTGGCCGTAGTCGGGTTCGTCGACGCCCATCATCTGCTGCATCGCCTTCGACGACAGCCCCACCTTGTGCCCGACGACCTTCGCGCCGGAGCGCAACCGGCGCTGGATATTGAGCAGTTGGATCTCGTAGGCGTCGACCACGTCGATGTCGGGGTGTCGGTCGACCAGCGGCGAGACGGCGATGCGCTCGTTCTCGGCGCGGGCCAGTTCGTCGGCGAGTTGGGTTCGTACCGCGTCGGGCAGCACGCGGACCTCCTTGGCAGCACGGTGGGTTGAACGTCAAAACTGTAACCGGTTGCGCATCTGCGCGTCAGCCGTTCACCAGACAATACAACGCAACCACTACTCATTTCTATAACACGTTCCACCGCGACGTGGGCAAACGTCGCGACCACTGGAACAAGTTTCAGTTTGACGTGTTCAACGGCCGACCTCCCCTATAACGTGTTCTACATGAGTGATCGGGAATACGATGTGGTGGTCGTCGGTAGCGGCGCCGCCGGGATGACCGCCGCCCTCACCGCGGCCCACCGCGGACTGAGCGTGGTGCTGCTCGAGAAGGCCGCGCACTACGGCGGGTCGACGGCCCGATCCGGCGGTGGCGTGTGGATTCCGGGCAACAAGGCGTTGCGCGCCTCGGGCCGACCCGACGATCGCGAGGACGCGCGCACCTACCTGCACAGCATCATCGGCGAGGTGGTGCCCGCCGAGAAAATCGACACCTACCTCGATCGCGGCGCGGAGGCGTTCGACTTCGTCCTCGACCACAGCCCGCTGAAGATGAACTGGGTGCCCGGCTACTCCGACTACTACCCCGAGGCACCGGGTGGACGTGGTTCCGGAAGGTCTTGCGAGCCGAAGCCTTTCGACGCGAAGGTGCTCGGTGCGGAACTCGCGAATCTCGAACCGCCCTATGCCAAGGCACCGTTGAACGTGGTGGTCACGCAGGCGGACTTCGTGCGGCTCAACCTGATTCGGCGCCATCCCAAGGGGATGATGCGGGCGCTGCGGGTGGGTGCGCGGACGTACTGGGCCAAGTTCACCGGCAAGCATCTGCTCGGGATGGGGCAGGCGATCATCGCGGCCATGCGCAAGGGGCTGCTCGACGCGGGTGTGCCGGTGCTGCTCGACACCGCGCTCACCGAACTCGTGGTCACCGAGGGCACGGTGACGGGGGTGGTGGCCGTGCACGAGGGCGAGTCGGTGACGTTCACCGCGCGGTACGGAGTTGTGTTGGCCTGCGGGGGTTTCGAGCACAACGCCGATCTGCGGGCCAAGTATCAGCGGCAGCCGATCGGGACGGAGTGGACCACCGGGGCAGCGGGCAATACCGGGGACGGGATCGTCGCGGGGATGGCGGTGGGGGCGACCGTGGGGTTCATGGAGGACGCCTGGTGGGGGCCCACGATCTTCAAGGCGGGCAGGCCCTGGTTCGCGCTCGCGGAGCGAAATCTGCCGGGCACCATCATGATCAACGATCGCGGGCAGCGGTTCGGCAACGAGTCGGCGCCCTATGTCGAGGCGGTGCACACGATGTACGGGGGCGAGTTCGGGCAGGGGGCCGGACCCGGTGCGAACATTCCGGCGTGGTTGGTGTTCGACCAGCGGTATCGGGATCGGTACATCTTCGCGGGATTGCAGCCGGGACAGCGGATTCCGAAGCGGTGGATGGAGAACGATCGGATCGTCATGGCCGAATCCGTCGCGGCCTTGGCCGAGCGGATCGGGGTGCCCGGCGAGAACCTGGCCGCGACGATTACGCGGTTCAACGGTTTCGCCGCCACGGGCAAGGACGAGGACTTCCAGCGCGGTGACAGTCACTACGACCGGTACTACGGCGACCCGACCGTGAAGCCGAATCCCTGCCTGGCCGCGCTGTCGCAGGGGCCGTTCTACGCGGCGCAGATCGTGCCGGGTGATCTCGGGACCAAGGGCGGGCTGGTCACCGATATCGCCGGACGTGTTCTGCGCGAGGATGATTCCGTCATCGGCGGGCTCTACGCCTCGGGCAACACCAGTTCACCGGTGATGGGCCACACCTACGCGGGCCCCGGCGCCACCATCGGACCCGCGATCACCTTCGCCTACCTCGCGGTACTCGATATCGCCGCGAAGAAGGCCACCTCGACCGAGGCGATCGCGTGAAGGTCGGCGCACCGCCCACCGACGCGTCCCCCGTCACTTTCGTACAGGAGTCGAACGATGCCCATTGATCCACAGGTCGCGTTGGGGGCCGAGCTGCCCGGTCGCGAGTTCGGCTGGACGCCGTCGGACGTGCAGCTCTACCACCTGGGACTCGGCGCGGGAGCCAACGCCACCGACCCCGGTGAGCTGCGGTATCTCGACGATCGGGCGCCGCAGGTGCTGCCCACGTTCGCGACCGTCGCGCCCACGCTGGGCGAGACCGAGGCGCCCCGGGTGAGTTTTCCCGGCATCGATATCGACCTGGCGAATGTGGTGCACGGCCATCAGGAGGTGGTTGTCCACAGGGCGATTCCCGCCGAGGGCAAGGCGACCAGTTCCGGGCGGATCACCGAGATCTGGGACAAGGGTTCGGCGGCGGTGATCGTGCAGGAACAGACCGTACTCGGGTCCGACGGGGCGCCGCTGTGGACGGCGCGGTCCTCGATCTTCGCGCGCGGCGAGGGCGGATTCGGGGGTGAGCGGGGGCCCAGTGCGAAAGTCGAACTGCCCGAGCGCGACCCCGATGCCGTGCTCGTCACCCCCACGCTGCCGCAGCAGGCACTGCTGTATCGGCTGTGCGGGGACCGCAACCCGCTGCACTCGGATCCCGAATTCGCCAGGGCCGCAGGTTTTCCCGCGCCGATCCTGCACGGCTTGTGCACCTACGGGATCGTCGCGAAGGCCATCACGGACGCGCTGCTCGACGGTGACGCCACTCGGGTGGGTGGTTTCCGGGCCAAGTTCGCGGGCGTGCTGTATCCGGGCGAGACGCTGCGCACCGAGGTCTGGCGCGCCGGTGACGAGTTCCGGGCGGTCGTGACCGTGGTCGAACGTGACCATGCCCCGGTGCTCGGCGACGTCGTCCTGCGGACGAACTGAGGGCGCGGCCCTACTCGGCGGGGACCTTCTCCACGGTGGGGCCCTTGGTGGTCAGGCCGGTCACCAACAGCGCGTAGATCGCGACGATGAGGATCGGCGCGGCCAACGGCGCCCAGATGAGCTCCACCGGAACCAGGGCGGCGGTGGCGGCGGCGATCGTGAACAGCACCGCGCCGCCCACCGACGGAATGGTCGTGGGCACAACACCTTCGGGGGCGTGCAGGACGGCGGCGTTGAGCAGGTAGGTCGTCGCCACCAAACCTGTCGCGGCGGCGGCGATCACCCCGACATCGGAGAACGCCAGCGCCGCGATGGTGACCAGCACCGCCGCCACCGCCGCGGGCCGCCACCACCAGCTCGCGATGACCAACCCCAGCGCGGCCAGACCGGCCAGCGGGGTGATCAGCGAGACGGCGGCGACCAGGAGCAGGCCGGCCAGCAGGGCCAGGAATCGTGTCATCGGCGGACCCGTACTGCTCGGCGATGCTCGGGGAGCAAGCGCATGGCTTGGTCGAGGCGGGTGCCGTCGGGCCAGGCGATGATGTCGACGCCGACGGTGCCCATGTCGCGGTACATCGAGGCGCGTTCGAGCTGCCACATCTTGGCCATGGTGGGATCGAGGCCCTCCTCGAAGGGGGTGCCGCGCAGCACGTCGACCGCGACGACCACGTGGCCGCGTTTGCGCAGGTCGATCAGGGCCAGCGCGAACTGGGTGTCGAGCAGGGTGGAGAAGGCGACCACGATCGCGCCGATCGGCACGGCGGCGTGCGGGGCCAGGGTGCCGGTGGTCGCGACGTGTTCGTCGCCGACGCCGAGAACCGTGTCGATGATCCGGTAGAACTGCCTGCGACCGATATCGGGACGCAACCAGCGCGGCGACTCCCCCAGACAGACCACGGCCGTGCGGTCACCGGATTGCAGGGTCGACTGCACGACCTGGGCCGCGCCGCGGACCGAGAGTTCCAGCGAGGCGGTGGCGGGACCGGGCGCCTGCAACGAGGTGTCGACCATGACGACCACGTCGGCGGAGCGGTTGGTGAACCGCTGGGTGACGTAGAGCCTGCCGCGGCGCGCGCTCACCGGCCAGTTCACGGTGCGCAACTGGTCGCCGGGCAGGTAGGTGCGGATGTCGGCGTACTCGACACCGGGACCGTGGCGGCGGGTCAGGTGGGTGCCGATACGGTCGGGAAGTTCGGTGCGCGGCAAGCGCATTCGCTGCGGGTCGGCGATCGGGTACACGTAAAGCTGGGCGGCGGGCAGCTCGGCGGTGGCCACCGCCAACCCGGCCGGACTCAGCGCGGAGACCTTCACCTGCACCGGATAGCGACCCCAGCGGGTGGCCGACAGGCTCAGTTCCATGCCCGCGGGCGCGCCGCCGGAATCGTGGGCCTCCTCGACCTCGAGTTCGAGGCCGGGCATCGGCAGTGCGGTCATCCGCAGCAGCGCGTGCCCGGACTCGACGAAAGCCGCCGCGTTGCAGCCGATCTTCTCGTTCTCGAAGCAGCGCACGGTGCCGCTGCCGTCGACCTGGACGCGGGTCGGGGCCTGCTGCCACGGCGCGGTCGCGAGCACGCCGAGCATCGGGGCGGCGAAGACCACGAGCTGCCACTGGCCGAGCAGAACCGCGACGACCAGCGCCGTCGCGGCGCAACCGGCCAGGATGAACACCAGCGGCGCGGGTCGCCAGCGCAGCTCGACCTCGACCGTTCTGGATTCGTCGCGATGCTTCATGTGCTCGTGGCGCGGGGCACCGGAAGACGGCGCAACAGTTCGGTGATGACGTCCTCACCGCGGATGCGGCGGACCCACATCTCCGGGCGCAGGGTGATGCGGTGCGCCATCGCCGCCACCGCGAGGGCCTTCACGTCCTCGGGGATGACGTAGTCGCGCCCGAGCAGCAGTGCCCTGGCCCGCGACATCTGCACCAGGTCGAGCTCGGCGCGCGGGCTGGCGCCCACCTCCACCTGCGGGTGGCTGCGGGTGGCGTGCGCGAGCGCGACGACGTAACTCACGACATCGGGGTGCACGGTGACGAACTCGACCGACTGGCGCATCTCGAGCAGACCCTGCGCGTCGACGACCTGGCCCACTTGCGGTGCGGTGGAACCCCGTTCGAGGCGGCGCCGGATCATCTGGGTCTCGTCGCCCTCGGACAGGTAGCCGAGGCGCAGCTGGATGGCGAAGCGGTCGAGCTGGGCCTCCGGCAGCGGGTAGGTGCCCTCGTACTCGATCGGGTTGTCGGTCGCCAGCACCACGAAAGGCTGTGGGAGCAGGAAGGTCTCACCGTCGATGCTCACCTGACCCTCGGCCATCGCCTCGAGCAGGGCGGCCTGGGTCTTGGGCGGGGTGCGGTTGATCTCGTCGGCGAGCAGCACATTGGTGAACACCGGGCCGCGGCGGAAATTGAAACGCCCCGAGGCCATGTCGTAGATCGTGGAACCCAGCAGGTCGGCGGGCAGTAGATCGGGCGTGAACTGCACGCGGGTGAAATCGAGTCCGAGCGCGGCGGCGAAAGACCTGGCGATCAAGGTCTTTCCGAGTCCGGGCAGGTCCTCGATGAGGACGTGTCCTCCGGCCAGCACGGCGATCATGATGAGCTGCATCTCATCTCGCTTGCCGACCACGACTCGACCCAACTCACGCAACACGGCATCGGAGCGCTGGACGGTCACGTTCAACGGCATTGTCATCGGTGGCCTCTAACCCTCACATCGTCTGCAATCGGCGCAGGATCTCATCCAGCGCCTCCCTACCCGGTGCGCGACCGGTCTGATCGCGCAGCGCGGAGTTCGCCGGGTCGACCCAACGCCACAGTTCGGGACCGAACTGCAGCTGACCGGCGGCCTCGGTGGCTCGCCGATTCTTGGACACCCTCAACCCGGTGGACAATTCGAACTCTTTGGCCAACAACGGGCGCAGGTGGCGGTCCCAGTCGGCGCGGGTGCCGTCGGCGCGCGCGGCGAGCATCTCGGCACGCGCGTGCCAGCGACCGAGCATCTCCGCGGGCCCGTTGTCGATGTACTCGGTGAGCGGTTCCTCGCGGATCACCCGATGGCGCAGCGACCACACCAGCATCCCCAGCGCCACCGCCACCGGCACGGCCACCGCGAGCAGGACCGAGTCCCGGTCGAGGCGGATCAGCGCGACCTCGATCAGCACGACGGCCAGCACGGCCGTGACGATCACCGATGTGCGACTCATGCCGTCACCAACCTGCGTTGTAGATCGGAAAGAACGATGCGCAGCAGCTGTTCGGCGCGCATGCGCTGCCACTCCAGCATCGAGTGCGGACTGAACCGCGCCTCCTCGAACAGCGCCACCAGCTCGCGGGCCGAAGCATCGTGCAGCACACCGCTTTCGAACGCGCGGGCCAGCACTTCCATCGGGGTGTCGGAGGCCAGCGGGCGGGCGGCGTGGTCGCTGGACAGGCCGCGCTCCATCGCCACGTAGCAGGCGATGATGGCGGTGCGCGGGTCCTGGCCGGGCGCGTTCATCGCGGCCAGACCCATTTCGGCGGCGCGCGTGAGGGAGTCGACCTCGGCCGAGCTCGGCGGGTCCTCCTCGGTCACGGCGGGGACCGGGGTGCGGCGCGTCGTGATCGCCACCGCGACCAGCCCGACCACGGCGACCGCGATCAGCACGATGGCCAGCACGGCCGCGATCACCAGGGCGTTACCGGCGAGATCGGAGGGGCCGGTGGTGGGGTTGGGGGCGTGGGCGTCGGTGGCCGGAACGGTTGTCTCGGTGACGGTTTCGGCGGTGGGGCGCAGCGGGCGCGCGCCCGGCAGCAGGAACAGCGCGGTGACGCCGCCGGCGAAGACCAACGCGATCGTGGCCACGGCGATCGGCACCAGCAGGGCGAGCCTGCGCCAGCGGAAACGCGGCAGGGCGTCGTAATGCTCCTGCGGCATGGCCAGGGGCAACCGGTGCTGGCTGGCGATTACGCCCGCGACCAGGATGACGATCGAGACCAGCAGCAGGACCGGCATCACCGCGACCAGCAGCGGGGACGGGCTGCCCATGGAGTCCGGGTTCGCGCCGGGGAGCGTGCCCTGCAGGGCGATCGTGGCCGCGACGACCAGAGCGATCACGACTATCGCCCGCGTTATGGGCTGCTTCACCCCGCTCACAGCTGTACCACCAAACCCCAGAGACTGCACAAACAAGCCACATAGTTACACGCCGAGTGGTGCGCTCGTGCAGAAATCGCAGCATTCGCACCTGAGAGCTTCCTGAGCAGCACAAATACCCGTTGCTTCGGTTAATGACAACTCACTGAGTCGGCTGGCGGCGCGTGTCAGATCGGGTATCGCGGGCACCCCGGTGGTCAGTTCGTGTGCCGGTTCCGGGGCCAGGATCGTGAGGGGGAGGTCGGCGTCGTAGAGGACGTCGACGAGGTTGACCAGCCGCATGGACCAGTCGGGCGGGACCTCGCGCAGGCGGGGCACCGAGTGCAGGGTCCAGCGCTGGAATCGGCGGGTCAGGTGGAGGTAGTCGGCCGGGCTGGTGGCGACGGCGCAGAGGTGGTGGAAGTCGACGGTGATGGTGTCGGGGGTGGTGTGGGCTCGGATCGTGCGGCCGTTGCCGAGGTCGACGGGCGGCGCGGTGCTCGGCCGCGCACTCGCGGGCCCGGGTGTGATGACGTAGCGGCCCGAGGCGAAACCGGTGGTGCGCGTGGGTGCCAGGGAGCGGTAATCGAGAGGTCCGTCGAGGGTGACGACGGTGAGGTGGGCCAGGATCTGCTCGATGGTGGGGACGAAGCGGTCGTGGAACAGGGGGTTGGGCAGCAGGTCGTGGGGGCGATAGTTCGAGGTGACGACAAGAGTGCGGCGCCCCGCGAAGAGGGCGTCGAGCAGGCGGGCGATGAGCATGGCGTCGCCGATGTCGTTGACGTGGAATTCGTCGAAGCAGACCAGGTCGGCGTCGCCGAGGAGCTCGTCGATGGCGCGTTCGATCGAGCCGAGCTCGTGGGTGGTGGCGTGCAGGGCGGCGAAGAAGGTGTGAAAGTGGAAGCGGCGCTTGCGCTGTGCGTCGACACGCGCGAAGAAGCGGTCCATCACCATGGTCTTGCCGCGACCCGGCCGACCGTGCAGGTAGATGCCGGAACGAGCGGTGAGCTCGGCGGGCTGCCCGGACTGATCGACATCCCGGTTACCGCGCCTGAGCCGACGCCCCCGCGAAATCCCGAACACCCGCCCACCCTCAGCGCGACCCCCTCGTACCGGACCGCCACCGCGCCGAAGCGGGCGGCCGTCCCGGTCGAGCAGGGAATCGAGCGCGCTTGCGGCCGCCTGCTGCGCGGGGTCGAGCACCACGTCCATGCGAACCTCCTGAATCATCGACCCGGCCAACCGAATTCGGAATAGGGTGCGGGAGAGTTCGCTGCGGTCAAGCCGAGAGCGGAGTATTCGATCAGGTCGGCGGGTAACTTGCTCAGCGGAAACCATTGCAGTGCATAGCATTTGTCGGGTTCGCGATTGAAGGGTTCACCGCGCCAATTTTCGGTTCGGAAGAACAAGCCGAGGCGGGAGTCGCGGTCAGGGGCGGTGACGTGTGCGACGTGGAGCAGTCGTAAGTCGGCTGGATCGATGTCGACCCCTACCTCCTCCGCGGCTTCGCGGACCGCGGCCGCCGCTGCCGACTCGCCCGCCTCGAGTTTTCCCGACGGTAGGTGCCAGCGGTGATCGAACTCGTCGCCGCTGCGGCGCAGGCTCAACAGGACCCGCTCATCACGGATCAGCAGGATGTGCACGTCGACCAGGTGGCGGGGAGTCACCTGGTCGAGCGTACGAGAGGGTTACGACGTGAGCACCAATCCCGAAGTGGGGACGCCGGTTCCGGCGGTGACGAGGATGCGGTCGAGGTCGTCGACCTGGTTGACCGACGTGCCGCGGAGCTGGCGGACCGCCTCGGCGATGCCGTTCATGCCGTGGATGTAGGCCTCGCCGAGTTGGCCGCCGTGGGTGTTGAGCGGGAGGCGGCCGCCGAGTTCGATGGCGCCGTCGGCGATGAAGTCCTTGGCCTCGCCGCGCGCGCAGAAACCCAGTTCCTCGAGCTGCATGAGGACGAAGGGGGTGAAGTGGTCGTAGAGGATGGCGGCCTGCATGTCGGCGGGGGTCAGGCCGCTCTGGGCCCAGAGTTGGTCGCCGACCAGGCCCATTTCGGGCAGGCCGGTCATGGCGTCGCGGTAGTAGCTGGTCATGACGTACTGGTCGGCGGCGCTGCCCTGGGCGGCCGCGGCGATGAGCGCGGGACGCTGCGGGAGGTCGCGGGCGCGTTCGGCGCTGGTGACCACGATGGCCACGCCGCCGTCGGACTCCTGGCAGCAGTCGAGCAGGTGCAGGGGCTCGGCGATCCAGCGGGAATCCTGGTGCTGTTCGAGGGTGATCGGCTTGCCGTAGAAGAAGGCGTTCGGGTTGACCGCCGCGTGCTTGCGGTCGGCCACGGCCACGGCGCCGAAATCGGCACTGGTGGCGCCGGTGACGTGCATGTAGCGGCGGGCGACCATCGCGACCTGGGCGGCCGGGGTCCCGAGGCCCTGCGGGTAGGCCCAGCCCGCGTCGATGCCCGAGGAGGTGGGCGCGGCGGCCAGGGCCGGGGAGAACTGGCCGAAGCGGGCGCCCGAACGCTCGTTGAAGGCCCGGTAGGCGACCACGACATCGGCGATGCCGGTAGCCACGGCCATGGCGGCCTGCTGGACCGTGGCGCAGGCCGCGCCGCCGCCATATCCGATGTGGCTGAAGAACTTCAGGCTCGGGATGCCGACGGCCCTGGCCACGGCGGCCTGGGTATTGGTGTCCATGGTGAAGGTGGTGAGGCCGTCGACATCGTTCGGCGTCAGGCCGGCGTCGGCCAGGGCCGCGCTGACCGCCTCCGCGGCCAACCGCAACTCGCTGCGGCCGGAGTCCTTCGAGAAGTCGGTGGCGCCGATGCCGACGATGGCGGCGCGGCCGGACAGGGGTGTGGTCATGTCGACTCCGGAGCGGGAAGGGCGATCACGGCGGTGGCGGTGATGTGTTCGCCGAGACTGTCGGTGCCGCGCACGGCGATGGTGATGTCGTCGCCGCTGATGTCGGTGATGGCTCCCGAAAGTGTCAGGGTGTCACCGGAATACAGCGGGACGCCCAGGCGTAGGGCGATGGACTTCACGCGGGCTCGCGGGCCCGCCCAGTCGGTGACGAAACGTTGGACCAGGCCGGTGTCGGTGAGGATGTTGACGAAGATGTCGGCGGAGCCGCGTTCGATCGCCTTGTCGCGGTCGTGGTGGACGTCCTGGAAGTCCCTGGTGGCCAGCGCGGTGCTGATCACGAAGGTGGGGTCGGCGTGGATCACCAACTCCGGCAGAGTGTCTCCCACCTCGGCGGCGGTGGGATCGATGGTTGTTGTCACGGGTGTGCCCCTTCCTGGCCGATGATGCGGGCCGATCGCGTGGACCGATGGTCGACGCCGCGCGGGTCGACTCCACCCGGGACGGCCGCGTGGCGGTCGCTCACCGGGTCGCCTGCCAGTACGGCAGAACCGTGCCGTCGGCGAGCTTCTCGAAACCGACGCGGACGGGTGCGCCGATGGCGACCTCGGCCGGGGCGAGACCGCGCAGCTCGCCGAGCATGCGGACGCCCTCGTCGAGTTCGACCAGGGCGACGACGAAGGGGAGGTCGCGGCCGGGGACCTTGGGGGCGTGGTGCACGACGAAGCTGAACACCGTGCCGGTGCCCGCGGCGACGAGGTAGTCGGTGGTCTCGGATTTTTCCTGCCACAGCGCGGGGATCGGGGGGTGGTGCAGGGTGCCGTCGGGGAGGCGTTGGATACGGAGTTCGCCGATTTCGGTTCCCGCCCAGAAGAACTCGGTATCGCGGGAGATCACCGGGCCGACCCGCTCGGGTGGTGCGTGCTCGGGACCCGATATCGCCGTATCGGGGTTCTGCACCGAAGGCGCCGGGGCGGCAGGTTGAGATGCGGGTTCCGGTGTCACGGAGTCGGGGGCGGTCGACGGGGTCGGGGCGAATTTGAGGATGCGGAAGAGCATTTCGGTGACCGGTTCGTCGCCGACCGACCAGGTGGTGGTGAAGGTGAGGAACCAGCCGTCGCCGAGGGCAGTTCGCTTGGGGCCCTTGAATTCCGAGAGTCGGCTGGTGACCGTCACCTCCTCGCCCGGCCGCAGGTAGCGGTGGTAGGTCTGTTCGCAGTTGGTGCCGACGACGGAGGTGTAGCCCGCGGCGTCGAGGAGTTGGGTCGCCAGGCCGAGCGGGTCGTCGGCGGTACGGATGCCGCGCAGGCCGTTCATCGTCCACACCTGGGCCATGGCGGGCGGGGCGACGATGCCGGGATACCCTGCGGCCCTGGCGGCTTCGTCGTCGACGTAGATCGGGTTGGTGTCGCCGAGGGCTTCGACCCAGTTGTTGATCATCGGCTGGTTCACCGGGTCGCGGCCGGGTCGCGGGGACGACTCCCCCGCCGCCGACAGTGTCGCCAGTGCCGCCGGGATGTCCTCCGGGGTAATGCTTTCCGCCATGCGGAGCTCCTGGTTCATCGGGGGACGCGCGGCAGGGCCAGGCCGGCGGTGGCGACGAGTTCGCGCATGATCTCGTTGACGCCGCCGCCGAAGGTGACCACGAGGTTCTGTTTCGTACGACGGTCGAGCCAGGTGAGCAGAGCGGCGGTGTCGGGCTCGGCGGGGTCGCCGTAGCGGCCGATGATCTCCTCGACCAGGCGGCCCGCCTCCTGGAGGGATTCGGTGGAGAAGATCTTGGTGGCCGAGGCGTCGGCGATCACGGCGTTGGGATCGGCGGTGGTGTCGGCGGCGGCGACCTGCCAGTTCAGGAGTTCGTTGAGCCGCACCATGGTTCGCACGCGGCCGAGCGCTCGGCGCACCTCCGGTTCGGCGAGCAGCTCGTGCGCGGCCGACCAGTCGCGCAGGCGGTCGTAGAGCTGTTCGATCTTGCCCGACGGGCCGAGGCTGACGCGCTCGTGGTTGAGCTGGGTGGTGATCAGCCGCCAGCCGCGATTCTCCTCGCCGACCAGCATGTCCGCGGGGACGCGCACGTCGTCGAAGTAGGTGGCGTTGGTGTGGTGGGCGCCGTCGCAGGTGATGATCGGGGTCCACGAGTAGCCGGGGTCGGTGGTGTCGACGATCAGGATCGTGATGCCACGGTGGCGGGACTCGGTCGAACCGGTGCGACAGGCCAGCCAGATGTAGTCGGCCTCGTGGGCGCCGGTGGTGAAGATCTTCTGGCCGTTGACGATCCAGTCGCCGTTCGCGTCGCGGACCGCCGTGGTGCGCAGCGCGGCGAGGTCGGTGCCCGCCGAGGGTTCGGAGTAGCCGATGGCGAAATGCAGGTCGCCGGACAGGATTCCGGGGAGGAACTTGCGCTTCTGGGCTTCGGTGCCGTACTTCTGCAAGGTCGGTCCGACCGTCAGCAGGGTGACCAGCGGGAGCGGAACATCCGCTCGCACAGCCTCGTTGAAGAAGATCTGCTGCTCCATCGGGCCGAAGCCCTGGCCGCCGAACTCCTTGGGCCAGCCGACGCCGAGCCAACCGTCACGACCCATCCGGCGCACCACCTCGCGGTAGGTGTCGCCGTGGCGGTCGACCGACATGGCGGCGGCTTCGGCGGGGGTGACGAGATCGGCGAAGTAGGAACGTAATTCGTCGCGTAGCCGCCGCTGTTCGGCGGTCAGATCGATGAACATCTGGCTCCAAGAAGGTCGAGCCGCAGGCCCGCGCCGCCGAGGAGACGGGCGAGGTCTTTGGCCTGTGAGTAGTAGCGGTGCATGGGATGGGTGATGTCGACGCCGAGACCGCCGTGCAGGTGGTGGCACTTCTGCATGGCGCGCGGGAGTTCGGCGGCGACCCAGTAGGCGAGCACGTCGAGGTCCTCGTCGACGCGGTGCTGGTGTTCGGGTGATCGATCCTGCTGCGCCAGTGCCCAACACGCGGATTCGGCGGCCACGTGCAGGGTGCGCGAGACCACGTACAGGTCGGCGATCTGCTGGGCCACCGCCTGGAATTCGGCCAGCGGACGGCCGAACTGCTCCCTGGTGCGCACGTGCTCGGCGGTCAGGGTGATCGCGCCCTTCAACAGGCCGTCGGCGACGGCGCCGATGCAGGCCAGGGCGTGACGGTGCAGGGTGTGCAGCGCGTCGGGCAGGAGGTGATCGGCCGGGATCTCGACCTCGTTCAGGACGACGGTCGCCTCCGGGATGCCGGCCGAACCCGCCACCGCGACGATCTCGAGGCCGGGCGATGCCGAATCCACCAGTGCCACACCGCTATCGGTGGGGACCAGGATCCAGCACGCCTCGGCGGCGTAGAGGACGCCGGGCTTGCGGCCGGTGATCCGCACCGTGTCGCCGGCGCGGACCGCCCGGGTGGTCGGTGTGACGGTGAAGGGTCGGCCGGGTTCGTTGAGGGCGGCGGTGATGATGGTGCCCTTGTCGACCTCGGCGAGTACGCGCCGCGCCGGCTCGTCGGACAGCAGGTCCACCAGCGGCAACACCCCGAATCCGAAGGTCGGCAGGGCGGGCACCGCCACGGCGTCGGTCGCCAACTCCATGAGCAGGGCCGACACCTCCGGCAGGCCCATGCCGTCGCCGCCGAACCGCTCGGGCACCGCCACCGCGAGCAACCCGGAGTCGACCAGGCGCGGCCACAGTTCCATGTTCCGAGCCGACTCGCGTTCGAGCAGGCTCACCACCACCTCGGCTACCGCGTCGGCGCTTTCGTCGCGGGTGAAGTCCACCGCGTCCTCCCTCATCGAGCTAGCTGTCCGTGTCGCGCGGGAGACCGAGAATGCGTTCGGCGGCCACGGTCAGCAGGATCTGTTCGGTGCCGCCCGCGATGGACAGGCACCGCGTCAGCAGGAATTCCTTCATGGCCTCGTCGTCGAGGGCGCCGTCGGGGCCGGACAGTTCCAGCGCGTATTCGGCCAGGTCCTGGCGGTGGCGCACGCCGACGAGCTTGCGGACGCCCGCCTGCGGGCCCGCGTCGGTCCCGGCCACCGTCGCCACCGCGATGCGCTGTTCCAGCAGGGAACCGGCGATCGAGGAGGCGATCAGGGCGCCGAAGCGGTCCTCCCGCAGTTCCGTGCCCCAGCCGCCGACCGGGTAACGGTCGAGCAGGGTCTCGAGCGCGCCGCCGATTCCGCCGCCGCCCATCGCGACCCGTTCGGCCGACAGGGTGGTGCGCGCGATCTTCCAGCCGTTGTTCACCGCGCCGACCAGGCCGTCGTCGGGCACGAACACGTCGTCGAGGAAGACCTCGCTGAACCGGTCGTCGCCGGTGATCTGCACCAGCGGGCGCACCCGCACACCGAGCGCGCGCATATCGACGACGAAGTAACTGATGCCGCGATGCTTGGGCGCACTCGGATCGGTGCGGGCCAGGCAGATGCCCCAGTTGGCGGTGGCGGCGAGGGAGGTCCAGACCTTCTGGCCGCGCAGCACCCAGCCGCCGTCGACCTTCTCGGCCGAGGTCCGCAGGGCGGCGAGGTCCGAGCCCGCGCCGGGTTCGCTGAACAGCTGGCACCAGATGACCTCGCCGTGCAGGGTCGGGCGGATGAAGCGGTCCTGCTGCTCCGGCGTGCCGAAGCGCAGCAGGGTCGGGATCGCCCAGCCCGCGACGGCGAGTTCGGGGACGGTCAGCTCGGCGCGGCGCAGCTGATCGGCGATCTGGAGGCAGGTCATCGGGTCGGCGGCGCGGCCGTGCGGTCGGGGCCAGTGCGGCATGACCAGGCCCGCGTCGACCAGGGCGCGCGGCTGCTCGGCGGGGTCGAGGGCGGCGATGGCGGCGATCTCGTCGGCCAGGGCGGTGTCGACCGTGCCGAGGAGCTGTTCGATGCCGGTGCTGCGGCGCAGACCGGCCCTGGTGAGCTCGGCGACGCGGGCCCGCCAGCGCGGCGACCCGCCGAGCAGCTGGCGCAGCGAACTCGCCCGACGCAGGTAGAAGTGCGCGTCGTGCTCCCAGGTGAAGCCGATGCCGCCGAGCACCTGGATGGCGTCCTTGGCGGTGTCGACCGCGGCGTCGAGGGCCACCGCGGCGGCCACTGCGGCGGCGATGGGCAGTTCGGCGCCGCCCTCGTCGAGCGCGGCGGCGGCGTCGGCGGCGACCGCGCGGATGAGTTCGGTGCGGCACAGCATCCAGGCGCACAGGTGTTTGATCGCCTGGAAACTGCCGATGGGTTTGCCGAATTGCTCACGGACGCGGGCGTATTCGACGGCGGTGCGCAGGCACCACCCGGCGAGGCCGGCGAGCTCGGCCACCGCGAGCGTGACGAACAGGTCGGTGACATCGGCGGTGGGGGCGAAACCGTGTTCGAGCGGGACGGCCACCTCGGTGGCGCTCACGCGAGCCAGGGGGACGGTGTGGTCGCCGTGGGGGAGCGGTGAGATCGCCACGGCCGCAGGGGGAACCAGCAGCCAGCGGATTCCGTCGATCGTGTTGGCGGGGACCAGCAGCCGGGTGTCCGCATCCGCCCCGTAGACGAAATCCCAAGTGCCGCTGAGTATCCAACCGGACTCGGTCGCGACGGCTTTCGCGGCCTGGTCCTCGCCGGGGATCGCCACCGCGCACGGCTCGTCGAGCACTGCCCCGGCGATCAGTCCGGCCAGCGCCGTGGCCAGCACAGGCCCCCCGACCAGGTCGTCTCCGGCCTGCTCGAGCATCACCGCGAGATCGGTGACCGTGCCACCGAGCCCGCCATCGTCCGGCGAAACGGCCACCTCGAACAGGCCGAACTCGCGCAGCGCGGGCCAGTACTCACGCCAGGCCCCCGACCCGCGGACCCGCATTGTTTCAATCGGCGGATGCGAACTCGCCCAGCCTCGCAGCGACGCCGCGACGGCTTTATGCTCGTCAGTGGTGGCGATGGTCACAGAAAGATCCGCCCTTCCGGCGTGGTTCCCACTCCTAGAACATGTTCTAATATCCGGGCCGGGTATAAGTCAAGAGACCTACACTCGCTCGTGCTCGGCCCGATGTGATTCCACTGAAGCGAAAGGGTTTCCACGATGGACAGTCCCGCACCAACGCCCACCGTGACGACGCTGTCCGAGGAGGAGCTCAGTTCCAGCGCGCAACGCGACCGGCGCAAGCGCATCCTCGACGCCACCCTCGCGCTGGCCTCCAAGGGCGGCTACGACGCCGTGCAGATGCGGGCGGTCGCCGAGCGGGCAGACGTCGCCGTCGGCACCCTCTACCGGTACTTCCCGTCCAAGGTGCACCTGCTGGTCTCGGCCCTGGCCAGGGAATTCGAGAACTTCGAGGGCAAGCGCAAGCCGCTGCCCGGCGACGGCCCGTCCGAGCGCATGCACGGCCTGCTCACCCAGATCACCCGGATGATGCAGCGCGACCCGCTGCTCACCGAGGCCATGACGCGCGCGTTCATGTTCGCCGACGCCTCGGCCGCCGCCGAGGTGGACCGGGTCGGCAAGGTGATGGACCGGGTCTTCGCCCGCGCCATGAGCGACGGCGAACCCGACGACCGCCAGCTCGCCATCGCGCGCGTGATCTCGGATGTGTGGCTGTCGAATCTGGTGGCCTGGCTCACCCGACGCGCTTCTGCGACCGATGTCACCGAACGACTCGAGCTGACCGTCGACCTGTTGCTGGGTGATCGCGGCTGATCGACGCCGAAGATATATCTTCCGGCAACATCGGGATAAAACGCCCATAGCGACGAGCCGATACATAGTCGCGATCGCATATGCGAAATCGTGCATTCACCGGGGTATCGGCACGTCAACGCCACGGGTGCGGTCGGCGTGCCCGCGGCCCGGTGACCGCGCGATGACGGCGGAGTTGCCGTAAGGTCGCGGGCAAACGGCTCGACGGCGTTCGCACAACCCGCCGCGCCGCCCGCGCGACAAATTTGACCCAGTATTGTTTTTCGCGCCCCCTGATCAACTCCTCCCATCACTAGGTTGGATGCGTGAGCGCACAGGATCTGCCCTTGGAACTCCGCCGTGCACTGGCGTCGGTCGCGCGCGTGCCACGGCTGCTGGTTGCCTCGGACTACGACGGGACTATCGCCCCGATCGTGTCCGACCCGTCGAAAGCGTTTCCCCAGCGGGAATCGGTCAGCGCCCTGCGCGCGCTGGCGGGGTTGGCCAACACCACGGCCGCGGTGATATCGGGTCGGGCACTACGCGATCTGGCGGCGCTGTCGCGACTGCCCGTCGAGGTGCAGTTGATCGGAAGTCACGGCTCGGAATTCGACGTGGGCTTCGTCCACGCGATCGACAACGACGCCAAAAAGCTACTGACGGAGATCAATTCCGCCTTCACCCAGATCGCCGCCGACAACCCGGGTGTGACGGTGGAGATGAAACCGGCCAGCGCCGCACTGCACGTGCGCAACGCCAGCCCCGAGATCGGCAGGCGCGCACTGGTTTCCGCGCGCCAGGGCCCCGCGGCCTGGGACGGCGTCCAGGTGACCGAGGGCAAGGCGGTGATCGAGCTGGCGGTCATCCCGACCGACAAGGGCACCGCGCTCGACACCATCCGCCATCAGGAAAGTGCTTCCGCCGCGGTGTTTTTCGGTGACGACGTCACCGACGAGAAGGCGTTCCGGGTGCTGTCGGGGCCCGATGTGGGCATCAAGGTCGGCGAGGGCGAGAGCCTGGCCAAGCTGCGCGTCGACTCCACCGAGGACGTGGCGCGCGCGCTGGCGTTCCTGGCCGAGGAGCGCCGCACCTGGCTGGCCGGGGCGAGCGCGCCGCGCATCGAGCGGCTGAGCATGCTGGCCAGCCCGCGTTCGGTCGCGCTGCTCACCCCCGACGCCACCGTCACCTGGTTCTGTCATCCCGAACCGGACTCGGCGGCGGTGTTCGCCCATCTGCTCGGCGGCGCGGCGGCAGGCCACTTCACCGTGGCGCCGGAACGGCCGAGCCTGCCGCTGTCACAGCGGTACGTGGACGGCACCATGACCGTCGAAACCCGCTGGGCCAGTTTGCAAGTGGCCGACTACCTGCCGCACGACGTGGCGCCGGACCGCACCGATCTGACCCGCGTGATCACCGGCACCGCCAAGGCCGTGGTGACCTTCGCGCCGCAGCCGGAATTCGGGCAGGTGCCGGTGCGCATGGAGGCCGTGCGCAACGGGCTCGTGGTGAGCGGCACCAACGATCCGATCGTGCTGCGCTCGCCCGGGGTGGAGTGGGAGATCCTCTCCGACGGCACCAATCAGCAGGCGCGCGCGGTGGTCGATCCGGCCCCGGCTCCCGTCGTGCTCGAATTGCGCTGCGGCACCGCCGATCTCGCGCCGTCGATGACGCCGGAGCCGCAGCGGCGTTCGCTGGCCGAGCAGTACTGGTCGCAGTGGGCCTCGGGGTTGCGGTTGCCCCCGCTCAAGCCCGACCTGATGAAGCGCTCGGCGCTGACCCTGCGCGGGCTGGTGCATCGCCCGTCGGGGTCGATCCTGGCCGCGGCGACCACCTCGCTGCCCGAGGACATCGGCGGCGTGCGCAACTGGGACTACCGCTACTGCTGGCTGCGCGACGCGTCGCTGACCGCGCAGGCGCTGGTGACGCTGGGCTCGCTGACCGAGGCCGAGGAGTTCCTGGGCTGGGTCCACAAGGTGCTCGACACACTGCCCGGACCCGAGCGGTTGCACCCGCTGTACACGATCTACGGCGAGACGCTGCCGCCCGAAGCCGTGATCGACCTGCTGCCCGGGTACGCCGGGTCGCGGCCGGTGCGCGTGGGCAACGCGGCCAATATGCAGGTGCAGCTCGATGTGTTCGGGCCGATCGTGGACCTGATCACCTCGATGGCGCACGAGCGTGAACGGCAGGGCATCACCGCCCCGGCCAAGGCGCTGCCCGACGCCGACTGGGAACTCGTGCACGCGATGGTCTCGGCGGTGCAGCGCCGCTGGACCGAACCCGACCACGGCATCTGGGAAATCCGCGGTAACCCGCGCCACCACGTGTACTCGAAGGTGATGGGCTGGTTGACCATCGACCGTGCCCTCACCCTGGCCGCGCGCTTCGATCGACCCGCCGATCCCGAGTGGGCGGTCCTGCGCGAGACCATCTCCGCCGAGGTCAAGGACAAGGGCTGGAACGACGAGGTCCAGTCCTACACCGCCGCCTACGACGGCACCGATCTCGACGCCGCGACCCTGCACATCGGTCTGAGCGGCCTGATCGACCCCGCCGACCCGCGCTTCGCCGCGACCGTCGTGGCCACCGAGGCCGAACTGCGCAGCGGCGCCACCGTGTACCGCTACCACCACGACGACGGCCTGCCCGGCGGCGAGGGCGGCTTCCACCTCTGCGCCGCCTGGCTGGTCGAGGCGTACCTGCTGATCGGCCGCCGCTCCGACGCGGAGGCCCTGTTCGCCCAGCTCGTCGCCGCGGCGGGGCCTACCGGCCTGCTCAGCGAGGAGTACGACCCGGTCGCCGAGCGCTCGCTGGGCAACCACCCGCAGGCCTACAGCCACCTGGGCCTCCTGCGCTGTGCCCAGCTGCTGAGTCAGCAGACGCTCATGCCCGTGTCGGCGGGCACGAACTAAGCGCGACAGGTCGAGCGGCCGGCGTTCTCACTGAGAGCGTCGGCCGTTCGACTGTGTGCACGAACTCATCCAGCTCGTCATCTGAACCGCGACTGTCCTGCTAATCTAAAACGGTAACGGTTTCCATTATGATCTAGAGCTCGCAGCAGGAGTACCTCCGTGAACACACGATTCGCCCGTCTTTGTGCCGGACTCACAGCGGGAGTGGTGGCCACGGTCGTGCTCAGCGCCTGTGGTGGCGGCTCCACCGAGTCCGATACCCCCCAGATCGTCGCCTCCACCAATGTGTGGGGCTCGGTGGCCTCGGCCGTCGCGGGACCGGATGCCCAGGTGACCTCGATCATCAGCGACCCGGCCGCCGACCCGCACTCGTTCGAGACCTCGGCCTCCGACACCGCCAAGATCAGCGACGCGGACCTGGTCGTGTTCAACGGTGGGCACTACGACGAGTTCATCGAGAAGGCGATCTCCGGCAAGGACAAGCGCACCGTCGAAGCCTTCGAGCAGCGCACCGACAAGAGCGACGAGAACGAGCACGTCTGGTACGACGTGACCACCGTCGCCGCCGTCGCCGATCAGATCGCCGCCGAACTCGGCCAGGTCGACGCCGCCAACGCGAGCGCCTACACCGAGCGCGCGCTGGCCTTCAAGAACCAGCTCATCGGCATCAGCACCATCACCGGCACCATCGCCGCGCAGACCCCGAACGCGCCGGTCGCACAGTCCGAGCCGCTCGCGCACTACCTGCTCGTCGCCGCGACCGCCCAGGACAAGACCCCGCACGACTTCCAGGAAGCGATCGAGCAGGAGACCGACCCGTCCCCGGCCGCCGTCGCCGCCACCCGCGACCTGATCACCAACAAGCAGGTCAAGGCCCTGATCTACAACACCCAGACCGAGGACAAGATCACCCAGGACCTGCGCGCCGCCGCGCAGACCGCGGGCGTCACCGTCGTCGAGGTCACCGAGACCCTGCCCGAGGGAACCGATTACATCCAGTGGCAGACCGCCAACGCCAAGGCGCTGGCCGCCGCACTGCGCTGACCATGACCAGCACCGAGGGAGCCGTGTTGAGCACCGTGACGACCGCGCGAATCGAGACCACCGATTCCGCGATCCGCCTGCGCGGGGCGAGCATGTCCTTCGGTGAGCGCACCCTCTGGCACGACCTCGACCTCGACGTGGCGCCCGGTGAGTTCATCGCCGTGCTCGGGCCCAACGGGTCGGGCAAGACCTCGCTGCTGCGCGTGCTGCTCGGACGGCTGGCCCTGAGTTCGGGCAGCGCGGAGATCGCCGGTCGCGCGGCCACGGTCGGGAATCCGGGCATCGGATACGTGCCGCAGCAGAAGACGATCGACGCCGGGGTGCAGTTGCGCGGCGTCGATCTGGTCGGGCTCGGCGTCGACGGGCATCGGTGGGGACTGGGCTGGCGTGGTCGCCGGGAACGGGCCGAGAAGGTGGCGGCCGCCATCGCGGCGGTCGGGGCGCAGGACTTCGCGCACGCCTCGTTGGAGACGCTGTCGGGCGGTGAACAGCAGCGGTTGCGGGTCGCCCAGGCCCTCGTCGGCGATCCGTCGGTGCTGCTGTGCGACGAACCGCTGCTGAGCCTGGACATGGCCAATCAGAAACTCGTCGCCGAACTCGTCGACAAGCGCCGCCGCGAACACGACACCGCGGTGCTGTTCGTGACCCACGAGATCAATCCGATCCTGCCGCTGGTGGATCGGGTGCTGTACCTGGTCGACGGCGGCTTCCGGATCGGCACGCCCGACGAGGTGATGACCTCGGCGACGCTGTCGGAGCTGTACGGAACCGAGGTGGAGGTGCTGCGCGTGCGCGGACGGCTGGTCGTGGTCGGCACCGGCGACGAGATCGACGCGCTGGGCGGAACCGCCTGATGGACAAGCTCACCAAGGTTTTTCAGCAGATGTTCGACTTCGGGACCACCGCGAATCTGCTCAGCTACGACTTCGTTCAGCAGGCGCTGCTGGCCAGTGCGCTGCTGGGGTTGCTGGCCGGGCTGATCGGACCGCTGATCGTGGCGCGGCAGATGTCGTTCGCGGTGCACGGCACCAGCGAACTGTCGCTGACCGGCGCGTCGGCGGCGCTGCTCGTGGGTGTCGGCGTCGGGTTCGGCGCCATCGCCGGGTCGGTGGTCGCGGCGGTGCTGTTCGGGTGGTTGGGTTCGCGTGCGCGCGAACGCGATTCGGTGATCGCGGTGGTGCTCTCGTTCGGGCTCGGGCTGTCGGTGCTGTTCCTGTGGTTGGCGCCCGAACGCGCCGGGTCGAAATTCTCGCTGCTCACCGGGCAGGTCGCGGGCGTCGGCTACGACGGACTGGCGCTGCTGGTCACCTGCACCGCGTGCGTGCTCGCCGTCTTGGCCGTGGTGTACCGGCCGCTGCTGTTCGCCAGCTCCGACCCCGAGGTCGCGATCGCGCGCGGGGTGCCGGTGCGGGCGCTGTCGGTGGTGTTCGCGGTGCTGCTCGGCATCACCGCCGCCTTCGGCGTGCAGATCGTGGGCGCGCTGCTGGTGCTGGCACTGCTGATCACCCCGGCCGCCGCGGCCGCGCAGCTGACCTCGAGTCCGCTGCGGGCGACGGTGCTGTCGGTGATCTTCGCCGAGGTGTCCGCGGTCGGCGGGCTGCTGCTGTCGCTGGCGCCCGGGGTCCCGGTGTCGACCTTCGTGACCGGCATCTCGTTCACCATCTACCTGGTGTGCCGGGTGATCGGCCATCGGAGCCGCCAGCTCGCGCACGCGCGCTGAGTCGGGCGATAAGGCCACTTGCTGACCGGTCGCTAGTACGATTCGGCCATGAGTTCGGAATTGCTCGTCGATGTCGAAGCCGGCGTCGCGCTACTGACGCTCAACCGGCCCGCGAAGCAGAACGCCGTCACCCCCACGATGGCCGCCGAGCTGAGCGCCGCGCTACGCCGCTGCGATCTCGAGGACGCCATCCGCGCCGTCGTCATCACCGGCACCCCGCCCGCCTTCTGCGCGGGCGCCGACCTGGCCGCGCGCGGGGGCGACGTGAGCGCGACCCTCGATCCGCCGCCGTGGCAGGTCCGCAAACCGGTGATCGCCGCCGTGAACGGGCACGCGGTCGGCATCGGACTGGCCCTGGCTCTCCAATGTGACCTGCGGTATTTCGCGCGCGACGCCGTCTACGGGCTCAATCAGGTGCGGCGCGGGGTGCTCGCCGACGGATTCGCGCACTGGACCGTGCCTCGACTGGCCGGACTGGCCAACGCCGCCGACATCATGCTCACCGGCCGCACCTTCGACGGGGAGGAAGCCAAGACGCTCGGCCTGGCCAACGCCGCCCTGCCCGCCGACGAGGTCCTGATGACCGCGATGGCGGTGGCCCACGACATCGCGAGCGGCACCGCTCCCCTGCCGGTCGCGCTCACCAAACGACTGATCTGGGAGAGCCTCGGCATGACCCCGACCGTGGTCGGACAGCTCGAATCCGAACTCAACGCCCATGTTGCCAAGAGCGTCGACGGCGGCGAGGCGATGGTGGCGTTCAAGGAGCGGCGCCCGCCGAACTGGACCGGCAGCGTCAACGACGAATGGCCCGCGTGGGACGCCCCCGGCGCGCGTCCGAGCCTGGACTGATCAGAAGTTGCCGTTGCAGGTACCGGCCAGGTACAGCAGCGCGAACAGCAACATCATGATCGTGCCGATGACGCCCGCGATATAGCCGATCAACACCTGATCGCGACCGCTGAGGGCGCCGTAGGAATTGTCGATCTCGTTGAGTGCCCGCTTACCGAGCACCCACGCGACCGGCCCGAACAGCCCACAGCAGAACGGACTGAGCAGCCCGAGCACGAGGATCAGGTTGGCCTGCGGGTGCTCGACCGTCTCACCGATCGGCTGATTAGGAATCGCCACCCGGCGAATTCTACTGTGCCCGAAGGCCGCTGACGCGTGCTACGCGCCAAGCGGCCCTCGGCGAACTCAGCCCAGTCGACGCTGGCGGGCGATATCGGCCAGCACCACACCAGCCGCGACCGAGGCGTTCAACGACTCGACCGGCCCCGCCATCGGGATGCTCAGGATCGAATCGCAGTTCTCGCGAACCAGACGCGACAGGCCCTTGCCCTCCGAACCGACGACGACCACGGTCGGCACGCTGCCGTCGAAGTTGTCCAGGGTGGTGTCGCCGTCGGCGTCGAGGCCCACGATCTGCATGCCGTTGGCGGCGTAATCCTTCAGCGTGCGAGTCAGATTGGTGGCCCGCGCGACCGGCAGCCGCGCCGCCGCGCCCGCACTGGTCCGCCACGCCACCGCGGTGACGCTGGCACTGCGACGCTGCGGAATCAGCACACCCTGACCACCGAACGCGGCCACCGAGCGGATCACGGCGCCGAGATTGCGCGGATCGGTGATGTTGTCGAGCGCGACCAGCAGGGCGGGCTCGGCGGTAGCCTTCACCCGGTCGAGCAGATCGTCGGGGTGGGCGTAGCGGTACGGCGGCACCTGCAGGGCGACACCCTGGTGCAAACCGTTGGCGCTCAACCGATCCAGATCGGTGCGCGGGACCTCGAGAATGGAGATGCCCATGTCGGCGGCACGCTGCACGCTCTCGGAGAGGCGATCGTCGTTCTCGGTGCCGACCGCCACGTACAGCGCGGTCGCGGGCACGTCGGCGCGCAGGCACTCGAGCACGGGGTTGCGGCCGAGCACCAACTCGGGACCCTCGTCGGACTTGCGACCCGCGCGCGGGACACCCCGACCGGCCG
The DNA here is from genome assembly GCF_042658545.1 of Nocardia lasii. Classification (NCBI taxonomy): domain Bacteria; kingdom Bacillati; phylum Actinomycetota; class Actinomycetes; order Mycobacteriales; family Nocardiaceae; genus Nocardia; species Nocardia lasii. Next base: position 696,108 of record NZ_JBHSQN010000001.1, read on the forward strand.
AGCGGCCCTGCACCGCAGCCGCTTTGGCCTTCTCCGCCGCACGGGCCCGCTTGGCGGCCGGATGCTTGGTGCGCGCCTCGGCGGGCGGGGTCGCACCCCGGCCCTCGAGGCCGCGGCGGTGCTTGCCACCGGAACCGGCGACCTGCCCCTTCTTCGTGCCGCTCTTACGTACTGCTCCGCGTCGCTGTGAATTGCCTGCCATCAGTTCGCCTTTCCGCTAGATGCGCCCAGCGACCACTCCGGCCCCTGCGGGGTATCGGTTACCTCGATACCCGCGGCGATGAGCCGATCCCGTGCGGCATCGGCTTCTGCCCAGTTCTTTTCCGCCCGCGCGTTGGCCCGGCGTTCCAACTCCGTGCCGACGAGAACGTCGAGCGCGTCGATCGCCGCCGAATTGTCGGCGGGGGTGTACCACTGTTCGTCGAGCGGGTCTACGCCGAGAATCGCCAGCATCGCCCGCACCTGACCGGCCAATTCGACCGCGGTCTCGACCGCGCCGGATTCCAGCGCGCGATTTCCCTCGTGCACGACATGATGAATTTCGGCCAGCGCCTTCGGCACCGCCAGATCGTCATCGATCGCGGCGGCGAACGCGTCGGTCCATTTACCGATCGGCACCTCGCCGCTCCGGTCGAGCACGCGGGTGACGAAGGCTTCGATGCGCTGATACGAGGCGACGGCGTCGTCGAGAGCCTTGTCGGAGTATTCGAGCATCGAACGGTAATGCGCGCTACCGAGGTAGAAACGCAATTCCACCGGCCGCACCCGGGTGAGCACATTGGGCACCGAGAGAACGTTGCCGAGCGACTTCGACATTTTCTCCCCACCCATCGTCACCCAGCCGTTGTGCAGCCAATACCGCGCGAAACCGTCACCGGCCGCCTTGGACTGGGCGATCTCGTTCTCGTGGTGCGGGAAGATCAAATCCATGCCGCCGCAATGGATATCGAATTCCGGGCCCAGATAGAACTCGGCCATCGCCGAGCATTCCAGGTGCCAGCCGGGACGACCGGGACCCCACGGCGAGGGCCAACTCGGCTCACCGGGCTTGGCCGCTTTCCACAGCGTGAAGTCGCGGGAATCGCGTTTGCCGCGCGTGGGGGTCTCGCCCTGGTGCACGTCGTCGAGTTTATGGCCCGACAGCTCACCGTAATTCGGCCAACTGAGCACATCGAAATAGACGTCGCCGTCGGCGGCATAGGCGTGGCCGCGCTGGATCAACCGCTCCATCAACTCGACCATCTGGGTGATATGGCCGGTGGCGCGCGGTTCGGCCGAGGGCGCCAGCACACCGAGGGTTTCGTAGGCCTTGTCGAAAGCGCGCTCGTGGGTCGCCGCCCATTCCCACCACGGCCTGCCCGCCTCGGCGGCCTTGTTCAGGATCTTGTCGTCGATATCGGTGACATTGCGGATGAACCGCACGTCGTAGTCGTGCGCGAGCAGCCAGCGACGCAGCACGTCGAAGGCCACGCCACTGCGCACGTGACCGATATGGGGCTGGCCCTGCACAGTGGCCCCACACAGATACACCGAGGCACGGCCGGGGACCAGCGGGATGAATTCCCGCAGGGTCCGCGTGTCGGTGTCAAAAAGGCGCAAGGTCACGGCATTCGATCCTAGTCGGTGAGACGGCAGCGGCGTTGACCGGCCGGTTCATGGGCTCGCCGCACGGGCGGCGATGGTGTATTGGAGCGGTGTGAGTGTGGTGGCGCGGTGGAGACGTGCAGGCCCGTTCGGGCTACGAACACGCCGTCAACAGGCAGGTGGCGATGGCCGCGACGCCCTCGCCGCGACCGGTCAGGCCCAGGCCGTCGGTGGTGGTTCCCGAGACCGAGACCGGCGCGTCCAGCAGTTCGCCGAGCACCTTCTGCGCCTCGGCGCGGCGTGGGCCGATCTTCGGGTGATTGCCGATGACCTGCACCGCGGCGTTGCCGACGGCGAAACCCTCCTCGGCCAGCAGCCTGCGGACCTCGGTGAGCATGGCGGCGCCGGTGACCCCGGCCCATTCGGGACGGCCGACGCCGAAGACCGCGCCCACATCGCCGAGCCCGGCGGCGGACAGCAGCGCGTCGCACAGGGCGTGGGCGGCCACGTCACCGTCGGAGTGGCCCGCGCAGCCGTCGACGTCGGGGAACAGTAGGCCGGCCATCCAGCACGGGCGGCCCGGCTCGATGGGGTGGACATCGCTGCCGATGCCGACTCTCATCGGGCCGCCGCCGAAGATTCGAGGGTGGTGGCCGGGCCGGTATCGACGCCGGCGGGGTGCGGGGCGTTCGCTTCGGCCAGCAGGGCTTCGGCCAGGCGGAGGTCGAGTGGGGTGGTGATCTTGAAGGCGAGGGGGTCGCCTGCGATGGTGCGCACGTCGACGCCGAGGCGTTCGACCAGGCTCGCGTCGTCGGTGGCGGTGCCGGGCGTGGCGTAGGCGCGGCGGAGCAGGTCGGCGGCGAAGCCCTGGGGGGTTTGGATGGCGCGTAACCCGGCGCGGTCGGGGGTGCCGGTGACAATGCCGTCGGCGTCGACCGATTTCACGGTGTCGACGACGGGCAAGGCGGGGACTACGGCTTGGCTGCCCGCTCGCAGCGCGTCGGCCACCCGGGCGATCAGCGGCGGTGGGGTGAGGGCGCGGGCGGCGTCGTGGACGAGGTAGAACGCGGCGTCGGGCGCGGCGGCGATCCCGGCCCGCACCGAATCGGTGCGCTCGGTGCCGCCGACGACCACCTGCACCGGCACAGCGGCGGGCGAACCGCCGGTCAGCGGAGTGGTGGGCAGCAGCGCCGTCGCGGCATCGACCAGTTCGGCGGGTACGACAACGACGATCCGGTCGACGGCGCCGGAGGCGATCAGACCGTCGACGGCGAGCCGGAACATAGCAGTGCCGCCGACCGGGACGAACGCCTTCGGGGTGAGTTCACCCAGGCGCACGCCACGACCGGCGGCAGGGACCAGTGCTACGACAGGTCGCACTTACTTGTTCACTTCTAGGATGCCGCGGCGAGGACCTCGTCGAGCAGCGATTCGGCCTTGCCGTCGTCGGTGCCCTCGGCGAGCGCGAGCTCACCGACGAGGATCTGACGAGCCTTGGCGAGCATTCGCTTCTCACCGGCGGACAGGCCGCGGTCCTGCTCACGACGCCACAGGTCACGAACCACTTCGGCCACCTTGTTCACATCGCCGGAGGCGAGCTTCTCGAGGTTGGCCTTGTAACGGCGGGACCAGTTGGTCGGCTCCTCCGTGTGTGGCGCGCGTAGCACCTGGAAGACGCGGTCGAGACCTTCCTGGCCGACGACGTCGCGGACGCCGACGTATTCAGCGTTCTCTGCGGGAACCCGAACAGTCAGGTCGCCTTGCGCGACCTTCAGGACCAGATACTCTTTCTGCACACCCTTGATGGTGCGGGTCTCGATTGCTTCGATCAGCGCCGCTCCGTGGTGGGGGTAAACGACGGTGTCTCCGACCTTAAAAATCATGTGTCCCGTGCCCCTTTCGATGTTCACAGTTTAACATGCGACTCGGTAACGGCGCGATCAACTGTGCAGGTCAGGGCCACAACGAGGCCACCGTAGGGGTTGACAACGCAGAATTGTTGTGCATTGCGTTGCGCCAGAACGGGTTAACCACCAGCACAGGCACCGGTTATCGCGGATCGGCAACCGGGCATCGATCCGGCAAACTCCCGCGAGACACCGAACTGTTACTTCCGCACCCGCGCGTCGCGAGCCCCAACGACGCCCGCGCGAAGTGAACTACTACGCTGCCTAGTTACTACCCTCCGATCCCCGCGTGGACGGAGTGAGCCCGGTCGACATGGAGGACAAACCGTGACTGCCCTGAAAGCTGTGACCGCCCCGTCGGCGCGACGTCGCATGGTGACGGTTGCCGCGCTCGCCGCTGCCGCGGGTATCGCCCTGACCGGCTGCAGTGCCGGCCAGCACACCCAGACGTCGGTGCAGGCCGCCGCGATCAACGGCAACCACGCCACGATCGGCGACATCGCGCTGCGCAACGTGTACATCGTCTACCCCGAGGGCGCCGCCGAGCACAGCAAGGGCGGTACCGCCGTGCTCGCGCTGTCGATCATCAACGGCAGCGAGACCACCGCCGACGAACTCACCAGCGTGAGCACCGACCTCGGGTCGGTCAAGATCGCCGGTCCCGGTGGCGACGCCAAGTTCGAACTGAAGCCGCAGCAGACCGTGGTCGCCGGTCCGGGCGTGGTCGCCGCCGCCCCCGGCGACGACCACCACGGCACCACCTCGGCCGCGCCGACCACCACGGCGGCGCCGACCACCACGCCCGCGCCCGCCGGCGACAAGCCGACGATCGACCCGAACAAGGATCCGGGCACGATCGAGATCACCGGCCTGACCAAGGACATCGTCCCCGGTCTGACCTACACGGTGACCTTCAACTTCAAGAACGCGGGCACCGTGCAGGTGTCGGTTCCGGTCGACGCCGCCGCGGTCTCGCGCGTGGAGAACGACAAGTCCGGCCCGGCGCCCGAGGGCGCGGGCGGCGGTCACTGAGACCAGCGCTTATCGCAAACAGCCGTCGCGGACTTTCGCGGCGGCTGTTTCTTTTGTGTCGGTGCTGGTCCGTAGGGTGCGCGTGTGGCCAAGACCAAAGCAGTGTTCCGGTGCTCCGCGTGCACGCACGAGGTGTCCAAGTGGGTGGGTAAGTGCCCCGATTGCGGGGCATGGGGAACGGTGAACGAGGTGGCCGTCTCGGCGTCGGCGGCCGCGCCGGGGCGGCGGGCGATGCTGCCGAGTACCGCGGCGGCGCCGCTGTCGCAAATCGACGCCAAGGTCACCCAGGCCAGGTCGACGGGGGTGAGCGAGCTCGATCGGGTGCTCGGGGGCGGGGTGGTGCCGGGATCGGTGGTGCTGCTCTCTGGCGAACCCGGCGTCGGCAAGTCGACGCTGTTGCTCGAGGTCGCGTTCCGGTGGGCGGCCGCACGCGCGGAGACGGCACTGTATGTGACCGCGGAGGAATCGGCGGGGCAGGTGCGGCTGCGGGCCGATCGGACCGGCGCGGTGCACGACCGGGTGTATCTGGCGGCCGAATCGGATCTGTCGATCGTGCTCGGGCACGTGGAGCAGGTGCGGCCGACACTGCTGGTGGTGGACTCGGTGCAGACGATGCTCGCGCCCGAGGTGGACGGGGTGATCGGCGGGGTCACCCAGGTGCGGGCGGTGACGGCGGCGTTGACCTCGCTGGCCAAGGCCACCGGGATCGCGGTGCTGCTGGTCGGGCACGTCACCAAGGACGGCAATGTGGCGGGCCCGCGCACGCTCGAGCACCTGGTGGACGTGGTGTTGCAGTTCGAGGGCGACAAGAACTCCTCGCTGCGGATGGTGCGCGGGATCAAGAACCGGTTCGGCAGCGCCGACGAGGTGGGTTGCTTCGAACTACACGACGACGGGATCGCCTGTGTCGACGACCCGTCCGGGCTGTTCCTGCACCACCGCACCGACACCGTCTCCGGGACGGCGGTGACCGTGGCGATGGACGGCAAGCGACCGCTGGTGGCTGAGGTGCAGGGGCTCACGGTCAAGACCGAGATCCCGCAGCCGCGCCGGGCCGTGAGCGGGCTGGACTACAACCGGGTGGCCATGGTGCTGGCCGTGCTGCAGAGTCGCGGGAAAGTGTTCCTCGGCAAGCACGATGTGTACGCGGCGACCGTCGGCGGGATGCGGTTGGTCGAGCCGACCGCGGACCTGGCCATCGCCTTGGCCATCGCGTCGGCCGAGGCCGAGATCGCCTTGCCCGCGGGGTGGGTGATCCTGGGCGAGGTGGGCCTGGCCGGCGAGGTGCGCAAGGTGACCGGGCTGGGCCGGCGCCTGGCCGAGGCCGAGCGGCTCGGGTTCACCACCGCGCTGGTGCCGCCCGGATCGGAGAAAACCAAGACCGGGTCCATGCGAATCCACGAGGTCGGCGATCTGCGCTCGGCACTGCGATTGGCCGAACTCCGCAAATCCCGCGCACCCAGGGCGACCGTCTCGGTGGAATAACCTCGGCAACCATCGAATTCGGGTTCGCTCGGCGAATGCGGTGCCAATATCGGTTGACGCCGCCGCCGATCCTGCGAAGTCTGCAAATCAGGCCAACTCGAACATGTGACCGACGGCGCACCCGCACAATGCGCTCCGCGGCGGCGAACCCCGATTTCAGGACGCCACGAGATTGAACGGTTCGGCGGCGCTACGGGCGGCGCCGAGTTGGGCGACGACCATATAGGCGCCCGCGGGCACCTGCAGGCGGTCACCGGCGCATTCGGGCTGCGAGGTGGTGCCGAACCAGGTGCCCTTGTAGGACAGCTGCTGACCGGCCTCGAGGGTCTTGGTCTCCGGCGGGTCCTCGGGGTTGCAGTCGTTGCTCGCCCAGAGCCTGCGCTGCCCGTCGAGGGTGTAGACGAGGAACTGCGGGCCCGCGCCCAGATCGCGCGAACAGGCCGCCGACGAGATGTTGGTGATCACGGTGCCGAACGAGGGCTGATCACCGACCCGATAGGTGGGTTGACCGACCGAGACCTTCAGCGCCAGTGACTGATCCGCGCACGGCGGCGCCGGCGGCTGATCGGCGGCCGTGGTCGCGCTCGGGGTCTGGGAGCCGCTGCTCGGCGTGCTGGAGGCCGCGGAGGTCGTCGCGGACGCGCTGGTCGTCGACTCCGCGGTCGTGGTGGTGCTCGCCGCCGCGTTCTCGGCGCCCGCGGACTCCCCGCCGCGCGCGACCATGGCCACGAGCCAGATCACGATCGCGAGCGCGACGGCGATGACACCGATCGCGAGTGCACGGCGGCGCCAGTAGATCTCCGGTGACAGCGGTCCATTCGGTTCCAGCACGCCTCAACGGTAAGCGCAGCACGCGGGCGCACGCTCGATGACCTCGGCGTGTCGGGGGGTCGAAACGGGTGTCGGTCCCGGTTCAGACCACCTCACCGATATTGCCGACGGTGCGTCGCAGCTGCACGCGACCGTCGGACAGCTTGTAGGTGACACTCGCGATAGCGCACTGACCAGTGGCGACGCGCTGGGAGATGATCATCGACCGCTGCATGAGCAGTTTGCTGGTCTCCACGACGTGGCGGGCCTCCAGATCGTCGAGCGAGGTGAGGCCCTCGCGGCGGCCGACCAGGATCGACGGGGTCACGCGTTCGACCACGCTGCGGATGAACCCGCCGGGCACCTCGCCGCCGTCGAGCGCGTCGATGGTGGCCTTCACCGCGCCGCAGCTGTCGTGCCCGAGCACGACGATCAGCGGCACGTTGAGCACCTCGACGCCGTATTCGATCGAGCCCAACACCGAGCTGTCGACCACGTGCCCGGCGGTGCGCACGACGAACATGTCGCCGAGGCCCTGGTCGAAGATCAGTTCGGCGGCGACTCGGGAGTCGCCGCAACCGAACAGGATCGCGTGCGGATTTTGGCCCTTGACGAGTTTGGCTCGGTCTGCGGCGCCCTGGCTAGGATGCTGCAGAGTGTCGTTGACGAAGCGCTCATTGCCTTCGCGCAGTGACTTCCAGGCGCTTATCGGATTGGAACCAGGCATAGCGACCATTGTGCACAGGTGGTCGGTTACCAGCGAGTCCGGCGCGTTACGCGTCGGCAAAGAGAGCCTGGCGGGAAGGGAACGACAACGGTGAGCATCGACGCGCGAGCCCTGCTCGGCTGGTTCGACGAGACAGCACGGGACCTGCCGTGGCGCGCCCCCGAGGCGACCGCGTGGCACATCCTGATGAGCGAGATCATGCTCCAGCAGACGCCGGTGGTGCGGGTGGAGCCGATCTGGCGCGAGTGGGTGGCGCGCTGGCCGGTGCCCTCGGCGATGGCGGCGTCCTCGCAGGCCGAGGTGCTGCGGGCGTGGGGGAAACTCGGGTATCCGCGGCGGGCGTTGCGGTTGCACGAGTGCGCGCGGGTGTTGGCGACCGAGCACGGCGACGAGGTGCCCAGCGATGTGGACGTGCTGTTGAGCCTGCCGGGGATCGGCGCCTACACCGCGCGGGCGGTGGCCTGTTTCGCCTACGGGCAGCGAGTTCCCGTGGTGGACACCAATGTTCGACGGGTGGTGGCGCGGGCCGTGCACGGGCGCGAACCGGGCAACCCATCCTCGCGCGATCTCGCCGAAACCGAAGCGCTGCTGCCGGTTCCGGTGCCGAGGGCCGCGCGGTTCTCCGCCGCGCTGATGGAACTGGGCGCGCTGGTGTGCACCGCGCGCAACCCCGACTGCGCGCGCTGCCCGCTGCCCGGGTGCGCGTGGGTGGACGCGGGCAAGCCCGCGAGCGAGGTGGTGCGCAAGGTGCAGAAGTACGAGGGCACCGATCGGCAGGCGCGGGGGCGGCTGCTGGACGTGCTGCGTGGGGCGAGCGGGCCGGTCGAACGGGTGCGGCTGGATCTGGCGTGGACGCGCGATCCGGGTCAGCGGGCGCGGGCGTTGGATTCGCTGCTGGTCGACGGGTTGATCGAGCAGACCGAGGACGGGCTGTTCGCGCTGGCGGGTGAGGGCTGAGTCAGCGCGAGCCGTCTGTCGAGGCCGATCGCGCACGCGGGTGTTCCACCTCGGGGTGGAGCGGCTAGGCGTTGCTCGTCACCCGGTGCAGAAAGCGGCTGACGTGGGTGCGGTAGACCTCTGGTTGCTCGTCGTGGACGAGATGTCCGGCGCCTTCGACCAGCACGTATTCCGCGTCGACCGCGACCTGCGCCATCGTTCGCATCTGCCCCGGCGGGGTGATGGTGTGCTCGCCTTCGATGAGCAGGGCCGGGACGCGCAGGGATTTCCATTCGGTCCAGAAGTCGCGGGTGCCCCACTCCTCGGAGATGGCGCGGAAGGTCTCGACGTCGCCGTGCAGGCGGTAGCCGTCGGCTGACGCGGTGAAGGCGCGCAGGAAGTAGGTGCCCGCCACCGGGCCGAAGTAGTCGAGCACGGCCTGTTCGTCGACGAAGGGCTGCGGCCACCCACCGATCAGCTCGGCCCAATGCGCCGCCGTGCGCCCGGTGAAGTCCGGGGCGATGTCCTCGACGACGATCGCACGCACCCGCTCGGGATAGGTCGCCGCGAACACCCACCCGTGGATCGCGCCCATCGAATGCCCCACGATCACCATCGGCTCACCGATCCCCGCCGTGAGCTCGGCAAGATCAGCCACGAACCCCTCGGTGCCGAGCGCGTCCGGCACCGGCCGCCCATGCCCAGCCGCGTCCACCGCGTACACGTGCCCATACTCCCGCACCCACGGCACCTGATCCGCCCAGGTCCGCGCACTACCCATCAACCCGTGCAACAACAGAATCGGAACCCCGGACCCACCTTCGTCGTACAACACACACCCGATCCTGCCTGGCCCCGATCGGAGTAGATACTTGGGATATGGCTGTTGTGAAGATCAATGCGATCGAGGTTCCCGAAGGTGCCGGAGCCGAGTTGGAGAAGCGGTTCGCCGCGCGGGCGGGCGCGGTGGAGAACTCGCCCGGTTTCCTCGGGTTCCAGTTGCTGCGTCCCGTCGCCGGCGACAACCGGTATTTCGTAGTGACGCAATGGGATTCGGAGGAGTCCTTCGCCGCGTGGCGGGACGGGCCGGCGCGGGCCGCGCATGCCGGAAACGGTGGCGAGGGTGAGCGTCCCAAGCCGGTGTCCACCGGTGCCTCGCTGCTCGAGTTCGAGGTCGTGCTCGACGTTCCAGCGAAGGGCTGACGGCGGCGTTTCCGCTGGACACGCGCGTGCTCGTATTGACGCGGGTGGCCGGTGGCTGTCACAGTTCGAGGGAACAATCGCGAGGGTGCGCGGTAATTCCGGTGTGAATCCGGAGCGGTCGCGCCACTGTCATCCACGTACCGGGATCCCGGTGCCGGAGAGCCAGACACCGGCACCTTCGCACCACATTTCAACCGTGGGACGCGTATCCCTAGAGGAGGACCCCGAATGGCAATCGCGCATTCACCCGACCGGTCTACCGACCTCGACACCCTCGCGACCGTGCTCGTCACGGTCGGTGTCGTTCTGCTTGCACTCCTCGCGCTGTACCTGGTCGGTTTCGACCAGGGGGCCGTCTCGCGTAGCGGGATGTTCATGCACGAGCTGATGCACGACGGACGTCACCTGCTGGGTGTCCCGTGCCACTGATCGGATCTCTCAAGACCCTGCTGCTGCGCGGCCTGCTGGCCGGTCTGATCGCCGGTCTGCTGGCCGCCACAGTGGGCTATTTCGTCGGCGAGCCCCAGATCGACGCCGCGATCGCCATCGAGGAGGCCGCGGCGGCGCCCGCCGAACACGGCCACGACGCCGCCGAGCCCGCGGGTCACTCGCACGGCGACGAGGAAGAAGCGCTGGTCAGCCGATCGGGCCAGAAGGCGGGACAGTTCCTGGCGCTCGGGCTGGCAGGCCTGGCATTCGGCGCGCTGTTCGCCGCCGCGCTGAATGTGGCGCGCCGGTTCACCACGCTGTCGGGTCCCCGGTTGGCGCTGACTAGCGCGGTGCTCGGCTGGACCGCGTTCGTCGCGGTGCCGTTCTTCAAGTACCCCGCCAACCCGCCCGCGGTGGGTGACCCGGAGACGATCAACGACCGCACCTGGCTGTGGGTCGCGGTGGTCGCGCTCGGGTTCCTCGCGGTGGCGGCCGCGGTCGCCGCGTATCGCGCGGTGGTCGCGACGGACACGCTCAAGCTCATCGCGGGTGTGTTCGCGTTCGTCGTCGTCACCACGGTCGGCTACCTGCTGCTGCCCGAGGTGAACGAGGTGGCCGACGAGTTCCCGGCGACCCTGCTGTGGAATTTCCGGGTGGCCTCGCTGGCTCAAACCGCCACGCTGTGGGCGTCTTTGGGGCTCGCGTTCGCCGCGCTCACCGAATTCGCCGCGCGGCGTAGCACTGCGGTAGTGGAAGAAGTCACTACCGCAGCGTGATCCGAACGAGTAACTGAGAACGGCAGTGTCGGTGTCATGACCGGCACTGCCTTTCTCGTTTCCACGTCCCGCCCGCGTTCGGTGGCCGTCGCGTTCGGCGGAATCGTCACCGCCCTCGGCGCGGGTGTCGCCGAAGGACTGCTGCGCGCGATGCGCGGCGGTGACGAATTCGGCGCCACCGCAGCGGGTTTACTCCCCCGCCTGGCCATCTACCTGGCGGTCTTCGGGATCGCGCTGTACATGCTCAACGGCTCGCGGGTGGCGCGGGCGCTGCTCACCGTCGGCATCGGCGTGGTCGGCCTGATCTCGTTGATCATCGAGCCGCTGGCGGTGCTGCTGTCCACCGACGACTACACGACGCTGTTCGACGGGATGGGCGCCGACTCGCTCGTGCTGGTCGGCTGCCGCACCGTGCACATCCTGGCCGTGGTCGTCGCGATCCCGGCCATGTACACCGGGGCCGCGCACCGCTGGTTCACCCAGCGGTGACGACCCCGCCGGCTCAGACCAGCGCCGCGTCCAGCTCGATCTCGGCGACCCCGGCCAGTGCCTTGCTGATCGGGCACCCGTTCTTGGCGGCGAGGGCGGCGGCGGCGAAACCGTCGGCGTCCAGGCCCGAGGCCCGGCCGCGCACGGTGAGCACGATCTTGCTGATCCGGAAACCACCGGCCGGGTCGGGCGCGAGCGTCACGTCGGCGCTCACGTCCAGGCTCTCCGGGGTGCCGCCCGCGTTGGCGATCTCGGCCGACAGCGCCATCGAGTAGCACGACGAGTGCGACGCGCCGAGCAGTTCCTCGGGGCTGGTGCCCTCAGCGTCGTCGGCGACCCGGCGCGGGAAGCTCACGTCGAACTTGCCCACCCCCGAGCTGGCGAGTTCGACCTGCCCGGAACCGTCCTGCAGTCCGCCTGACCAGAGTGTGCGTGCGCTACGAGTGGGCATCGCGATCCTTTCGGTTCGAAGTGACGTTCCTACGGTGACGAACCTACTCGGATGCTCAGGCGGTGACGCTGGTGATTTCGTCGAGCCGTTCCAGTTTGTCCGGCCAGACCTGCTGGTGTAGGTCGCGAATGGCGGCGGTGGGGAAACCGGAGTGGCGCAGGCGAAGTCGGATGCCGCGCGGTTGGGTGAGGAATTCCGCGGCGACCACGGTCTCGACGCCCTCGGTGGCGGCGGTGACCCAGGTGAACTCGATGCGGCGGTTCGGCTCGAGCAGCAGGATGCGGCCGTAATGGGGGTTGCGCTTCTCGTCGGAGCCGGTGTCGAAGTAGAGGGGCTCGTCGACGGCGGGACGCATGAGCACCGATCCGGGAACGGCCAGCCACAGGTCCAGGCCCTTGGTCCAGGCCGCGTAGAGCAGACTGGGCGAGGCTTTCATCACGCGTTCGACCGTGAGCTCGTGCGGGCGCGTGGACAGGTCCGGGGGGCGAACAGGCTGGTCCATCAGCCGACCTTACCGGTGCTGACCGGCGCGACCCCGCATCGGGTGTGCGACACCATCACTCGGGATTGGTCAGCCGCGCCAACACGATGCCGCCGAGGATCAACGTCAGCGCGAACGCGCGGCCCGCGCTGAGCGGATCCTTGTGCACGAGCACCCCGAGTCCGATCGCGCCGACCGCGCCGATGCCGGTGAAGACGGCGTAGGCGGTGCCGACCGGCAGGGTCTGCATGGCGCGCGAGAGCAGGTAGACCGCCAGGCCACCGAGGGCGACGCAGACCACGGTGGGGCCGAGTCTGGTGAAGTTCTCGGTGGGTTTGATGGTCTGGGACCACACGATTTCGACCAGGCCAGCCAGCCCGAGGATCGCCCAGCTCATCGCACGTAATCCTGTGCCAGGAGCCGACTTTCGCTCATCGCGGCGGCGAGTGAGGTTTCGTGGGCCGCACGCAGGTGGGCGAGGTGGGGGTCGAGGACGGCGTTGGCCAGTTCGGCGTGGACGAAGACGGTGTCGGCGACGGCGTAGTGGCCGGCGAAGAAGTCGCGCAGGTAGCGCTCCTGGTAGTCGAAAGCCGCCTTCGGGGCGCCGGGCGAGTAGGCGCCGCCGCGAGCGCTGACGACCACGAACCTGCGGTGGCCCAGCGACATTCGCGGGAAGGTGACCTGGTCCAGCCAGGCTTTGAGCGCGGCCGGGATCGAGTAGTTGTACATCGGGGTGCCGATGAGGATCACGTCGGCGGCCAGGAGTTCGGCCAGCAGCGGTTCGACGACGGCCCATGCGGCGCGTTGGGCGGGGGTGCGGGCCAGGTCGGCGAGTTGGTCGAGATCGGTTGCGCCCGCGGCGAGGACGGCGTCGCACAGCTGCGTCCAGCCTTCGTCGATGAACGGGACCGGGTGTTGTGCCAGGTCGCGGTGGGTGTAGGTGCCCTCGGGGTGTGCGGCGCGCCAGGCTCGGACGAATTCCGCGCCGAGGCGGCGGCTGACCGAGTGGGTGCGGGCGCTGGCGTCGAGGTGCAGCAGGTGTGTCACGAGAATCCCCTAACTGGACATGATGTCCGCTTGCTTGCTTCTCGACGGTAGAACACAAGTGGACATCTTGTCCACATAATCTTTTCTGGGTTAGAGTCGAACGCATGGAGCTTCGATCCGACCTGCTCACCGACGCGGTGGTCGACCCGCCCGCGGAACGCACCGACGCGGCCCGCAATCGCGCGAAAGTGCTGGCGGCCGCGGCCGAACTGTTCGCCACCCGCGACCCGCGCACGGTCACCATGGACGACATCGCCAAGGCGGCGGGCGTCGGCCGCGGCACCCTCTACCGCCGCTATCCCGACCGCACCGCGATCGCCGTCGCGCTCCTCGACGAGCACGAACGGGCCCTCCAGGAACAGCTCTTGCGCGGGGAGCCGCCGCTCGGGCCCGGTGCGGCGCCCGCCGACCGGCTCGCCGCGTTCTATGCCGCGATGGTCGAACTGCTGGCCGCGCACGCGCATCTGGTGCTCGGCGCGGAAACCGGCGGCGCTCGGTTCGCCACGGGCGCCTACGGATTCTGGGCTGCCCACGTACGGGCATTGCTCGTGGAAGCCGCTGTCCCCCAGCCTGATTCGCTGGTCGATTCGGTGCTCGCACCGCTCGCCGCGGAGGTCTATCTCCAGCAGCGGGCGCGCGGACTCTCCCCCGAGCAGATCAGCGCGGGCCTGCGCACGCTCGCCCACCGGATCCTCGGCGCGTCGGGCTGAGCGAACTTGTCGGTGCCCCCGGCTAGCGTCTGATCCTGTGACGACGACAACACTGCCCACCGAAGCCGAGATCACCATCTTCTGGAGCCTGCTCGAATCCGCCTGGGAGCGGGTCGGATCCGGCACCGAGCGGCGCGCCGCGCTGATCTCGAGCTCCGATCGCTCGTCCGACGACGCCCTGCTCGACCCGTTCCTCGCCGAGCTACGCACCCTGTCGGCCGGTTTGACCAGCGCGGAACTCACCGCGCTCGACCGCGCGCTCGAGCGTTCGCTGTTCGATATCGACCGCGCCTCGATCCAGGAGATCACCGACGGGTCCGATGACGGATTCCTGTACTGCCGTGGGTTCATCGTCGCGATGGGCCGCGAACACTACGACGCCGTACTCGCCGATCCCCAGAACGCGCTGACCGACGCCGAATGCGAGGAGATGTGCTACTTCTTCACCCACCTGCACAACGACCTGTTCGGTAGTTATCCCGAGACCGGGTCGGGCATCTCGCGCGAAACCGCGTCGAACCCCGCGCACTGGTAGGGGTCGGCTCCGGTGCGGCTTGCTGGACGCGGACCGCAGCGTAGGGGCGGCGCACGCAATAGGGTGACAGGGGTGGGAGCGTCTGCGAAGTGGGAGCGTGGCTCGGTCGTGCCGGACCGGGGCCTTGCGGTGGTGATCGCGGGTGTCGTCGGATCTCGATGGCGCACATACTCGCTGGTCGCGGTCGCCTATCTGGTGGCGGTGGCGGCGCTGCTGCTACTACTGGGGCGGTCCGTCGCGGCGTGGCAGGTGGTCGGGCTGCTGGCGTTGGGCGGTGTGCTGGTCGCGACGGCGGCGGTGGTGCGGCAGCGGCGGGACGTGGTGCTGGCGCGCGAACGGCAGGCGCAGGCTGTCCAGGGCGAGGAGCAGGCTCAGCAGGCCAGGGTGGCGGCCGAGGAGCGGCTCGAGATCGCCCGTGAGCTGCACGATGTTCTCGCGCACAGTCTTTCGCTGATCAATACGCAGGCGTCGGTGGCGTTGGAGTTGTTCGATCGCAAGCCGCAGCAGGCGGCGGCCGCGCTGGCGACGATCAAGACGACATCCAAAGAGTCGCTGGCGGAGGTGCATTCGCTACTCCAGGCGATCCGCAGCGGCACCGCGCCCGAGTACCCGGAAGCTCCGGTCAGCGATGCCGAAGCCGCTCCCCCGCGCAACGTAGCATCCCCGCGCGCCCCAGCGCCCACCCTCGACGACCTCGACATTCTCTTGGAACATCCGCGCGCGACGGGGCTCGATGTCGACACCAAGATCATCGGCATGCCCAAGAAGCTGCCCGGCGCGATCGACGTGGCGGCGGCCCGCATCGTGTTGGAGTCGTTGAACAATGTGGCTCGGCACGCGCCGGGTGCGCGGGCGCTGATCACGCTG
Source organism: Nocardia lasii (assembly GCF_042658545.1). Taxonomy (NCBI): domain Bacteria; kingdom Bacillati; phylum Actinomycetota; class Actinomycetes; order Mycobacteriales; family Nocardiaceae; genus Nocardia; species Nocardia lasii. Next base: position 711,577 of record NZ_JBHSQN010000001.1, read on the forward strand.
CGGTACACGCCGGAATCGATCGACATCACCGTCGACAACTCCCGACCCACCGAGACCGCTGTCCGCACCGGGATCGGCGGGAACGGGATCATCGCGATGCGCGAGCGCGCTCACGCCCTCGGCGGGGCGCTCACGGCCGGTCCGCGACCCTCCGGTGGGTTCCGGGTGGCCGCTCGACTGCCTGCCCGGCCCGCGGTGTTGTCGACCGAGGCCCGGTCGGCGAGCAGCAAGGTCGAGTCGACCGGCTGATCCTGTCCGCCGGGGCGGTGGATCAGGCCGGCCGACTGCCCCGGTCGACGCTAGGTGTCCTGACCCGCCTGTCGACGTTCGGAATCGGAGAAGCTCGCCCGCCCCGGGCTTCCCGCCGGGGCGGCCTGAGCGCGCGCGGAGTACGCCGACAGCGCATCGAACGCGCCACGCACCCCACCCGCGACCGGCGCGTAGGTGATCGCCGAACCGGGATCGAAGCCGAGGTTGGAACCCACCTCCACCGCGTCCATATTGGCGCCGAGGAAAACGAAGGTCCAGTTGTAGACATCCTGCTGCTGGGTGATCAGCGACTTCACCGCCGCATGGGTCCATTCGCGACTGGAATTCTCGTGCCCATCGGTGAGCACCACAACGATCACAGTGCCCGGACGTTCGGCTTCCGGCCGAGCGGCCAATTCCGCACCCACACTGGTGACCAGCGTCCCGAGCGCGTCATAGAGCGCCGTTCCACCACGCGGCTGCACACTCGGCGCGGGCACCTGATCCAGCGGCACATTCGCGTACACCACGTCATAGGTGGTGTCGAACTGCGCGAGCGTGACCTCGATCCGCTTCGGCACGGAGGCGCGAAAAAGCCCGCCCCTGAGATTTCCAGGGGCGGGCTTTTCGTTCAGCTGGTTACTCGCCGGAGGCTGCGGCCTCGGGGGCGGTGCCCTCGGCTGCGCCGGTGAGGACGACCTCGGGCTTGTCGTCGCCCGCGGACGCCTTGGTCAGCTTGGTCTTGCCCGCGAAGGTGAACTTCGCGTCCTCGCCGAGGCCCTCGCCGTTCCAGTTGTCGACGTCGACCACGATGGTCTGGCCCGCGCCGATCTCGCCGAAGAGGATCTTCTCCGAGAGCTGGTCCTCGATCTCGCGCTGGATCGTGCGACGCAGCGGACGAGCGCCGAGGACCGGGTCGAAACCGCGCTTGGCGAGCAGGCTCTTGGCCTGGTCGGTCAGCTCGATACCCATGTCCTTGTTCTTCAGCGCGGTGGCGACGCGGTTGATCATCAGGTCCACCATCATCACGATCTGATCGCTGGTGAGCTGGTGGAACACGATCACGTCGTCGATGCGGTTGAGGAACTCCGGGCGGAAGTGCTTCTTCAGCTCGTCGTTGACCTTCTGCTTCATCCGCTCGTAGTTCGAGCCCTCGACGTTGGACTGGGTGAAGCCCAGGCCCACCGCCTTGGAGATGTCGGAGGTGCCCAGGTTCGAGGTGAAGATCAGCACGGTGTTCTTGAAGTCGACCGTACGACCCTGACCGTCGGTGAGACGGCCGTCCTCGAGCACCTGCAGGAGGGTGTTGTAGATCTCCTGGTGCGCCTTCTCGATCTCGTCGAACAGCACGACCGAGAACGGCTTGCGCCGCACCTTCTCGGTGAGCTGGCCGCCCTCCTCGTAGCCCACGTACCCGGGAGGGGCACCGAACAGACGAGAAGCGGTGAAGCGGTCGTGGAACTCGCCCATGTCGATCTGGATGAGCGCGTCGTCGTCACCGAACAGGAAGTTCGCCAGCGCCTTGGACAGCTCGGTCTTACCGACACCGGACGGGCCGGCGAAGATGAACGAGCCCGAGGGACGCTTGGGATCCTTCAGACCGGCGCGCGTGCGGCGGATCGCCTTGGAGACGGCCTTGACGGCATCCTCCTGGCCGATGATCCGCTTGTGCAGCTCGTCCTCCATGCGGAGCAGACGGGTGGTCTCCTCCTCGGTGAGCTTGAAGACGGGGATGCCGGTCCAGTTGGCCAGCACCTCCGCGATCTGCTCGTCGTCGACCTCGGCCACGACGTCCAGATCACCGGAACGCCACTGCTTTTCGCGCTCGGCCCGCTTGGCGACGAGCTGCTTCTCCTTGTCGCGCAACCGCGCGGCCTTCTCGAAGTCCTGCGCGTCGATCGCGCTTTCCTTCTCCCGGCGCGCGTCGGCGATCTTGTCGTCGAAGTCGCGCAGGTCCGGCGGAGCGGTCATCCGGCGGATGCGCATGCGCGCGCCCGCCTCGTCGATCAGGTCGATCGCCTTGTCCGGGAGGAACCGGTCGTTGATGTAGCGGTCGGCCAGGGTGGCCGCGGCGACCAGCGCGCCATCGGTGATGGAGACCCGGTGGTGCGCCTCGTAGCGGTCGCGCAGACCCTTGAGGATGTTGATGGTGTGCTCGACGGTCGGCTCGCCCACCTGGACCGGCTGGAAACGGCGTTCCAGGGCGGCGTCCTTCTCGATGTACTTGCGGTACTCGTCGAGGGTGGTGGCGCCGATGGTCTGCAGCTCGCCACGGGCCAGCTTCGGCTTCAGAATCGAGGCCGCGTCGATGGCGCCTTCGGCAGCACCCGCGCCGACGAGCGTGTGCAGCTCGTCGATGAACAGGATGATGTCGCCGCGGGTGTTGATCTCCTTGAGCACCTTCTTCAGGCGCTCTTCGAAGTCACCGCGGTAGCGGCTGCCCGCGACCAGGGAACCCAGGTCGAGGGTGTAGAGCTGCTTGTCCTTGAGGGTCTCGGGGACCTCGCCGTTGACGATGGCCTGGGCCAGGCCCTCCACGACCGCGGTCTTACCGACGCCGGGCTCACCGATCAGCACCGGGTTGTTCTTGGTGCGGCGGCTGAGCACCTGCATCACGCGCTCGATTTCCTTCGAGCGGCCGATGACCGGGTCGAGCTTGCCCTCGAGGGCGGCCTGGGTGAGGTTGCGACCGAACTGGTCGAGCACCAGCGACGTGGACGGGGTGCCCGCCTCGCCGCGCGGACCGGCGCCCTCGACGGGCTCCTTGCCCTGGTAGCCCGACAGCAGCTGGATGACCTGCTGGCGCACCCGGTTGAGGTCGGCACCCAGCTTGACCAGCACCTGGGCCGCAACGCCCTCACCCTCGCGGATGAGGCCGAGCAGGATGTGCTCGGTACCGATGTAGTTGTGGCCGAGCTGCAGCGCCTCGCGCAGGCTCAGCTCCAGCACCTTCTTGGCGCGCGGGGTGAAGGGGATGTGACCGGACGGCGCCTGCTGGCCCTGCCCGATGATCTCCTCGACCTGGCTACGCACACCCTCCAGCGAGATGCCCAAGGACTCCAGCGACTTCGCCGCCACGCCCTCGCCCTCGTGGATCAACCCAAGCAGGATGTGCTCGGTGCCGATGTAGTTGTGGTTGAGCATCCGGGCCTCTTCTTGGGCCAGGACAACGACACGCCTCGCGCGGTCGGTGAACCTCTCGAACATCGCTCCCTCACTCTCCTGCTCCGACATTCTGGCAACAGACGCCGCAGTGTGCTCGATACAACCTAGGGCGTCGGACCGACAACTGTCGCCGTCAGCCTGCCATGAAGCCCGGGGGTTGCGGCCCCCGCCATCCACTCTAGTTGGCACGGGATTCCGCCGCCGCCGGTCCACCCTATTGATGACCGGCGACAACATGGTCATTCACTCACAACGCGCACGTCGCGGCATTCGTTTCCGGTTCAGTTTTGCCTACAGCGAAATCGCGCGGGGGTGTCACCGGGCGTGGGACGCGACGGGCACCGCCACCGGTGCGGCCTCGACGCGGGAATGGTGCGCGCCCGCCGCGAACAGCGCGCCGCCGAGGACCAGCAGGGCCGCGGTGTGCAGGACGGCGCGCACGATGTTCCAGCGGACCCAGCTCTGGTAGAAGTCCGCGCGCACCGCGGCCGGGTCGGCGATGGTCGCCGGATCGCCCGCCGCGGCGAGCGCGTCGTTGAGCGGGACGTTCATGGCGGCGGTGACGGCGAAGGCGATCACGTTGAGCGCCAACGCGATTCCGATCCAGATCAGCGTGGCGCGCTGGTCGCTGCCCAGGTGCAGGACCGCCGCGAGGCCGGTGAAACCGACGGTGCCGAGGAACCCGATCATGAACCACGGGTTGATGATGACCACGTTGATCTTCTGCATGACCTCGATCAACGTGCGGTCGTCGGTGCGCGCCAGCGCGGGCATCACCGACATCGCGTAGGCGTAGAACACCCCCGCGACGAGACCGGTACTGAGCAGTGCCGACACCAGGGCGGCCAACCGAACTGCGAACATGCGATGTCTCCTGACTCGTGACCCGAAACACGTTCTCCGCGCTCCGGCGATACGAGCAAGTCAACCGCCCAGGACCCCACCAGCAACATAGTCCAAACGCTCAGCCGCCTACGTGAGCGTCCGACTCACAATTCGTGGTCGGAGATCATTCCGCTTTGCATGGCTAGGGCTGCCAGGCGGGTGCGCTTCTGGTTCTGGGGCAGGTTCTCCACGCCGAACTTCGCGAAGAGGGCGCGCAGGTGGGTTTTGATCGCGTCGATGGAGAGGAACAGTTCCTCGGCGATCTGCTGATTCGAGGCGGGTGTGGCGAAACCGGTGCCGTGCTTGTACGGGCGGCACAGGGCGATGAGGACCGCTCGCTGGGTATCGGTGAGCGAGCGCATGGTGGGAATGGAGCCCGACGCGGTGTGCGTGGCGTCGTCGACCACCCCGCCGAAGTCGAAGAAGTGCACCAGCGTGGTCCCGACCCGGATCCGGTCGCCGGGACTGAGGCGGCGTCGACCCACCAGTCGCTCCCCGTTGACAAAGGTTCCGTTGCGCGAGAGGCCGTCGTCGACGATGGTCCAGTGCGCGCCGAGGTGCTCTACGGCCGCGTGCAGCCGCGAGACCTCCGCGTCCCAGGCGAGCACCAGATCGGCCTGCACATTGCGGCCGATCGTGACCCGCTGCTGATCGGCCTCGAGGGCCAGTTCGTGTTGCTTACCGGTGTCGTCGGTATACCGCAGAAAAGAGGTCACGACGCGACGCCGCGGGAGACTCGAAACACCTTGTGCACGGCCAACAGTCTACTTCCCACGACAGGGCCACCCACACCCGTGGACGAACCCTCCGACCCAGACACCTACCCCACGCTCGAAAACCCTGTCCCCCAACAGGAACCCCCGAGTAGCGGCCGGTTCGCGGCGGTCGGGCCGACCAGTGCCGCGAACCGGAGACCGATACTTACGCCTTGCCGACTTCCTTGTTGTACGCGTCGGTGATTTCCGCGGAGATACGACCACGGGCCGACACCTTGTGGCCCTTACGGCGAGCCCATTCGCGAATTGCGGCACTCTGCTCACGGTCCATGGAAACGCGGCTCTTGCCCTGCGGTGCGGGCGCGCCGGCGGACTTCACCCGGCGACGGCCACTCACGCGACGGGCGTTGGCCACCCACTCGTCCAGGCCTTCACGCAGACGCGCGGCATTTGCGTCCGACAGATCGATCTCGTACGACACCCCATCGATAGCGAACTCGATGGTCTCGTCCGCGATGGACTCACCGTCGACATCGTCGATCAGGCTAACGGTGACCTTCTTTGCCATGAGATGAACGTCCTCTCGAAATCGTCAAGCCTGCCTCCAGGCCGAATACCCGAGGCAAGAATACCCCGAAATGCGAAATTTCCAACACGGGGTCTTCACCCCGCGAATTCACTGGTCAGCGACTAGTGGGTCGCACAATCGGGAACAGGATCGTTTCCCGGATTCCCGAACCCGTCAACGCCATCAACAAGCGATCGATTCCCATACCGGTTCCGGTGGTCGGCGGCATGCCGTGTTCCATCGCGGCGAGGAAGTCTTCATCGAGCACCATGGCCTCGTCATCACCGGCCGCGGCCAGCCGCGCCTGGTCGACGAAGCGTTCGCGCTGGATCACCGGGTCGACGAGTTCGGAATAGCCCGTGGCCAACTCGAACCCGCGAACATAGAGGTCCCACTTCTCGGTGACGCCGGACTTGCTGCGATGCTGACGCGTGAGCGGAGAAGTCTCGACCGGGAAGTCGCGAACGAAAGTCGGTGTATAGAGGTTGTCGCCGTAGACATGCTCCCACAGTTCTTCGACCAGTTTCCCGTGGCCGTAGCCCTTGTCGGAAGGAATTTCCAGACCGACCCGATCGGCCAGTGCCAGCAATTCCTCGACAGTGGTTTCCGGAGTGACGGTGACACCGATCGACTCCGACAGCGAGGGATACATCTCGACGGTCGTCCACTCACCACCGAGGTCATATTCGGTGCCGTCGGGAAGGGTCACAACAAGGGTGCCGAATGCCTCCTGCGCGACTTCCTGGACCAATTCCCGGATCATCGTCGCGGAGTCGTCGTAGGTGCCGTACGCCTCGTAGGTTTCCAGCATCGCGAACTCGGGCGAATGGGTGGAGTCGGCGCCTTCGTTGCGGAAGTTGCGGTTGATCTCGAAGACCTTCTCCAAGCCGCCGACCACGCAGCGCTTGAGGAACAGCTCCGGCGCGATGCGCAGGAACAGGTCCATGTCCAGGGCATTGGAGTGGGTGACGAACGGGCGCGCGGCGGCGCCGCCGTGGATGGTCTGCAGCATCGGGGTCTCGACCTCGAGGAAGCCGCGGCGCTCGAGGGCGTTGCGCAGCGCGCGGACCACGTTCACGCGGGTCCGGGCCATTTCCCTGGCCTCGGGACGCACGATCAGGTCGACGTAGCGCTGGCGGACGCGCGACTCCTCGTTCATCTCCTTGTGCGCCACCGGCAGCGGGCGCAGCGACTTGGCCGCCATGGACCAGGAATCGGCCATCACGCTCAATTCGCCGGTGCGCGAGGAAATGACCTCGCCGTGCACGAACACGAAGTCGCCGAGGTCGACATCGGCCTTCCAGGACGCGAGCGCGTCGGCGCCGACACCGTTGAGGCTGATCATCGCCTGCAGCTTGGTGCCGTCGCCTTCCTGCAGCGTGGCGAAGCACAGCTTGCCGGTATTGCGGACGAATATGACCCGGCCCGCGATACCGGCCTGCAGACCGGTCTGGGTGTCGGGCGCCAAATCCGGGTAGGCGGCACGGATTTCGGCCAGCGTGTGGGTGCGCGGCACGACGACGGGATAGGCCTCGGTGCCTGCGGTGAGCAGCCGTTCGCGCTTGTCCCGGCGAATCCGCATCTGCTCGGGAACATCGATGTCCACAGCGGATGTGGCGGCGCGGCCGGGTGCGGCGGGGTTAGGAGTGCTCACATCCGATAACCCTAGCGGGCGTCGAAACCGAATTAAGTGCCGCCTCCCCGCGAATTCGACGCACCGGCGGCCCGCGCGACGGCGGAAGGGGCCGGGAAGTTACCCGACCCCGTCAAAGACAGTGAGTTGCCTCACAATTCGTGCCGCTACAGCGAGGCCAGCGCGTCGACCTCACGGGCGAAATGCGGGACGCCGACGCCGACGGTCAACAAACCCGCCGACTTCAATGCCTGGTAGCCGCCGATCAGATCGGTGGCCCGGTGCAGGCCGAGGTCCTGCAGCGCGGCCGCGGCCAAACTCGAGGTGTAGCCCTCGGAGCAGAAAATGATCCATTCCACATCGTGGTCGGCGGCCAGCGACAAGCGCGCCGAGGAGGTCGGATCGAGACGCCATTCCAAGACATTTCGTTCGATCACCAGGGCGCCGGGCAGCGAACCCTCGCGCACGCGCTGGGCGGCCGGTCGGATGTCGACCAGAATCGCACCGCGTTCCAATGCGGCGGCCAGGTCGTAGACATACACGCGGTGTAGTCGGGCGCGTGCGTTGTCGAGCATCTGATCAATCGTCAAACGGCTCATCACAGATCACCTTCGGGCTGGTCGGTGAGGACGGTTTTGGTACGGCGCAAAGTGCCGTGGCCTGTCACTTCGTAATAGGACATCGCCGTCAACGGCGGGGAATAGGCGTGCACGCTGAGGGTGGGATCGAGCGGGCCGACCGATTCCGCGGCGGCGGGCGCGCGGGTCACATCGTGCACCCAGCCGATCGGGAACGACGCCTGATCACCGGCGGCGAGGGTGCGCCTGCGTAATTCCGAACCATTCCAGCGATATTCCGACAGCGCGCCGCTGAGCACGGTGAGCGCGCCCAGCGAGCCGGCGTGATCGTGCAGATCGGTGAATTTGCCGGGCGTCCAGCTGATCAGCCAGACATCGACCTCGTCGTCGTGGGAAAGGCGCACCGCCCAGCGCTCGTCGGTGGGCCAGACGCCGTCGGCCGGGAGCAGGTGGTCGTAGCGGCCCGACAGGACGTCTTCGGCACCCTCGTCGGTGAGTCGCAGCAGGTCCGCGGGTCGCAACCGGGTCGGCAGGGCCGAGGCGACGGCCCGATCGAGCGGGGGCGTCGCGGAGTAGTCGTCGCGGGCGGAGGCCAGGGAAAGGATAGAAGAACGCATGAGCGCATCTCCAGAAGGTGAGAAAACGGTCGAGGGAAAACGTCAGCCTCGAACGGTCGAGGCAGATTAGCCTCGACAACACTCCTGGGTGCTCACACGGAAGATCACGAGAAGTAGCTTAGCAGACACTATTTCTTGTTGCGCTCGTAGACATGCCGCAATCCGGTGAGTGTGAGGTGCGGCACGTGCGCGTCGATGGTTTCCGATTCCGGCACGATCAGCGGCGCGGCCGCCCCGGTGGCGACCACGGTGACATCGGTGCCCGCGAACGCGTCGAATTCGTCGCGGATGCGGTCGACCAGACCGTCGACCAGCCCGGCGAAACCGAAGATCGCCCCGGACTGGATGCACTCCATGCTGTTCTTGCCCACCACCGAACGCGGGCGCGCCAGCTCGACGCGACGCATCGCGCTGCGTTCGACCAGGGCCTCGGCCGAGATCTCCACGCCCGGCGCGATCACCCCGCCGAGGAACTCGCCCTTGGCCGAGACCAGGTCCACGCAGATCGCGGTGCCGAAGTCGACGACGATCGCCGGGCCGCCGAAGGAGCGGTAGGCGGCCAGGCAGTTGACGATGCGGTCGGCGCCGACCTCCTTCGGATTGTCGACCAGCAGCGGAATGCCCGTGCGCACACCGGGTTCCACCAGCACGTGCGGCACGTGCGACCAGTACCGCGCGAGCATGGTGCGCAGTTCGCGCAGCACCGGCGGCACGGTCGACAGCGCCGAGACGCCGACGATCTGGTCCACCTCGGCGCCGACCAGCCCGCGCACCTGCATCGCGAACTCGTCGGCGGTGATCAACGGATTGGTGTGAATCCGCCAGTGCCGCACCAGCTTCGCGTGTTCCCCGCTCCCGGAGAACAGGCCGAGCTCGATGCCGGTGTTGCGGACGTCGATCGTCAGCAGCATGTGTGTCGACCCCCCGCCGCGCTCAGGCGAACGACAGGGAACGCGGCGAGGTGAGGCCGGAGCCCTCCGGTGCGTGCGCGGGATCGCTGCCCAGCTCCACCGGACGGTTGCGCTCGTCGACGAAGACCACCTTGGCGTCGTAGTCGCGCAGCTCGGCCTCGTCCAGCTGGCCGTAGGCGATCAGGATGACCAGGTCGCCGGGGTGCACGAGGTGGGCGGCGGCGCCGTTGATGCCGATCACGCCCGAACCGCGCTCACCGGCGATCACATAGGTCTCGAGGCGGGCGCCGTTGTCGATGTCGACGATGCAGACCTGCTCGCCCTCGAGTAGATCGGCGGCGTCGAGCAGATCCTGGTCGACGGTCACCGAACCGACGTAGTGCAGGTCGGCGTGGGTGACGGTGGCCCGGTGGATCTTCGACTTCATCATGGTGCGCAACATCGGTGTCGCCTTTCAGTGCGCCTGCGGAGCAGGCAGGGAGTTCGCGTCGGGGTGCCCGTCGATCTGGGCGCCCAGAACCAGCGGGGCATTGTCGATCAGGCGGGTGTCGCCGACCTTGGCGGCGACGAGCAGGCGCGCGTTGCCGGCGGCGGGGGCCTCGCCCAGGGTGGTGTCGCGCAGTTCGAGGTAGTCCACGTCCAGGCCGTCGACGGCGTCGAGGACCTGGCGGGCGGTGTCTACGACCGCGTCGGCGCCCAGGCCCGCGGCGTGGCGACCGGCGGCCAGGGCGGCCGACAGCGCCAGCGCCGCTTCGCGCTGCGTGGCGTCGAGGTAGCGGTTGCGCGAGGACAGGGCCAGACCGTCGGCCTCGCGGACCGTCGGGTAGGCCACGATCTTGGCGTCCATGTTCAGGTCGCGGACCATCTGCCGGATCAGGGTGAGCTGCTGGTAGTCCTTCTCCCCGAAGTACGCCTCGGCGGGATGGGTGATGTTGAGCAGCTTCGCGACGACGGTGAGCATGCCCGCGAAATGCGTGGGCCTGCTCGCGCCCTCGAGCTCGGCGCCGAGCGGGCCGGGGTGGATGGTGGTGCGGATGCCGTCGGGGTACATGTCCGACACGCTCGGCGCGAAGACCAGGTCGACACCCTCGGTCCTGAGCAGCTCGAGGTCGGCGTCGAGGGTGCGCGGGTAGGCGTCGAGGTCCTCGTTCTCGCCGAACTGCAGCGGATTGACGAAGATCGAGACGATCACGACCTGGTTGTTCAGCGCGGCCTGGCGGATCAGCGCCAGGTGACCCTCGTGCAGCGCGCCCATGGTCGGCACGAAACCGATCGTGCGCCCGGCGCCGCGCAGGGCCTTGGCCACGGTCTCGATGACCTCGGGATTGTGGTGCACGGTCAGCACGCCGGCCTTGTAGGCGCCGGTGGCCCGCGCGCCGCCCTGGTGGTGATGCACTTCTCGGGGTTCCATCAGTGGCCTTCCTTGGCGAGGAGCTCCAGCAGTGCCGGATCGGACTTGGCTAGTTCGGCGGTGCGCAGCGAGTTGGCGCGGTAGGCCGCGGCCAAACGCTCGTCGAGCTGTTCGAGTGCGGTGAGGTGGGCGGCGACGGCATCGGTGTCACCACGGGCGACCGGGCCGGTCAGGGCCGACTGGCCGCGCCGCAGCGCGTTGTCGAGGGCGGCCGAGGCCAGCGGGGCCAGTAGGCGTTCGGGCAGGCCGCCCGGCTGGTCGTCGACCACGGGCTGGCCGAGCAGGCCGGGGCCCGCGAGGGATTCGCGCAGGGCCGCGACCGCGTCGACGATGACCGTGACCAGGTGATTGCTGCCGTGCGCGAGGGCCGCGTGATAGAGCGTGCGCTGGTCCTCCTCGACGCGGACCGGTTCGCCACCCATCTCGATGACCAGGGCCTGGGCGATGGCGTACCCGACCTCGTCGGCGGCGGTGACCCCGAAACAAGCATTGGCCAGGCGGGCGATGTCCTCGTCGTGGCCGGTGAAGGTCATCGCCGGATGGATGGCCAGGCCGAGCGCGCCCTGGCTGGTCAGGGGTTCGAGGACCGCGACGCCGTTCGCGCCGGAAGTGTGCACGACGATCGTGCCGGGGCGAACCACACCGGCGCTCGCCAGCCCGCGGACCAGGCCCGCCAGCTCGGCGTCGGGCACCGCGAGCACCAGCAGTTCGCTGCGCCGGGCGATCTCCTCGATCGGCAGGATCCGCGCTTCGGGCAGGCGGGTGGTCGCCCGGTGCACCGAGGCATCGGAGATCGCGGCGACACCGAAGACCACATGGCCTGCTCGCTCGAGCGCGGCGCCCAGAGCCGAACCCACACGTCCCGCCGAGACGATTCCCACCGTCAGTCGTGCGGGCGCTGGATCGACACTCGGGTGCGCGCCATCAGGGTTGACACTTCTCGAGGTCAACGTTGTCCTCTCGATTTGCGTTCCAGTCCCGCGGGGCGGGTACCAGACGTTACGGAGTCGAGGATAGAGCGCACGGCCGGGCGCGCGCCATCACCCCCACCCGTGATCTACCTCGCAGCGCCCACACGGCGACACCTGATCACGCGAGTACATCGGTAGCTCGCCGGGGACGGGCGAGCGGGCGTGCCACATCCCCGGCCGCCGCCGACACGGCCGGGCGGGCGCTTAGGTCCGGCCGGAATTGCGGAGAGGCGGAACAGATTCCGATTCGAGGTTGGCCATGATGTCGGCCACGGATAGTCGGGTGGTGCCCTCGGATTCGGCGCGGCGGCGTCGGCGGGAGCTGGTGCCGACGGGGGTTTTGTCGGCGGACTTGCCGTTGCGCTTGGCCGGGGCCTTCGTGGGGGCGGGGGGCGGGGTCGGCTCGACCGGGGCGGGGGTCGCGGCCTGGACGGGCGCGGCAGGCGGGGTCGGTGCGGTGGCCTGCGCGGGGTCGGCGGCCGGGGCGGGTGCGGTGGCCCGTGCGGGCTCGGTGGCCGGGGCGGCGGTCTCGGTGGCCGGTTCGACCGGCTGGCCGGTGTCGCTCACCTGGCGGGTGTGCGGAGAGGACAGGCGCGGCGGCGGGGTCTTGCCGGGCTTGGTCGGTGCGGCGGCCTGGGACTCGGCGTACTCGTCGAGCTGGACGGCCGAGGTCTCAGCGGTGACCGGGTCGTCGTAGGGATCGGCGAAATTGGCCGAAACCGGTTGCATGAAAACAGGTTTCAGTGCGCTCGGCGGTTGCTGCCACGGACCGAACCAGGCGGCCTCGGCATCCTCGTGGCTATCGTCGAGTTCGGGCTCGTCGAAGGCGTCGAAGCCGCCCGCGGGCAGCGCGGCGATGCGCACGGCGTCGGCCTGCAGCGCGGGCTGCTCGTCGGGCAGGGCGCCGTCGAACAGGACCTGGAGGTTCTGGCGCAGCAGGGTCAGCTCGGCGCGCAACGCGGCGATCTCGGAGGACTCGACGCCGACTTCGGCGCGCACCCGCGCCTCGACGCCCATCTCGTACTCACGGCGCGCGTTGATCTCGCGTTCGAGCTGCAACTCGTACACGGTCTGCAGATCGCGAACCTTCGCCTGGTCGACGGCCGCGTCCTTGCGATAGCGAGTTGCCGCGAGTGCGCCGATCACCGCCGCCCACAGCGCGGCCACCAGGCCGATCCGGACGTAATGGACATTCTCGCTGAAGATCAGGAAAACGCTGGCCGTCAGACCGAGGAGGATGAGGAATCCGACGAAGAATTTTCCCGCGTCGTCCCGCCGTCGTCGGGGCGCCGTGCTGCGGGAGGGTGAAACCATGAGGGCCAGGGTAGCCGGAAACTGCTGGTGGGCACACCGAAGATTGTGGTGATTCCATTCGCAAGTTGCTAAGTGGTAGCCGGATCGTCGTGCGGGTCCTCGGGCGCCCGACAGCAATACTCCAGCCACAAAGCCGCAGCAACCAGCGCCGAACCCGCGAACAGGCCGACCACCGCACCCGGCGAATCGGCCGCCGCGGCGGTCAGGGTGCCGCGCTGTGGGAAAACCCACAGCAGGAAACCCAGCCACACGCCCGCCGCCAACGAGCCGACCTGCAACGACGCCTTCGCCAGCGCCACACCCCGCGCCACATTGATCGGATGCATCTGCCCCGACCCGTCCCCGATCTGTCGATCGGCGATCTTGGCCCTGATCGCGAAACCGAGCGCGGCCTCGATCGCGGCCACCGGCAGCAGCGAGGCACCCGCGGCCACCGAGATGGGCGGGAAACTGGAATAGGCGACGCGGGTGCCCAGCCAGGCCAGGGCCGCGGCCACCACGACATTGAGCGCGAGATCGAGCACCCGGGTGGGTCTCAGCACGACCGGGCGCCTTCGTCACGCAGCTCGAGGTCCGTGCGGACGACGCCGTCGCGTTCGGCCGGGTCGAGATCGGCGAGCAGCTCCGCGATCGGGCGGTCGAGGCCGTCGACGCTCAGGTGCGCGTCGGGTTCGACCGCGAGCCACGGGATCAGCACGAAGGCCCGATGGTGGGCCTGCGGGTGCGGCAGGATCAGGTCGGGGTCGGTGTCGCGCACGATCGGGGCGCCGGCGTCGTCGCGGCACTGCACCACATCGACGTCGAGAGTTCTCGCGCCCCAACGGATTTCGCGAACGCGACCGGAAGCCTGTTCGAGCTCCTGACCGAAGCGCAACCACGCGTAGTCGTCGAAGGACGAATCCCGCACGGTGACAACGGCATTGAGATAGTCGTCCTGGTCGACACCACCCCACGGCGCGGTGGTGTAGACCGGCGAGACCGAAACGACCCGCTCCCCCAGCGCGTCCACCACGGCGCGCAGGTGCGCGAGCCGGTCGCCCAGGTTCGAGCCGATCGAGAGCACGGCGCGAGTCATCGCCGCGACCCCGGCGCGTCCCCGGTGCGCGAGCGGCTCGCCACCACGCGCACATCGGCGAAGGTGTGCGGGATCGGCGCCGACGGCTTGTGCACGACCACCTCCACCGCCTCGATGCGCGGATCGGCCATCACGTCGTCGGCGATCTCGGACACGACCGTCTCGATCAGATTGCGCGGCGGCCCGGTGACGATGCGCACCGCCCGCTCGGCCAGCGCGCCGTAGTCGACGGTGTCGGCGAGGTCATCCGAGGCCGCGGCGGCCGCGAAATCGACCCACACGGTCAGATCGACAATGAACTCCTGGCCGTCGCGGCGCTCGAAATCGAACACACCGTGCCTGCCGAAGGCGGTGAGCCCACGCAGTTCGATCCGCGAGGAAGCGGGCCGACCGGCGGGCGGCGGCAGCAGGGGCGAGTTCATCGAATGGCTCCTCGGGCGATAGCTCGGACGACTACGACGTTCACCGGGCGCCGCCCCTGGCCTCGACGGCGCGGCGCCAGGCGTCGACCACGGCGACAGCGTCGAGGGAGGCGCGCACGTCGTGCACGCGCACGCCCCAGGCGCCGTGGGTGGCGGCCAGTGCGGACAGGGTGGCGGTGGCGGTTTCGCGGCCGTCGGGCGGACGGGGACCGGACGCGTCGGCCAGCAGGGCGCCGAGAAAGCGTTTGCGGGAGGCGCCGATCAGGATCGGGAAGCCGTCGGCCACGAACTCGGGCAGGGCGGCGAGCAGTTCCCAGTTGTGCTCGGCGTTCTTCGCGAAGCCGAGACCGGGGTCCAGGATCAGCCGATCGGGGGCGACACCCGCGGCGACGGCCAGGTCGACCTGGGTGGCGAGTTCGGCGCGGACCTCGGCGACGACATCGGTGTAGTGGTCGGCGGGGCCGAGGTGGCGGTAGTCGGCGTCGGCGCGCCAGTGCATGAGGATCCACGGCACGCCCGCGTCGGCGACGACCTTGACCATGTTCGGGTCGGCGCGACCACCGGACACGTCGTTGACCACCGAGGCGCCGGCGGCCAGCGCGGCTTCGGCCACCTCGGCGCGCATGGTGTCGACACTGGTCGGCACCCCGGCGGCGACCAGCCCGCGGATCACCGGGCGCACCCGCGCGACCTCCGCGCCGGGATCGACCCGATCAGCGCCCGGCCTGGTGGATTCCCCACCCACATCGACGATATCGGCGCCCGCCTCGTACATCGCGATACCGTGCGCGATCGCGAGTTCGGGATCGAGATAGCGACCGCCGTCGGAGAAGGAATCGGCGGTCACGTTGACCACACCCATGACCACACTCGAACGGTGGTCGCGTGGGGTCACCAGGGGGTGGCTCATTTGCGCAGGATCAGGTCCAGCGCCTCGGATCGCGAGGCGGCGTCGGTCTGCAACTGGCCGCGCACCGCCGAGGTGGTGGTGCTGGCGCCGGGCTTGCGGATACCGCGCATGGCCATGCACAGGTGTTCGGCCTCGATCACCACGATCGCGCCGCGCGGGTCGAGGCGGCGCATCACCGCGTCGGCGATCTGGCTGGTCAGCCGCTCCTGCACCTGCGGGCGCTTGGCGTAGAGGTCGACCACGCGGGCCAGCTTCGACAACCCGGTCACGCGGCCGTGCGGGCCGGGGATGTAGCCGACGTGGGCGACACCGTGGAACGAGACCAGGTGGTGTTCGCAGGTGGAGAACATCGGGATGTCGCGGACCAGCACGAGTTCCTGGTGGCCCTCGTCGAAGGTGGTGGACAGTACCGCGTCGGGCTCGGTGTAGAGCCCGGCGAACATCTCCTTGTACGCACGCGCCACCCGGGCGGGGGTGTCGAGCAGGCCGGGACGGGTCGGGTCCTCGCCGACCGCGATCAGCAGCTCACGCACGGCGTTCTCGGCGCGCACCTGATCGAACGGCGCACCGGTCGCGAGCGCGGTCAGGTCCGACGGACTCGTCGCACCCAGCTCACCCGCCGGATCCAGCTGCTGTTTGTTCGCCGACACTCTTGCGCACCTCCGTAATTTCGGCGGCTGGTGCCGCCGGTTCCCGGCCCCGCGGGGACGGTCTCATCGCCTCCCGCACCCGGTCAGGGGGCGGACGGGCCGAGAACCATGTAGAGAAGATCGTCGAGGCCGGTGATCATCCGGCACTCGACGATCGAGCGTAGTCGGCGACTGGTCAGGAACGTCCGTTCGGGCCGTTCCACTCGCTGTTGTCCTGGTCACCGTCGCGCGCGGGCGGCTGCGGCTGCGAACCCCACGGCTGGAAACCGTCGTTGGCGTGGCGCGGCTGCTGCTCGGGGCGACTCCAGCCGTTGGCCGGTCCCTGCTGCTGCGGTGGCTGCTGCTGGGGCGGCTGTTGCTGCTGGGGCTGATGCGGCTGCGACTGCTCCTCGCGCGGCGGCCAACCGGGCGCCGACCAACCGGCCGGGGCGCCGTAGTCGGGCCGGGAGCCGTGCGTTCCCGTCTGCCGGGGGAACGCCTGCGTGGGAGCGGCGGGCAGCGGGTAGCCGCTCGCGGGCGGTGCGGGCTGGCCGTAGGGCTGGCCCGGGTAGCCGTTGGGTTCGACCGGCGGGGCACCGTTGGGCACCGGCACCGGCGCGGGCTCGACCGGCGGCCACGGCTCGCCGCGCTCGATGGCCAGCTCGCCCGGGGTCTTCACCGGCGGCTTGTCGGACGGGAGGCGGTCACCGAAGTCGTTGAACGCGGTGATCCGGGGCCGCTTCTCGACACCGGCCAGGATCGTCTCGAGATCCTTGCGGTGCAGCGTCTCGCGCTCGAGCAGCGCGGTGGCCAGCGCGTCGAGCTGCTCGCGGTACTCGC
The DNA here is from genome assembly GCF_042658545.1 of Nocardia lasii. Taxonomy (NCBI): domain Bacteria; kingdom Bacillati; phylum Actinomycetota; class Actinomycetes; order Mycobacteriales; family Nocardiaceae; genus Nocardia; species Nocardia lasii. The sequence goes on from NZ_JBHSQN010000001.1 coordinate 728,471, forward strand.
TCAGGATCGACCAGGCCTCGGTGTGCGCGGCCTCGATGAGGTTGCGCACCTCCTCGTCGATCTCGCGGGCGACCTCGTGCGAGTAGTCGGCCTGCGCGCCCATCGAGCGGCCGAGGAACGGGTCGCCCTGCTCCTGGCCGTAGCGGACCGCGCCCAGGCGCGCGCTCATGCCGTACTCGGTGACCATGCCGCGCGCGATCTTGGTGGCCTGGTCGATATCGGAGGAGGCGCCGGTGGTCGGCTCGTGGAACACCAGTTCCTCGGCCGCGCGGCCACCCATCGCGAAGACCAGCCGCGAGATCATCTCCGAGCGGGTCATCAGGCCCTTGTCGTCCTCGGGCACGGTCATGGCGTGACCGCCGGTGCGGCCGCGGGCCAGGATGGTGACCTTGTAGACGGGCTCGATATCTGGCATCGCCCAGGCCGCCAGGGTGTGGCCGCCCTCGTGGTAGGCGGTGATCTTCTTCTCGTGCTCGCTGATGATGCGGCTCTTGCGACGCGGGCCGCCGATCACCCGGTCGACCGACTCCTCGAGCGATTCGCCGGTGATGACCGTCCCGTTCTCGCGGGCGGTGAGCAGCGCGGCCTCGTTGATCACGTTGGCCAGGTCGGCGCCGGACATGCCGACGGTGCGCTTGGCCAGACCCTCGAGGTCGGCGTCCTTGGCGATCGGCTTGCCCGCCGAGTGCACCCGCAGGATCGCGCGGCGACCGGCCAGGTCGGGGTTGCCGACCGGGATCTGCCGATCGAAACGACCGGGGCGCAGCAGGGCCGGATCGAGGATGTCGGGCCGGTTGGTGGCCGCGATCAGGATGATGTTGGAGCGATCGCCGAAGCCGTCCATCTCGACGAGCAGCTGGTTGAGCGTCTGCTCGCGCTCGTCGTGGCCACCGCCGAGGCCCGCGCCACGCTGGCGACCGACCGCGTCGATCTCGTCGACGAAGATGATGCACGGGCTGTTCTGCTTGGCCTGTTCGAACATGTCGCGCACGCGGGAGGCGCCGACGCCGACGAACATCTCGACGAAGTCGGAACCGGAGATGGTGAAGAACGGCACCCCGGCCTCGCCGGCGACCGCGCGGGCCAGCAGCGTCTTACCGGTTCCCGGCGGCCCGTAGAGCAGCACGCCCTTGGGGATCTTCGCGCCGAGGGCCTGGTAGCGGGCCGGATTCTGCAGGAAGTCCTTGATCTCGTAGAGCTCTTCGACCGCTTCGTCGGCACCGGCCACATCGGCGAACGTGGTCTTGGGCATGTCCTTGGTCAGCATCTTGGCCTTGGACTTGCCGAAGCCCATCATGCCGCCGCGACCACCGCCCTGCATGCGCGACATCACGAAGATGAAAAGGCCGACCAGCAGCACCATCGGGATGATGAACAGCAGCAGCTGCGAGAGCCAACTCTCCTGCTTGACCACGGTGTCGTACTCGGCGCCGGACTTCTGCACGGCGTCGAGGATGCGGGCGGAGTTCTCCCCGCCGCTGGGGTACTTGGCGACGATCTTGGTGCTGTTGCTCGTGGCATCGTTGCCGTTGTTCAGTTCGATGCGGAGCTGCTGCTCCTTGTCATCGATCTGCACGTTCTTGACGTTCGCTTTGTCGTCGAGCTGAGACAGCGCCACGGAGGTGTCGACACTCTCCCAGCCGCGCGTGTCATCGCTGAGAAAGCTGAACAGCCAGATCATGAGCATGATGCCCGAGATGATCGCCAAGGTGCGAAACACTGTCTTGCGGTTCATAGAGCGTCGGCCGGACGGCCCAGTCCTTTCCGGTTATTACTCCGGGTGTGCTTGCGAAGCGTCGAGATCGGCGGGTTTCGGATGCGGACATGCCACGTTACCGCGTACGGTCTAGTTCGATACATCGCGCTGTTCGGCTGCTGGTGCAGTTGCACTGGTAAACGGCCGGAGAACGCAAGAGGTTCCCGAACGCTTCTACCGGGTTGTGGCAAGTGGCCACAATCATGTCATGCCCGCCTTATCGTGGGCCACGACACAACTACAGCGCAGGGGGTATAGACATCGTCGAGTTACGAACACCCACAGCGATTCTGCGCCACGGCCGTGGACGGCTCGTCGTCCTGCGGCCGGGTACCGACGGCGAGCGCGTTCTCGACGTTCCCATTGCCGACCTGCTCAAAGTTCGCCTCAATCGGCGTGCCGACGAGGCGGTCGTGATCGAGATCTACCTGCGCTATCCCACTGCCGTGCTCACCGGCGTGCCCGCCGACCGCACCCCGTTGCCCGTGCTCATCGCCGAGCACGATGTGCCCGCCGCGCTCGGCATCGTCGACCGGATCAACGATCAGATCATGGCCACCCAGCGCATCGATGTCGCCGCGCCCGATCTCACCCCGCCCGCGCCCGAGTGGGGCAAGTCCGGCCCGTCGCGCGCCGATGTGGAGCGGGCCGTGCGCCGGATGGCGCCGCGCAAGGACGCGCGCTCGGCGGTCACCGCGCTGAACCGGTACGTCACCCCCGACGAGTACGTGCTGGAAACGGCCATCGCCGTGGCCGCGCCGCCCGCCGGTACCGGCACCGGCCTGCTCGCGGCGACCACCACCCGGGTGCTGTTCATCGCGCTCGGCAGCAGCAACCGCTACGCCTTCGAACTGCCGGTCGCCGCGATCATCGGCGCCCGCACGGTCGAGGGCGCGCGCTCGGCGCCGGGCGAGATCGACACCCGCCACGGCGGCTCCGGCATCGATATCAACGACGGCAATCGCGTCCTGCATTTCGCGGGTGTGGATCGCGCCGACACCGAGCGGGTCACCTGCGCGGTGAACTTCGCGATCCGCCGCCAGGCCGCCGACGGCGCGCCCGGTCCCGCCGACCCCGGGGTGAATCAGCTCTACGCGGAGTGGGAACTGCTCGTGGAGCGACATTCACTCGGCATGGTCGACGACACGCAATTCCAGCGTTACGGCCGCGGGATTCTGCGCAGCCTGTAAGCACCGGGGGCCGGACCGAATGCTCAATTCGGTTCGGCCACTTCGGTTTCCGCCTTGCCGTCCGGCTCGTTGAGTTCGATGCGGCGCCACGGGCTGGTGGGCCGGGTCCACAGTCGGATCAGTTCCATCCGCCGGTCGACGCCGCCGTTCTTCAGCTCGGCCAGGTCCTCGGTGGCCTGCCAGTAGGTCCATCCGGCCAGGTAGGCGTCGCCGAACTGACGCCAGTTGCGATAGCGGCGCTGCGCGGGCACGAGTGCGCGCATGCAGTACTCCCACGCCACATCGGCCTCGAGGTATCCGGCGGTGAAGGCCATCCGGGCCACCGCGACGACGCGGGCCAGATCCCAGGCCTGGATGTCGTTGGGCAGCGGGCGGGCCAGGTGGTCGGTGAAGCCGATCTTGATGGCCTGGGCCCAGATGTCGTAGTCGCGGACCAGCGCCTCGGGGTTGTCCATCCCCCTGAACGAACCCACCTGGCGCAGGAAGGCGCGCTGCTTGTCGGCGCGCTCGCCGAAACGATCGCGCTCGCTGGCGTTGACCGAGGCCATCACCAGCGGATGCACCAGCGCGTACAGGGGTGCGTGCATGCCCTCCAGCAGCTGTTCCATCGAGGCGCGCGCCTCGTTGCCGTCGGTGATGCCCCACGCGCCGGTGAGGGTGTCGATGGCGAGTTCGCGGCGGTCGCCGAGGGGGTGGTCACGTTCGGGACCGAGCAGCATCGCGTCGTGGAAGGCGTCCCAGCGCGTGGAATAGAAGGCGCCGAGCGAGAGCGCGCGCAGCTCGTCGTCGCTCACGCCCGCGCCCGACCAGTGGTCTTCTTCGCGCTCGTCCAGTTCCGGGTACGGGAAAGTGGTCAGCGCTGGTACTCCCCTGGCAGGCATACGGCCGAGTCTAGTGCGGTGAGTCACTATCGCGGGGCGCCTGCGAATGTTCTTCGCCTGTCGCGTCATGCTCAGCGGGTCTATGGTTTCGACATGTGTAGAAATATCACCGTCTTGCGTGGTCTGGAGCCTGCCGCCACCGAGCAGGAGATCTACGCGGCCGCCTTGCAATATGTGCGCAAAGTCGGCGGTATCTCCGGCCTGAGCAGCGCCACCAAACCCGCTGTCGACAAGGCCGTCGCCGCCATCGCCGCCGCGACGACCGCCCTGCTCGAGGAGCTGCCGGATCGTCGGGTGCCCCCGCCCACCGAGCCGCCGCTGCGGCGCATCGCGGCCCGCGACGGCGCCGCGAGCGAGTCCGACTAGACCCCCCAGCACCGACCGAGGCCGCCGGGGCCGCCTCGGAGCTCCGGCGTGTCCGCCGGTGAACCGCGATCGCCGCGGTCCCGTAGTTCCGGGTATGGCACGCATCCTGATAGCCGTCGTCCCCATCTACGGACACGTCACCCCGATGATCCCGCTGGCGAAAGCACTCGCCGCGCGCGGTCACGAGGTGCTGTGGAGCATCACCGAGACCTTCCGTCCGCAGGTCGAGGCGGCCGGGATCACGGTGGCCCGCACCGAGCACACCCGGGACCTCAGCACCGATCGCGGCGAGTACGTCCCCGGTGGCGAGAAGCTCGAGGGCATCGCCGCGCTGCGGGTGGACCTCGAGTTCGGCTTCATCGACAACGCGCCGCGACAGCTGCGCGACCTGCACGACGCCGCCGCCGACTTCCACCCCGATCTCGTGCTGGCCGACACCGGCTGCCTGGCCGCGCGGCTGTTCTCCGAGCAGACGGGCACACCGTTCGCCGTGCTCAATGTGGTGCCGATGGTGTTGACCAGCCGCGATACCGCGCCGTTCGGGCTGGCCCTGCCGCCGAACGCGTCCGCGCTGGGTCGGGTGCGCAATCGGGGGTTGCAGTGGCTCGTCGAGCACGTGGTGTTCCGGGGCGTGCAGAAGCACTGGAACAAGACCCGCCGCGGTGTCGGACTCGACAACTCGGGCTGGCTCATGGACGCGCCGAAGTCCGCCGCGCTCTACCTCAACCCCTCGATTCCGAGTTTCGAGTACCCGCGCAGCGACCTGCCCGAGTCGGTCCACTTCATCGGGCCGGTGCCCGCGCCGCCGGTGGCGGACTGGACGCCGCCCGCGTGGTGGTCGGAGTTGTTCACGGGTAGGCCGGTGGTGCATGTGACCCAGGGAACGGTCGCCAATGCCGAGCCCGAACTCATCGCGCCGACCCTCGCCGCGCTGGCGGAGGAGAACGTGCTCGTCGTCGTCTCGACCGGCGGGGCCGATCCGTCTGCGCTCGGCTTGGACGAGGTGCCGGCGAATGTGCGGGTGGAACGATTCATGCCGTACGCCGAACTGCTGCCGCATGTGACGGCGATGGTGACAAACGGCGGGTACGGCGGGGTGCAGCTCGCGCTGTCGCACGGCATTCCGCTGGTGGTCGCGGGGGCGACCGAGGACAAGCCGGAGGTTGCCGCGCGGGTCGCGTGGTCGGGGGTCGGAGTGAATCTGAAATCGGCGGCGCCGCACCCGGATCGGATCAAGTTCGCCGTTCGCTCGGTGCTCACCGAGCCGCGTTTCGCCGCCCGCGCGCAGGAGCTGCGCGCGGAGTACGCCGAGTACGACGCGCTGGCGCTGGGCGTGGAGCACATCGAACGGATCGTCGGGGTGCCCGCTCTCGACTGAGCGGGCGACTCGGTGAGCTTCGTCGCAGTCTGACAACGCACCGAAACCAGAATGTGACCAATATCACCATCGGTGAAGCAGGCGTGCTGACAGTCGATCTTCGGCCCGTCAGCGCGCCTTTTCACCGTGCCGATCCACCGGTCCGCCGCAGGTCCAGCGGGTGTGAAACCGGCCGCATTTTCGCTGGTCAATCACCCAGCTCCACGAACGCCGCCGAAATCGCAGCGAAATAGCGGACTCGATAGTGCAGCTCACGATGTCAGGCCATATGCTGTGGATAACCAACCTGGTGACTGTTTTGATCCACCTACGCGAACTTCCTTGCCCGTTTTGGCTGGATTTTCCCGACTTATTCTGATAGCAAGGTGCTATGGACCCGCATTTGCGCGATCTGCGGTATTTCGTCGCCGTCGCTGAGGAACTGCATTTCACCAACGCCGCCCAGCGGCTGCACATCGCTCAACCGACGTTGTCGCGCCAGATCCGCCAGCTCGAACGCCAGCTCGACGTGGTCCTGTTCGACCGCAACCAGCGCAGTGTGGCGCTGACCGTCGCCGGCAAGGAACTGCTCGAAGGCGCCCGCAAGATCCTCGAGCTGTGGGAGGTGACCAACGTGTCCCTCCAGGAAGCAGGCGAGGTGCTGCGCGTCGGAATCCAGTCCGCGCTCGGCCGCGGGCTGCTCAACGACCTCGAGAGCGCCAGCGGTCACCGCCTGGCCCTGCACGCCGCCTCCTGGAACGACCCGTCCAGCGGTCTGGCCGGTCGCCAGGCCGATCTGTCGCTGGTGTGGCTGCCGCTACCGGACCCCAACCGCTACCGCTGGCAGGTCCTGCGCACCGAACCGCGCTGGGTGCTGCTGCCCGAGACCCACCCGCTGGCCGAGCAGGACAGCATCGACTTCGCCGATCTGCTCGACGAGCCCTTCGTCGCCCTGCCCACCGAGGCGGGCGCGGTCCGTGACTTCTGGCTCGGCAACGACGCCCGTGGCGGCAAGGCGGCCAAGATCGGCGCCGAGGCGGCCACCCCCGAGGACAAGCTCGAGGCCGTGAGCCTGGGCCTTGGCGTGTGCCTGCTGGCCGAGAACAATGTGCCGATGTACCGCTGGCCCGGTCTGACCGCACGCCCGGTCGACGGACTCACCCCGTGTGAGCTGGCCGTGGCGTGGCGGGCCGACGACACCCGCCCGACCATCCTGGAGTTCGCCGGTCGCGCCGTGGACGGCGGCTTCTCGGAGCCGACCCCGCAGCCGCAACCGATCGCGGTCTGAAGGGCGCAGGCGCGTCAGCGCTGCGCATGGCCGCAGCGAAGGCGGCGGTTTCGCCTAGTTCGACATCTCCAATTGGGCGGCGAGGCCGAGCAGGACGGCCTCGCTGCCCGGCTGGCCGACCAACTGCGCGGCCAGCGGCGTGTGCGCCTCGGGGTGGATGCCCATCGGCAGGGAGGCCGCGGGCCAGCCGAGCAGGTTCCACAGGCCGGTGAACGGCGCGTAGCGCACCGAGGACACCACATTGGCGGCCCACCCGCGCTTGCTCCACTGCCTGGCCCGTGGGGGTCGGGCGGCGAGCGTCGGGGTGATCACCACGTCGAAGTCCTCGAAGAACTCGAGCAGTCTGCCCTCGGTGCGATCGATCTGACCGGGCCGAACCAGGCGGAGCCGACGGATTGTGCGGCCGATCGCCAGGTGGCGTCGGGTGCGTTCCTCGAGCAGTTCGGGGTGGGTGAGCGCGTCGGCGTCGGCCAGTCCCGCGCTCGGCCAGCGCAGCAGCATCAGCAGCGCGGCGTCGCCGTAGGGCAGTTCGACCGGTTGCACCTCGTGTCCGGCCACCGCCGCGCGCGCACCCGCGGTCCGCGCCGCCGCCGTCCAGTGCCGATCCATGCGAACCAGGCGCGACGGCGGGGCCACGGCCAGTCCGATGCGTAGTCGTTGCGGACGCCGCACTTCGGCCAGGTCGGAGCGCCCGGCCAGCACCGACAGCGCCAGCGCCGCGTCCGACACCGTCGTCGCCAGCACCCCGTTCTCGGCCAGTCCACCCCAGGAATCCGCGCCGATCCGGGCGGGCACCACGTGCCTACCTGGCTTGATCCCGAACACCCCGCACGCCGCCGCGGGCACCCGGATCGAGCCGAGTCCGTCGTTGCCGTGCGCGATCGGCACGAGTCCGGCGGCCACCGCGGCGGCCGCGCCCCCNGGCCCCCCGCGCCCCCGGAGGACCCGCCCGGTGACCGGCCGACATCGCGCGGGTTGCGGGTCACCCGGCCCGCGGTATCGCTGCTGGCCCACAGCCCGAGCTCGGGCATGGCCGTCAACCCGACGACGATCGCGCCCGCGGCCCGCAATCGCGCCACGACCGGGTGATCGTGGGTCGCGGGCCGCGCGGAGGTGGCCGCCGACCCGGCGCGCGTCGCCTCCCCGGCCACCTCGATGTTCTGCTTGACCGCCACCGGCACCCCGGCCAGCGGCAGCACGTCGAGATCGGCTCTGGCGGCGAGCGCGTCGGCTTCGACCCTGGCTCGCTCGGCGCGCACGACGGTGAACGCGTTGATCTTGCGATTCTCCGAGGCGATCCGGGCCAGCGCGTCGGCGGTGACATCGGCGGGGGTGATGGTGCCCGCGCGCACCCGGGCCGCGATCGCCGCCGCGGGGCCGCCGATGGGGTACTGCTCGACGGGGCTCGACGCGCCGCGCATCGTCACCTCGGCGTCGGTCACGTCGTCATCGTCGACGGATTCCCATGCCACCGCGGTGAGGTCGTCGTTCATCTGCGGATTCGCCCCCGTCGCCTGGCCGTCGAAATTCGGGTGATCAGCGCTAGAGGGGCAAGTTATCATTTTCGGAACGGGTCTGTCGGCGATGCCGTCGGGTGTGGCGGAATGTATTTCGCACCGGAATCCGAGAACTCCTAGGTCGGTTGATGAGTGATAACACCGCAGGTGGTGAACAACCCGACGCCCGTGCCGGTCGGCACACGAATGTGCGAGTCGACATGGTCGAGGCGTTCGCCGCCGCGTGGGGTACGGCCGCCGGTCGGCCACCGGAGATCGCCGAGTTCCTCCCCGACGCCGCCACCCTGCGCGCGCACGCCCTGCACGATCTGATCCGGGTGGATCTGCGCCACCGCTGGCTGCACCACGCCGGAACCGAGGTCACCCGCAAGCGGCTGGCCCACTACTGCGCCGAGTTCCCCGAACTCGATCCAGCCGCGTTGCCCGCCGGGCTGGTGTTCGAGGAGTTCGTGATCCGCAGGCACAGCGGCGAGCGGGTGGATCCGCGCGACTGTCTGCGCGAGTATCCCGAGCAGGCGGCGAGTCTGCGCGGGCTGCTCAACACCGACGAACTCGACCAGAGCACCCACCGCGCGGACGAATCCGACGCGACGGTGAACCATTCACCGGAGTTGACCCGTAGTACCGAGATGACCAGCCCGCAGCTCGACCTGACCGCGACCGCCACCTCGGCCGCGACGGCCGCCGATCCGGCGCCGGGGTCGTTCGAGCCGCTCGACCGGATCGAGATCGGCCAGCGCATCGGCGATTTCGAACTGCTCACCGGGCTGGGTTCGGGCGCGTTCGCGCGGGTGTTCCTGGCCAGGCAGCGGTCGATGCAGCGGCTGGTGGCGGTGAAGATCTCCGCTGATCGCGGCACCGAGCCGCAGACGCTGGCCCAGCTCGACCACGACTACATCGTGCGGGTGTTCGACCAGCAGCTGCTCGACACCGACGCGCAACCGTCCGCTTCGCGCCGCCTTCGCCTGCTGTACATGCAGTTCCTGCCCGGCGGCACCCTGCTCGGGCTGCTGCGCTGGGTGCGCGCGACCCCGCCCGCCGAGCGCAGCGGCAAGCTGCTGCTCGACGCGGTGGACGCGGCGATGGAGGAGAAGGGCGAGATCCGTCCGACCGATTCGAGTGTGCGGTCGGAGATCGCGGAGCTGAGCTGGCCGGAGACGGTGGCCTGGTTGGGTCGCAGGCTGGCCGAGGCGCTGGATTACGCGTCCTCGCACGGCGTGCTGCACCGCGACGTGAAGCCGGCGAATGTGCTGCTCACCGCCGAGGGCGTGCCCAAGCTGGCCGACTTCAACATCAGTTTCAGCCGCACGGTGGCCGGGACCAGCCCGGTGGCCTATTTCGGCGGTTCGCTGTCGTACATGTCGCCCGAGCAGTTGGAGGCGTGTCACCCCGGGCTCGGCCGGTCCGCGGCCGATCTGGACACTCGCGCCGATATCTACTCCCTCGGCGTGGTGCTGTGGGAGCTGCTCACCGGCGCCAAGCCGTTCGACGACGCCACCGCCGCGGCCGAGGGTCGCGGTGACGAGACCACCCTCGAGGCCATGCTCGAGCGCCGAACCGGTGGCGTCGCCCCGGCCGCGCTCGACCGCGTTCCGGCCGACTGCCCGACGGCCCTGCGCCGCGTGCTGCTGACCTGCCTGGACCCGGACCGCGCGCGACGCTGGGCCACCGGCGGTGTGCTGGCCAAGCAGCTGGACCTGTGCCTGGACGCGCGCGCCCGCGACCTCGTCGACCCGCCGCCCAACAGCTGGCGGCTGGTGCTGCGCAAGTGGCCGCTGCTGGTGCTCGTGCTGGCGATCGGCATCCCGAACGGGCTGGCGTCCTGGTTCAACATCGAGCACAACGAGTACCTGGTGGTGAGTCGACTCAGCGAGTCGGCCCAGCACACGTTCGTCTACATCACCCTCGGCGTGAACATGGTCTTCTTCCCGGCGGGGACCGCGCTGCTGGTCTACCTGTCGAGATTCGTGCTGTGGGTGCCCAGCGGCCTGCGCAAGGGCCGCCGCTACGACCCCGACACCCTGCGCCGCGCCCGCCACGACACCTTGCGCCTGGGCGACCGGGTGGTGATCGTGGCGTTCTCGCTGTGGGCGTTGGCCGGGATCACCTTCCCGATCGCGATGCGCCTTGCCACCGGCGACATCCCGTTCAGCGCGGTGGTGCACTTCCTGGCCTCGCTGCTGGTGTGCGGGGCGATCGCGGTGGCCTACCCGTTCTTCCTCGTCACGTTCTATCTGGTGCGCTGCATGTATCCGGTGTTCCTTCGGCACGGCGAGATCAGCGCCGATGACAGCGAGTGGTTGCGGGCGCTGAGCAGGCGCTGCACCTGGTATCTGGCCGTGGCGGCCTCGGTGCCGCTGCTCGCGGTGGCCGGCTTCACCTTCCTGCTGCCGTCGGATATCCCGACGGTGATCGTGGCCGTTCGGGTGCTCTGTGTCGGCGGCATCATCGCGTTCATCGGGTCGTATCTGCTGTTCCGGGCCCTGGAGGCGGACCTGAAGGCGTTGGAGCGCGCGGTCAGCTGAGCGGTTGAACCACTGCGCGGTCGCGTGCGTATCCCCCGTCGTGAGCTCGACTGTCATCACCGAGGCGACCCGCCCCTCGCGCGATCGCACCGCCACCATGCACCCCACCGATCGCCGCGGGTTGGAGCGGATCGAGGTCGGTACGCGCATCGGTGACTTCGAGCTGCTCACCGAACTCGGCGCGGGCACCTTCGCCCGGGTCTTCCTCGCCCGGCAGCGGTCGATGCAGCGGCTGGTGGCGGTGAAGGTCTCCGCCGACAGCGGCACCGAGCCGCAGACCCTGGCTCAACTCGACCACGACTACATCGTGCGGATCTTCGACCAGCAGGTGCTCGATCCACCGACCGACGGCTCGCCCCCGCTGCGCCTGCTGTACATGCAGTTCCTGCCCGGCGGCACCCTGCTCGGCGTGCTGCGCTGGGTCCGCGCCACGCCGGCGGCCCAGCGCAGCGGCGCCCTGCTGCTCGACGCGGTGGACGCCGCGATGGAGGAGAAGGGCGAGATCCGCCCGACCGACTCGGCGATCCGCACCGAACTGGCCGCACTGAGCTGGCCCGAGACCGTGGCCTGGCTGGGCGCGAGACTCGCTGCCGCCCTGAGCTATTCGGCCGACAACGGGGTGATCCACCGCGATGTGAAGCCCGCCAATGTTCTGCTCTCCGCCGAGGGCATCCCCAAACTCGCCGATTTCAACATCAGCTACAGCGCCACGGTCACCGGCATCGGCGCGGGCGCCTACTTCGGCGGCTCGCTGTCGTACATGTCCCCCGAGCAGCTAGAGGCGTACGACCCCGCGCACCCGCGCGATCCCGCCGACCTGGACACCCGCTCCGATATCTACTCCCTCGGCGTCATGCTGTGGGAGCTGCTCACCGGGTCGAAACCGTTCGACGACACCGTCGAGAACCGCCCGCCCGAACCCGACGACGTGCTCGCTCGCCGCCGAACGGGCGTCTCGGCGGCCGCGATCGCCGCCGTGCCCGCGGACTGCCCCGCCGCGCTGCGTCGCGTCCTGCTCACCTGCCTGTCGCCCGATCGCGAGAACCGGTGGCCCGACGGTGATCTGCTGGCCGACCAGTTCGGCCTGTGCCTCGACCCGCACGCGCGCGGCCTGGTCGACCCGCCCGCGCGCAGTTGGCGCATGCGGCTGCGCCCGCACCTGTTCGCACTGCTGGCCCTGTCGATCACGATCCCGAACCTGCTGGCCGCCTTCTACAACCGCCAACTCAACACCGCGCTCATCCACAGCCGCCTCGACCCGGCGACTTGGCAAGTGCAGCAGACGTTCTCGGTGCTGGTGAACCTGATCCTGTTCCCCGCGAGCGGGGTGATCCTGATCTACCTCGGCCGCTGCCTGCTCACCGTGCCGCGCCGAATACGCAGGGGCAGAGCGTGTTCCGACGACGATATCGACCTGGCCCGACGATCGTGCCTGCGCTTCGGCGGCTGGTCGGTCGGCGTCGCCTTCACGGCCTGGATCGCGGCCGCCATCGGCCTGATCCTCACCCTCGAACTGACGGGCGAGGGCCTACCGACGCACTCGATCGTCCAACTGCTGCTGGTGGCCTCGCTGTGCGCCGCCGTCGCGATGACCTACCCGTTCTTCCTCACCACCGTCTACATGGTGCGCTGCGTGTACCCGCTGTTCCTGCACGACGGCCAGGACTTCCGCGCCGACACGACCCTGCTCACCGACCTGCTCCGGCGCTGCCACCGCTACCTGATCCTGGCGGCGGCCATCCCGCTGCTCACCGTCTGCTGCGCGACCTTCCTGCCGCTGGGTGACCTGCTCACGACCTTCACCCCGCTGCGCGTGGTCTGCGTGGGCGGGGTGCTCGGTTTCGTCGGGTCGCTGCTGCTGTTCCGGGTGATCGAGACCGACGTCCGCGCGCTGCTGCGGGTGGTCGGCTCGCGCGCGGACTAGGAGTAGACGGCCGGGTTCAGGGTGCCGATGTAGGGCAGGTCGCGGTAGCGCTCGGCGTAGTCGAGGCCGTAGCCGACGACGAACTCGTTGGGGATGTCGAACCCGACGTGCGCGACGTCGACCGGGGTGCGCAGGGCGTCGGGCTTGCGCAGCAGGGTGACGACTTCCAGCGAGGCCGGGTTGCGGGTGGACAGGTTGCGCTTGAGCCAGGACAGGGTCAGGCCCGAGTCGATGATGTCCTCGACGATCAGGACGTTACGACCCGCGATGTCCTTGTCCAGGTCCTTCATGATCCGCACGACGCCCGAGGACGAGGTGGACGAGCCGTAGGACGACACGGCCATGAACTCGAGCTGGGTGGGGATCGGCAGGGCTCTGGCGAAGTCGGTCATGAAGAAGATCGCGCCCTTGAGAACGCAGATCAGCAGGAGGTCGCCTTCGGGGGAATCGGGCGGGTACCGCTTGGCGACGATCTCGGCCAGTTCCTCGATCTTGGCTTTGATCTCGTCTTCGGTGATCAGCACCGATGCGATGTCGTCTCCGTACACGGAAGTGGGTGTCCCTTCGTGGCATCAAATGCGCGGCTGTGCTCGCACCGCCAGCGTGCCACGTTCGCGCGTCACGACCAACCTCTGGGCCCTCGTGCCGCCCCCGACGGCCACGGGGCCCTGCCCGCGCCAGTTGCTCACCAGCTCGTCGATCGCCTGTAAATGAGCGTTCATGAGCCCGGTGATGCCCAGGTCGGTGAGCCAGGCGCGCACGGCTCGGCGACGCAGCGCGGGCGGTGCAGTGGCCAGGATCTCGATCGAGATGGTCGCGCGCGAGTTGTCGTCGGCGCCACTGTCGCCGGGCCCATCGGGCCCGAACGGGCCCGCACTCGCGGCCCGGTCGCCGGTTGAGGTCGGCGTCCGGTCACGGGCGCGCGCCACCAACTCGAGGGCGAGGGCGTCGAGAACCGCGCCGTCCTCCCGCAACTGGTCGGCGGTGCGGCCCAGCGCCTGGGCGACCCCGCCGCCGAGCACCTGCTCGAGCAGCGGCAACACCTCCTCGCGCACCCGCACCCGCGTGTAGCGGGGGTCGGTGTTGTGCGGGTCGTGCCAGGGTTCGATCCCCAGATCCGCGCACATCGCCACGGTCCGCGCACGCCGCACCCCGAGTAGCGGCCGCCCCCACGGCGCATTCCACGCCGCCATCCCCTGAATCGAACGTCCACCGGACCCGCGCGCCAACCCGAGCAGCACGGTCTCGGCCTGATCGTCGAGGGTGTGCCCGAGCAGCACCGGCCGCCCCGCGCGCACCGCCGCCAACGCCGCGTACCGAGCCGCCCGCGCCGCCGCCTCGACCCCACCCGCGCGCCCCACCGTCACCGGCACCACCACCGCCTCGACACACCCCAGCGCGCGAGCCTGCTCAGCCGCCCGCGCGGCGACCGCCGCCGACCCCTCCTGCAATTGATGATCGACCACCACGGCCGTCACCGCCCCCGCCTCGACCACCGAAGCCGCCACCAGCGCCAACGAATCCGCCCCACCGGACAACCCGACCACCACCGGCCCCCGCCCACCCCGAGCAGCCACCCACTGCCGCACCCCCCGCCGCACCGCGAGCACGGCCTCGGTCTCCGGCAGCCGCACGCCGGTCATCGGCGCGACCCGCCGACCACCCGGCGCGTGTCACACCCGCCGGCGAAGTCGACGCCCTTGACCCTCACCACGGACAACATCATGGGCACGCACCACGTTCAGCCCCGCAGACGACCCGCACAGCTCACCCCAGCACCCGCCGAATCCACTTCTCCGGCTCATCGATCTCGTCCAGCAGCGGCAGCGTCTCCGGGTTCGTCCAGATCGCGTTGAACTCGGTGACCCCCACCCGATCCACGACCGCGTCCACGAACTTCTTCCCGCGCACGTACTGCGCGACCTTCACATCCACGCCGAGCAGCGCCCGCAGCAGTCGCTGGATCGGGTTGGTCGGCCGTTTGCGACGCCGGTCGAAGGCGGCCCGGATATCGGCCACGGTCGGCACGACGGCGGGTCCGACCGCGTCCATGACGTGATCGGCGTGCCCTTCGAGCAGGGTGCCCAGCATCAGCAGCCGGTCCAGCGCTTCGCGTTGCGGCGGGGCCTGCGCGGCGCGCAGCAGCCCGATCACGCCCTGGGTGTTCGGGTCGCCGCCGTTGCGCCGGTTGCGGACCTCGCCGAGCAACCGGGCGAGCAGCTCGCTCATCGGTTCCTCGCCCATCTCGCCGAGCAGGTCCACGTTGTCGCGCATGTAGCCGGACAGCCACGGCGCCGAGGAGAACTGCACCCGGTGGGTCACCTCGTGCAGGCACACCCACAGGCGGAAATCGCTGGGGTCGACGCCGAGCGCGCGTTCCACGCCGAGGATGTTCGGCGCCACCAGCAGCAGCGTGCCGTCCTCACCGTTGAACGGGTCGTACTGGCCCAGAATCGCCGAGGACAGGAACGCCAGCATCGTGCCCACCTGCACGCCCGCCGGTTTCCCGACCAGTCCGCGCCCCTCGGTGGATTCGGTGCGGGTGAGCACCGACATCGAGTCGGTCGCCGCCGCGATCCAGCCGGGCCGGTCCACGATCAGCGCCTCGGGCACCGGCCGGTCGTCGAGCAGCCCGCTGACCTCGCGCACCGGCAGTTCGGCCAGCACCGACGCCGACGCCAACTCCGCGACCACCTGTTCGGCCACGTCGCGGGTGACCTTCGGTCCCGGCGGCGCCAGCAGCGCTCCGGTGCGCGCGGCCAACCGCCAGTCCACGGCGCCGCCGAACCCGGAGCTCTTGCGCTCGGTCTTCTCGGTCATAACCACCCGCTCTCAGGAGCATCCGCAATTGCGCAGGGCACCCGCCACCGCGTCGAGCGCCGGCCTGCTGACTTCCGGTGGCCGGTCGTTGGACATGAGGGCGAAGGTGAGCACCCGCCCGTCGCGGTCGAGTACATATCCCACCAACGCACTGGCCACGCTCAGAGTTCCGGTCTTGGCCCGCACCCAGCCCGCGCCCTGGCGATTCTGGGTCACGAAGCGCGGCGCGAGGGTGCCGGTGCCGCCGGCCACGGGCAGGTTGTCCAGCAGCGGCGCGAGAGCTGTTGCGCGCGGGTCGTTTTCGGGACGCGCCTGCGAGTCGGTGGACACCACGGTGGTGGCCGGCGTCGGCTTGGCGGCGGCCGCGATGATCGAGTCGAGCAGTTTCGGCGGCACCCGGTCGTCGACGGACAGTCCGCTGTTGTCGGCCAATGTCAGTGCGCTGACATCGAATCCGGCCTTCGTGAGCGCCGCCGAGGTCGCCGCGACCGCCCCCGCGAAGGAGGCGGGCTGGCCGGAGGCGATGGCGAGTTCACGCCCGATCGTCTCGGCCAGCACGTTGTCGGAGTGAATCATCATGTCGTGCAGGCGAACTCGCAACGGCGCGGATTCGACCTTCGCGATCTGCCGCCCGTTCCGCGCGGCGGCGCCCACCCGCACCGCGGCGGGATCGATCCCGAGCTCGGCGGCCAGCGCGCGGCCCGCGTCGAGTGCGGGTTCGGCGGTGCGCGGGGAGTAGTCGGCGGAGGGGTCGAGGCGCCCGCCGTCGGTCATGATCGGTTCGATCGGCGCGATCGAGCCTTCGGGGACATCGATCGGATCCCAGCCCGCCGCCATCGTCGGCCCGGTGTAGAGGGAGTTGTCGACCACGATCGCGTTCGCCCGCGTGCCCGCGGCCCGCACCTGCGCGGCCAGCTCGGAAACCTTGGCGCCGTCGGTGTAGTAGCCGCCGGTGGCCCGCGTGGTCAGTGTCGGATCGCCGCCGCCGACGAGCACCAGCTCACCGGGCGCGCCGGCCAGCACCGTCGTGGCGATCCGCTGATCATCGGGCAGGGTCAGCAGTGCCGCCGCGACCAACAGCACCTTGGCCGTCGACGACGGAATCATCGTCTTGGCCGGATCCTGACTCCACAGCACCGTCCCGCTGCCCGCGTCGCTCACCTGCCCGGCGAACGCCCCCAGATCGGGACTGCCGACCACCGGCGCGAGCGCGGCCCCGATCCCCGCCGCCGTCGGCGCGGGCGCGTCCGCGCGGGCCGGGACCAGCTCGGGAAACACCTGCCCGGTATCGGGCGGAGGCGCCACGGTGAGCCCGCCGTGGCGGAATTCCGGGGTCCACGGCTGGGCGATCGCCGCGAAACCACCCGCGATCACCACCACCGCGACGAGCACGGCCGAGGGCCACAGCCAGCGCGACCTTCGCCCCCGCACCGGTGATCCCGGATTACTACCGTCCACGACCGTGTCTCCCTCAACGCCGTCCGACACGCCTCGACTTCCGCGACTACAGCCGCCTGCCGCACCGGTGTACCAGCACACCACACTATCCTCGGTGCGCAACGGTTCCCCAGAACGATCTGGCGATTCGGCACAGACAGCACTCGAACGAACAAGGAGATGGCGTGGAGTTCGACGTCACCATCGAGATTCCCAAGGGTTCTCGGAACAAGTACGAGGTCGATCACGAGAGCGGCCGGGTCAAGCTCGACCGGTACCTGTACACCTCCATGGGCTACCCGGCCGATTACGGCTTCATCGAGAACACCCTCGGCGAAGACGGCGACCCGCTCGACGCGCTGGTGCTGCTGCCCGAGTCGGTGTTCCCCGGTGTGATCGTGGAGGCCCGCCCGATCGGCGTGTACCGCATGACCGACGAGGCCGGTGGCGACGACAAGGTGCTGTGTGTGCCCGCGGGCGACGTGCGCTGGGATCACATCCAGGAGCTCGCCGACGTGTCGGAGTTCGAGCTGTCGGCGATCAAGCACTTCTTCGAGCGCTACAAGGATCTCGAGCCCGGCAAGTTCGTGCAGGGTTCGGAGTGGCTGGGCCGCGCCGAGGCCGAGAAGATCATCGACGAGTCCTTCGCGCGACTGAAGGAAGCCGGCCACTGAGTCGGTAGCAACACGAAAAACGGGAAGTCCGAAGTATTTTCGGACTTCCCGTTCTCGTTGTGTCAGTACCAGATGTAGAGCTCCCAGCCGTCCCAGGTCTCGACGCACTGCCAGTAGTAGCCGCCGGTGTAGGGGTCCTCGCCGGCCGCGCGGCACTGGTAGAGCTCGTAGTAGGTGCCGTAGTAGGTACCCTCCGGCGCGGCGGCGGCAGCGGAGCCTGCCCCGACCGCCGACACCCCGGCGGCGGTCGCGACGGCCAGCACTGCGGCGGCGATGGTGGATTTGATGCGCATGGTGTCTCTCCTGATGCGTGCGATTCGGTCTTCTCGAAGTTATGCGCACGCACCAGGCGAAACAGCCACCCCTAGGGGGAGGATGACCCTCCCCTAGGTCACTTCACCTTGCCCACCTCCGCCTGCGCGGTCGTCTCGACCAGTGCCCCGACGCCGTCGGCGGACCTGGTGTTCCCGGCGGCCTGGATCCCGCCCGACATGCGCAGCGGAACCTCCTTCCAGAACAGCACCAGCACCAGCGCGATCAGCGACACCGCCGCCGCGACGAGGAACACCGTCGACATCGAGTCGGCGAAGCCCACCTGGAACGGTTCGGCCAGTTCGGGATCGAGTTGCTGGATGATCGAGCTGTCCTGCAGCACCTTGCCCGCGGCCGAGGTGTCGTGCTCGAGCAGGCCCCTGGCCAGTTCGGCGTCGGCCGGGTTGGTGCTGCGCGCGCCTTCGACCACGGCGTGCTGGTACGCCGGGTCCGCGGCCGAGCGTTGCAGTTCCGCGCTGATGTTCGGGGTGAGCAGCGAGAACAGGATCGACAGGAACACCGCGGCGCCGAGGGTGCCGCCGATCTGCCGGAAGAAGGTCGCCGCGGCGGTGGACACGCCCATGTCCTTGGGCGGCAACGCGTTCTGTAGCGCCAGGGTGAGCGGCTGCATCAGATTGCCGAGGCCGAATCCGGTGACGGCCATGAACGCCATCGCCAACCACAGCGGGCTCCGGGCGTCGAGCAGGTGCAGCAGGAAAAGGCCGAGGGTGAGCATGGTCGCGCCGATCATCGGGAACACCCGGTAGCGACCGGTTTTCGAGATCAGGCGACCCGAGGTGATCGAGCCGATCATGAGCCCGAGCACCAGCGGCAGCATCTGCAATCCGGCCTCGGTCGGGCCGGCGCCCCGCACCACCTGTAGGTACTGCGGCAGCAGCAGCATGCCGCCGAACATGGCCGAGCCGACCACGAACGAGATCACCACGCCCACCGCGAAGGTCGCGTTGTTGAAGATCCGCAGTGGGATCAGCGCGGCGTCGCCCATGTACTTCTCGACCGCGACGAACCCGACGAGTCCGATCGCCCCGATCACATAGCAGAGCACCGAATTCGTACTGCCCCAACCCCATTCGCGACCCTGTTCGGCCACGATCAGCAGCGGCACGAGCCCGATGGCGAGCACCACCGCCCCCGCGAAGTCGATGCGATGGGTGGCGTGTGGTTTGCGGGGCAGGTGCAGCACCCGGGTGACCACCACCAGCGCGATCAGCCCCAGCGGCACGTTCACCAGGAACACCCAGCGCCAGCCGGTGATGCCGAGGATGGTGTCCTGCCCGGCCAGCAGACCGCCGAGGACGGGGCCCGCCACGCTGGAGATACCGAAGACCGCGAGGAAATAGCCCTGGTAGCGGGCGCGTTCGCGGGGTCCGATGATGTCGCCGAGGATGGTCAGCGCCAGCGACATGAGCCCGCCCGCGCCCAGGCCCTGGAAGGCGCGGAACGCGGCCAGCTGATACATCGAGGTCGCCAACGTGCACAGCAGCGAACCGATGATGAACAGCCCGATCGCGGCGAGGAAGAACGGCTTGCGGCCGAACATGTCCGAGAGTTTGCCGTAGAGCGGGGTGCTGATCGTGGCGGTGATCAGGTAGGCCGTGGTGGCCCAGGCCTGCAGGGAGTAGCCGTCCAGATCGTCGGCGATGGTGCGGATGGAGGTCGACACGATCGTCTGATCGAGCGAGGCCAGCAGCATGCCGAGCATGAGTCCGGACATGATGGTCAGGATCTGGCGGTGGGTGAAACCGGCGGGCGATTCCACCGGGGTCGCGGTCGCGGTCACTCGTTCTCCGTAGCGTTCAGCGCCGAGGGGCGGTTGAGCAGGACCTGGCGGGCCGCGTCGTAGTCGGTGACGAACCGGGTGAGCAGGCGGGCGAAGTCCGCGCGGTCCGCCTCGGCCCAGTCCTCGGTGATGATGGTGATCGATTCCTGGCGGCGCGCGCGGATCCGTTCGGCGGCCTTGCGACCCGCGTCGGTCACCTCGAGCACGGTGGCGCGGCCGTCGTCGGGGTCGGCGACGCGCAGCACCAGGCCGCGCTCCACCAGGATGGCGACCTGGCGGCTCACCGTCGACGCGTCCGAGTGCACGGCCTCGGCCAGCGCACCCGAACGCATCGGCCCGTCACAGACCAGCCGGAACAGCACGACGAAACCGGCCGGGTCGATGCCGGACTGGTCCTTGATCTGGGCCATCGCCCGATCGCGCAGCCGGTGCAGGCGCACCAGCTGGGTGGCGATCGCGTCGATCGCGGGGTCGGTCTCACTCAAGCGGATTACCCTTTACTTGCATCAATCAATTAGTTGTGTGATGCAAGTATGTGCGCAGAACGGTCGCCGGGGCAACCGTTTGAACTGCCTTTACTCGCCCTTGAACTCCGGCGCGCGCTTCTGGAACACCGCCGTGATCGCCTCGGTGAGATCCTTCGACGGCAGGAACGCCGCGTTCCAGGTCGACACATACCGCAGGCCGTCGGTCACCGCCGGGCTGGTCCGGTGCTCGAGCACGTCCTTGATGCCCTGCACCACCAGCGGCGGGTTGTCAGCGATCTCGCGCGCCATCGCGTGCGCGGCGGCCAGCACGGCCTCCTGATCCTCGAACACCTCGTTCACCAGGCCCATCCGCTCGGCGCGCGCGGCGTCGATATCCTTGGCCGTGAACGCCAGCTCACGCAGATTGCCCTCGCCGATGATGCCCGGCAGCCGGTGCAGCGAGCCGATATCGGCCACGATCGCGACCTTCGCCTCGCGCAGACTGAACTTGGCGTCCGCGCTGGCCAGGCGGATATCCGCGGCCGCGATCAGATCCAGTCCGCCGCCGATGCACCAGCCCGAGATGGCCGCGATCACCGGCTTGGAGCACTCCGCCAACGCCGTCACCGAGGCCTGCATCCGCCGGATCTCGCGCAGGAACTCCGTGCGCGGGGCCGCCTTCGCGTCGTCGGCGAGCACCGGGGCCAACGTCCCCGCCATCGCCGCCAGGTCCAGCCCGAACGAGAAGTGCTTGCCCGCGCCCGTGAGCACTACCGAGCGCACCGACGCGTCCCCGTCGAGCTCGGCGAAGATCTCCGGCAACTCCTGCCAGAAATCCGGGCCCATCGCATTACCCTTACCCGGCCCCGTCAGGGTGACCCGGGCAACACCATCGGCGACCTCGACGGAAAACGCCTTCCATTCACTCATGCGCCGATTATCGTCGCTCCCCCTACCCACCACACACCGGTCCCGATTCGGCCATCGCCGCACTTCCCCACCCGCACGGTCACCGACAGTGGCATTTTCGTGCGACCGAGCCCCGAAACCCCGGTAATCCAGCCGAACCAGCGACTCTCTGCACGTTTATGCCACCTCCACTGCGGCGGGGCAGCTCGAGTTCGCCAGAAGTCCAACTAACACAGCACATTTCCCGCAATCGCCCTACTCTGGATACATGCGCAGGTCGTCATTGCCGCCGGCCGCATGCCGGGTCGCCGAAACACTCATCGCCCGCGGACACCACGGCGTCATCGTCACCCCCGAGACGCCCACCCCCACCGCGGTCGCCGCCGCCCGCGCCATGGGCGCCCACCCCACCGCCATCCTCACCGCCCAGGTCTTCCTGCTCGACAACGACCCCGTCCTGCTCCTGGTGGCCCATCACCACCACGTGGACCTGGCCCGCACCGGCAAACGCCTCGACGGAGCCCTCACTCCCGCCCCCGTCCCCCTGGTCGAACGCATCACCGGCCAACCCATCGACGGCACCGCGCCGTTGGGCCACCCCACCAACATCCCCACCTGGGTGGACACGGCCCTGGCGGTTCATCGGGAGGTGTGGGCGGCGGGTGGGCACCCGAATACGGTGTTCCGCACGAACTTTCGTGAGATGTTGCGGATCACGGCGGGGATGCCGATCGATATCGACTGAGGTCAGGTCCGATCCGCGTACGGGTCGACCAGAACCGAAGGCGTGCGTGCTGTTTCGAGCACATGCTCGGGAAACCTCGGGCCCGCCGCGTAATACCTGGCCCGCGTACGACCCACCGGAACCAGCACCTCGCGCCGAACCATCTCCCGCAGATCACGTTGCGCCTGCTGCGTATTCAGCCCTTCGGCCTGCTCGTATCGAGTCCGCCGCACCCGCCCCGCCATCGCCACATCATGGAGCGCGGAGACGATGCGTTCATCCGAACCCGCGGCCTGTAGGTACTCCGCAGCGCCGTCCCACACCCGCCGCGACCGTTCCACGCGCGCATGCACGGTCTGCGCCTGCTGGTGATAGGCGGTCAGGCTGAAGCGAATCCATTCGGCCACATCCTGATCCGGTCGGTAGACGCTGCCTCGCCTGCCGAGCACCTGGTAGTACTCCCACGTGTTGCCCGGTCGCCCGAGCCACGCCTCGATCGAGGAGAACTCGGGCGCGATGACGCCCTCGCGCGCGATCATCAGTGTCTGCAGTGATCGCGACATCCGCCCGTTGCCGTCGGCCCACGGATGAATCGAGACCAGGTGCAGGTGCCCCATCGCCGCCGCCACCAGGGGGTGAGCGTCCGTCGGCGTGTTCAGCCAGTCGACCAGTTCGCGCATGAGTCCGGGAACTCGTTCGACATCCGGGGCGGTGTAGGCGGCGATACTCGGATCGCGAGCGTCGGTGACATAGACCGGCCCACGCCGCCACTGCCCCGCCGGCTTGCGCGGCGAGTGCCGATGCCCCTGCAACATCCAGTGCAGGGCATTGAGGAATCCGACGCCGTATTCGAAGTCGGCGACATCGTGCAGGCTCTGGATGTAGGTCATCATCCGCGCGTACGCCGAGGTTTCGGCCCGATTCTCGTCGGACACCTCCACATCACGCTCCCCCGCGAGGAGATCCTCCACATCAACGGTCGAAACCTTGAACCCCTCGATCGAGTTCGAGGCCGATACCGCGTCGGCGGTCAAGAACTTGCGCAGCCCACCCACCCAGACCGCCGGAACGCTCTGCAATTGGTAGCGCAGTTCCTCCCGCATCCGGTCGACCTCGGCGAGCACCGCTTCATCGGCCGACGACAGGCCCGGAGTGGGGAACAACATCCCACCATGATGTATTGACGCAATCATTACGTCAATGCGTCGGTCCGGCGATTCGGGTCAACCGGACACAGCGGGCAGCTCGCCGAGGAGCGGGCGTAAGTTGGGGGCGGTGGGCGATGCGCAACCTTCCGAGACCGGCCTGGTGGTCCCCGACGACCTGAGCGGGATCACCGCCGAGCAGTACCGGGCCTCCATGCGGCACTATCCGGCCGGCGTCACCGTCGTGACCCTCGGCGGGGCAGCGGGCCCGGTCGGCTTCACCGCCACCTCCTTCGCCTCGCTGTCGCTGGAACCGCCCCTGGTCTCCTTCAATATCGCCCACTCCTCGTCGAGCATCGAGGCCCTGCGCGCCGCCGACTCGGTCGTCATCCACTTCCTCGGCGAACACCAGCACCACCTGGCCCACCGCTTCTCCCGCACCGCCGCCGACCGCTTCACCGACCGCTCCCTGTGGACCACCCTCGACACCGGCGAACCCGTCCTGCACGGCACCCCCATCTGGCTCCGCACCACCGTCCACTCCCTCATCGACCTGGGCGACCACACCCTGGCCGTAGGCCTGGTCACCCGAGTCCACGACCAAACCGAAGAATCCCCCGCCGCCGCCCCCCTCCTGTACTACAACGGCAAATACCACCGCCCCACCCCACTGGACACCTGACCTACCGAGCGAGGCTTCGATGACCGCGCTACCGATTTCCACAACCCGCCGAAACCTGTCCGCACTCGTCCAACAGGTCAATGACAACCACGACACCGTCACGATCGTCACCGAATCGGGCAAGAACGCCGTACTGGTCGCCGAGACGGAGTGGAACTCGATCCAGGAATCCCTGTACGTCCTCGCTACCCAC
Organism: Nocardia lasii; assembly: GCF_042658545.1. Classification (NCBI taxonomy): domain Bacteria; kingdom Bacillati; phylum Actinomycetota; class Actinomycetes; order Mycobacteriales; family Nocardiaceae; genus Nocardia; species Nocardia lasii. The sequence goes on from NZ_JBHSQN010000001.1 coordinate 752,439, forward strand.
GGCAACATCCGACTCCTCGAGGCGACGACACCCAGCCGGATCTCCCACAGTTGCTTCTCGTTCGACGTCTCTCGAAACTACGTGCGGGGCGCCCGGCTCGCGCTCACCCGAGCAAGCACGGTGCCGCGCCCGCGGCCGAACCCGGGGTGAGGGGGCGGGTTTCGGGGGTGGGGTTCCAGTAGCCGTTGGTGGGGGCGTAGGTCCAGGTGGGGCCGGTGGTGACGAGGGTGGTGATCGCGGCGACGAGGCGGTCCACGTCGGCGGCGGTGGTGCCGAGGCCGATGCTGGCGCGCAGGGCGGCGTCGAGGCCGAGGCTCGCGAGCAGGGGGTGGGCGCAGAAGCGGCCGTCGCGCACGCCGATGGCGTGTTCGGCGGAGAGGTAGGCGGCGACCTGGCCGGGGGCGTAATCGGCGACGGTGAAGGCGACGATGCCCACACAGTCGGGGCTGTCGGACCAGATGGTGACCAGGTCGACGCCGGGGATGGCGGACAGGCCGTCACGCAGGCGGTCGGCCAGGAAGCGTTCGTGCGCAACGAGTTCAGTGGAGTCGATGGCGGCGAGGGCGTCGCAGGCGGCGGCAATAGCGGCCGCGCCCAACACATTCGGCGAACCGCCCTCGTGCCGCTGCGGCGCGCACGCCCATTCCACTTCGCGCACACCGACATTGCGCACCGCGCCACCCCCGGCCAGGTACGGATCGGCCGCGTCGAGCCAGTCACGTCGACCCACCAGCACCCCCGACCCGAACGGCGCGTACAGCTTGTGCCCGGAGAAGGCGAGGTAGTCGATCCCGCTCTCCCGCAGCGAGATCCGACGATGCGGCGCCAACTGCGCGGCATCGACGAGGATCCGCGCACCACACAGGTGGGCGATATTCGCGAGTCGCTCGAGCGGCAGCACCTCACCGGTCACATTCGACGCCCCGGTCACCGCGAGCAACGCGGCGGGCCTGCTGCACAGTTCGGCGACCACCCGCTGCACCGTCTCCTCGACGGTGGCCCCGGCCCGCACCACCCGGCGGCCGTGCTTGGTCCACGGCAGGAAGTTCGCGTGGTGTTCGATGTCGAGCACCACGGTCTCCCCCGGCACACACCCGGCCAGCAGGTTCAGCGAATCGGTGGTGTTGCGGGTGAACACGACCACCTGGTCGTCGGCGGCGTCGAGGAACCGGGCGACCGAACCGCGCGAGGCCTCGTAGCACTCGGTCGAGATCCGCGAGGCGTAGCCGGCGCCGCGGTGCACGCTGGCGTAGTACGGCAGCAGCTGCGCGATCCGGTCGGTGACCTGGGTCAGCGCCGGCGCACTGGCCGCGTAGTCGAAGTTGGCGTAGGTGCTCGTCCCGCCCTGGACCAGCGGAACCCGCAGGTCAGCCCCGGAAACGGTGGCGATGGCACAGGTGGGGTCGATTACAGCAGTCATGACGAAATCCCGTCGGCTCAGGGACCCGCTCCACAAGAAGTTGGCCCGCGCTTGCCGCGTCCGTTCTCGGACGTCAGCCAGGTCGTCACCCGGAGCACCCCACCGCGGAGGAGGGTTGCCGACCAGCAAGCCGGGGCTGAACACTGGTACTCGTGACCTGAACCGAGACTGACAGACGACCGCCCGACCTGTCAACCACCCCGCCGCAACACGCCCGGACCCGGTCACCTCGACACGCCCGCTGCGTACGCTGGGCGCGTGCACGTCGAGATCGAGCAGATCATCCGCGAGTTCCCTGGGACGACCGACTTCCGCAGCGCCAATGAGCGCATCGAAAAACGCGTCGCGGCAGGCGATTTCGAGTTCGCGGTAGCACTGTCCAGAGCCGCTACCGCCGCCTACGGCGCCCACAATTGGATCGTCGGAAACTGCCTGAGCACAGTGCTGCACGCCTCGGCGCCGGAGCGGGTCGCGGCGGCCCTCCGGATACTGGCGGCGACACAACCGAAGCAGGTTCGGGTGCGAGGAATCGCGGCGAGACTGGCGGGCGCCCTCGACCCGGACGACGCGATCGCGGCCTTCGGCCAGGCCGGGCTGATCGGACCGATGGCGGACGAGCTGCGCACCTGCCTCCTGCACGAACTCGTCCTACGCGACATCGCTGTGGCCGAGCACGAGGTGCTCGCGCGGTGGGCGACCTCGGCGCACTGGTCGGGCCACCCGCTGCGCGCCCTGCCCCTCGAACGCGCACCGTTCGAGCGTGACCTCGCACTCCGCCGATTCACCAAGGGCGGTTCCAGTGTCGGCCTACCGTTCAGCGCCGACACCACCCGCGCCCTGAGCAGGCACACCCGCCTAGCACTACCCACCGCGAAGGAGCGCGCGGCCGACCCGCAGCTCGAGCACGCCGTCGCGAACTGGCAGCGAGAATCCAACGGCCGCATCGAAGCTCGGACCTTCGCACTCAGGTTTCTCCCCGACCCGACGACCACGGCGGCGCTGCTGGACACCCTGCCGCTGGAGTGCCTGCGCGCCCGGCACCCGTCGGCGACCGAACTCGTCGTCATCCCGGCGACGCCCGCGCGGGTGTGGTCTCTGCTCTTCGCCGCCGCCGCCAATGGCGGTGCCTACAATTCCGGCCCCGGTGCCGCCTACGGCCGCTTGCACGCCTGGCGCTCGCTCGGCGCACTCTGCGGCGCCACCGAGTTCGACACGATCGACTCCATCTCACGCCTCGCCGAGGACTGTCACTGGTTCACCTTCGAGGCCGACACCACCTGGTTCGAGCGCGTCGCCTGGGACATCGGCGTCGTCGCGCTCACGCCCGAACCCGCCTTGTCGGTCCTCGCCGCCACGGACACCGACTGAGCTGCCACGGGGCCCGCTCAACCATCTATACCCCCCATGATGGACACCCAAGATGATTGAGTGTCTCCACTATTTGCTAGAGTTCCCCCTCATGTCCACGAACACGAACTCCGTGCGCGGCCTGCCCCGGTACCCGGTGTACGCGCTCGGGCGGCTCACCAAGGCGCTGCATGCCGAGATCGACGTGCCGTTGCGTGATCACTGGGCGCTCACCTTCATCGCGGAGAATGCCGATCTGACGCAGAAGAAGGTGGGCGATTCGCTCGGGATCGACCGGAGTGAGGTCGTGCGGTTGATCGACGCGCTCGAGCGGGCGGGGCTGGTGGAGCGCACCAGGGACGGCAAGGACCGTCGCAAATACCGGTTGCGGATCACCGAGGCGGGGCGCAAGCAGTGCAAGCGCACGGACAAGGTGATCGCCGAGGCGACCGCGCGGGTGCTCGATCGGCTCGACGAAGACGAACAGCGCACGCTGCATCGGCTCGCTGTCGCCGCGCTGGGCACCTCGCCCGAATCGCCGGTGTGAACAGCGGCGACGCACGCGAGCGCCTGCCGCGTCGCGCCACTGTCTCCGAGTACCGTTGGGACCTGGTCACCATCTTGTTTGCCCTCCGGTAACCCGGCCGTGAAACAACAGACGAAACTGATGGGGGTCAACCGATGAGAGGTGGACTGAGCACGATGCTCGAGCCACACACCGAGGCGTCCGCTGCCCTGCGCGACCCGCTGTTGCGGGCCGATCTCGCCGCCGAGCCGCGCACGCTGGTCGACATCCTGACCAGCACCGCCCTGGCACATCCCGACGCGCCCGCGATCGACGACGGCACCGTGGTGCTGAGCTACATGGACCTGATCGCCGCGATCGAGGCCAGGATGGCCGAACTCACCGAGGCGGGCGTGCGTCCGGGCGACCGGGTGGGCGTGCGGATGCCGTCGGGCACCGCCGCGCTCTACGTGACGATCCTGGCCGTGCTGTACTGCGGCGCCGCCTACGTCCCCGTCGACGCCGACGACCCGGAGGAGCGCGCCAAGCTCGTCTTCGGCGAGGCCAGGGTGAGCGCGATCGCGACCGCCGAGGGCATCGAGTCGGCCACCATCACCCCGGACACCCACGACTGGAACACCCTGCCCACCCCGGCCGACGACGCGTGGATCATCTTCACCTCCGGCTCCACCGGAACCCCGAAAGGTGTTGCGGTCACCCACCGTAACGCCGCCGCGTTCGTCGACGCCGAGGCCCGCCTGTTCCTCCAGCGCGCCCCGATCGGCCCCGGCGACCGCGTGCTCGCCGGCCTGTCGGTGGCCTTCGACGCCTCCTGCGAGGAGATGTGGCTGGCCTGGCGCAACGGCGCCTGCCTGGTCCCCGCCCCCCGCGACCTGGTGCGCACCGGCGCCGACCTCGGCCCGTGGCTGATGCGCCGCGAGATCAGCATCGTCTCCACCGTGCCCACGCTGGCCGCGACCTGGCCCGCCGAAGCGCTGGAATCGGTGCGGCTGTTGATCTTCGGCGGTGAGGCGGTACCCCCGGAGCTGGCCGAGCGACTGATCGGCGGCGCCGACCGCGAGGTGTGGAACACCTACGGCCCCACCGAGGCGACCGTCGTCGCGTGCGCCGCGCTACTCACCGGCGAGATGCCCATTCGCATCGGATTGCCGTTGGACGGTTGGGATCTCGCGGTCGTCGACGCGCAGGGCAACCCGGTGGCCGAGGGCGAAACCGGCGAACTCGTGATCGGCGGCGTCGGCCTGGCCCGCTACCTCGATCCGGTCAAGGACGCCGAGAAGTACGCGCCGCTGCCCTCGCTCGGCTGGGAAAGGGCTTATCGCAGTGGCGATCTGGTGCGCAACGACTACCAGGGCCTGATCTTCCTCGGCCGCGCCGACGACCAGATCAAGATCGGCGGCCGCCGCATCGAACTCGGCGAGCTCGACAACGCGCTGCAACACCTGCCGGGCGTCAGCGGCGCCGCCGCAGCGATCCGAACCACCAAGGCGGGCAACAAGATCCTGGTCGGCTACCTCACCGGCGCCGGACCCGACTTCGACGTGAAGAAGGCCAGAAAGATTCTGGCCGAACAACTTCCGGCCCCGCTGGTCCCCCGCCTCGCGGTGGTCGCCGACCTGCCCACCCGCACCTCGGGCAAGGTCGACCGCGACGCGCTGCCGTGGCCGCTCCCGTCGGCCGACGAACCCGCCGACACCGGCCTGTCCGGCACCGCGGCCTGGGTCGCGGGCCTGTGGGACGCCATCCTCGGCGCCGAAGCCACCGACCTCGACGCGGAATTCTTCGATCTGGGCGGCGGATCCCTGTCGGCCGCCCAGCTCGTCGGCGCACTGCGCGAGCGCTACCCGCACGTCACCGTCGCCGACCTCTACGACCACCCCCGCCTCGGTTCCCTCGTCCAACTCCTCGACGGCAGCGCCCCGGTCGCCGCGGTCGACATCCGCGAGGTGAAACCCACCCCGCTGCGCGCCCAGATCACCCAGGTCCTGGCCACGATCCCGCTGACCACCCTCACCGGGTTGCAGTGGGTCACCTGGCTGACGGTGGTCTCGGGCATCGCGGGCTGGTCGGGCTCGCTGCCGTGGCTGCCGCGCCTGTCGTGGTGGTGGATCCTGCTGGCGTTCGTGCTGTTCATCTCGCCGATCGGCCGGATGGCGATCTGTGTGGCGGGCGCGCGCATCCTGCTCGCCGGGTTGCGTCCCGGGTCCTATCCGCGCGGCTCGGCGGTGCACCTGCGGCTGTGGGCCGCCGTGCGCATGTCCGAGGCCAGCGGTGCCGAAAGCCTTTCCGGCGCACCGCTGATGGTGCCGTTCGCCCGCGCGCTCGGCGCCAAGATCGGCAAGGGCGTCGACCTGCACAGCCTGCCCCCGGTGACCGGCATGCTCGAACTCGGTGACGGCGCCAGCGTCGAACCCGAGGTGGATCTGTCGGGTTACTGGGTCGACGGCGACATCGTGCACATCGGCGCCATCACCATCGGCGACGGCGCGGTGATCGGCGCCCGCTCGACCCTGTTGCCCGGCACCAAGATCGGCAAGAAGGCCGAGATCGCGGCCGGTTCGGCGGTCTCGGGCAAGGTCAAGGGCGAACAGGAATGGGCGGGCTCGCCTGCCGCGAAGACCGGCAAGGCCCCGCGCCGCTGGCCCGACCACTCCCCCGAACGCGCCCGGCACTGGCTGCTGGTGTTCGGCCTGTCGTCGATGGTGTTGGCCGCGATGCCGGTGTTCGGCCTCGCCGTGGGCGGCACCTTCATCGCCTGGTGGGTCCGTGAGGAGACCACCATCGGCGCCGCCGCGCTGCGCGGTTTCGCCATCCTGCCCGTGGCCACCCTGCTCAGTCTCGGCGTCTACGCGGCGGCCACGGTGATCGCGGTGCGCCTGCTCGGCATCGGCCTGCGCGAGGGCTACCACCCCGTGCGCAGCCGCACCGGTTGGCAGGTCTGGGCCACCGAACGCCTGCTCGACTCGGCCCGCACGTTCCTGTTCCCGCTCTACGCCAGCCTGCTCACCCCGGTCTGGTTGCGGCTGCTCGGCGCGAAGATCGGCAAGAACGTCGAGGCGTCGACGGTGCTGATGCTGCCCAAGTTCACCGTGATCTCCGACGGCGCGTTCCTGGCCGACGACACCATGATCGGCAGTTACGAACTCGGCGGCGGTTGGTTGCGCATCGGCGAGTCCAAGGTGGGAAAGCGTGCGTTCCTGGGCAATTCGGGGATGACCGCGCCCGGCCGTCGGGTGCCGAAGAACGGTCTGGTCGCGGTGCTCTCGGCCGCGCCGAACAAGGCCAAGGCGGGTTCGTCGTGGCTGGGCAGCCCGCCGGTGCGGTTGCGTCGCGCGGCCGACACCAGCGACACCTCACGGACTTTCGATCCGCCGCTGCGGTTGAAGCTCGCGCGCGCTTTCGTCGAGACCTGCCGCCTGATCCCGGTGATGGTGACCTTCGCCATCGGCCTGGGCGTGCTGCTCGTGCTCGCGCTGATCGCCCAGCACACCGACTACCTGGTGGCCGCGCTGGTCTCCGGACTGGTGCTGATGGCGGCGGGCGCGCTCGCGGGCGCCATCGCGGTGGCCGCGAAGTGGTTGATAGTAGGGCGAATTCGCGCGGTCGAGTATCCGCTGTGGAGTTCGTTCGTGTGGCGCAACGAGGTCTCCGACGCCTTCGTCGAAACCGTCGCCGCGCCCTGGTTCGCCCGCGCCGCCACGGGTACGCCGGTGATGAATCTGTGGCTTCGCGGACTCGGTGCCAAGATCGGCCGCGGGGTATGGTGCGAGTCCTACTGGCTACCGGAGGCGGACCTGGTGACACTCGGTGACGGCGCGACCGTGGAACGCGGCTGTGTGGTGCAGACGCACCTGTTCCACGACCGCATCATGTCCATGGACACGGTCACCCTCGACGCGGGCGCCACCCTCGGCCCGCACTGCGTCGCGCTGCCCGCCGCCCACATCGGCGCGGGCGCCACCATCGGACCGGCCTCGCTGGTCATGCGCGGTGACGTGGTGCCCCCGTCGACCCGCTGGTGGGGCAATCCCATCGCACCGTGGACCGCGCCGAGGGAGTCCCGGCCGCGCGGAGCCGCCTGATGCCGAACAAGTTCTACCAGGACCCCATCGACACCTACCTGCCGCAGAACGGCAATCGCGGCTACCGGGTGTCGCGCTACGAGCTGGAACTGGGCTACAAACCGGCCAGCAACCGGCTGGCCGGACGCGCGGTGATCATCGCGGTGACCACCGCGGCGCAGCCCCGCTTCACCCTCGACCTGTCGCAGGCGCTGACGGTGTCGAAGGTGCTGGTCAACGGTTCCAAGGCGGTGAAGTTCACCCATCAGCAGGGCAAGCTCGCGCTGACCCCGCAGCAGAAGATCCCCGCCGGTGGTGTTCTCGAGATCACCATCCACTACGCGGGCACCCCCAAACCCGTGCGCGGGCCGTGGGGCGAGGTCGGCTGGGAGGAACTCACCGAGGGTGCCCTGGTGGCGAGCCAGCCCAACGGCGCCGCCTCCTGGTTCCCGTGCGACGACCACCCGAGTTCCAAAGCGTCCTACCGCATTTCGATCACCACCGACAGTCCCTTCTACGCCCTGGCCAACGGCGTGCTGATCAGCAAGCAGCCCAAGGCCAGCCAGACCACCTGGGTCTATGAGATGGCCGAGCCGATGGCGACCTACCTGGCGACGATCCAGATCGGCAACTACCGCCGCTACCGGGTCGGCGCGGCGGGCGAACCGGTGCCGATGCACGCGGTGATCCCGCCCCGGCTGCGCACCGCCTTCGACCATGATTTCGCGCGTCAACCGCAGATGATGGCGCTGTTCACCGACAAGTTCGGCCCGTATCCGTTCGACGCCTACACCGTCGTGGTCACCGACGACGACCTCGACATCCCGATCGAAGCCCAGGGCATCTCGATCTTCGGCGCCAACCACTGCGACGGCAAGCGCGGCGCGGAACGCCTGGTGGCCCACGAACTCGCGCACCAGTGGTTCGGCAACAGCCTCACCTTGAAGCAGTGGCGCGACATCTGGCTGCACGAGGGATTCGCCTGTTACGCCGAATGGATCTGGTCGGAAGCCTCCGGCGGTGCGACCGCGGACCAGCTCGCCAGGGCGGCGCGCGCGAATCTGGCCCGCCAACCCCAGGACATCGTGGTCGGCGATCCCGGCCCCAAGCACATGTTCGACGACCGCGTCTACAAGCGCGGCGCGCTCACCCTGCACGCGCTGCGGCTGGAACTGCGCGACCACCTGTTCTTCGAACTCATCCGCGAATGGACCGCCCGCTACCGGCACTCCTCGGTCACCACCGAGGAATTCGTGGATCTGGCCGGGCACTACAGCGTGACGCCGTTGCGCGGCCTGTTCGCGATCTGGCTCGGCACCAAACCGCTGCCGCAGCTGCCCCCGCTCGGCGGGCAGGCCGCTACACGGGCGTGAACCAGCTGCCCCACGGGGTGTTGCGCAGCACGGTGTAGACGGCGAGCAGCCCGAAGAACGACCACACGACCGGGGCGGGCAGGCTCGGCAGGCGCCAGGATTGTCCGCGCCGGGCCCGCACGATCCAGTCGATCACGAACACCGCGAACGCGAGGACCAGGGGCACGACCAGCACATTGCTGTGCAGGGAGTCCAGGACGCGGCCGTCGGTGAGGTTGTGCACCGCGCGCATGCCGCCGCAGCCGGGGCAGTAGACCCCGAGCAGCGCGTAGGACGGGCACAGACCGTAGGAGCCCTCGACGTGCGGATCGCGCAAGTGCAGCAAGGCCAGGGCGCCGATGCCGATACCCGCGGCGACCAGCGGCGGGGCCAGGCGCTGCCACGTCGGCGGCGTCGGTTTGTGCTCGGCGCCGGAAAACTCGGCCGTGACGTGCGTGTTGTCCACTCCACTACGGTAGCCGCGCCGGTAACCGGCCGCCAGCACGAGGCAAGGAGGCCCACATCGTTATCTTCGCCCTGTAATTTTCCGGCGAAATCCGGCGATTTCACAGTGTCAGCAGGGCGAATGACCCACTTCACAACAAGTGGGACACTGCGACCCGCTAACACTAGCTAGCACCCCGGCTCGCACTGTACGGTGGCCTACGACACAAAGGAGTGCCGACATGCTTGCGAAGTCGATGATGACGCTCGCGGCAGCGCGAACAATGGTCTCGCAGTTCGAGACCGGCGCACTGACCGCCCCGTTCCGTACCGGTCTGCGTACCCGCAGTTTCGCCACCGCGAGGCTGAACGCGCCCGCCGCGGCGCACCGGGTCGTCCCGGTGACCACCGCCGACGGCGCCCAGCTCCGGGTCCACGTCTACGGTGCCGATACCGCCCCCACCCTGGTTCTCGTCCACGGCTGGGCGTGCAGCATCGAATACTGGAACCCGCAGATCAGCGCCTTCGCCGGCGAATACCGCGTGGTCAGCTACGACCAGCGCGGCCACGGCGAATCCACCCTCGGCACCGCCGCCCCCAGCGAGCACACCCTCGCCGACGACCTGTCCGCCGTCCTCGACGCCACCCTGCGCGACGGCGAGAAGGCCGTCCTGGCCGGGCACAGCATGGGCGGGCTCACCATCCAGGCCTGGGCCAAGCACCACCCCGAGCAGGTCTCGGCGCGCGCGTCGGCGGTCGTCCTCGCCAACACCGCCAATGCCGCGATCCGCTGGGAAACCGACATGCTGCCGGTGCTCAACAAGCAGCTCACCGTCGGCCAGTACCCGGTCACCGTGCTCGGCGCGCCGGTGCGGATGCCGCAGCCGGTGAGCGAGTCGCTGCTGTTCAGCCCGCTGCCCATCCCCGGCGGCTGGCTCACCCAGCAGATCTTCCGCACCCGCATCCTCACCCCCGAGGCCACCGCCGACGAGGTCGATTTCGCGATGGGCATCATCCGCTCGTGCCGTCCGATCGCGCGTGGTCGCCACGCCGCGGCCATGGCCGACATGGACCTGTCCGAGGGCACCGCCAACCTGACCGTGCCGACCACCGTGATCGCCAGCGCCCGCGATCGCCTCCTCCCCCAACGCCTTTCCCGTCCGATCGTCGACATCCTGCGCCGCACCGGACACCTGGCCGACTTCCACGTCATGCCGCACGGCCACCTCAGCAACATCGAGGACACCGACGCCTTCGACGCCGTCCTGCACCAGGTTCTGCGCAGCTCCATGAACTCTCGGGCCACCCGCCGCAACGTCGCCGCCCGCTGACCCGAGCCAGTTCTCCTGGGACCGATCAACGGCGATCGGCTCAGGGGCCACCCCATCGAAGGCCCTCGACCCACCGGTCGGGGGCCTTCCCGGTGTGCCAGGTCAGGACGCCACGTAGGCGATCTCGTCGAGCAACTCCATGATGTGGGAGTACTCGCACAGCACCTCTTCGGCGTAGTCGATAGCGCCGAACACCTCGGGTCGATCGGTGCGGAATCGGCCCGGATCGGCCCGATAGTGCAGGGCCAGTTCCGCTTCCCACGGTTCGATCATCATGGCGATGCCCAGCATCGCCGTCAGCACCTCGGGGAGCCGAAGTTCCTCGACCGTCTTGTCCACGCCCTCCTCGCCCGGCTCGGGCCAGCCGCCCGCCAGCAGGGCGAGCCGCAAACGCGCCGACCACGCCGTCACCTGGCGCGCACGATCAGGAAGGGTGTGCGGCTCCAGGTTCGCCTGCGGCGGGACACCCTGCCAGAGCAGTGCCGCGAGCCGCCGCTCGAGATCGCTGGGCACCCACCGCCCGGTGCGCAACCGTCGCCGCGCCTGCGCCAGCACGCCCCGACCGTGCAGGACCCGACTCCAGAACAGCACCTCGTCGAACGTCACTCGCGAAAGGGTAACGCGCTCAACCACACCCGCCAACGCGAGACCCGAACGCCCCCGACTCGATTCCGCGTGACACGATCGAATCCCACGCTCGACTCGTCCGTTCGACGGAGGGCCCGTGTACATCTACACCAATCTGTCCGCCGCGTTGCGCGACAAGACCTCGCCGCTGCGCGAGTACCTGCACGAACGCTTCCCGCACACGCGCGCCGTGCAGGCCGCCTATCGCCGCGAAGCCGGCCCCCTACTCGTCGACACCGGCGGCGCCAACCCCGCCACCCTCGGCGCCGCCTTCGACTTCGCCGTCCGGTTCCTGCTCGTCCCCGACCACGCCCCGCTGTTGCCGCTGCTCGGCTTCTTCGGCCACCCCCGCGAAACGGCCGTCATCGAAGCGGTCATCGACACCGCCCAGGCCGCCGTCGCCCCCACCGACGTCGACGCCGACCACCTCAGCCGCGCCTGCTGGGCGCTTGCCCTGTGCACCGACGTCTACCGCCGCGGCCTGCTGCGCGAATCCGCCCTGGACAACCTGCTCCGCACCGGCCGCTTCACCCCCGACCACCTCCTGGCCCTCGCACCCCCCGACGCCATCCGCCAACTCTGGGAACTGCGCGGCCTCGCCGACGAACACCTGCTCCCCCACCTGCACCCACCCACCTTCCCCGGCCCCACCTTCGACGCCTCGGTCCTGTGCAACGCCGACGCCGACCTCATCAGCGCCGGCCTACTCCTCGACCTCAAAACCCACCTCGGCCCGAAGAACCAGCGCACCGGCATCCGCGCCGACTCCCTCACCGCCACCGACCTCTACCAGGTCATCGCCTACGCCCTCTTCGACCACACCAACACCTACGCCCTCACCCACCTCGGCCTCTACTCAGCCCGCTACGCCCACCTCGCCACCTGGGCCCTCCCCGAACTCCTCACCACCCTGGCAGGCACGGAAATCGACCTCGCCCACGAACGCGAAACGGTGTGGGACCTACTCGGCGGCCTCCGAACCTGAATCAGGCAGTTGGAGAACGAGTTACGCCACCTCGACGGGCAGCTCTTTCGCATTCCGCGTCGACCAAACCGCCCTAGCGGCAACGCAATTGCCGACGATCAGCAACAGAAACGGCACCGCGTACATGGTCGCACCGGTCATCGTGAGCCGTGCGGTCCACCGCGGGTCATACGAATCCGCCGACGCATTCAACACATCATCGAACCCCGCCACCCCATAGAACAACGCCACCACCGAAAGCAACGCAAGCCCCCCAATCGCGACCACCGCTCCCCCACGCCCCCGCCCGAGCATCGCCGACCCCAACCCCGCCACCACCATCCCCGGAATGAACAACCCGGCCCCCAACAACATCACGAACGACCACCACCCAGCAATGTCGTCAGCCATCGACCCCGGGTAATTCCGACTGATCACCCAGGTAGCCCCCACCGACACAACCGCAAACCCCACCGGAGCCACCACCATCCCCACCACCCACACCCGAGCTCGCTGCATCCGCCGAGCATCCCACAACGCGACCAACCCACGCATTGGACTGTGGCCGCGATTGATCACCGCAACCACAGCCGTGAGCAAAGTGCCCCGCGCGCAACGAAACAGCAGATTTTTCCGAGCACCGGCGCTCGGCTACGCTGGGCGTACCTCCAGCTCAGGGGCGGTACGGACATAGCTGGTCCGATCCGTATCGCGCCGAGAAGGGAGGTGGTGGGTATGGCGAAGCATCGCCGGAGGAAGCAGGATACCCCGGTCGACTACGGCGCAATCCTTAGCGGGGTTGCCGTGATCGCCGGGGCTATCGTGCTGGTCCGCCGAGTGTGGGCTAGGTAGTCCCATCAGGGTAGGGCGTCGGTGCAACGGCGTCCTACCCGCTCGACATCACTTGCGTGATAGTTCGATGCTACTTGACATCTCCCGTCGGGAATAGTCGAACACAAGCCGACGCCCCCAACTATGACAAAAGCCCTCCCCGGCGAACCGGAAAGGGCCTCTGACCTGGAGCCGCCTGGGGGAATCGAACCCCCGACCTTTTCATTACGAGTGAAGCGCTCTACCGACTGAGCTAAGGCGGCGTGCCGTTCAGGCGACGCGAGTCTATCGCGGGAATGGGTGGAACGCGAAAACGGGTGGTCAGGGGGTGCGGGCGGTGATGAGGGTGGCGACCATGGCGGCTATGGCGAAGCGGGGTTTGACGTTGCGGTCGAGGGCTTCTCGGCAGGCCAGGACGGCGTTGATGCTGCGGAGGAGGCCTTCGGGGCGGACGTTGGTGGCCAGGTCGGTGATTTCGGCGGACATGTCGGGGTGGGTGAGGGTGATGGGGGTGCCTCGGCCGGCGAAGCGCATGGCCAGGGCGTCGCGGTACATGCCTGCGATGTCGATGAGGGCGCGGTCGAGGGCGTCGCGGCCGGTGCGGGTGGCGCGGGATTTCTGGCGCTTTTCCAGGTCTTTGAGGACGCCGGCCGAGCCTCGGGTGGCGGTGCCCGCGCCCTTGCCGGTGCCGCCCGCGCCGAGGGCGGTGGCCAGTTCGTCGCGTTCGCGGTCGTCGCGGTCGGCGCTCATGAGTTTGGCTTCGTCGTCGGCGGACTTCACCAGTTCGTCGGCGGCGAGGTAGGCGGCGCCGGGGCGCTCGGTGGCGGTGACCAGGGCCAGGGCGCGCTTGCGGCGTTGGCGGGCGTCCTCGTCGGTGGCCAGGCGCCGCGCCCGGCCGACGTGGCCGCCGCTGATCGAGGCGGCCCAGTCGGCGGTTTTCGCGTCGAGCTGGTCGCGGTCGCGCAGGACCTGGGCGATGGCGGGGACGGTGGGGGTGACGAGGTGGACGTGGCGGCAGCGCGAGCGCAGGGTGACCGAGATGTCCTCGGGGTCGACGGTGGGGGCGCACAGCAGGAACACGGTGCGGTCCGGCGGCTCCTCGACCACCTTGAGCAGGGCGTTCGCCGCGCCCTCGGTGAGGCGATCGGCATCCTCGACCACCACGACCTGCCAGCGGCCAGTGCTCGGACGCCGCGCGGCGATCTGCACGATCGCGCGCATCTCCTTGGTGCTGATGCTCAGACCCTCGGGGATGATCCGGCGCACGTCACCGTGGGTGCCCGCCATCGTGGTGGTGCAGGCGTGGCACTGTCCGCAACCGACGACGTCGGGATCGGTGCACTGCAACGCCGCCGCGAAACACAGCGCCGCCACCGACCGACCCGAACCGGGCGGCCCCGTGAACAGCCACGAATGCGTCATCGCCCCGGTGACCACCCCGGCCCGCGCCGCGGTGGCGGCAGCGGCCAGTTCGGTCTCGACCACGTCCTGGCCGACCAGTCGATCGAAGACACCTGCCACGCGCTACACCCTAGTCGCGGGGTCCGACACGTTCGACGGACGGCCGGTCACGCAGCGCCGGTGCGTGGTCAGCTCGGCATCGCGCCGACCATGCGCTCCACGACGCTGGTCAGCGTCAGCGAACAAGCTCACACGCGAAGCCGACCGGGGTCCGACATGAATCCCCGAGCGGCCGACACCTTCGGAACAACCGAGGTGTCGACGCCAGGGGAAAGCGCCGATCAATCCTCTTCGGTACCAGTGGTTTTCGCGGCGGCCTTCTTGGCCGGAGCCTTCTTGGCCGCCGTCTTCTTCGCGGCAGTCGTCTTCTTGGCAGCGGTCTTGGTGGCCGTCTTGGTCGCGGTCTTGGTCGCTGTCGACTTCGCCGCCGTCTTCTTGGCGGGCGCCTTCTTGGCCGCCTTCTTCGCCGTGGTCTTCTTCGCCGCCTTCTTCACCGGACCACGCGCCCGACGATCGGCCAGCAGCTCCGAGGCGCGCTCGTCGGTGATCGACTCGACCTCGTCGCCCTTGCGCAGGCTCGCGTTGGTCTCACCATCGGTGACATACGGACCGAAGCGACCGTCCTTGATCACCATCGGCTTGTCGGTGGCGGAGTCCTTGCCGAGTTCACGCAGCGGTGCCGCGGCGGCCGCCTGACGACCGCGACGCTTGGGCTCGGCGTAGAGCTTCAGCGCCTCCTCGAGGGTGACCGAGAACAGCTGATCCTCGGTCGCCAGCGAACGAGAGTCGGTGCCCTTCTTCAGGTAGGGGCCGTAGCGCCCGTTCTGCGCGGTGATCTCCTCGCCCGACGCGGGGTCGTTGCCGACCACGCGGGGCAGCGAGAGCAGCATCAGCGCGTCGTCGAGGGTGATCTCGGCCAGGTCCATCGACTTGAACAGCGAACCGGTGCGCGGCTTGACCTCGGCCGCCTTCTTGGTCTTCTTCGCCGGTGCGGCATCGGGCTCGGGCGCGGGCGGCTCGGGCAGGATCTCGGTCACATACGGACCGAAACGCCCTTCCTTGGCGACGATTTCGTTGCCGGACACCGGATCGATGCCGAGCGAACGACCCTCCTGCGGCGTCGAGAACAGCTTCTCGGCGACCTCGGGTGTCAGTTCGTCCGGCGGCAGATCGTCGGGCAGATTCGCCCGCTGCGAGATCCGATCCCCTTCGGGGTCATCGGGATTGATGATCATCCGCTCGAGATACGGACCGAAGCGGCCGACGCGGACCACCACATCGCGGCCCTCTTCGTCGACGAACATCTTGATCGAGTTCACTTCGCGCGCGTCGATGTCGTCGAGCTGCACGGAGACCATCTTCTTCAGGCCACCCGAACGCGCGACCGAACCCTCCGCGCCGGACTCGCCACCGAAGTAGAAGCTGGACAACCAGTTTCCGCGCTGCTCGCGCCCACCGGCGATCGCGTCGAGATCGTCCTCCATCGCGGCGGTGAAGTCGAAGTCGACGAGCCGACCGAAGTACGCCTCGAGCAGACCGACCACCGCGAACGCCACCCACGCCGGGGCCAACGCGCTGCCGCGCTTGTAGACGTAACCGCGGTCGAGGATCGTCTTGATGATCGAGGAGTAGGTCGACGGACGGCCGATGCCGAGGTCTTCCAGCGTCTTGATCAGCGAGGCTTCGGTGTAGCGGGCGGGCGGGTTGGTGCTGTGGCCGTCGGGGGTGAGTTCGACGGCGGTGACGCTCTGGCCCTGTTCCAGTGCGGGCAAACGGGATTCGGCGTCGTCGGACTGGCCGCCGGCCTCCTCGTCGACACTTTCGACATAGGCCTTGAGGAAGCCCGCGAAGGTGATGGTGCGACCCGAGGACGAGAACACGCACTCCTCGCCGGTCCCCGCGGTGCCGGTGATGCGCAGCGTCAGGGTGGTGCCGCGCGCGTCGACCATCTGGGAGGCGACCGTGCGCTGCCAGATCATCTCGTAGAGCTTGAACTCGTCGTTGTCGACCTTGGACGCCAACTGGCCCGGCGTCATGAACGTGTCACCCGAGGGACGGATCGCCTCGTGTGCCTCCTGCGCGTTCTTGACCTTGCGGGTGTACTGGCGCGGCGAGGGCGAGACGTACTCCGCACCGTAGAGCTGGGTCGCCTGCGAACGGGCCGCGGCGATCGCCGACTCCGACAGCGTCGTGGAGTCGGTACGCATGTAGGTGATGTAGCCGTTTTCGTAGAGCCGCTGGGCGACCCGCATCGTGCGCTCGGAGGTGAACCGCAGCTTGCGGCCCGCTTCCTGCTGCAACGTCGAGGTCATGAACGGCGGATACGGCTTGCGCGTGTACGGCTTGGCCTCGGCCGAGCTCACCTCGAGGGCGGCGCCGTCGAGCGCCTCGGCCAGTCGGCGGGCGTAGGCCTCGTCGAGCACAACCACACCGCTCGACGACTTGAGCTGCCCGTCGGAACCGAAGTCGCGACCGGAGGCGACGCGGTCGCCGGAGACCTGCACCAGGCGCGCGCCGAACGTGCGCGGGTTGGTGGAGTCGGATTTCTCGTCGGGGCCCGCGTCGAGCTTGGCGGCGATGTCCCAGTACTCGGCCGAGCGGAACGCGATGCGCTCGCGTTCGCGCTGCACGATCACCCGGGTGGCGACGGACTGCACGCGACCGGCGGACAGCCGCGGCATGACCTTCTTCCACAGCACCGGGGAGACCTCGTAGCCGTAGAGGCGGTCCAGGATGCGGCGGGTTTCCTGCGCGTCGACCAGATCGTTGTCGAGTTCGCGCGTGTCGGCGGCGGCGGCGAGGATGGCCGGCTCGGTGATCTCGTGGAAGACCATCCGGCGGACCGGGACCTTCGGCTTGAGCGTTTCGAGCAGGTGCCAGGCGATGGCCTCGCCCTCGCGGTCGGGGTCGGTGGCGAGGTAGAGCTCGTCGGCGTCGGCCAGCAGGCTCTTGAGCTCGGCGACCTTGGCCTTCTTATCCGGGTTCACCACGTAGATCGGCTCGAAGTCGTGATCGACGTCGACTCCGAGGCGGGCCCACGGCTGGCCCTTGTACTTGGCGGGCACGTCGGCGGCGCCGCGCGGCAAGTCGCGGATGTGACCGACGGAGGCCTCGACCGTGTAGTTACGACCCAGGTAGGGCGCGATCTTGCGGGCCTTGGTCGGCGACTCGACGATCACGAGACGACGCAGGGGTCGGCCCTGGTCGGCTGAACTGCGGTCTCGTGTTGCCACCGGCGAACACCTTCCTTCTAGATCCGCGCGTCGGGAGGTCCGCTCGGTGCGCGGCTGGGGCAGATGACGACGTTCTGACATCGCCACCAGTGACGTTTATACCCTGCGCACGTGGGTACAAGCTGCGCACTCGGCGGCTGGCGCTGCGGGTTCTCGGCCTCGACAACGTCAACTCGGGCGATGCTACCCGGAAACACCTCGTCCCCCACCTCCGCATGCGGGGGTGGGGGACGAGGTGTCGTTGTGTTTCGCAGCTCAGGAGAGCGCGCGAACGCCGGTGGCCTGCGGGCCCTTGGTGCCCTGGCCGACCTCGAACTCGACCTTCTGATTCTCCTCGAGGGTACGGAAGCCCGTGCCCTGGATCTCCGAGTAGTGGACGAAGACGTCAGCTGAGCCGTCCTCGGGCGCGATGAAGCCGAACCCCTTCTCCGCGTTGAACCACTTCACAGTTCCCTGTGCCATTCTGTTTCCTTCTCTTTCTACCGGAATCGGCGGACAACTGGGTTCGTCCACCGGGCCCGTTCCGAGCGCTGTACTGTTGGTCCCCCTGCAAGGAAATCCTGAGCACGGCGTTCGCAACAACGATCCTGCTGATGGTTTGGACCTTGGATCCGTCCCTCGAACACAGAAGCTTGCGACCGAGACCAAGTGAACCATGTCTCTGAGCAATTCAACAGTCGAGTTACCGACTATTTGCAAAATTCCCGATCTTGCGAATGTGCAGGTAAGGGACAGATTGGGTGTATCCATACTTTTGGTCTGTTTGCTTGAGGATAACCGAGTGAGCTTCTAGCAAACGTGCTGTGACCCAGATCGCTACTGGGTTACGAAATCCCAGGTAGTGGTTGTTGCACACACACGTTTCACACTTGGCGTGTCGTGTGAGAGGAGGACTGGATGAATCCGACAGACCGGACGGAGCTCCGAAGCCCCGAAACGGGTGAGAGCTACGGTCGATCGTTGCTGAATCGTGTCCTCATCGAGGCGGCCGCGGGCGGCGACCCGCTGACCCACGTCGCGGAGCTCCCCGCCCAGCCCGCACGCACCACCTCGTGGCCTGCCTGGGTGCCATCGGAGCTGGTCACAGCCCTGGACGCACAGGACATCACCGCGCCGTGGGAACACCAGACCCGCACGGCCGACCTCGCCGCGACCGGTCACCACGTGGTCGTGAGCACGGGAACGGCCTCGGGGAAGTCGCTCGGATACCAGTTGCCCGTGCTCACGGCCCTGCACGAGGACCCACGCGCGACCGCGCTGTACCTGTCCCCCACCAAGGCCCTCGGCGCCGACCAGTTGCGGGCCGTCGGCGGCCTGATTCACGACAATCCCCTGCGTGAGGCCCATCCGGCGAGCTACGACGGCGATACGCCCGCCGAGATCAGGCAGTGGGTGCGGGCCAACGCGCGCTGGATCTTCACCAACCCGGACATGCTGCACGTGGGGATTCTGCGGTCACATCAGCGGTGGGCGCGGGTGCTGCGCAATCTTCGCTACGTGGTGGTCGACGAGTGCCACGCGTACCGGGGCGTGTTCGGGTCGCATGTCGCGCTGGTACTGCGCAGGTTGCGAAGATTGGCCCGGTTCTACGGCGCCGACCCGGTCTTCATCCTGTGCTCGGCGACCAGCGCGGACCCGGCCTCCTCGGCGAGCAGGCTCATCGGGGTGCCGGTGGTCGCGGTGACCGAGGACGGTTCGCCGCGTGGCGCCCGCACGGTCGCGCTGTGGGAACCGCCGCTCAGTGCCGCGCTGACCGGGGAGAACGGCGCGCCGGTGCGGCGCACGGCGACCAGCGAGGCGGCCAAGATCATGGCCGCGCTGGTGCGCGAGGGCGCGCGGACGCTGACCTTCGTACGCTCCCGGCGTGGTGCCGAACTGATCGCGCTCGATGCCCGGCGGGTGCTCGCCGAAACCGCGCCTGAGCTGCGGGAACGGGTGGCCGCGTATCGGGCGGGATATCTGGCCGAGGACCGGCGCGAGCTCGAACAGTCGCTGTCGGAGGGCAGGTTGCTCGGTGCGGCCAGCACCAACGCGCTCGAGCTCGGCGTCGACATCGCGGGGCTGGATGCCGTGGTCATCGCGGGTTTTCCGGGGACGGTCGCCTCGTTCTGGCAGCAGGCCGGGCGCGCGGGGCGGCGTTCGCAGGGCTCGCTGGTGGTGCTGGTGGCAACCGACGATCCGCTCGACACCTACCTGGTGCATCACCCCGAAGCGCTGCTCGACCGGCCGATCGAGGCCACCATCACCGACCCGTACAACCCCTATATCCTCGGCCCCCAGCTGCTCTGCGCGGCGATGGAATTGCCACTCACCGAGGCCGAGGTCGGCGAGCTGCGAGCCGAGGAAGTACTGGCTGACCTGGCCGAACAGGGGCTGATTCGGCGCAGGCCCGGCAGTCGGGGCGATCGTTGGCACGTCACCGCGCACACCCATCCGCACGACGATGTCGACGTCAGGGGTGGGCTCGGGTCGCCGATCGCCATCGTCGACGCCGAAACCGGGCGGCTGCTCGGCACCGCCGACGCGGGACGCGCGCCGGCCACGCTGCACACGGGCGCGGTGCACCTGCACCAGGGCGAGACCTATCTGGTGGACGAACTCGACCTCGACGGTGGGGTCGCGTTCGTCAACGAGGTGGATCCGGGGTTCACGACCAGTTCACGACAGATCACCTCGATCTCGGTCGAAGGGGTGCTCGCCGAGCGCCCCTTCGGTGCGGTGACTGCCGCATCGGCGCAGGTCGCGGTCACCAACCAGGTCATCGGCTACCTGCGCACGCTGGTCACCGGCGAGGTGCTCGACCAGGTGGAACTCGATCTGCCCGCGCACACCCTGCACACCAAGGCTGTCCTCTATACCGTCACGCCCGGTCTCCTCGCCGCCGCCGGGATCACCGACGAGCAGCTGCCCGGCGCGCTGCACGCGGCCGAACACGCCGCCATCGGCATGTTGCCGCTGGTCGCGGGGTGCGACCGGTGGGACATCGGCGGTGTCTCCATCGCCGAACACCCCGACACCGGGGCGCCGACGGTGTTCGTCTACGACGGTCAGCCCGGTGGTGCGGGGTTCTCCGAACGTGGATTCGCCCAGCTCAGCGACTGGTTGGCGGCCACGTTGAGCGTGATTCGCAGCTGCGCGTGCCAGGACGGGTGCCCGTCCTGCGTGCAGTCACCCAAGTGTGGAAATGGCAATAACCCCCTCGACAAGGACGCCGCCGGGCGCCTGCTCGCGGCGGTCCTCGGTGAACTGCGCGACCACGCTGCGGATTCGTGATGCGGGCGCGTCCGCGGTGTGACCGGCGATATACCTCGCTCGGCGAATGCTGGTCACTTGTCCGAATTCTCGTTGACCAGCGAGGATATGTTCCCGTCGGCACGGTTTCTGATTAAAAAGGATTTCCTTTATATTAACTGGCACATTGCCAATGGATCCCGCACTGTCGGCTACATCATTTTTTTCATTTTTTTCTCAGGTCATTCAAAGAATGCGCTGGAAATGCCGCAAACGGGGTTCCGGTAAATTCGAATTGGTTCGATGCGGAACAACCACTGACCAGTGATAAGCCGCGCGCATCACCCATTCTCATCCACCGGTCCCGCCCGAGCCGACGCGCGCACCGTGCGTTCGCCGAGGACTCCGACCGAGACACGCGCCTGCACCTCGACCAGCGCGTCCCACTGCTCCACCGCACACCGTCGCACCGTCGCCCCCATCCGCCGCGCCACCTCGGTCGCCTCCGCGCACCCCACCTCGGCGCCCTCCACCAGCGCGCCCGCCGCGGCCAACGCCCCCAGATCAGCGGCGCCCTGCGCCCGATGCCGAGCCGCCACCACCCCGCCGACCTGCCCGATCAACAACGTCAAACAGATCAACCCCGCCAGCGCCACACACACGAACACCGTGGCACCACCGCCATCGCCCGCCAGTTCGCCGCGGCACACCGGCATACGCCTGCTCCACACGCCGGCCCGCACCTTCCCCATCGCACCTTGCCATCCGAGCCGCGTGTCCTCCCGCGCCAGCCCTGGCGCACCTTGTCGCCCGAGTCGTGTGCGGAGCAGCGCCTGCACCTTGGTGCTTTGCTGCCTGCGCGGTGTGTCGGCTCGCGGCTGCGCCATCATCGCGCACCGCCGCCTGGACTGCGTGCTGTGCCACATCTGCACTACCTCGCGTTCCGCTCGTGCCCGGGTGTTCGCGGATGTAGTCGCCATGTCACCGTCGGCTGCGGTCGGGTCGTCATCGGGGGCGGACTCCTGGTTCGGTGGCGGCCACGGCTTCGGCGCGCAGGCGGAGGCCGGGGAGGAGTGGGGTGGTCGCGGTGACGGTGGCTACTACTCTGTCGCCTTCGGTGCGCAGGTCGACTGTCGCGCCGGCGGGGGCGACGGTGCGGCCCGCGGTGACGGCGTTGGTGGTGTCGCCGCGGGCGGCGAGGCGGGCGGTTTCGCGGGCCGCGTCGACGCAGCGGACCTGGGTGACCGCCGCGAACAGGGCGCCGATGCACAGGGCGATGGCGCAGACCAGGGCGGCCAGGGCGATGGCGGCCTCGACCGTCACCGCGCCCGTGTCGTCGACCAGGGTGTTCGTGCTGCCGACGGCTACACGCTGGTGTTGAGCGCCTTGTCGATGATGCCGGTCAGGGCGTTGACGATGCTGTCGCCGGTCACCACCCCGTAGAGCACGGCCCCGAACGCGGCCGCGGCGATCGTGCCGATCGCGTACTCCGCGGTCGACATTCCGTCGTCGGCGACCATCAGGCGCAGGAGTCGGGCGCGGGCCTCCATATATACGGTGCGCAGTGTCATCGTGATCCCCTCTCTGGTTGCACCGGGCGGCTGGTCCGCGCGGTGAAATCTCGGTGGCCTCGTCGAGGCCGGTCACAGCAGCCCACCGCCGCCGAGCACGTTGTCCGCGAGGCCGATGACGACCGGGACGATGCCGAGGCAGACGAAAGCGGGCAGAAAACACAGGCCGAGCGGTCCGCCGATCAGGACGCCCGCCCGTTCGGCGCGGGCGATGGCCGCGTCCTCGACGGCTTCGCGGCGCTGTGTGGCGAGCTCGCCGACCGCCGTGGCCAGCGACGCGCCCGAGCGTGCGGAACGGCGCGCCATCCTGGCCAGTGATTCGACCTCGTCGGCACCGGCCGTCCCGACGGCGTCCGCGGCCGCGCGCTCCCACGCGGTCGCGGCGTCGGCGCCGAGCGCGAGTAGGTCCGCGGCTCTGAGCAGTGCGGAGCGCAGGACCGGCGGTGCAGTCGGCGCGCAGGCCCGCGCGGCGGCGGCCATCGGGAGTCCCGCCCGGAGGCAGGCGGCCAGCAGGTCGAACGCGGACGCCGACCCGAGGGGATCGGCCTTCGCGGTCCCGCTGTTCTCCTCTCTATGTCCCGCCGGCGCGGGACGGAGTGCGCGCATCCGTCGACTCACGGCCACCCGGCCTGGAAGCAAGGCGATCGCGACCGCCGCGAACAACAGCGCCACCGGTGTTCCACCAACCATGTCCTGCACGGCAATCCCCTCCTGGAAGTTCGATCCACAGCTCTCCACAAGCCCCGACCCGCCCACGCTCCGCTCGGGTAATCCGCCCGGATTCAGGCGGTGCTCTTTCGGGTGATGACATCTGTCCACAGCAGTCCACAGCAGGCGAGGGCCGCGCCCAGTGGGAGGAGGAGCTCGCCTGCGGGGGTACCGAACAGGATGGTGAGTGGGGCGGCACCCATCAGTTGGCCCAGGGCGATGCCCACCAGGGGGAGGCCTGCCAGGACGGTGGCCGAGGCTCGGGCGCCTGCCAGGGCTGCCTCGGTGCGGTCGCGGAAGCGGATGCGGCCGAGGAGGTCGGTTCTGGCGGCGGCGAGCAGTTCGGCAAGCGCCAGGCCGTGGTCCTCGGCGACCCGCCAGGCCGCGGCGATTCGCGAGAGTTCCTCGGCGACAATCGAATCCGGTTGGATCCAGCCGTCCGCGCCGGACCCGCCCAGGCGGCTGCGGCCCGCGCTGATCGCGAGGATCCTGGCGGCCTCGCCGCGCGACTCACCCGCCGCCGATTCGGCGGCCGCGCTCGGATGCGCGCCGACGCGGAGCTCGCCGACCACCGCTTCCAGGCCCGCGAGCAGGTATCCGCATTCGCGCCGTCGATCGCGGTCGGCCCGGCCACGCCGCCTGCGCACCCCCACCGTGACCCCCACCATGACCGCCGCCAGCCCGACCCCCGGACCGAGCGCGAACGCCGCACACCCCACCGCGATCCCCACACACCACTCCACAGGCACCCGCCGACGCGCACGCCGCCGCCCGGCGCCGAACAGCCGAGTGAATCGCCGCTGCCCACCGGCCGCCGGAACCACCAGCACCGCGATCGCACAGCACAGCAACGCACTACCCACGAACCCACCTCCCTCGAATCCGCCGACCGCTCGCCCGTCCCCTGTCTCGCCAACCCCGAACCGAAACCCGCCACCGAGCTGCGGGGGGAAGGCGGGGGTTCGTTCATGTGAGGCGGGCTTTCAGGAGGTGGGCGAGGTCGGGGGCGGCGGGGGTGGGTTGGGGGTCGGAGCGCCAGGCGGGGGTGATGTGGACGCCGGTGGGGTCGCGGTGGAGGACGCCTATTTCGCGGAGGGCTCGGGTGCCGTCGGCGCGGCGGTGGACGTGCAGGACCACCTGGACGGCGGCGGCCAACTGGCTGTGCAGGGCGGCGCGGTCCATGCCGCCGAGGGCGGCGAGGGCTTCCAGGCGGGCGGGGACTTCCTGGGGAGAGTTGGCGTGCACGGTGCCCGCGCCGCCGTCGTGGCCGGTGTTGAGGGCGGTGAGCAGGTCCACCACTTCGGCGCCGCGGACCTCACCGACGACGATGCGGTCGGGGCGCATACGCAGGGCCTGGCGGACCAGGTCGCGGACGGTGACGGCGCCGACGCCTTCGACGTTCGCGGTGCGGGCGACGAGGCGGACGACATGCGGGTGGACGGGTGCCAGCTCGGCGGCGTCCTCGACGCAGATGATGCGTTCGGCCGGGTCGACCGCGGCGAGCAACGCCGACAGCAGCGTGGTCTTTCCCGCGCCAGTGCCGCCGACGACGAGGAAGGCGAGGCGGGCGCGGACGATGTCGGCGAGTAGGCGGCGGGCCTCCGGGGTGATCGAGCCGGCGGCGGTGAGCGCGTCCAATCCCTGGGTGGCGGGGCGCAGGATGCGCAGGGACAGGCAGGTGCCGTCGTGGGCGACCGGCGCGAGGACCGCGTGCAGGCGCACACCGAAGGCGTCGCCGAGGGTGGCTTCGGTGCCGGCGAGTTTGCCGTCGACCCAGGGTTGGGCATCGTCGAGTCGTCGGCCCGCCGCCAACGCCAGGCGCTGGGCGAGGCGGCGGACCGCGGCTTCGTCGGCGAAGCGCACATCGGTCAGTTCTAGGCCGTGGCCACGATCGACCCACACCGAATTCGGGTCCGTGACCAGCACATCGGCGACCCGTGGATCGTGCAGCAGCGGCTCGAGCAGTCCGGCGCCGGTCATCTCGGTCTGTAGCAGGCGCAGCGCCCGCAGCAGATCGGTATCGGCGAGCACCCCACCCGCTTCGGCCCGGATCGCCGCGGCGAGCTGTGCGGCATCGGGCACACCGGGATGCTCGGCCAGCCGTTCTCGCACCCGCTCGAGGAGGTCGACGGTCACGAAGGTGGTCATGGGGTGCCCTTTCCTTCCAGCGCGGGGACGGCACGGCGCGAGTCGATGCGTTCGGGGAAGCGGCGGCGAGAGCACGCGGGGCGACCGCGGCGGACGGGAACATTCACGCGGAATCAGCTCCGACCATCGCGAGGACGGCGTCGGCGGCATCGCGGAGGGGGCCTCGCCGGCGGACGTTCAGGCCACCGCGTTCGAGGCGGGACGCGAGGCCGGCTTGGCCGCGAACCGCTGCCAGGAGCGGAAGGCCGAGGAGTTCGGCCACCTCGGCGCCGCGAAGTCCGCCGGGGGCCGGACCGCGAACTATCAAGCCGCGATTGGGGTTTCGTTCGCCGAGGTAGGCGGAGACGACCTCGGCCGCGGCGATCGAGCGCAGCCGTGCCGGGACGATGAGCACGACCAGGTCGGCGGCGTCGAGCATGGCGTCAGCGGCGGGACCGCGCTCCGAGGAGACATCGCACACCACGAGATCGCCTGCGGTGCGGCCCGATTCGATCACCGCGCGCACAGCGGCGGGCGAGAGTTCGGCAGCCGCACCCACCGCCCTGCTTCGCGCAGCCGGAGAATCAGACTCGGCGCGCTCGAAGCCGGCCCTCCCACCGACCTGGCTCATCGCGTCGCCGGCACCTCGGTCCAGGGCTGCTTGCGAATGCCCCGGAGACCCACGACTCGCGCGACCCGGTCGTATCGCCGAATTATCCGATACACCAACCTGATTCGCGTCAGTAGCCCCGAGCGCAGAACCTCCACGACCGGAGAACTCAGCCGCCCCTCCCCCGGAAAGCGCTCGCCCACAAGACAACACCGCCAATCCGGGCGCACCGGCGGGCAGCGCATTGTGCAGCGCGGCGGCCGACACCCGCCCGTCCTGAATCACCAGGTCTGGCCATCGCAGCCCGGGGACGTTCTCCATCCCCAACACCAGATCGATACCGCCGTCGAGCGGAGCGCCGTCGATCAACACGGTGTCGCGCCGAACCCGCCGTGCGGCTCCGCGCAGCGCGGTGGCGGCCGCGAGCGTGGACGCGCCCGCTCCCCCGCCCGCCCCGACCACCGCGATCACGACCCCCTCCCCGGTTCGCGATTCGGCGTGCTCGGCGAACTGTTCGACCAGCGCGACGGCCTCGACCGGCAGGGCGACGACCCGCTCGGCCCCGACCGCGGTGGCGGCTTGCCAGTCGGCGACGGCGGGTTCACCCTCGGTGACCAGCACGATCCCGGCCCGCCGCGGACAACCCGCCGCGGCGGCCGCGAGGGCGGCGGCGGTATCGAGGATGACCATCCCGGCCCCGGACCACGCGTGCCTGCCGACGGGCATCACCCGCTCGTGGGTGACGCGTTCGGCGGCCGCGGCCACTCGGCGCACCTCGGCACGTAAGCGTTCGTCTCGGACGAGCACCAGGGCGGGCGCGTGCGGTGGGAGTGCGACGGGGCTGAGGTTCATGGGTCTCAGCGTTGCCGAGCGATGGGGTTGTCAACAGCGCGAGAACGGCGATTGTGGATAACTCGGGGGTGTGGAGAACTTTTTCGATCGTCCCGGAAATAGAGGACGGCCCCAGCCGGGGGGGAGGAGGCTGGGGCCGTCGGGTTCAGCCCCGGGGGGTCGGGCTGAACGCGCCTGGAACAAGTCCAGGTGCCAGCAATACTACACCCACCCCCCGCCGCGGGCGCAAGTAGCGTTAGCCGACATTCTTCGGCGATTCACGTGCTCCGGCGTCCGCGCGGCAAACCCTTTTCCATGGTCCGGGCGGCTGTTCCTGCGGCGCGCTCGGTAGGTGCCTATTCTGTTGGCGTGACGTCAGAACGCGACCAGACCTCGCCTGCGGACTCAAGACTCGGCTCCGTCGGCCGCGCCCCGGCGCCGGGCGGACGAGTCGCGGCGTTCTTCGATCTCGACAAAACGGTGATCGCGAAGTCGAGCGCGTTCGTGTTCAGCAAACCCTTCTACGCGCAGGGTCTGCTCAACCGCAGGGCCGTCCTGGAGAGCAGCTACGCGCACTTTTTGTTCCTGCTTTCCGGGGCCGATCACGACCAGATGGAAAAGATGCGGGCAAACCTGGCGAACATGTGCGCCGGCTGGGACGTGGCGCAGGTGAAATCCATTGTGGCCGAGACACTGCACGATCTGGTCGACCCGCTGATCTACGCCGAGGCCGCCGACCTGATCGCCGATCACAAGATCCGCGGCCACGATGTGGTGATCGTCTCGGCCTCCGGCGAGGAGATCGTGAGTCCGATCGCCGAGGTGCTCGGGGCCTCACACACCGAGGCGACCCGGATGGTGGTGCGCGACGGCAAGTACACCGGTGATATCGAGTTCTACTGCTACGGCGAGGGCAAGGTCTCGGCGATCGAGAAGTTGGCCGCCGCAGAGGGTTACGACCTGTCCAAGTGCTACGCGTATTCCGATTCGGTGACCGATGTGCCGATGCTGGCCGCCGTGGGCCATCCGACCGCGGTGAACCCGGACCGCGCGTTGCGCAAGGAGGCCGCCGCGCGCGGTTGGCCGGTGCTCGCGTTCTCGAATCCGGTGTCGCTGTGGTCGCGCTTCGGGGCGCCGTCGACCACCACGGTCGCCGCCACCGCGGCCGTCGGACTGAGCGCGATCATCGCGGGCGCGATCAGCTACCGACTGTTGCGCAAACGCGGCTGACCCAGCACGAAACACCGAGTGACACGCCGATTTCCCCGAGATTCGGTAATGCCCGGGAAACCCTTGATGTGAGTGCCGTCACAGTGTAAGAATGGAGACACGGAAGGACGGAAGGCCAAGACGGAGCCGGAAGAGAAGGTTTCGCCTCCCATCCCACCCTTCCCAGCACGGACGCCAGGCACCCACGCGGAGCACGCCGCGACGAGGCCGAAAGAGTTGTGGGCCTGCGAAATCCGAGCCGACGTCGGCGAACGCCTCGCACAGGTTGCGGGGATGAACCGGCGAGGTTGGGATGGTCGCCGAGGCCACCGAACACAACCCATCCAGCACGCTTGGTAACCAGGTGTTCCGTGCTAGCGGGCGGTGAGGTCGAGCAATCGACAACGCCGCCCGTTTCGATGTGCACACCAGCGGCACTAGCCGCCTACGACACAGAGTCGGCGATGGAGTTCGCTTCGCGGGCGCCGTCTTCCAGCGCACCCGAGCAGAACAGCACCCAGCCGCCCACACCCTCGACCGTGCCCATTCCGAATCCGGCGGCCGCGTCGAGGTAGGCCTGACGCCGACGCAACCAGAACACCTCCGGCACGCCGAGGCTGCGCGGATCCAACCCGCTGGCCACCGCGACCAACCGCGAGGCGCCCCGCGCGACAACGCCGTCGGCCGTGCCGAACGGGCGCAACGAGAGCAGCTCGCCGTGCACGATCGCCGCGATCACGGGGGCGGGCGCCTTGCTGGTCTGGACAGTTTGGGCGAGCAGGTCGAGCCGTTCGGCGACGCCGGGGGTGGCGCGGGGACGGCCGAGTTCCTGATCGTCGGCGACCAGGTCGGCGGCGGCGAGCAGGTGCAATCGGGCCAGGGCCTGCAGGGGTGCGCGCCGCCAGGTGCCGACGAGGTTGGTGAGCGCGTCGCCGTCGAGGGCTTGGCCCACCCGCAGCGCACCGGCCAGCACCGGGTCGCTGACCTGGCCGTCGGCGGGCAGATCGGTGCTCGCGCCCTCGATCGCCGCCGACGAGCGGGCGGCGCGGACGGCGGCTTCGGCGGCGGTGGTCGCCCAGCCGCGCCGGTTCGACTTGTGCCGGTGCACGGCCGCGAGCGCGTCGCGCGCCTTGTCGGCGGCCTCGCGCACGCCGGGCAGGTCGACCAGGGGCTGGAGCGGATCAGTCACGGCATGAGGTTACCGGGCAGTGAGTGCGGGCCCCACGAACACATGCATTCCGAGCCGGGGCGGCCAGCTGCGGTCCGGCCACGGCACCTCGGCGAGGCGTTTGGCCGCCGGCGTTCGCGCGCGGCGTCGGCGCGCTTCGAGTTCCGCGTGTCGTTCCGCATCGAGTCGATCCATCGGCGTCTCCAACCTCTGCGACCCACCACCACTTCGGACGAGCCGATATTACGCCGATGAGCTGCGCTTTCACCGCGAAATCGCGCATCTTCGGACGGAAGCTCGCGCGGTCGTCGGCGCACGGCCGCCTGACGCGCGAAACGCTGACGGCGGTACGCGCGGCACGACGCTGACGCGCTCGCTGGGGATGCTGACTCGCACAGCATCACCAGCGATGCGCGAGACGTTGACCGGGCGCGGGCGGCCCGTGCGGTCGGGCACGCGGCCGTCGCGCCTGGCGACCGACGAAGCAGACAGGGGCCGACCGGGCCGACGAGACGAAACCGGCGTAATCGCGCACCTTGCTCCGCCTATCGAGACGAGGCGAACGCGCGATTACGCCGGTCAGAACGCCCCTACCCCGCGAGCAACTCCCGACCCGGAATCGCCTCGAGCAGCGCCCGCGTGTACTCCTCGCGCGGCGACGCGAACACCTCGTCGGTCGTCGCGGCCTCCACCACCTTGCCCTGTCGCATCACCAGCACGTTGTCCGCGATCTGCCGGACCACGGCCAGGTCGTGGGTGATGAACAGATACGTCAGGCCGAGTTCGGCCTGCAGGTCGTTGAGCAGGGTGAGGATCTGGGCCTGGACCAGCACGTCCAGCGCCGAGACGGCCTCGTCGCACACCACCATCTCCGGCGAGAGAGCCAGCGCGCGGGCGATCGCCACGCGCTGACGCTGCCCGCCGGACAGCTCGTTGGGGTAGCGCTGCAGGACCGTGGACGGCAGTGACACCTTGTCGAGCAGGTCGCGCACGACCGCGTCGCGTTCCTTGGGCGTGCCGATCTTGTGGACCCGCAGCGGTTCCTCGATCGTGCGGAAGATCGAGTACATCGGATCGAGCGAACCGTAGGGGTTCTGGAAGATCGGCTGCACCCGACGCCGGAACGCGAAGGCGCCCTTGCGATCCAGCTTCGCCACGTCGCTGCCGTCGAAATCGACGGTGCCCGAGGTGGGTTCGAGCAGGCCGAGCACCATCTGCGCCACCGTCGACTTGCCGGAGCCCGACTCGCCGACGATCGCGGTGGTGGTGCCGCGACAGACCGAGAAACTCACGTCGTCGACGGCGACGAAATCGGCCGACTGCCACGGCCGCTTGCCGCGAATCTTGAACGACTTGGACAGGTTTCGCACATCGAGCACCGTGTCCGGCAGCTCCTCGGCGACCTTCTCCGCGGTCTCGACGGCCCGCTCCCGAACCTCGGCCCGCTGACGCGAGGACGACATCCGCGACGCCGCCAGCGACGGTGCCGAGTTCACCAGCTTCTTGGTGTAGGCGTGCTGCGGATCCCGCAGGATCTGCAGTGCCGGACCGGATTCCACCACCTTGCCGCGATACATCACGACCAGGTGCTCGGCGCGTTCGGCGGCCAGGCCCAGGTCGTGGGTGATCAGCAGCACCGCGGTGCCGAGCTCGGTGGTGAGCTTGTCGAGATGGCCGAGGATCTGGCGCTGCACGGTCACGTCGAGAGCCGAGGTGGGCTCGTCGGCGATCAGCAGCTTCGGTCGGCACGACAGCCCGATCGCGATGAGCGCGCGCTGGCGCATACCGCCGGAGAACTCGTGCGGGTACTGGTTGACCCGGCGTTCGGCATCGGCCATGCCCGCCTCGGCGAGCAGCTCGATCGAGCGCTTGCGCGCCTCCTCGCCCTTGGCGACGCCGTTGGCCACCAGGGTTTCCCGGATCTGGAAGCCGATCTTCCACACCGGGTTGAGGTTCGACATCGGGTCCTGGGGAACGAGACCGATGCCGTTGCCGCGCACCGCCACGATCTCCTTCGCGGTGGCCTTGGTGAGGTCCTTGCCGTCGAAGGTGATGGATCCGCCGGTCACCTTGCCGGTGCCGGGCAGCAGGTCGATGATCGCGTGCGCGGTCGTCGACTTGCCCGAGCCGGACTCGCCGACGATGGCGACGGTCTGGCCCGGGTAGACGGTCAGGTTGACCCCGCGCACGGCGGGCACCTGCTTGCCGTCGGAGGTGAAACTCACGTCCAGGTCACGGATTTCGAGCAGCGGCTTCATCGGGTGCGCTCCTTCGGGTCCAGCGCGTCGCGCACCGCGTCACCGAGCATGATGAAGCTCAGCACGGTGATCGCCAGCGCACCGGCCGGGTAGAACAGGATCGGCGAGGTTCGGATCTCGTTCTTGGCGCGGTCGATATCGGCGCCCCACGCCACGATGTCCGGCGGCAGCCCGACGCCGAGGTAGGACAGCGTCGCCTCGGTGACGATGAAGACGCCGAGCCAGATCGTGGCGACCACGATCAGCGGACTCGCCGAGTTCGGCAGCACGTGCCGCATCAGCGTGCCGAAGCGCGACACACCCAATGCCTTGGCGGCGGTGACGTATTCGCTGTTCTTGGCTTCGATCACCGCGCCGCGCGTGATGCGCGCGGCCTGTGGCCAGGTGAAGGCGACCAGGATCGCGATCACCGTCGTGATCCCCGCAGGCCGCAGCAGCTGCAGCAGCACGATCGCGGCCAGCACCATCGGGATGGCGTAGAAGATCTCGGCGATACGCGAGACGATCGTGTCGAGCAGGCCGC
This sequence comes from Nocardia lasii, assembly GCF_042658545.1. NCBI lineage: Bacteria > Bacillati > Actinomycetota > Actinomycetes > Mycobacteriales > Nocardiaceae > Nocardia > Nocardia lasii. The sequence goes on from NZ_JBHSQN010000001.1 coordinate 784,272, forward strand.
CGTAGAAGCCGGAGATCGCGCCGAGCACGCCGCCGACCAGCAGGAACAGGATGGCCGAGCCGATGCCGACGGTCACCGAGGCGCGCGCGCCGTAGATGGTGCGCGCGAAGACGTCACAGCCCTGCTTGTCGAAACCGAACGGGTGACCCGCGCGCGGGCCGTCCATGCCGAACTCGCCGAGGCACTGGCGCGGGTCCTGGCTGGTGAACAGCGAGGGCCACACGACCACGAGCATGACGAACGCGATCAGCACCACCGAGACCAGGAACACCGGGTTGCGGCGCAGCCGTCGCCAGGCGTCGCCCCAGATGCTGGTGGGCGAGCCCGCATCGACCACGCGGTCGGTGGCCAGCACCTCCACCTCGTCGGCGGGGGCTACGAAATGCTGTTGGTTGTCATGCATAACGAATCCTCGGGTCCAGCGCGGCGTAGAGCAGGTCGATCAGCAGGTTGGTGAGCAGAAACAGCACCACCAGCACCGTCACGAACGACACCACCGTCGGCGGCTCACCGCGGATGATGGCCTGGTACATGGTTCCGCCGACGCCGGGGATGTTGAAGATGCCCTCGGTGACGATCGCGCCCGCCATCAGCGACCCGAAATCGGCGCCGAGGAAGGTGACGACCGGGATCATCGAATTGCGCAGAATGTGCACGCTCACCACTCGACGACGGCCGAGGCCCTTCGCCGTGGCGGTGCGAACGAAATCGGCGGACTTGTTCTCCGCCACCGAGTTTCGGGTCAGCCGCAGCACATAGGCGAAAGACAGCGAACCGAGCACGAAGGCCGGTACGATCAACTCGCCGATACTCGCTTTACCCGTTACGGTGACAGGAGCGATACCCCACTTCACCCCGAGCAGGAACTGAGCGAGGTAACCGACGACGAACACCGGCAGCGCGATGATCACCAAGCTCGCGATCAACATGGTCGAATCGAACAGTTTGCCCTTGCGCAGACCGGCGATCAGACCGAACACGATGCCGAAGAAGCCCTCGATCAACACCGCGAGAAACGCGAGTTTGATCGTGATCGGGAAGGCACGCTCGAGTTCGTCACGGACCGGGCGCCCCGAGAACGAGGTGCCGAAATCCAACGTGACGATGCCCTTCAGGTAATGCAGGTACTGCACGATGAAGGGTTGATCGAGGTGGTATCGAGCCCGCAGGACCGCCTCGGCCGCGGGGGTGAGCTGTTTCTCGCCCGCCAGCGCCTTGATCGGGTCACCCGGAATCAGGAATACCATCGCGTAGATGAGTAGCGTCGCGCCCAGGAATACCGGGATCATCTGCAGCAGACGCCGTAAAATGTACCAAGCCATCATTTCCTCCGAAAACGACGGGGGCCGAGCCACTTTCGAGTGACTCGGCCCCGCAGTCGAGTTCTACTTCTCGATGTTCTCGAAGTCGAACAGGCCGTTCCAGCCGAGCTCGGCCTTGGTGACCTTGTCGGAGATACCCGCGGCGGCGACATAGTCGAACACCGGGATGTCGACCATTTCGGCGAGCATGATCGTCTGTGCTTGCGCGATCAGCTTGTAGGACTCCGCGTTCGACGGTGCGGCCAGCGCGGCGTCGAAGAGGCGGTCGACCTCGGGGTTGTTGTAGCTGACGTTGTTGGTCTCGGAGTAGCTGTAGTACTGCGATCCGAGGAACTGCATCATCGTCGGGTAGTCGCCCTGCCAGCCGTAGCGGAAGGCCGTGCCGATGGTCTTGTCGTTGACCGCGTCGCGGATGTTCTTGAACGTCGGCATCGGGGTGGCGACGGCGTCGATACCCAGGGTGTTCTTCACGCTGTTGGCCACCGCTTCGATCCAGGCCTGGTGGCCGCCGTCGGAGTTGTAGGTGATGGCGTACTTGCCCGACCACGGAGCGATGGCGTTGGCCTGCTCCCACAGCTTCTTGGCCTGGTCAGGGTTGTAATCCAGCGCTTCCGAACCCGGCAGGTTGGCTTCGAAGCCGGGCAGGGTCGAGGCGGTGAAATCGCGCGCGGGGGTACGCAGACCGTTGAAGATCTTGTCCGCGATCTGCGGGCGGTTGATCGCCATCGAGATGGCCTTGCGACGCAGCACGCCTTCCTCACCGGCGAAATGCGGCACGGTGGTCTGGATGCCGATGTGCTGGTTCTGCGCGGTCGGCTTGGTGATCGCTCGATCGCCCAGGTCGCTCTTGTAGGTGGTGAGCGCGCTGTCGGGAATGGTGTCGAGGGAGTCGAGGTTGCCGGCCTGCAGATCCGCGTAGGCGGTGTCGTAGGACTGGTACATCACGAACCGGATGCCCTTGTTCTTGGCCGGACGGCCACCGGGGTAATCCGGGTTGACCTTCAGATCGATCTTGACATTGTGCTCCCACGTTTCGAATGCGTAGGGGCCGTTGCCGATCGGGTTCTCACCGAACGCCTGCATATCCTTGAACGCGGCCTCGGGCAGCGGGTAGAACGGGGCGTAACCCAGAGCGTTCTCGAAATCGATCGAGGGCTCTTTCAGGTCGATGGTGAAGGTGCGGTCGTCGACGACCTTCAGACCCGACATGGTCTTGACGGTCGCCTTCTCGGCGCTCACTTCGTCGAATCCGGCGATGGGGCTGTACACGTAGCTCTGCAGCTGCGCGTTCTCCGCGGCGGCGCCGTAGTTCCACGCGTCGACGAACGACTTCGCGGTCACGGTGGTGCCGTCGGTGAACTTCCAGTCCGGCTTGAGGGTGATCTTGTACGACTTGCGATCGGCCGTCTCGATCTTCTCGGCCATCTCGTCATGGGCTTCACCATTGGCGTCGTAGTACTTCAGCCCGGCGAACAAACGGTCGACGACGCGTCCACCCATGTTCTCGTTGGTGTTGCTCGGCACCAACGGATTCTGCGGCTCACCCGCATTGGTGGTGACAATGCTCGAATCGGCACTGTCGTCGGACGACGAGCACGCGGTGAGACCGAGGCTTGTGGCCGCCAATCCCGCCGCGACCAGCGCGGTCGCTCTGATGAATCTCAACGCTTACTCCCGGTTCAATTCCGTGGCTAACGATCGGAGATTAGCGGCTCCGGCACGATTTCGCATCAATCCGAGCAGCTTGCACTTCACATGTATCGATACGGTTACTCGGTGGAAACGCAGGAAAATTTGCCGGACCCCTCGCGTCCAGCAGAAAAATATGAACAAATATCGGGACCTTCGGCCGGTCGGTCAATGAAAAACGATAGCCCGTGACGGCCGCCGCTGTGGCCGAAGTCATCGGATGAACTACCCCCGTTGACCACCGAGAATCATCGTTGAGATATCGGTCACCCAGGGGCTGGTCCGTTGGCTACGCTCGAGCGTGCCGGGCCGCGACCCGACACCCGAACCGACCGCACCGCCACACGTGAGGCTGAATCGACATGACCGAAACCGCTGCCGGACATCAGGACTCGTACCCGCCGAGTGCCGCGTTCGCCGCCGCCGCCAATGCCGACGCCGCCCTGTACGACCGTGGCGACACCGATCGCGACGGATTCTGGGCCGAACAGGCCCGTCGACTGCACTGGCACACCCCCTTCACCGAGGTGCTGGACTGGTCGAACGCCCCGGTCGCGCGCTGGTTCGGCGACGGCGAGCTCAACGTGTCCTACAACTGTGTCGACCGCCACGTCCTCGACGGCCACGGCGACCAGATCGCCATCCACTGGGAGGGCGAGCCCGGCGACTCGCGCGCCATCACCTACCGCGAACTGCTCGACGAGGTGTCGCGCGCGGCCAACTACCTGACCGAACTCGGCCTGGCGGCAGGCGACCGCGTGGCGATCTACATGCCGATGGTGCCCGAGGCGATCGTGGCGATGCTCGCGTGCGCGCGGCTCGGGCTCACGCACTCGGTGGTGTTCGCGGGCTTCTCGCCCAGCGCCCTGCGCCAGCGGGTCGACGACGCGCAGGCCCGGCTGATCATCACCACCGACGGCCAGTGGCGCCGCGGCAAACCGGCACCGCTCAAGGAGGCCGTCGACGAGGCGCTCGCGGCCAAGGGCGACGTGCCGTCCTCGGTGGAGCACGTGCTGGTGGTGCGCCGGGTCGGGACCGAGGTGCCGTGGACCGACGGGCGCGACGTGTGGTGGCACGAGACCGTGGCCGCCGCCTCCCCCGAACACGAGGCGCGGCCCTTCCCCGCCGAGCACCCGCTGTTCATCCTCTACACCTCCGGCACCACCGGTAAGCCCAAGGGCATCCTGCACACCACCGGCGGCTACCTCACCCAGGCCGCCTACACCCACCACAACGTCTTCGATCATCAAGCCGGACAGGATGTTTACTGGTGCACCGCCGACATCGGCTGGGTGACCGGGCACAGCTACATCGTCTACGGGCCGTTGGCCAACCGCGCCACCCAGGTCGTCTACGAGGGCACGCCCAACTCCCCCACCGAACACCGCCACTTCGAGATCATCGAAAAGTACGGCGTCACCATCTATTACACGGCGCCGACGCTGATCCGCACGTTCATGAAGTGGGGGCGCGAGATCCCCGACGCACACGATCTGAGCACCCTGCGCCTGCTGGGCTCGGTCGGTGAGCCGATCAACCCCGAAGCCTGGCGCTGGTACCGGGACGTGTTCGGCCGCAACGACATTCCGATCGTGGACACCTGGTGGCAGACCGAGACCGGTGCCATCATGATCTCGCCGCTGCCCGGCGTCACCGCGGCCAAGCCCGGCGCCGCGATGGGTCCGCTGCCCGGCATCTCGGCCAAGGTCGTCGACGACGAGGGCAAGGCGGTCCAGCTGGGCGAGACCGAGGCCAACGGGTACCTCGTCCTCGACAAGCCCTGGCCGTCGATGCTGCGGGGCATCTGGGGCGATATGGACCGCTACCGCAGCACCTACTGGGAGCGCTACGCCGAGCAGGGGTGGTACTTCGCCGGTGACGGCGCCAAACTCGACGCCGACGGCGACCTGTGGGTGCTCGGGCGCGTCGACGACGTCATGAACATCTCCGGGCACCGGATCTCCACCGCCGAGGTCGAATCCGCGTTGGTCGGGCATCCGGCCGTCGCGGAGGCCGCGGTGGTCGGGGCCACCGACGCCACCACCGGGCAGGGGATCGTCGCGTTCGTGATCCTCACCGGTGAGGCGGCGGGCTCGGCCGGACCGGAGCTGGTGGGTGCGCTGAAGGCGGAGGTGTCCAAGGAGATCAGCCCGATCGCCCGGCCCCGCGAGATCCACATCGTGCCGGAACTGCCCAAGACCCGCAGCGGCAAGATCATGCGGCGCTTGCTGCGCGACGTGGCCGAGGGACGCGAACTCGGCGACACCTCCACGCTGGTCGATCCGGGCGTCTTCGAGGCGATTCGCGCCGGCAGCGACTGAGGCGTGCCCGGTCGACGACGCCCGCTGTCGTCGACCGGGTCCGTTAGGATCGCGGGCAGAGGTGTGCCGGGAAGTCTGGTCGGCATGCGGGTTGCGCATCCGCTGAGATGAGCGCCCGCAGCTGTGTCGACCTCTGCCGAAAGGCTTGCCCTTGATCACGCGCGTCCGCTCCGAGCTCTCCCGATACCTACGCACCGAGACAGTCGGCGGTGCGCTGCTGCTCGTCGCCGCGGCCGTGGCCCTGATCTGGGTGAACTCGCCGTGGGGCGCGAGTTATCAGACGCTGATCGACACCCACCTCGCGATCGCGCCGCTGCACTTGGACCTCACCCTGGCCGACTGGTCCAAGGACGGGCTGCTGGCGATCTTCTTCTTCGTCGCCGGACTCGAACTCAAACGCGAGTTCGCGGTCGGCGAGCTGGCCGATCCGAAACGGGCCGCGCTGCCCATCGTCGCCGCCGTGGGCGGTGTCATCACCCCGGCGGTCATCGCGCTGGCGATCGGCCACGGCGTGCCGGGGATGGATCGCGGGTGGGCCATCCCGGTCGCCACCGATATCGCCTTCGCGCTGGCCGTGCTCGCGCTCACCGGCTCCCGGATTCCGACCAGCGCGCGGGTGTTCCTGCTCAGCCTGGCCGTGGTCGACGATCTGCTCGCGATCGTGCTCATCGCGGTGCTGTTCACCGCCTCGCTGTCGATGCTGTGGCTGGCCGCCGCGCTCGCCTGCTGCGCGGCCTGGGCGCTTGCCCAGAAGCTGCGCCTGCACACCCCGCTGTTCTACCTCCCGGTCGCGCTGGTGTGCTGGTACGCGCTGCACGAGGCCGGAATCCACCCGACGCTGGCCGGGGTGGCGCTCGGCCTGCTCACCCGGGTTCGCAAGGACCCCGGCGAACACACCGCGCCCGCCACCCACCTCGAGCATGTGGTGCAACCGATCTCGGCCGGATTCTGCGTGCCGATCTTCGCGCTGTTCGCCTCCGGCGTGCCGCTCGACGGCGCCGTGTTCGGATCGTTGTTCACCGACCGACTCGCCCTCGCGATCATCGGCGGACTGCTGCTCGGCAAGACCATCGGAATCTTCGGCGTCAGCTGGGTCATGATCAGGCTCGGCTGGGCGAAAAGACCGGCCGGACTGGAAAATCGCGACATGTTCGCCCTGTCGGTCCTCGGCGCGATCGGATTCACCGTTAGCCTGCTCGTGGCGGAACTCGCGCTCGCCGAGGTCGGCACCGACGCCATCGAACTCGCCAAGGCCGCCGTGCTGATGACGTCGATGGCAGCATCGCTGATCGGATCGGCGCTACTGTTGCGCCGAGGACGTGTGCACCAGGCGCGCCGCGATGCAGACCAGTTACCACAGGGAGAAGGGTCGACGAAGTGAGTTACACCCAAGGCGGAAATGACGGTCGGACGGTCACTTCGATCCCGTTGACCGACGCCAATCCGCCCGGATCGGCGAGCATCGGCAGCCTCGTGCGCGATGCCACCGAGCAGATGTCGACCCTGGTGCGCGCCGAGGTCGCACTGGCCAAGGCCGAGGTCACCGGCGAGATCAAGAAGGGGCTCACCGGCAGCGTCTTCTTCATCCTCGCGCTGGTGGTGCTGCTGTTCAGCTCGTTCTTCTTTTTCTTCTTCGTCGCCGAACTGCTCGACACCTGGCTGTGGCGGTGGGCCGCGTTCCTGATCGTGTTCTTGCTGATGGTCGTCGCGACGGTGGTGCTGGCGTTGCTCGGTTGGCTCAAGGTGCGCAAGGTGCGCGCGCCGGAGAAGACCATCGACTCGCTCAAGCAGTCGGCCGAAGTGCTGCCCGCCGCCTTCGCCCATCGCGACGGAACCGACGCGCCCTCGGCCATCGGATCGCGAGGCTCGGGTGCCGCCTCGCTGGAGAAGTCGAGCAAACGATGACGCGCCGGGCGGGCCCGGTCGCGACAGCCCGACCCGCCCACTAGGCTCGATCGGCGTGTCGTCCAATTCATTCCCGGATCCCTCCAGCGTCCGCTTCGACGGACCGTGGACCCACCGGGACGTGCACGCCAACGGAATCCGTTTCCATGTCGTCGAAGCCGACGGCCCGGAACGCGCCGAGGCGCCCCTGGTGCTGCTGCTGCACGGCTTCGCCGACTTCTGGTGGTCGTGGCGCCATCAGCTGACCGCCCTCGGCGATCACGGGTATCGCACCGTGGCCGTGGATCTGCGCGGCTACGGCGATACCGACAAACCGCCGCGCGGCTACGACGGGTGGACCCTCGCCGGTGACATCGCCGGCCTGATCCGCGCGCTCGGGCACACCGAGGCCACCCTCGTCGGCCATGCCGAGGGCGGGCTGGTCTGCTGGGCCACCGCGGTGCTGCATCCGCGCCTGGTTCGTTCGATCGCGCTGGTGAGTTCGCCGCATCCGGCCGCGCTGAAGAGCGCGGTGCTGCGCGACCCCGCGCAGCGCGCGGCCTGGCTGCCGGAGTTCCTGCGCTACCAGCTGCCGCGCTACCCGGAGAACCTGCTGACGCGACGCGGCGGGGCCGAGGTGGAGCGCCTGCTCGATGAGCGGGTCGGTGAATCCTGGTCCGGCGGTGCGGAATTCGTGGAGACGGCGTCGCGGATGCGCACCGCGATCCGGATTCCCGGGGCCGCCCACAGCGCCCTGGAATACCAGCGGTGGGCGTTTCGCAGCCAGTGGCGGCCCGACGGCAAACGCTTCATGGCGACCATGCGCACCCCCATCGACATCCCCGTGCTGATGCTGCGGGGCGAGCAGGACCGGTACCTGCTCGACGCGACCTTCCAGCGCGGCGAGACGTGGTCACCGAACCGAACCCTGGTCACCATCCCCCGCGCGGGCCATTACGCGCACCAGGAGAACCCGAGCCGGGTCAACGAGGTACTCACGACCCGCTGGCGCGAACAGAACGGCATCAGCGGGTCACCCCACGACGATCTGGTCTCGCCGTAGGCGTCGAGAACCGTTCGGTCAGCTCAGAACGCAGGCGCCGGTGTCGACGGCCGTGCTGCTCGGGGCGGCGGCGGCCAGTTCGCCGGAGACCTCGTTCAGCGTCAGGACGTAGCCGGTGTCGTCGTCGGTGACGGCGGCGCCGAAGACCACGCCGAGCAGTTTGCCCTCGGCGTCGACCAGCGGGCCGCCGGAGTTGCCCGCGCGGACCTGGCCGCGCACCGTGTAGACCTCGCGCTCGACGGTGCCGTCGCGGTGGATGGTCGGGCCGGTGAGGTCGAGGGTCTCGCGCACGCGGGCGGCGCTGGCCGTGTACGGGCCGCCGCCGGGGTAGCCGAGCACGATCGCGCTCTCCCCCGAACTCGCGGGCACGGGCGCCCGTTCCAGGACGGGCGCGGCCAGACCGGGCACGGCCAGGACCGCGATGTCCTTGGACGGGTCGAACAGGACCACGGTGGCATCCAGCGCGCCGCGCGCGGTATCGACCGCCACAGTGGTGGTGCCGGCCACGACGTGCGCGTTGGTCATCACGCGTTCGGGCGCGACGATGAAGCCCGACCCCTCGAGCGCGCGCTGACAACTCGGCGCGGTGCCGCGGATGCGCAACACGCTCTGCTGCAGCGAGGCCGCGACCGGGCTGGACAGCACGCTCGGGTCCGGCGGTTCGACCGCGGCGATGGGCGCGCGACCGAAGGGCCCGATCACATTGGGCAGCCCGGAGGTGTCGAGGAGCTTGGAGAACTCGTTGGGCACCTTGCGCAGCCAGTCCGGCGCCACCGAGTTCACATCGGCCAGCACCCGGGAGCCATTGATCGCGGCGGCCACGGCGGGCTGGGAGGCGGTGGCCAACGGCAGCGCCAGCAACCAGGCCGCGACCAGCACGGTCACCGCCTGCAACACCGCGCCCACCACACTGTCGACACCGCGCGCCACCGGCTGCCGAATGCTCGTGCGGGCCGCGCGGCCCAGCACCATGCCCGCGACCTCGCCGACGATCACCAGCAGCACGATCAACAGGATGCCGCCGAGCAGCCGGCTGCGCCCCTCGCTGAGGTGCTGCAGGATGTGCGGCGCGATCAGAATGCCCGCGACCGCGCCCAGCGCGACACCGAAGAACGCCAGCGCCGACGCCACCGCGCCCTGCCGCCACCCGGTGGAGGCCGCGACCAGCGCGATCAACACCACGGCGATATCGAGCCATACCGAGGCGGTCATGCTGTCACCTCGCTGCCGCGCAGCTCCGGTACAGCCGCCATCCGCCGCTCGCTCACAGGGTCATTCCGACCGCAGCCAGCGAACTCTCCAGGTCACGCACGTCGCCCCGATCCCAGTTTCTTTCCCACCCAGCCGATTTGATGATTCCGGCGAGGATACCGCCGGTGAGGCCCCAGACCAGCATCCCGTCGACGCCGAACGCGGGGCTCTGGTAGCCGAGACTGCCACGGACCATGAATCTGTGCGCGGGATCGAGCAATTCGGCCAGCGGTACGCGCACCACCCGTTCGGTTTCGCCCTGGTCGACGACGCGGACCGGGCTGGGTGCTCGCCAGTAGCCGAGCACCGGGGTGACGTCGAACTTCGACGGCGGAACGAACAGCGTGGGCAGCAGCGCGAACGGTTGGACGCCTGCGGGATCGAGTCCGGTCTCCTCCACGGCCTCGCGCAGCGCGGTGCCGACCGGGCCGTCGTCGCCGGGATCCTCGGCGCCACCGGGGAAGGCGATCTGGCCGCGATGCTGGCGCATGGTCGAGGCGCGCTGGGTGAGCAGGACGTCGGCGTCGGCGGGCAGGCCGCCGGGGGCGTTCTCGTCGGGCTCGGCCGAACCGCTGATGAGCACGAGAACGGCGGCGCGGCGGGGCTTTCCGGTGATGGACATGGCCCGACGCAGCGCGCGGGAGGTGGCGAGGGTGTCGTCGGCGTCGGGGCCGCCGGACCTGATCGCGGTCCGCAACCAGGACGGCACGTCGGAATCGTCGAGTCTCACTGCCTCGTTCACGCCATCGCCTTCGATCCGTCCGCCACCATCACGTCTTCTGTCATACCGTGACCCCGAGCTTCGCGGATACCGTATCGGCGATGTCGGTCACGTCGGCAAAGGTACGCACCTCCACGCTCGCGATGGTGCCGTCGGCGCGCACCAGCACCGAAACGGGCAGCACCGCCGGTGCGCCGACCACACCGCGCACGGCGGCCTGCGGATCCTCGACGCCGGGCAGGGTGATGCCGAGGCCGGCCAGCCGCGACAGCGCCTTGGCCTCGTCGGGGTCGCTGTGCACGGTCATGACCGTGAGTTCCGAACCCGCGCGCTGCGCGAATTCCTGCAGGTGCGGCAGCTCGACCGCGCACGGGCCGCACCAGTAGGCCCACAGATTGAGCAGGGCGGGCCTGCCCGCCAGCGCGACGCCGAGGTCGACCGGCTCGCCGTCGGCCAGGCAGCTCACCCCCAGCCCGACCAGCGGCCCCGAGACGGGCGCGAAGGTGGGCATCGGCGGCGGACACGGCGCCGACCCGGCCGCCGCGCGCTGCTCGGGCGACACGCCCGAGGCCCGCGGCGATGTCGGGACCACCGGGCCCGCGGTCCGCGAACTCTCGCGCGGCCACAGCGCCACCGTGGCCGCGAGGACCAGGATCACCGCCGCGAGCACCCACCGCACCGCCGGACGACCCAGCACCGAGGAACCGCTCACAGCCCCACCATGTTCAGCAGGTGCTCACGCTCCGGGCCCTTCACCAACTCCGCGGCGACGGCCGGATCCGTGGGCCCGAGCCCGAAGGAGGGACAGTCGGGGGCGAGCACGCACGCACCGCAGGCCGGCTTGCGCGCATGGCACACGCGGCGGCCGTGGAAGATCACCCGGTGCGAGAGCATCGTCCAGTCCTTGCGCTCGAACAGCGCGCCGACGGCGTGCTCGACCTTGACCGGATCCTCCTCCTCGGTCCACTTCCACCGACGCACCAACCGACCGAAATGGGTGTCGACGGTGATGCCGGGAACACCGAAGGCATTGCCGAGGATCACGTTGGCCGTCTTGCGCCCGATCCCCGGTAATTTCACCAATTCGTCCAGGGTGTGAGGCAATTCACCGTCATATTTTTCGACGAGGGCCTGACCGAGCCCGATCAGCGAGGTGGTCTTGTTGCGGAAGAAGCCGGTGGCCCGGATGTATTCCTCCAGCTCGGCGCGGTTGGCCTGGGCGTAGGCGCGCGCGCTGGGGTACTTCGCGAACAGGGCCGGGGTGGTGAGATTGACCCGCACGTCGGTGCACTGGGCGGACAGGATCGTGGCGACGGCCAGTTCCAGCGGCGTGGTGAAGTCGAGCTCGCAGTGCGCGTCGGGGAAGGCCTCGGCGAGCGTGCGGTTGATCCGGCGGGCGCGCCGGACGAGGCCGATCCGCGTTTCCGCAGCTATCGCACGGTTCTTGCGCTTGCGAGCAGCGCTGATACCGGTGGGGACAGCGGCCGTTTCCACGGCCGAATCGGCATCGCCTGCGGCGGCGGAGGCTGCGGAAACGGGCACCGCTTCACCATACGGAACCACTACGACAACATTGCCCGGCCAGTTTGCCCGCTGTGTTCCATCTGAGACCTGGAGCGTGTTTACTGCCTGTCATGCAAGGACTCGCTGTGGTGCTCTTCCCAGTGCTGTTGATGCTGTTCGCGCTGGGGATGGAGCGGGTCGAGAATCGGCTCCGAAAGCTTCTCGAACCCGACGAAGAGGTTCAGCAGTACCTGGACAACGCCAGCAACGCCGAAGTGAAAGAGCTGACGAAGCTCGGCCTGCCCGCCGCCGTCGCGCGCGTGCGCAAGCGCCGTTCCCGTACCTCCGACCTGGACGTCGCCAAGGCAAGCTGATCACCCCATTCACAGTGTGCGCACATCGCGCAATCCACTCTTTACGTGGTGTCTGTCACTAAGGTGCCGGAATGCCGCGTAGACTGCGCGGTTGGTCGATTCGCTCGACCAGGTTCGCAAGCCATATCCCATAAGGAGCACATTCGTGGACGAGGCCCTCGCCAGAGCAGGCATCTTCCAAGGCGTCGAGCCCACCGCGGTGGCCGCGCTCGCCAAGCAGCTGCAGCCCGTAGATTTTCCGCGGGGCCACGTCATCTTCAACGAGGGCGAACCCGGCGATCGGCTGTACATCATCACGACGGGCAAGGTGAAGATCGGCCGACGGTCCCCGGACGGCAGGGAGAACCTGCTGACCATCATGGGTCCCTCCGACATGTTCGGTGAGCTGTCGATCTTCGACCCGGGCCCGCGTACCTCGACCGCCACCACGGTCACCGAGGTCCGCGCCGTGACGATGGACCGCGACGCACTCAAGTCGTGGATCGATCAGCGCCCCGAGATCGCTGAGCAGCTGCTGCGCGTGCTGGCACGACGCCTTCGCCGCACCAACAACAACCTCGCCGACCTGATCTTCACCGACGTGCCCGGTCGCGTCGCGAAGGCGCTGCTGCAGCTCGCACAGCGGTTCGGCACCCAGGAAGCGGGCGCGCTGCGCGTGACCCACGACCTGACCCAGGAAGAGATCGCCCAGCTCGTCGGTGCTTCCCGGGAAACCGTCAACAAGGCGCTCGCCGACTTCGCCCATCGCGGGTGGTTGCGCCTAGAGGGCAAGAGCGTGTTGATCTCGGATTCGGAGCGCCTGGCGCGCCGCGCGCGCTAGAAGCCGAGAACACCTGGTCGTCCCGGTGACGACGGGACCGCCGATGTGGGTGGACGCACGAGGAGAGGGCCTCGTCCACCCCATCGCGGTTGCGTCGCGCCGGGACTTCCGCGTTCGTGGACAGCTCGATCGCCGACCTCCCGGGTCGGCGATCGAGTCAGTTCTGCGTCGAATCCCGTTCGGCCCGTAGGTATTCCAGCTGCGCCCGCACCGAACTGCGTGCGGCGGGCCACAATCGCTTGTCCACGTCGGCGTACACCTTGCGCACGACCGCGAAAGCGCCCGCGTCGGAACCCAATTCGACCAGCGCGGCGCGCACCTGATCGAGTCGTTCGCGACGGTGGTCCAGGTAGTACTGGGCGACCGGCGCGGCATCGGGATGATCGGGCCCGTGTGCGGGCAGCAGAGCCTTGCCCGCACCCAGCTCACGCAGCCGCTCGAGCGAGGCGAGGAACCCGGCCAGCGCGCCCGGCGCGGATTCGAGCACCGTGGTGCCACGGCCGAGGACCGTGTCGCCGGTGAGCACCGCGTCGTCGAGCAGCAGGCTCACCGAATCGGTGGTGTGGCCCGGGGTGGCGAGCACGGTGATCGCCAGCCCCGCCGCCTCGATGACCTCACCGTCGACCAGCACCTCGACGTCGCCGCGCAGGTACGCGGGATCCATCGAACGCACCGGCGTCCCGGTGGCTTTCACCAGGTGGTCGATCCCGCCGGTGTGATCGTGATGGTGGTGCGTGATCAGGGTCAGCGCGATCCGACCGCCGGTCGCCTCGACGATGTCGGCGGTGTGTTTGCGGTCCTTCGGTCCCGGATCGACGACCACGTAGGAGTCGCTGTCCGGGCCGCGCAGCAGCCAGGTGTTGGTGCCGTCGAGCGTCATCTGACCGGGGTTGTCGGCCAGCAGGACCGACGCCGTCGGGGTGACCTGTCGAACCAGGCCGTACGCGGGGTGTTCTGGTGCCATGACGGCCTGTCTATCCGACCTCGACGATCAGTTCCACCTCGACCGGCGTGTTCTTCGGCAGTTCGGACACCCCGACCGCCGAGCGCGCGTGCACGCCCGCCTCGCCGAACACCTCGCCGAGGAACTCCGAGGCGCCGTTGATCACGATCGGCTGATCGGTGAAACCCGGCGCCGAGGCGACGAATCCGACCACCTTCACGATCCGCACCACCTGGTCGAGCCCGACCAGATCGTGCACGGCCGCGAGCGCGTTGAGCGCGCACAGCCGCGCGGCGTCCTTGGCCTGCGCCAGATCCACCTCGGCGCCGACCTTGCCGACCGCCGACAGTTCACCGTCGACGAAGGGCAGCTGACCCGAGGTGTAGACCAGCGAACCGGTGCGCACCGCCGGGATGTAGGCCGCGACGGGCGCGGCGACCGGCGGCAGGCTGACGCCGAGCCGGTCGAGCGCGTCCTTCCACGCGGTGGCCACGGCTACTTCCGCCGCTTCAGGTAGGCCACGTGCTGCTCACCGGTCGGGCCGGGCAGCACCGAGACCAGCTCCCAGCCGTCGGACCCCCACTGGTCGAGGATCTGCTTGGTCGCGTGCGTCAACAGCGGCACGGTCGCGTACTCCCACAGGGTGACTTCACTCATGGGGAGAGTTTAGGGCGCACCCCGTCCCCCGCGACGAAACGGGTTATAGGCTCGGCGGCGTGGGAGCACCAACAGCAGAGCCGGTTTCGTCGGTTCCCGAACCGTCGACCGGATGGCCACAGCGCGCGGCCAACGCCCGCTTGCACTACGTGACCGGCAAGGGAGGCACCGGCAAGTCGACCGTTTCGGCCGCACTCGCACTCGCGCTCGCCGCGGGGGGACGCAAAGTGCTGCTGGTCGAGGTCGAGAGCCGCCAGTCCATCGCGCAATTGTTCGACCGGCCACCGTTGCCGCCCACCGAGACCCATATCGCCAGCGCCGACGGCGGCGGCGAGGTCACGGCGTTGGCGCTGGACATCGAGTACGCGTTCCTCGAGTACCTCGACATGTTCTACAACCTCGGCTTCGCGGGTCGGGCCATGCGCCGGATGGGGGCGATCGAGTTCGTCACCACCATCGCGCCCGGTCTGCGTGATGTGATCCTGACCGGCAAGATCAAGGAGTGCGCGGTGCGCACCGGCAAGGACGGCAGGCCCGCCTACGACGACATCGTCGTCGACGCGCCGCCGACCGGCCGGATCGCCGGCTTCCTCGACGTCACCACGGCCATGGCCGAGATCGCCAAGGGCGGTCCGATCGCCTCGCAGGCCGAGGGCGTGTCCAAGCTGCTGCACTCGGATCAGACGATGATCCACCTGGTGACGCTGCTCGAGGCGCTGCCGGTGCAGGAGACCGCCGACGCGATCGCCGAGCTCACCGCCGACGATCTGCGGGTCGGCACGGTGATCGTCAACCGGGCGGCCACCGCCGAACTCACCCCCGCCCAGCGCGACGCGGCCGTGGCGGGCGAGCTCGACACCGCCGCCGTGGCCGCCGGTCTGGCGAAGGCGGGCATCACCCTGTCCGAATCCGACTTCGACGGCCTGATCGCCGAAACGGTCGACCACGCGACGGTCCTCACCGCGCAGAACGCCAGCGCCGCCGAACTGGCCGGCATCGATGTCCCCCAGCTGTCGCTGCCCGCGCTCGGCGAGGGCATGGATCTGGGTGGCATCTACGAACTGGCCGAACAGCTATCCGCGCAGGGAGTCCGATGAGCGAGCACGAGACCACCCCGCCCCCGCTCGACGTGTCGCGGATCATCGCCGATCCGAGCGCCCGCGTGATCGTGTGCTGCGGGTCCGGCGGCGTCGGCAAGACCACCACGGCGGCCTCGATCGCGCTGCGGGCGGCGGAGTCGGGTCGCAAGGTGGTGGTGTTGACCATCGATCCGGCGCGCAGGCTGGCCCAGTCGCTCGGCGTGGCCGAGCTCGACAACAGCCCCCAGCGCGTGGACCTCGGACCCGAGGTGCCCGGTGAGCTGCACGCGATGATGCTGAACATGCGCCGCACCTTCGACGACATGGTGCTCGAGCACACCAGCGCCGACAAGGCCGAGCAGATCTTCGCCAATCCGATCTACCAGACGGTGGCCTCGTCGTTCGGTGGCACGCAGGAGTACATGGCGATGGAGAAGCTGGGCCAGCTCGCCGCGCGCAAGGAGTGGGACCTGATCGTGGTCGACACGCCGCCCTCGCGCAACGCGCTGGACTTCCTCGACGCGCCCAAGCGGCTCGGCACGTTCCTCAACGGCAAGATGATCCGGTTGATCATGGCGCCGGGTCGGGGTGTCGGCCGGATCGTCACCGGGGCGATGAGCCTGGCGATGCGCGGGGTGTCGACCGTCGTCGGTGGGCAGATGCTCAAGGACGCCTCGACGTTCCTGCAGTCGCTGGAATCGCTGTTCGGCGGGTTCCAGGACCGCGCCGAGCGCACGTTCGCGATGCTGTCCAAGCCCGGCACCCATTTCCTCGTGGTCGCCGCGCCCGAGCCCGACGCGCTGCGTGAGGCGTCGTTCTTCGTGGATCGGCTGTCCACCGAGCAGATGCCGCTGGCCGGGCTGGTGCTCAACCGCACGCATCCGACGCTGTCGGAGCTGTCCGGTGATCACGCGCTGACCGCCGCGGACCAGCTGCGCGATTCCGACCCGCTGACGGCCTCGGTGCTGCGCATCCACGCCGACCGGGTGGCCACCGCGGCCAGGGAGCGGCGGCTGCTGCACCGCTTCACCGGCGCGCATCCGCGGGTGCCGATCGTCGCGGTGACCGCGCTGCCGTTCGAGGTCTCGGACCTGGAAGCGTTGCGCGTGGTCGGCGATCAA
Organism: Nocardia lasii; assembly: GCF_042658545.1. Lineage (NCBI taxonomy): Bacteria > Bacillati > Actinomycetota > Actinomycetes > Mycobacteriales > Nocardiaceae > Nocardia > Nocardia lasii. The sequence continues at coordinate 801,020 of NZ_JBHSQN010000001.1, forward strand.
CTGACAGGTACTCCGACTTCGGCCTGAGAGACTCAGACAATTCGGCTATAGCTCACGATTCGGTAACACCGCGCAACGGCGCCGATTCCGCAAACCAAGCGGTCTCGGCGCCGTTGTGATATCGGTCCGGTCTCGCCGGCTAGATGGCTACCTGGTGCTGCCGCTGGGCGTTGAAGAATTCCGCCCACGACGTCACGTCGGGATGCTGTTTGAGCAGCGCACGCCGCTGTCGCTCGGTCATCCCGCCCCACACGCCGAACTCGACGCGATTGTCGAGCGCGTCGGCGCCACACTGCATCAACACCGGGCAGTGACGGCAGATCGTTGCCGCCTTGCGCTGCGCCGCACCGCGAACGAACAGCTGATCGGGGTCCACTTCCTTGCATCGCGCCTGGGCAACCCAAGCGATCCTTGCCTCGGCCTGCTCTACATCCAGTCGAGCGATGGGGGTTGTGATGTGCATTTGATGTGCCCCTTTGCAGTCCGAACACCGTTGTGCGGCGCTCCAGAATCGCGAGCGCGGATCACAGCAACCCAACTACCGCTGCGGTCCGCACCACATTCCACTTTGAGTGTTAGCTCTATCACACTGGGTTCTCAATCTAGGTAAAGGTATGGCGGTTACGCAAGACCGCCCCCCGATTTTTTGGTACGACCGTCCCTTCAAATCGGCCCAGAACGCCGCAGTACTGCTGTTCACCGGCGTGGCCGGTCGCGACACGCCGATGTGATCATTTTGTTGACACGCCCGAGCAACCCCCCTGGCATCGCCCGGACATCCCCCGTGGAGCAGCGCACCGTGAACCTCGCCACGCAACCCTTTAGGCTGAGCTCGTGCCGATCACTCAAACGCTCGCGAGGCTGGCCGGGAGCTGCGCGCTGGCCGCCGTGCTCGTCGCCGGGCTGTTGTTCCCCTTGGCCGGTGGGTTCGGGTTCATCTCCAACCGAGCCGCCGATGCCGTGGACAACGTCTCCGCCGAACTCGTCGAGGGCACGGTCCCCGCGGTGTCGACCATGGTCGACGTGAACGGGGCGCCGATCGCCTGGCTCTACGAACAACGCCGCTTCGAGGTGACCAGCGATCGCATCTCCAACAACATGAAGTTGGCGATCGTGTCCATCGAGGACAAGCGCTTCGCCGACCACAAGGGCGTGGACTGGCAGGGCACCCTGCGCGCGTTCCTCACCAACACCTCCTCCGGCGCGGTGCAGCAGGGCGCCTCGACGCTGGACCAGCAGTACGTGAAGAACTTCAACCTGCTCGTGGTCGCCAAGACCGACGCCGAACGCCGCGCCGCGATCGAGACCACCCCGGCGCGCAAGCTGCGCGAGATCAGGATGGCGCTCACGCTCGACCGCGAGCTGTCCAAGGACGAGATCCTCACCCGGTATCTGAACCTGGTGCCCTTCGGCAACGGCTCCTACGGCATCCAGGACGCCGCGCAGACCTACTTCGGCGTCGACGCCGCCGAGCTGAACATCACCCAGTCGGCGATGCTGGCCGGCATGGTGCAGTCCAGCTCCAAGCTCAACCCCTACACCAACGAGAAGGGCGTGACCGAACGCCGCAACACGGTGCTCGACACGCTCATCCAGAACATCCCGCACCGCGCCCAGGAGTTCCTGGCCGCCAAGGACGCGCCGCTGGGCGTGCTGCCCCAGCCCAAGGGCCTGCCGCGCGGCTGTATCGCCGCCGAGGACAAGGGCTTCTACTGCGATTACGCGCTGCGCTACCTGGCCGAGGCCGGGATCAGCAACGAGCAGATCGACAAGGGCGGCTACCTGATCAAGACCTCCCTCGACCCCGCGCTGCAGGATTCGGTCAAGCGCGCGGTGATCGAGGCCGCCGACCCGAACCTGCCCAATGTCGCCGAGGTCATGTCGGTGATCGCGCCCGGTCAGGACTCCCATCAGGTGATGGCGATGGCCTCGAGCCGCACCTACGGCCTCAACCGCGACGCCAACGAGACGCTGCTCGGCCAGCCGTACTCGATGGCCGGGCACGGCGCGGGCTCGATCTTCAAGCTGTTCACCACCGCCGCGGCGATGGAGAAGGGCCTCGGTATCGCGGCCACCCTCGATGTCCCCGGCACCTACGCGGCCAAGGGCCTCGGCTACTCCAACACGCCCGGCTGTCCCGCCGATTCCTGGTGTGTCGCCAACGCGGGCGCCTACCCGGGTTCGATGTCGGTGACCGACGCGCTGGCCACCTCGCCCAACACCACCTTCGTCAAGATGATCCAGGACGTCGGCGTCTCGGCGGCGGTCGACATGGCCGTGCGCCTCGGTATGCGGTCCTACACGAAGCCGGGCACCTCCGGCTACGGCAACTCGAGCCTGGCCGACCACATCAAGAACAACAACATGGGTTCGTTCACCCTCGGCCCGTTCGCGATCAACCCGCTCGAGCTGTCCAACGTGGCCGCCACGCTGGCCTCCGGCGGCAAGTGGTGCCCGCCCTCGCCCATCCGCGAGGTCGTCGACCGGCACGGCAAGACCGTCCCGCTCACCCAGCAGGCGTGCGAACAGGTGGTCGACCCCGGTCTGGCCAACACCCTCGCCAACGCGATGAGCAAGGACGACATCAGCGGCACCGCGGCCGCCGCGGCCCGCTCGGCCGGCTGGTCCGCGCCGATGGCGGGCAAGACCGGTACCACCGAGGCGCACTACTCCTCGGCGTTCCTCGGCTTCACCAACAGCCTGGCCTCGGCCGTGTACGTCTACGGCGACAGCCCCACTCCCGGCGAGATCTGCTCGTTCCCGCTGCGCAGCTGTGGCAGCGGTAGCCTCTTCGGCGGTAACGAGCCCGCCCGCACCTGGTTCAACGCGATCATGCCCGTCCTCGGCACCTATCCGCCGCCCGCGCTGCCGCCGGTGGACGACAAGTACGTGCGCGGCGCGAACAACTCGCAGGTGCCCGACGTGGCGGGCAAGTCGCAGGGCGAGGCGACCTCGATGCTGTCCGGCGCCGGTTTCCAGGTCTCCGCGGTGACCAGTCCCGGATCCCAGCCCAAGGGCACCGTCATGGGCAGCTCGCCCAACGGCGCGGCGGTGCCGGGTTCGGTGGTCACGATCTACATCAGTGACGGCACCGTGCGCGTCCCGACGCCCACCACCCCGCCGCCCGCCGCCCCCGCGCCGCCGGCGATCCCGGGCCTACCGCAGATCCCGCGCCTGCCACCGATCCCCATCCCGGTGCCGCGCTAGCCGCACAAAAAAGGCCGCCATCCAACCCGGATGGCGGCCTTTTTCGTAGCTGCTTACAGCCGGGCCTTGACCGCCGCGGAGATCCGCGACCCGTCGGCCTTGCCCTGCGCCAGCGCGGTGGCGGCCTTCATGACCTGACCCATCTGCTTCATCCCCGGCCGCTCGCCGTTCTCCTCGGCGACCTGGGCGATCGCGGTGTCGGCCACCTGCGCCACCTCGGCGTCGTTGAGCTGGGTGGGCAGGTACTCCTCGATGATCTCTTCCTCGGCGCGCTCGTTCGCGGCCAGTTCCCCGCGCCCGTTCTGCTCGTAGATCACCGCCGCCTCGTTGCGCTTCTTGGCTTCCTTCTGCAGCAGCGACACCACGTCGGTATCGGACAGTTCGCGCGCCTCGGTTCCCGACACCTCGGCATTGCCGATCGCGGCGAGCAGCATCCGCAGGGTCGACAGACGCAGTTTGTCCTTGGCTTTCATCGCCGCGGTCATATCCGCACGCAGCTTCGCTTTCAGTTCCGACATGCGGTTCACCGTAGTCGTTCGGCTCGCGCGGGCCCATCACATTTCCGTCCCGGCCGAAATCGCGGACCATTTGTGCGGAAACACACGCGACGATCCGGGATGAGGTCGCCTATGCTGGGCAAATGCCCGTTATCTCGACGTCCGCTGTCCGCCGAACCGCGTTGGGAGCCGCCGGGGCCGCCGTCGCGGGTATCGGCTACGCCACGCTGATCGAACGGAACGCGTTCGTCCTGCGCGAAGCCACGATGCCGGTGCTGGCGCCCGGTTCGCCGACGCTGCGGATTCTGCACGTCAGCGACCTGCACATGATGCCGGGCCAGCAACTCAAACAGCAGTGGATCCGCGAACTCGACCGGCTCGAACCCGACCTGGTCGTCAATACCGGCGACAATCTGTCCCACCCCAAAGCCGTGCCCGCCGTCGTGCAATCCCTCGGCGCGCTGCTGGCCCGTCCCGGTTTGTTCGTGTTCGGTTCCAACGACTATTTCGCGCCGGTGCCGAAGAATCCGCTGAAGTATTTCAAGAAGGATCACCGCCGCGTCTACGGCGACCCGCTGCCGTGGCAGGACCTGCGCGCGGCCTTCACCGAGCGCGGCTGGCTGGACCTGACCCACACCCGGCGTGACCTCGAGGTGGCGGGCATCCGCATCGCCAGCGCGGGCGTGGACGATCCGCACCTGCAGCGCGACCGCTACGAGACCGTCGCCGGGGCGCCCAACCAGCTGGCCCAGCTCAGCATCGGCGTCACCCACTCGCCCGAACCGCGCGTGCTCGACCGCTTCGCCGAGGACGGCTACGACCTCGTGCTGGCAGGCCACACGCACGGCGGACAGCTCGTCGTGCCCGGTTTCGGCGCGCTGGTCACCAACTGCGGCATCGACCGCTCCCGCGTGAAGGGCGCCTCCCAGTGGGGCTCGCACACCCAGCTGCACGTCTCGGCCGGCCTTGGCACCTCCCCCTGGGCCCCCTACCGCTTCTGCTGCCGCCCCGAAGCCACCCTGCTGACCCTGGTCGGCGCCCAGCCCAAGCGGCCCGCCGCCGACACCGGCTACGGCATCTCCACCTCGGAGGCCGTCGCCCGCTGAGTTCTCACCCCGCATTGCCCTCGAGGTTTCGTCAGGAGACCGATCGTGAGTAGTGGATCCGAGGACTTCATCACCGGAACGGGTTCGGCCTATCCCCCTGCGGGACAACCGGATTCCGATCCGACCGCCTGGACACCCGGCGGCACCGGCCTTCCCCCCACCCTGCGCTGGAACGGCCCCGGACCTCTGCCCGGCCTGCCCGACCCGACCGAGTGGACGCCCGCCGGTCCCGCGCTGTGGCAGGACACCGTCGATTCGCCTGTGAGTCAGCCGGTTTCGGGTCCCACCTGGATCCCTCCGGCGGAACAGTTCACTTCAGAACCGCCGTGGGCAGGCACCGACTCCCCACCCCCTCACGACCGGACTCCCCCGCAGTACGGCGAAATCCCCCCGCTCGCCCACCGCGGCATCCAGTCCTACGGCGACACCCCACCCACCCACAGAACCGCCCGCCGAATCACCGCGGCCATCGCCACCCTCCTCCTCATCGCCGCCACCCTCACCGCCATCGCCCTCTCCCAAGCCGACGACACCCCCACCAGCACCCCCACAATCACCCCCTCTGACCAGCCAATTTAACGTTTCCGCACCCCACGTTGTAAGCTACTCCAGGTTCGCCTCACGGGGTGTGGCGCAGCTTGGTAGCGCGCTTCGTTCGGGACGAAGAGGTCGCAGGTTCAAATCCTGTCACCCCGACGTGTTGGTTGAGACACAGAAGAGCCCCTGATCAGTTCACTGGTCAGGGGCTCTTCGCTTGTCCAGAAAACCCACCCCCGCTACCTCGGCACTGTATTCACGGGCAAACCTTCGAGCTACGACGTCGAGCAAGGCCCCAGGCTGCCCGGAGGAGCCTGAGGCCTTTGTACTCGGCGGGCCCGCTGGAACAGGCTGATCGCCGTACCCGGTGTGCTCGGCTGTCCGTATCGACCATCCGGGGGTAACCGGCACCCTATCGCGATAGTTACTCACTGGTAGCTTTGGGGCCGTAGGTACACCATACGACAGAACGACTGTCCAATGTTGCTTTGCCTGGCACTTTTGGGCAGTCAACAGCACAAACAGGCCCAGACCAGGGGTTCGACCTATCATTTCGTTACAGGTAGCGTCCAACGTCCCACGGCGGCGACGTGCAGGCGAAGCATGTCTGCGGCCCGGCTGGACACCTCCCGGCACAGCGACGAACATGCGTTCGATAACTGGACCACAGACCAGTTGGACGCCAGTTTGGGCCCTCTCGAGAAATCGCGCATTTGATGCTTCGTGATCTCCCTGTGATGGTGGCAGAATAGCCAACCGCTGGCCTGAAAATACCCGGGCCAGGCCCCGAATCCGGGCTGGAACCCGGAGCCGGGGTGTCGCCAGCTTCACCCGAAGCCTCGGCTGTCCAACCAGTTGGTAGCCGGGTGCGGATCAAGAGTGTGCGTCGTAATGATGAAGGTTCCGCGTGCGTTTGGGCGGACAGCGATCTTGTCTGCCCCCGGCTACCCGCGTCATGAGAAAGCGCGCACAGTGACCATCCGTCGGCGGCAACGCCTCGCTCGACCCCAGGCTGTACCTCCTCCCCCTCCGATAGCCCCGCCCCCGCTGCCGACCAAACTGGCGTGGCCGCAAGCCTTCCTCGCGTCGACGATCGTGGTGGCGGGATTCGTCTACCACTACCTGTTGGTCGTGGCGGGTACCGAGCCGTTCCTGGCCGTGCATTACTTGTTGGCCATCGCGGTCCCCCTGGTCGGGCTGGTCCTGCCGAGCAGCGTGCTCGGCGGCGCCGCCCGTAGTGCCTGCCGATTCCTCGGCGCCGTGTTCAACAGCCTCGGCGGGGGTACCCGATGAACGCGCCGACCAGGCCTCCACAGCACGACCCCGTGGACCAGGACCAGGCCGCGGCATCGGCCTACATGGCGATGCTGCGACGAATCCACGAGGTCTCGGGCTTGACGGCGGGCCAGATCGCCGCATTCTCGGGGTTGCCGCGTTCGACCGCCTACCGGTTCATCGACCGCAAGAACAACACCTTGCCCAAGAACCGCACCCAGGTCGAAGCGTTCCTCAAAGCATGCCGGGTCTCGCGGGGCAACATCACCCGCATGCTGGTGCTGTGGGACGAGGTCAGCGGCAACGCCGAGCCTGATGCCGCCACCGATGGACGGATCCTGCTGGACCTGCCGGTCGACGACGACGATGTCCCGGCGCCGAAGGCCGAGGACGACGCCGAGGACGACAGCTGGGAATGGGAGCAGGACCTGACGCCGCCGCACGAGACCTCCGCGACGGAAATGCTGCGCCCGGCGGCCACGCAGCCCGCGGCCCACGAGAACCACCTCACCGTCGGCGCACCTTGGATCTCGGAGTATCGAGATTTCGCCGTGTCCACGGATGCCGAAGTGTGTCTGCGCTGCCTGGAATTCGCACAGCAGCGGAAACCACTTCCACGTCCGGTCCTGGTACCGACAGTCCACACCGGTGTGACCGCTCGGTTGCTTCCGCTGGCGATGCTCGCGCTCACTCTCTATCCGCTCGCGGCGACCTTCTGGTTCAGCGACAAGCTGCCAGGAAGCGGGTTCACCGGTGGTGGCTCGGCGATCATCGCTGTGGCATTGCTGGTAATAGCGGCACGGTCGACTCATCCTGGTCAGCACTGCGTGAAGCTGACCCCAACTCGGTTGGCGGCGGCGCTCTTCGGCGGGAGCTGTGCGAGCCTGCTCGCATGGGCCGCGATGCCGGTCCCGCCGATCGCGGTGCTCACCGGATTCGCCGTCTTCATCATGGCCCCGTCCTGGTTCGACCTCACCAAGTTGACCAGCATCGCCACCACTCCCCACGGCATGTTCGCGCTGATCGCCGCGCTCTGGTGTGGCGGCACGCTCGCCGCGGCCGCGGCCTACAGCGGGTTCCCGATCTTCGGGTCGGTGCTGGTCGCCGGGCTGGCGACGGCCACTGCGGTCACGGTGCTGTCCGGCAACGCGGTCGAGACATTGCGGTCGGGTCAGTCCCGACAGGCGGACGTCAAGGCGCACCTGCACACCCAGCCCATCTGGCATGGGCCGGTCAGGCCGGTGATCTGACTCCGATGAGTCAGTCGTGATACCCGAGAGCCCCTGATCAGTCGCTGGTCGGGGGCTCTCGAGTGGTGCGTTGGGTCTGTGGTCGACGGGCTGGTTCGAAGGTGTGAGCAAGGGATAACCTGGAGCTTACTTTCTGTCACTTGATAGAAATTAGCGGTGGATAGCGTATACACCCATGTCGACAAGGGTGGATGCAGTGGGGGACGGGGCGGGGAGGCCGTTGCGGGATGTCGTGTATTCGACCTTGCGGGGGGAGTTGATGAACGGCGGGATTCGGTTCGGGGAGCGGTTGACCGAGCCGAAATTGTCGGCGCGGTTCGGGATTTCGCGGACGCCGGTGCGCGAGGCGCTGACGATGCTGTGTTCGGACGGGCTGTTGCAGCGCGAGGAGTTCGGGTTCAGTCCGGTGCGGCCGAGTGTGCCGCGGATTCGCGATCTCTACGAGTTGCGGCTCACCCTGGAACTGGGCGGGATGACGCGGGTGCGGGTGGATCCGCGGATCACGCACGACGAGGCGCTGTTGCGGGCCGAGCAGCGTAAGTGGCTGGCACTGCAGGCCGATCCGCCCGCCCAGGAGCCCGGTTTCGTCGTCGTCGACGAGGAATTCCACGTCACTTTGCTGACCGCCGCCGGCAATACCGAGATGGTGCGCGCGCTGGTGGCCGTGAACTCCCGGATCCGGCACGTGCGCATGTACGACTTCATGATCAACAACCGCATCGAGACCACCATCAGCGAGCACCTCGGCATCCTCGACGCCGTCCTCGCCGGTGACCTCACGCTGGCCCAACAGCTCCTGCACACCCACATCGGCGATTCGCTCGATGTCGTGCTCGAGCGCATCTCGCGCGCCGTCGCCGCCATGTCCGTCAACGACTAGAGGAGTTCCATGTCCGTCACCACCCCGTCCGCGCGGGTCGCCGCCGCCTACGCACGGATCGCCGAGGTGGATCGGCCCGAGGTCTGGATCACGCTGCGTCCGCAGGACGACCTCGCCGCCGAAGCCGCCGAGCTGGAACGCCGTCTCGCGTCGGGCGCGCGACTTCCGCTGGCAGGTCTGCTCCTCGCGGTGAAGGACAACGTCGACGTGGCCGGGTTGCCCACCACCGCGGCCTGTCCCGAATTCGCCTATGCGGCAACCGAAACCGCCTCAGCGGTAGAACGTCTGATCCAGGCCGGCGCGCTGGTGCTCGGCAAGACCAACCTGGACCAGTTCGCCACCGGCCTGGTCGGCACACGCAGCCCCTACGGTGCCGTGCGCAATGCCCACTTCCCCGAATTGATCTCCGGCGGTTCGAGTTCCGGTTCGGCGGTCGCGGTCGCGCTCGGCATCGCCGACCTCGCCATCGGCACCGACACGGCGGGTTCGGGCCGGGTGCCCGCCGCGCTGAACGGCATCGTCGGCATCAAGACCACCCTCGGCGTGATCCCCACCCACGGCGTGATCCCCGCCTGCGCCGACTACGACGCGGTCACCATTTTCGCCGCGAACCTCGAACTGGCGACCATCGCCTCGAAAATCATGGTGGGCAAGGATTCTCGCGATCCGCGCAGTCGCGAATGGCCCAGCGATGTTCGCCTGGCCACCACCGCAGCCCCGAAGATCGCCATCCCCCGCGCCGAAGACCTCGCACCACTGAGCGAGCCCTATCGCGCGGCCTTCACGAAAATAGTTGCCGCACTGCGCGATCAGGGCCTATCACTGACCGAGATCGACATCTCCCCCCTGCTCGATGCCGCCCGCCTGCTCTACGACGGCGCGATAGTCGCCGAACGCTACACGGCCGTAGGCGAATTCATCGACAAGGGCGCCGCCGGACTCGACCCCACCGTCGCCGGAATCATCACCCCGGCGAAGCGACTCGAAGCCCACGCCTTCGCCCGCGACCTGGACACCCTGGCCGAAACCCGCACCCTCGCAACACAACTCCTCGCCGCCTACGACGGCCTCCTACTCCCCACCACCACCGAGCACCCCACCCTCGCCGAAGTCGACGCCGACCCGCTCACCATCAACCGCCGCCTCGGCACCTACACGAACTTCTGCAATCTCCTCGACCTGGCCGCCGTGGCCGTGCCCGGCACCCCCACCGCCGACGGCCACCCCTTCGGCGTCACGATCATCACCCCCGCCTTCGCCGACCAACTCGCGATCGACCTCGCCGCCCACATCACCGGAACCACTGCCCCCCTGCTCGTGGAAACCGGTGTCTCCCTTGCGGTTTTCGGCGCCCACCTGCGCGGCCAACCCCTGCACTGGCAGCTCGAACAGCTCGGCGCCCGCTTCGCCGGCGAGATCACCACCACCGACGCCTACCGCCTCACCGCCCTCGACACCACCCCGCCCAAACCCGGCCTGGTCCGCCACGGCGAGGGCAAGGGCGCCCCGATCCTCGGTGAGGAATTCCTGATCTCCCCCGCGGGCCTCGGCCGATTCCTGGCCGAACTGCCGCCCCCGATGGCCCTGACCAGCATCGAACTGTCCGACGGACGCTCGATCGTCGGCTTCGCCTGCACCTACGACGCCGCCGTCGCCGCCACCGACATCACCGACTTCGGCGGCTGGGTGGCCTACCTGCGCGGCTGATAACACAAGCAAATGGCCGGACCGATCACCCCTCGATCGGATCGGTCCGGCCCTTGCACTCCGCGACACGTCATGGAACTTCCTCGGCGCAGCTCCTCGATGTGGTTACCGTCGGCAGTGCGACTTCAGCATCTGGAAGAGCCACCTTCGGCCTGCACCGCCGGGTCCGACCGATCACCCCTCGAGACCGATCGGACCCGGTTGCTCCGGTGTCTGAAACAACAATGCGGTGTCGGTCTCTAGAGCTTCTTAAGAACAACTTGTCGGCACCGGCCCGTTTTCGGCGATGATGGATGTACCGACAAAGGAGAGCGACGATGGAAACCGCGATCGTCTGGTTGCTGGCCAGCATTTTGTACTGGTTCAGCAACTTCTGAGGACCGAAGTCACCGAGGCAGCTGCGTCGTTCGGCGTGGCTGCCTCCCGCATTTCCACGTCCGACAGCCCCACGCGCGAGCGGCTCCGTCCGGCAGTAGTGTTGGCCAATCTGTGCACTGCGTTCCATGCGGAAGGAGTTCACCATTCTCGGCCATGACAGCACCCTGACCAGCGCGGATCTTCAGGAAAACCTGCGTGATCACGCGTTCGCGATCATGAATCGGGGCGATTTCGACCTCACCGAGGCCGACATCGATGTGCTATCGACCCTGTACGACCGAGATCTGGAACCCGACCGATGGCTACCCGCCGGTGCCCACTATCGGCAGCGCGCCTACCAGTGCTTCAACCTCGCGGTGGCCGAGCTGCGGTGGACCGCGATCGCCGATCCGGCGCCGTATCGGCAGCCGATGACGGTCAATCGTCTCGCGGGCGGCATCGACCGCCGATTCGCGCTGGTCCCCGTCGACCATCCGGCGACGGCGATCGCGGCGCGAGTGGCCGTGTCGGTAGCTCGGCTGCTGCTCGACGCGGGTGTGCTCGACGCCGAACGGCATCCCCGGTGCTCGGTGGACGCGCACTACATCAGGATCACCGCGCCGGGAAAGCCGTGCCCCGAGGGCAAGCATCACGACGGACTTCTGGCGGGATCGGCGCATCTGCTGCGCCGCGAGAACATCACGGGCGACGAGTCCACCCTCTACAACACTCTCGGTGTGCCACTGCGCACCTGTCAGCTGCGCGAACCGATGGACTCGTTTGTCTTCCACGACAGCCGGGTGCAGCATTTCACCGGCGATATCGAGCGCGCGAACCCGGCCGCACCCGGCTTTCGGGACGCCCTGTTGATCGGTTTCCGTACGGAGTGACCACGATGGACCGGTTCGTCGCCAGGCTCGACGAGTTGCTGCCCGACGACGAGCTGATCCGTATCGCGGCCGAGCTCACCGCCGTACCGTCGTTCACCGGGGAAGAATCCGAGCTGGCTGATGCCGTTCGGTTGTTGTTGGTGAGCAACGGTTTCCACGCCTACGGCCAGGAGGTTCAGCCCGGGCGGCGGCAGACGATCGGGTTGCTCGGCCCACCGGGGCGACCCGCGCTGCTGCTCAACGGCCACCTCGACATGGACCCGCTCGGCCGCGATCACCCCGCGGACCCGTTCGTCGCGCGCCGCCACGGCGACAAGCTCTACGGCGCCGGACTCCACAACATGAAGAGCGGTGTGGCCGCCATCCTCGCCGCCGCGCTCGCCGTGGCGCGCAGTGGCATCGTCCTGCGCAGATCGCTGCTGCTCGAGTTCGTGGTCGGGGAACTGCAGGGCGGGGTGGGGACGCGTTTCGCGCTCGCGTCCGGGCTCACCGCCGATGCCGCGGTCGTGCCGGAACCGTATTCGGTCCGCCGGGTCATCACCAGGACGGCGGGCGTGCACAAGTTCGGGCTGGTCGTGCGTGGCCGCACCGCCCACACCAGCCGCCATGCCGAAGGCGTCGACGCGGTGGCGGTCTTGCGGCAGGTCCTCGACCACCTCGACCGCAGCGACTTGGGGCTGCACAATCCCGACTTCCCACCGCTGCCTCGACTGCAGATCGGCGGTATCGTCGCCGGTCGCGGTGAGACGCACGAGCTGTCCGGAATCAGCTATCTGGCGGACAAGGCAACCGCGCTGATCGATATCCGCTACCCACCGCCGTTCGAGCCCGATGACGTCGCGGTGGCCGTGGAAGCGGCGATATCGGCTGTGCGGCACAACTTCCCGGACGCGAAGATCACGATCGACAATCCGCCCGAGCCCGGCTTCCGGATCGGGGGCAGCGCCATGCCGCCGATGGACGTGTCACCGAACTCGCCCATCGTCACCGATATCGCGGCGCTGCTACCCGAGGTCAGCGACTTCTCGGTGACCGAAACCGGTCTGGCGCTGCCTTTTTCGTACTGCGGCAACGACACGACCCACCTGAGCAGAGCGGGGATCGACTGCTGCCTGTTCGGCCCTCGGGGAGCGGGCCCCGACACCGAGCACCACGTGCTGATCAGTGAGATGCGGGCGTGCGCGCGAACGCTGGCCGCGTTGATAGTCCACCGCTGCGCCTAGTCGAAACCGTACTCACGCAACAACTCCCGCGTCCGCTGCGCCGCGGGTACCCCGATCGGTTCGTAGCAGCGCAGTGCCGCGCGCAACAGGTCCGCCGCTTCGTCGGTGTGCCCTTGCAGAAACCGCACACTGCCGAGCGCTCGGAGTGCGTCGCCCTGGCCGTTGGGGTCGTTGACCTGCTCGGCGATGTGCAGCGAGGCGCGGTAGTGGACGAGCGCAGCGTCGTGGTTGCCCTGCTCACGTTCGACATGGCCGAGCCCGCGAAGGTGGTCGACTCGGGCCAGCGACAGGTTGATCGCCACGGCGATCCGCAGGCCCTCGGTGTAGCACCAGCGCGCGGACTCCCACTTTCCGGCGTCCCGGTCGAGGTTGCCCTGTCCCCACAGCGACCACGCCTGCCCGTACCGGTCATTGAGACGGTTGGAGATAGCGAGCGACTCGGGGAAGTACGTGGCCGCCATCGGATCGCGGGCCAGGCGCGCGAGATGGCCGAGGCCGCGCAGCGCGTCGCTCTCGGTGATCTCGCTGCCGCATTGGCGCGCCAGGCGGAGGGCGGCCGTGTAGTCGTTCATCGCGATGGCGTTGTCACCGAGCCTGCGTGCGACTTCGCCGTGCCCCCAGTGCACCTGAGCCAACCGCACCGGGTCGTCGAGCGATTCCGCGATCTCACGGGCGGTCACGAAGTGCGCTGCCGCTTCCGGGTACCGGCATTCCAACCGACGGACATGGCCGATGCCCTGGTGCGCATCACATTGCGCGGCCGGATAATCGATCTCCAGGGCCAGTGCCAGCGCTTCGGTGTAGTACTCCTCGGACTCGGAGTGGGCGGCGACGAGCCAGGCAGTCTGGCCGAGTTCGCACACGATATCGGCGCGCAGGTACTGGTCGTCGATCTCTCTGGCGATGGCCAGGGCGCGCAGCAGGCTCGTTTCCGCGAGGTCGTACAGGCTGCCGATCTGGTCGATCCGCCCCAGTTGCAGCAGGGCTTTGGCCTCGGCCGGTCGATCGCTCATCGTCACGGCGATCTCGCGCAAGGTCTCGTAGAGCCCGTGTGCGTCGCTCCACCACCCCATGTTCCGCAATGGCTGGGCCAGCAATTTGACCAGTTCTGCGGTCTGGGTGGTGTGGCGCGCGGCCGCGATGCACGCGAGCACATTCGCGCGCTCCACGGTCAACCACTGGTGGGCGACCTCGGGATCGAGTTCGGCCGCTTCGAAGACTTCCGGAAGCTGGCTGTAGCGTCGGCCCTGGTCGGGGTGGCGCTCGTGGAGAACCACCTGCTTGCGGGCACTGTCGAGGTATCCGGCGATCAGCCTGTCGAGCGCGGCGACGTGCTCTCCCGGCGCCTCCTCCTGCTCCGCGCGTCTGCGCGCGCACAGTCGAACCGCGTCGTGCGCCCGATAGCGGTGCCCGGCGCCGCCCGAGTTCTCGATGAATCCCGCGTCGAAAAGACCGCGCAGCAGCGACGTCGCCGTCGCCAGACCGACCTGCGTCATCAGCGCGATCACTTCGGCGGTGATCTCGGGTCCGGGGAAACATCCGATCGCACGCACGACCCGACGCTGCACGGGATCCGCGAGCCCGGCGTAGGAGATCTCGAAGGCCGCCAACAACGACTGGTCCCCTGCCGTGAACCACCCCAGTAGATGCTCGGCGGCGGAGTCGCCACCGGGCCCTTCCGGGGGTGCCCCTTTCAAAACCGTTGTCAGCTCGTCGAATTCCCGCGCGATATCGGCGAGTCGATCCTGCCCGTACTGCGCGATCTGACCGGCGATGAGCTTGATGGCAAGCGGAAGATTGCCTGCGGTCCGCAGAATCCGGGTGACCGCCTCCGTGTCGTGGTCGGAATCGAGATGGGCGAGCTCGACCAGCAGTTGCCTGGCTTCGTCGTCGGTGAGCACGTCGAGGGGAAAGGGCACGGCACCCGCGAGGCCGGTCAACCGGCAGCGGCTGGTGATCACTACGAAGCATCCGCGCGTTTGGGGTAGCAGATAGCGAACCTGGCCGCTGTCGAGCGCGTTGTCGAACACCAGGAGCACTCGTTTCTCGTGCATCGCGTCGCGCCACTGGTGCGCACGGCCCGCGAGGTCACCGGCGACAGCTTCGGGCGCGATGCCCACCTGGACGAGCAGTTGCTCGAGCACATCGAAAGCCTCGCGAGGCTCTGTGCCTGGGGTGTGACCTCGCAGGTCGAGCCACAGATTGCCGTCCGGGTAGCGGCGAGCGAAGGCCATGCGGCAGTGCCGAGCGAAGGCGGTCTTGCCGATACCCATCGACCCCGTGATCACGTGGACCGCCGGACCGCGGCGTTGCAGATGTTCGATGACTCGGCGGTCCATCCTGTCCAGCTGTCCCGAACGGCCGACGAAATTGACCAGGTCGCTGGGCATTTCCCGATTCGACACCCGCGCGGTCAGCAACGCGGAGGCTGTTCGCGCGGCGATGGCTTCGGCGAGTTGATCGGTGTCCGCCAGCGGCAGGTGCGCGATGTCCTTGGCATCGACGAGCTGATCCCAGGTCGTCCCGTAGATCTCGGCGAGAATCTTCAATATTCGGACCGAGGGCCGCGCCGGGCGGCTCCCTTTCGGCCACGCCTCGATGGCCGCGATGCGCTTGTCGAGGATCGGGTGGTCGAGTTCGGGCAGCAGGCGCTGTGTGCACAGCGCGGCCACCGCGTCCTGCGTCAGGAAGTTCGCCAACCGCCACGCCTGCCGAGGCCGGTAGTGGCGGAGCAGCTCGGCCGCCATCGGCGCGACGAGGTCGCGGTCCGCCAGACCTATGCCGCTGAAGAGTTGGCGCAACCGACGCCGCCCTTCGAGATCCGTGGTGAATCCGCCGATGTCGTCGTGTGTCATCCCCGCCCCTCCGGCGCCCGCGTGGACCGTGTGCCGGAGAAAGCCGGGCCGTCATCGCGATATTTCCTGGGTACCAGCCACATTCGCGCAGGTCAAGGCAGTGCCAGTATCGGAATATTTGCCGGCTCCGCGCATCTGCCGCCACGCCGAGCGCAGGGAAGACCATGAATACATCACACCGAGCGACTCGCTCGACGAACCGAAAGGGGACACGACATGACAATCGTCTACAAGGCCCCGTGGCAGGTAACCAGCGATGTGGCGCACGAAGCCGCGTTCCGGATCGACCTTCCCGGCCCGTCCCGGGGCAGCTGGACGCTGTCCTACCTGCCATCTTACTGGCTGCTGACCGAGGAGCAGGCCGTCTCCGGGTTGGTCCTGGCGGAGATGATCGTGCTCGATACGGACTTCCGGACCGCCGGTCTGGACCTCGAGCTCGCCGAGATCCGGGCCGGCGAGCTGGGGCTGACCGTATCGACGGTGATGATGTTGCTGGCCGCGCGCGCGAGCGAGTATTCCGGCCCGACGATGGCACGCACTGTCAGTGAGCGGGACGGAGCGCGGTGATGATCGTCCTGGTCCTGATCCTGGTTGTGCTGGCGCTCGGTCGCGGGCGATGCCGCCTCACCCATGCCGTGTACGGCTTGGGGGTGATGGTCGCCTTCGCGCTCGCGGTGATGATCGGCGTCAGCCTCGCCGACCTGGGCGACCACAGGTACGGCCCCACGTCGTTCGTGTTGGCTCCCGGTCCGTCGCAGGCGATGGCGCTCCCCGACCAGAAGCCTTGCGCCATGTTCTGCGATGGCTGACGGGCCTGTCACGACGGTCACACCCCGGTTCGGAATGGAGCTGGGGATGTGGCTGTTGGAACTATTCGTCGACGTCCGAACAGCCCCGGGCCTCACCCCTTTGTCGCTACGAGCGACCACCCGCCGAGAGGCGCTTGTGGGGCGTCGGCCCCAATGAACGCCGCCAGGTGACCCTCATCGACCTGGCGGCGTTCGTCGTATCCGGCACCCGAAGTTCACCCCCATGCTCGAGGATGAGCGGATGACTTCGGATGGGCAGTTGCGGCGGGGGTTGGGGTTGGGGGATTCGGTGGGGGTGGG
>NZ_JBHSQN010000002.1:0-5048 GCF_042658545.1 Nocardia lasii
GCCCGAACCGGTCGCGCCACACGATGGGCGGGGACCGGGGCGTGCTCCGGCGCGGCGGGCAGCCCGCGGCGCAGCGGGCCGGTCATCGCCGGCGGCAGGCTGGCGGTGTCGGTCCGGCCCGCGAGCAGCTGCGTCGGGATCAGCACGATGGCGCGGATGCCGCCGTAGTCGGATTCGCTCAGGCGCACCGAAACCCCGTGCGCGAGAGCGAGTCTGGCGACCACGAACAGGCCGAGGCGCGAGTCCGAGGACAGCGTGCCGACGCCGAAGTCCGGCGGATCGGCCAGCATCGCGTTGTAGCGGTCCAGGTCCTCGGGCGTCATGCCCATGCCCTGGTCGGTGATCTCCACGACCACGCCCTTGCCGACGACGTTGCCGCCCGCCTCCACCCGCGACTGCGGCGGGGAGAACGCGGTGGCGTTGTCGACGAGCTCGGCGAGCAGGTGCACGAGGTCGGCCACGACCGTGCCCACCACGCTGACCTCGGGCAGCTTGGTGACGCGCACCCGCGCGTAGTCCAGGGTCTCGCCGATGGCGCTGCGCACCACGTCCATCACCGGCACCGGCTGGCGCCACTGGCGACCGGGGCGCCCGCCGCCGAGGATGATCAGGTTCTCGGCGTTGCGGCGCTCGCGGGTGGCCAGGTGGTCCAGGCGGAACAGCGTCTCGAGCAGGGCCGGATCCTCTTGGCGCCGTTCGGCTTCGTCGAGGATCTCGAGCTGGCGGTGCACCACGATCTGGCTGCGGTGGGCGATGTTGAGGAACACCGCGCGCACGCCCTCGCGGGTGCGGGCCTCGTCGACGGCGGCACCGAGCGCGGCGGCGGCGGCGTGCTCGAAGGCGTCGGCGACCTGACCGATCTCGTCGCGACCGAAGTCCAGTTTCGGCGCGATGGCCTCGGCGTCGACCTCGCCGCCCTCGCGCAGCACGCGCATGGTGGCGGGCAGGTGCTCGTCGGCCAGCTGCAAAGTCTGGTTGCGCAGGCGGCGCAGGCGACGAATGATCCGGTTGGCCAGGACCACCGCGATCAGGAACACCAGCACACTGAGCGCCACGACGCCGCCACCGGCCAGCGCCGAGGTGACCTCGGCGCGGTGGGCGGAATCGGCCGCGGCGGACTGCACGCCCTTGCCGTGCGAACCGTAGAGGTTGAGCAGGGCGCGACCGACGAAGGCGTTGGACTCCTGCCACTCCGCCGGCGTCGCGGGCAGCGGCTCGAGGCTGCTCGGCTTGGCGCCGATCGCGGCGGGATCGGAGTAGCGCACCACCAGCGCGGTGTTCGTCGCGACGACCTGCTGCCACTGGGGGCTGGCCATGAGCGCGTTGATCATGTCGCGGTCGGTGGGTCGCAGCTGCGGGGCCAGCGCGACGAGCTCGGCCTGGAAATGCCCGCTCTGGCGCATGAACTCGTCGAGCGGGATCGCCAGCGCGCCGTTGGACGCCATGAGCGCGGTGCCGACGGTGTTGGCGCGCGACATCGATTCGATGACGCCGAGCAGCCGGTCGCCGTAGGTCGAGCGCACGGCGAGTTCGGAGGTGGGCGCCTGCAACGAGGCGACATTGGAACCGGCGGCGAACTTGTCGATGACGGTGTTGAAGAAGTAGTAGGCGTCAGTGGTCGGCAGCATGCGCGCGTCGACCGCGCCGCGCAACTGGACCTGGGCCTGCAGGAACTGATCGTAGGCTTCCTGGCTGTCACCGATGTCGACCTCGTTGACCGAGCGCAGCTTCTGCACGGCGACGTTCATCGCGGTGAACGCCACATCGGCGCGGGTGCGCGCGGCGGGCAGCGCGGGCGCGGCGGTCTCGTCACCGGCGAGCACGGCCAGCGTCAGCGCGCGTTCGGCCTGGAACGCCTCCAGCTGCTCCTGCATCGGATCGATCATCGACTGCAGCTGAGTGGCCCACGCCTTGGCGTCGTTACTCTGCTCGACCAGGTAGCCCGCGGTGCCGACGCCGACCACCACGAGGGTCAGACTCGGTATGAGGGCGATCGCCAGAATCCGGGTGCGCACACCGAGTCTCGCTAAGAACATCGCCACAACGTAACGGAATCGTTGCGAACTTGTCGTGCATGTCTCGCTGAGCGGGACGCGATTTGATTTCTCTGAAAAATCGGCGAGCTCACCCCGCCGGCTGAGCCTGCAACGGCCCAGTCGGCGGGGGCTCGCCGTGACCTGGCAGCGCCGGGAAAGATGCTGCCAGGTCAGGTTTCTCGGCGCCACTACAGTGTGCGGTCGGCGCCCGTTCGCGGTGGCGGAATGTCGGCCAGCGCCGCGTTCTCCGCCTCGGTCAACGATCTGGCGCGCACCACGAACCGCAGACCCCTGCCCGCGTCGAGCGAGTCGGCGGCGGCCTCGCCGCGCGTCACGTCGACGGTCAGGTGGGAGTGCTTGCAGTGTTCGTATTGGTCGGCGCTGAGCCAGAATTCGGTGTGCCAGTTGAGTCGACCCAGCATCCGGTCGGCCTGTTCGATCGGCACGCGCGTGATGGGCAGGCACACCGGCGCCTGCTCGTCGTCGCCGTGGCGTGACTGGCGAAACAGCACCGGGCCGTTGTCCTCGATGATGCGACGCAGCAGGTCCTGTGCGCGTTCGGTGATATCGACCCGGTGGATTCGGTTCTGCATCAGAACAATCCGAGCGTCGTCGTGGAATAGCTGACGAGCACGTTCTTGGTCTGCTGATAGTGCCCGAGCGTCATAGCGTGGCTCTCCCGTCCGAACCCGGATTTCTTGTAGCCGCCGAACGCGGCGTGCGCGGGGTAGGTGTGATAGCAATTGGTCCAGATCCGGCCCGCTTTGATGCCGCGACCGAGTCGGTGCGCGGCGTTCAGGTCGCGGGTCCACACGCCCGCACCGAGACCGTAGCGGGTGTCGTTGGCGATGCGGATGGCCTCCTCGACGGTGTCGAAGCGGGTCACCGCGACGACGGGGCCGAAGATCTCCTCCTGGAAGATCCGCATCGTATTGTCACCTTCGAAGACGGTGGGTTCGATGTAGTACCCACCCGGTAGGCCGTCGACCTTGCGTGCTTCCCCTCCAGTGAGCACGCGGGCGCCTTCGGCTCTGCCGATGTCGAAATAGGACAGAATCTTCTCGTACTGGTCGTTGCCGGCCTGCGCGCCGATCATCGTCTCGGTGTCGAGCGGATGACCGGACACGATGGCCTCGGTGCGGGCGAGGACACGGGCGAGGAATTCGTCGTAGATCGACGAATGGATCAGTGCCCGTGAGGGACACGTGCACACCTCGCCCTGGTTCATGGCGAACATCGCGAAGCCCTCGATCGCCTTGTCGAGGTAGTCGTCGTCGGCGGCCAGCACATCGGGCAGGAAGATGTTGGGACTCTTGCCGCCCAGTTCGAGGCTGATCGGGACGATGTTCTCGCTCGCGTAGGCCATGATCAGTCGCCCGGTGGTGGTCTCGCCGGTGAAGGCGATCTTGGCCAGGCGCGGGCTCTGCGCCAGCGGCTTGCCCGCTTCCACGCCGAATCCGTTGACCACGTTGAGAACTCCCGGCGGCAGCAGATCGGCGATGAGTTCGACGACCAGCAACAGTGAGGCCGGTGTCTGCTCGGCCGGTTTGATGACCACGCAGTTGCCCGCCGCCAGCGCGGGCGCGAGTTTCCACGCGGCCATCAGGATGGGGAAGTTCCACGGAATGATCTGCCCGACCACGCCGAGCGGTTCGTGGAAGTGATAGGCCACGGTGTCGGCGTCGATCTGGGAGATCGAACCTTCCTGGGCGCGGAGCACTCCCGCGAAGTAGCGGAAGTGATCGATGGCCAACGGCAGGTCCGCGCCGAGGGTCTCGCGGATCGGTTTGCCGTTGTCCCAGGTCTCGGCCACCGCCAGCGGTTCGAGACTGTTCTCGATGCGGTCGGCGATCGTGAGCAGGATGTCGGCGCGCGCGGCGACCGAGGTCGCGGCCCAGCCCTCGGTGGCGCGGTGCGCGGCCTCGAGGGCCATGTCGATATCGGCGGCGGTGGAACGGGCCACCGCGCAGAAGGTTTCCCCGTCGACCGGGGAGGTGTTGTCGAAGTAGCGGCCTTCCACGGGCGCGGCCCAGTCACCTCCGATGAAGTTGTCGTATCGGGCGGCATAGCTGACTATGCCGGTGTCCGATCCGGGCTTGCCGTAGATCATGGGGACACTATTGTCGGCAAAGGTTGGTACGAGGTTGGTGTGGGTTCTCGCCCAGGTCAGCCCTGGCGCGCGGTGTACAGCCGGGCGGTGACGACCGCGCGCCGCACGTCCTCGCGCGGCAGCAGGCGCAGGGCGTGTTCGTGCACGGCCACATCGCCGGGGCAGCGCTGGCCGAAGGCGACCGCGTGCTCGGGTCGATCGCTGCCCAGCACCGCGTTGCGGATGCCGACGTCGAGGTGGGCGCGCCACTGCTCCACCCCGGGCAGATCCGAACCCGGGAGCAGCGGACCGCGATACAGCCACAGCGCCGAGGTGAGGTCACCGCCCTCGATCGCGGCGAGCAGCTCGACCGCGTCGCACGAGATCGGCCCGGTGAGCATGTAGCGCCGGTTGGCGATCTCGCCGCGGGTGGCCCGACGCAGGTGCGACACATCGGCTTTGAGCGTGTTCAGCGAGACCGCGCGGTCGCCGTAGACCGCCGCGTGCAACTGTTCGGGGGTGTAGCCCTCCGGGACCAGCGCCAGCAGCGCCAGGATCTCGAGCTGGCGCGGCGGCAACGGCACCGGCCGCCCGTCGCGCAACAGCCGTGCGGTGCCGAGACATTCGATGCGCACGCCCGGCGCCGGGGTGGGCGCTTCGGCGCGCAGCATCGTCTCCACCGCCGTGACCAGCGCGCGCACCGAGGTCATCACCATCGGATGCGAGCGCTCCCACGTCGAGGACAGATCGAGCACGCCGACCTGGCGGCCGTCGGGTCCGTGGATGGGCGCGGAGTAGCAGACCCACCCGTGCAGCGCGGCGACGAGATGCTCGGCGGAGAACACGGTGACGGCCCGGTCGTCGTGCAGGGCCAACGACAATCCGTTGGTGCCCATATGGCTTTCGTCCCACACCCCGCCCGG
>NZ_JBHSQN010000002.1:5062-15368 GCF_042658545.1 Nocardia lasii
GGTGCCCGATTCGTCACTGACGACAGCGAGATAGCCCGAATCCTCGGCCATGCCGCGCAATTGGCCCGCGAGTTCGGTGACGGGTCTGCGCAACGGCGACTCCGACCAGCGGTCGCTGATGTCGTTGAAACCGGGCGCGACCTCGGTGGCGGGGTCGACGGTGTGCAGGGAACGCTGCCAGGACTTGGCGACATCGGCGCGCACGGCCCCGGTATCGCGCGGCAGGGTCAGCGGGCGCGAGGGCGCGGCCAGCCGGTTCCACTGCTTCTCCAGCGCGACGCGGCGGTCCGAGAGCCGATCGGGCGGCGGTGTCGCGGCGATCGGGTCGTCGTGTGCGGGCACGGTCACTCCCTGTTCGTCGGCGACGCACCGGTCTCGCCGTGGGCGGAGAACCGGTGCGGCGCCTCCTGTCTATCAGCTGCGCCCGCGTGCGGGGCGCCTTTGCGCGCGCTCACCGCCGGCACCCGGGGTGGCGCTGTCGCCGCGCCTTGACGGCGCTCACTTGTTCAGGAAGATCCCGGCGACGTCGGCGTTCTTGATCGGGGTGTCGATATTGCGCTGGGTCGCGCACAGCACGTCGAGCTGGGTGATCTTGGTGTCGACCAGCGCGGTGCTCGGTTCGTTGCCGGACTGCTGTTCGATGGCCTTGGCGACGGTGATCCGCTTGGTGGGCACGTCCTGGTTGACGTAGTCGCGACAGCTGGTCTCGCGGCCCTGGTTGAACACCTTCTCCACCTCCTCGTTGCAGCCGGTGACCGTCACGGCCAACATCGCCAGCCCCGCGACGACCCCGATTCGGGTGGTGGCGTGCATGATTCCTCCTGAGATGTCCGGCTCGCGCCCGATGACGCGTCGCCCACAGCTTAAGGCGCGCGCGCTCAGGCGCGATGAATTCGCAACGGAACCCGCAACTCGGCGGCGGTGAGCCCACCGTGGTGCCCGCGCATCATCGACTGCAACGGTTCGGCGCCGCTGCGCACGACACCGCCGTCACCGCGCGCCACCACGACCAGGTCGCCGATGCGGGCGGCGGCCTCGGCGGTGACGTGCGGACCGAACCAGCCCGCGGTCACGGCTTGCTCGCGGGTGCGCACCGCGAAGTCCGCGCCCAGGACCCCACGCCAGGTGTCGGCGACCGTGGTGGGTGCGTCGGTATAGACGTGGCGGGCACGGGGTTCGCCGCCCAGCGCGGTCACGTCGGTCGACAGGTGCGGGTGGGTGTCGAAGTCGATCGGGGTGCGCAGTTCGACCATGCCGTGATCGGCGGTCACGATCAGCGCCGCGCGTGCGGGCAGCCGGGCGGCGATCTCGGCGGCGATCCGGTCGACATTGGCCAGCTCGAACTCCCACGCCCTTGTCTCGGGTCCGCGCGCGTGGCCGGTGGTGTCGAGTTCCGAATGGTAGGTGTAGACAAGGGTTTTCGGGGCCGAGCTCAGCGCGGTCAGGACACCGTCGACCAGATCGCCCACCGAGAACGCGGTGCGGAATCCGCCGCCGCGCCAGCCCGCCATGGTCAGCCCCGACCCGTCCTGGTAGCCGGGCGCGACCTGCACCGCGTCGATCCCGGCGGCGGTGGCGCGCTCGAAGATGGTGCGGTGCGGTTGAATTCGGTCCGGCGGGAACGCGGTGCGCGCGTCGACCTTGGGCCCCTCGCCGATCAGGCTCCAGCGCAACGAGTTGAACAGGCGCTCCTCGCCGGGCAAGCGCATGGCGTAGCCGACGATGCCGTGCTGTCCCGGGGGCAGGCCGGTGCCGAGGGTGGTCAGGCTGGTGGCGGTGGTGCTCGGGAAACCGGCGTCGATGACCCGGTCGGGCAGGCCCGTCAGGAACGGCGCCGCGGCGGCGTGCGCGGCCAGGCCCTGCGCGCCGAGCCCGTCCACGAGCAGGACACAGACCCGATCCACATCCAGCGCGAGGCCGAGGCGGTCGGTGGCGTCGGGCACGCCGAGGCAGGACAGGACCGACGGGAGTAGATCGGCGAGCGAGGCGGTGCCGTAACGCGGGGTCAGCAGAAGATCGTCGCTCACGCCTGCCCTGTCTCGAATCGGCTGATCAGTCCGTCGCGCAGGAGGAACTTCCAGGTGGTGCGCAGCGAACCCCACCGGCTGTTGGTGTAGTCGGCGGTCAGGGCGAGTCCGTCGTCGGAATCGACGGTGTCGACGACGAGATGTCCGTTGGCACTGAAGATCTCGGACTCGGTCCACTGGGCCAGGTTGCGTTCCACCCCGTCGTCGGACATCGTCGCGTCCTCGGTGAGTACACCGTAGAACTGGTCGGTGTCGTGGGCGTTGAGCGCCTCGACGAACGCTTCGACCACGGGATCGAGTTTCGCGGTGCCAGACATCGGGCCTCCTGCTCGAAACGGCTACACAACGACAATGTGACCACTGTAGGGGAGCGGACCCGCCCGGTCGGTGGAATATCGCGGTGGTGTCAGCCGCCGGTCGCGCCCGGGGTGATCAGCGCGGTGAAGGTGCGCATGATCTCCTCGACGAGTTCGGGCGTGTGGGTGCCCATGCGGGCGCTGCGCTTGTCGAGTTGGCCGTCGAGCCACAGCGAGGCCAGCCCGTGGCCCAGGCCCCACCAGGCGATGGCGAGGATCTCGGCGCGGTCGGGCGGCAGCGAACCGGCCGCGACGCATTCGGCGACGGTCTCGCCCAGGACCGCGAACGCGGCGTCCCCGGCGACGTGGGCGTCGGGGTGCTTGTCGGGTTGGGACAGTTCGGGTCGGAACATGAGCCGGAACTGGGCCGGATGCTCGCGCGAGAAGCGCACGTAGGCGGCGCCGAGCGCGGTGAGCGCGTCGAGCGGACCGGTGGCGGCGGCCTTGGCGGCGGTCAGTTCGGCGGCCAGCAGCTCGAATCCCTCGACCGACAGCGCCGAGAGCAACGCGGCCCGATCGGCGAAGTGGTGGTAGGGCGCGCCGCTGCTGACCCCGGCCTCCCTGGCCACGCGGCGCAGGCTCACCGCGGCGAGGCCCTCGCTCTCGATCAGGCGCAGGCTGGCGGCCATCAGCGTCGCGCGCAGGTCGCCGTGGTGGTAACTGGTGCGCTTCACCCGGGAAAGCCTAGGCCAGGATCGCGGGCGGATCGGCACTGGACAGCCCATCTGATCGGTGCTTAGATTATCTGAGCACCGCTCAGATGGGCGGTTCGCACCGTCGATCGGAATGGGTGAAACTCCATGACCACACGGGTACTCGTCACCGGCGCGACAGGTTTCGTCGCCGGACACTGCATCGCCGAACTCCTCGACCACGGCTACGCCGTGCGCGCCACCCTGCGCGACCGCACCACGCGACCCGCGCCCGCCCACCTCCTCGATCTCGCCCGCCGCACCGGCGGCGACCTGGAATTCGTCGCCGCCACCCTCGACGCCGACGCGGGCTGGGCCGCCGCCGTCGCCGACTGCGACACGGTCCTGCACGTCGCCTCACCGTTCCCCGCGACCCCGCCGCAGAACGACGACGACCTCATCGAACCCGCCGTGCAGGGCACGCTGCGGGTATTGCGCGCGGCCGCCGAGGCGGGTGTGCGCCGGGTGGTGCTCACCTCCTCGGTCGCCGCCGTCGCCTACGGGCATCGCACCGACGCGGTGCGCACCGAGGCCGACTGGTCGGTGGTCGAGCGCGTCCCCGCCTATCAGAAGAGCAAGACCCTCGCCGAACGGGCCGCGTGGGAGTTCGTCGAATCACTGCCGCCCACAACGCCACTCGAACTCGTGTCGGTCAATCCCGGGATGATCCTCGGCCCGCTGCTCGAGGCGCGGACCAGCACCTCGCACGAACCCGTCCGACGCCTGCTGGCCCGCGATGTTCCCGGATCCGTGCGCACCGGCTGGACCCCGGTCGACGTGCGCGACCTCGCGGTGGCCCACCGCCTGGCGATGGAGGTACCCGAGGCGGCGGGCCACCGCTACATCTGCGCGGCCGACCCGCTGTGGATGGGCGAGCTGGCCCGCGTCCTGCACCGCGACTACGCCGCCGCGGGCTTCGACGTCCCCACCCGGGTGCTGCCCGACCTGCTGGTTCGCCTGGTCGCCGTGTTCGACAAGGGCGTCCGCCTGACCCTGCCGGTCCTGGGCCGCACCGAACACGTCAGCGTCGACAAGGCCCGCCGCGAACTGGGCTGGACCATGCGACCCGTCGAGCAGTCCATTCGCGACACCGCCGACAGCCTGATCGCCTTCGGTATCGTCACCGCCCCCGGCGCGGCCGCGTCGCGTGCTTCCGCGGCGAGCCGCTGAGCGGGGAGGTCGCACCGTGCCCGGACCGGTCGGTGGTCGGCGCGGTCCTCGGGCTCGCCGTGGGTCGGCTCACCTGCGGCCGTGGCACGGGAACTCGGCAGGGGCGACCCCTGCTCGGGGTCGGGTATGAGCGTTCAGCGCCACTCCTGGCGTTGCAGGTCCAGGATCACCGGGCGCATCAGCGTCGAGATCTCGGCGTCGACGGCCCGGTGCTCGGCCGGAAAGACCGTGGCCGCGGCGAGGGTGGCGTCGTCGAGTGAACGCAGGGGGACCGGGCTGCGCATGGCCGGGGTCGGGGTCGTGGTGGCGGCCAGGACGAAACCCCACTCGCCGAAGCTCGGAACGTCCACGTGGTACGGGGTGGTGCGCAGGCCCGCCGAGGCCACGGTGGCGTCGATGGTCCAGAAGGTGCGCGGGGCGATGGTGGGGGAGCCGGACTGGACCACCAGGCGTCCGCCGGGGGCCAGGACGTGGGCGGTCATCGCGTAGAACTCGCGCGAGTAGAGCTTGGCGACGGAGGTCTGGTCGGGGTCGGGGACGTCGATGATCACGGCGTCGAAAAGCTCCGGGGCACTGCGTAACCAGGTGAAGGCGTCGGTGTTGATCACCCGCACGCGGGGGTCGTCGAAGGCGTGCTCGTTCAGCTCGGTGAGGCGGGGGTGGGTGCGGGCGAGGGTGATCATGGCCGGGTCGAGTTCGATCAGGGTCACCCGGTCGATGTCGGGGTAGCGCAGGATCTCGCGCAGCGCGAGCCCGTCGCCACCGCCCAGGACCAGCACCGACCGTCGCGATTCGGCGAGCACCGGATGCACCAGGGCCTCGTGGTAGCGGTATTCGTCGATCGAGGCGAACTGGAGTTTGCCGTTGAGGTAGAGGCGGGTGTCGGTCTCGCCGCCCGCCGTGGACTCGGTGAGCACGATCTGCTGGTACGGCGTGCGGGCCTGCCACACGATCGGGGACGCGAACAGCGCCTGCTGGGCCGCGGCCTCGAACCGGTCGGCGTAGAGGAAACTACCGCTCAGCCCGCACGCGACCGCGACCGTGGCGGCGATGAGGGAGCGCCGGGCTCCGCGCGTCATGCGGTCGCGAAAGAAGAAGAAGGCCAACGCGAGTCCGGCGATCGCGTTCACGATGCCGACCACCAGGGTGCCCCGGATCTGCCCGAACACCGGCAGCAGCAGGAACGGAAACGCCAACCCGCCCAGCAGCGCCCCCACGTAGTCGGCGGCGAACAGATCCGCGACCGCGCTGCTGGCCTCCTGCCTGCGAATCTCCTGCAACAGCTCCATCAGCAACGGAATCTCGGCCCCCACGAGCATCCCGATCACCGCCGCCGCCACGACCAGCGCGCCCGTGTAGATATCGAGCCACGCGTAACTCGCGTACAGCACCGCCACCGAGAGCCCGCCGACCACCGCCAGGGCCAACTCCACCGCCACGAACGCCGCCGCGGCATGAGCGCGCAACGGTTTGGCCACCAGCGCCCCGACCCCCATCGCGCACACCATCACGCTCAGGGTGATCGACGCCTGCGCCGCCGTGTCACCGAGGAGGTAGCTGCCGAGCGTGACCAGCGACAGCTCGTACACCAAACCGCAGGCCGCGCACACGAACACGGTCGCGAGCAACGCCACCCTGGCCAGCCGGTGCCGCGGCACCACCCCGGCGTCGCCGCGCTGACGGCTCGCCTCGACGCCATGACCCACCGCGTTGATGACCACCCTCCCCGTCGAAGTCGGCCGGGCCGAATCACCACGTCCGCACGGGGATTCGTATCACAGGCGGCTCGATCGCCGGGCGGTGCCCTCGCCTGCCCGTTTCCCAGACGCGAGTTCTCGGCCCGGATTCTGCCACCGCAGGGTGTACCGCCACATCAGACGGCGTCGGATCTGGGCTCCGGGCAACAGTTCTGCGGCCGTGGTGCGGATTTCGGCCAGCGTTTCGCGCGGATCGCGCAGGACCATCTCCGGCCCGCCGAGAACCCGGCGGTGTCGTCGGTCGACGGCGCGGATCGCCGGAAGGGCGGCGTAGTAGGGGAAGTCGGTGAGCGGGTGCATCTTCCAGAGGCCGACCACGGCCAGGACACCGCCGGGGGCCACCAGGCGGCGCAGGGTCGTGAGGCCGTCGCGGAGCGGGACGTGGTGCAGGGTGGCGACGGCGGTGACCACGTCGAAGGTCTGGTCGAGGTCGCGGAAGTCGGTGTGCTCGAGGTGGACCGTCGGGGTGGCGGGGGCGTCGGCGATGACCCGGGCGTCGGTGTCGACGCCGAGGACCGCGTCGCAACGGCCGGCGAGTTTGCGGGCGAGCAGCCCGTCACCGCATCCGATATCCAGTGCCGTGCGGGCATGGTCGGGAACCTGATCGAGAACCCACGGATGGTAGTGGGTGTTGTGATTCCAATAGGGGTCCGTGGACATAACCGGCCAACGTGCCAGGGGCGGTACGGGTTCCGGAATCACGGTGTGCGGCAGGAGGTTCTACCGCGCGGCCGTGAATTCGGCCAACCAGTCACCGAACCGGGTGAGGTCGTCGAGGATCACGTCCGCCCCGGCGGCGCGCAACGCGTCGGCATCGTGGGGCCCGGTCGTCACCCCGACCGCCACCACCCCGGCGGCCTCGGCGCCGCGCATGTCCCCGGCGTGATCGCCCACGAACACGTCCGCCGACTCCGCGCGCAGCACATCGGCTTTGCCTGTCGCCCACAGATCGCCGGCCAGCCGATCGACCTCCCACCCCAGATGCTCGACGTGCAGCCGCGCGTGCGGTTCGAACTTCCCCGTCACGACCAGGGTTCGCCCACCGCGGGCCCGCACCGCCGCCAGGGCCGCGTCCGCACCCGGCAGCGCGGCGATGCGGTCGATGACCGACGGGTACAGCTCGCGATAGCGCGTCACCAGGCGGGGGATCAGCTCGGCCGGCGCCCCCGCGTCGCCGAGCAGTGTCGCCAGCGGTGGCCCGAGATGCTGGGCGAAGCGCGCACCGTCGAGCGGCAGATCGAACTCCCGCGCGAGCTCGTCGATCGCCAGTGCCACCCCGGGGCGGGAATCGATGAGCGTCATATCCAGATCGAAACCGACGGTGAGGGTCACGCGCCCGAGCGTATCGGCCGCACGCACGACCCGTACCGCCGAGCCCGCACCCTCGCTGAACCGCACTGATTCACGTGGAACCCCGGTTGCAGCCACTGCCGAAAACGGTTGGGGGAGTGGGACTGCGCGAAGAAGCGTGCACGTCACGGCATTTCGGGCAATCCAGGCGAAAGCCCACGCAGCGATCGGAATCCTCCCAGTTCACCGGCGAATTCGAGGTGCACGAAAACTGGTGCGCCGCCGCGCTACTCACCCGGGCCGCAGGAAACGCAAAGGTGCATCGACTGCCGAACCGGGCGCTCGCCGAACATGGACAGCGAGCGCCCCGAGCCCGATCAGCTACTGGCGGCCGCGGTGAACGGCGCGACAGCGGGCACCGCCACCGGCCGCGCCGGATGCGACCACATCCCCTGGCGTTCCAGAATCGGCAGCACCCCCTCGCCGAACCAGTACGCCTCCTCGAGATGCGGGTACCCGGACAGAATGAAGTGATCGATGCCCAGCGCGGCGTACTCGAGCAGCCGATCCGCCACCTCCGCGTGCGACCCCACCAGCGCCGTGCCCGCGCCACCACGCACCAGACCCACACCCGCCCACAGGTTCGGGGCGATCTCGAGCGAATCGGTGCGCCCGTTGTGCAGCTGCGCCATCCGCCGCTGTCCTTCGGAATCGCTGCGCGCCAGGCTCGCCTGCACCCGCTCGATCTCGCCGGGCGCGATCCCGGTGAGCAGCCGGTCGGCCTCGGCCCACGCCTGCGCGGCGGTATCGCGGCTGATCACGTGGATGCGCAAGCCGAAATCGACGGTGCGGCCCTCGATCGCGGCCAGCCCACGAATCCAGTCGAGCTTCTTGGCGACCGCGTCCAGTGGCTCACCCCAGGTCAGGTAGGTGTCGGCGTAGCGGGCGGCGATCGGCCCGGCCGGGCCGGAGGAGCCACCGAAGAACACCGGCGGAATCGGATTCGGCCGCGCGCTCAGGATGGCGTCGCGCACGCGCAGGTGCTCACCGGTGAAACTGAACGGCTCGGTCGACTCCCACAGCGAGCGCACGATGTGCAGGAACTCCCCGGTGCGCGCGTAGCGCTGGGTCTTGTCCAGGAAGTCGCCGTAGGCCTCCTGCTCGCTCTGCTCGCCGCCGGTGACGACATTGAGCAGCAGCCGCCCCGCGGAATGGCGCTGGAAGGTGGCCGACATCTGCGCGGCCAGGGTCGGGCTGACCAGGCCGGGCCGCAGCGCGACCAGGAACTTCAACGTCTCACTGGTCTGCACCAGCATGGCGGTGGTCAGCCACGCGTCCTCGCACCAGGCGCCGGTGGGGGTGAGCACGCCGGTGAAGCCGTTGTCCTCGGCCGCGGCGGTGAGCTGGTTGAGGTAGCGCAGGGTCGCGGGCCGGTCGCCGGACATGAAGCTGCCGTGTCCGCCCGCCACCAGGCCGCGGGAGTCGCCGTAGGTGGGCAGGAACCAGTGAAACGACAGTCCGCGCTCGGTCATATCCGCCTTATTCGTCGTGGGGTGCAGGGTCTCCTCGATGCTGGCCGGTGCGCACGCCCACGTCACGGATTCCGCTCACCCTGCGCGAAACCCCCGCCACGCTGTGCCGGATCACGCCTAACTAGACGTAACTATGTGAAACACGTAACCTCGGGGGAGGCTCGGGCGACGATGTCCGGGCCTCGCGATCCCTACGAAACGAGTTTCCTCAATGACGCGGCATGTCGACGTACTGATCATCGGCGCTGGCCTGTCCGGAATCGGCACGGCCTGTCACCTCACGCGCGAGCAGACCGGACGCACCTACGCGATCCTGGAGCGTCGCGAGAACATCGGCGGGACCTGGGACCTGTTCAAGTACCCCGGCATCCGCTCGGACTCGGACATGCTCACCTTCGGGTTCGGTTTCCGGCCGTGGATCGGCACCAAGGTGCTCGCCGACGGCGCCAGCATCCGCCAGTATGTGGAGGACACCGCCAAGGAGTACGGCGTCACCGACCACATCAGCTTCGGCCGCAAGGTCGTGCACCTGGCCTTCGACCGCGCCGCGGCGCAGTGGACGGTGACCGCCGAGATCGAGGCCACCGGCGAGACCGAGACCTGGACCGCCAACTTCCTCGTCGGCGCCAGCGGCTACTACAACTACGACAAGGGCTACCAGCCCGAGTTCCCCGGTCAGGCCGACTTCCAGGGCCAGATCGTGCACCCCCAGCACTGGCCCGAGGACCTGGACTACGCAGGCAAGAAGGTCGTCGTCATCGGTTCCGGCGCCACCGCGATCACCCTGATCCCGTCGATGGCCGACACCGCCGCGCACGTCACCATGCTGCAGCGTTCGCCCACCTGGATCCAGGCGCTGCCGTCGGAGGACCCGGTCGCGATCGGTTTCAAGAAGACCCGCGTGCCCGACCAGATCGCCTACCGGATCGGCCGCGCCCGCAATATCGCCCTGCAGCGCGCCAGCTTCCAGCTCTCGCGCACCAACCCGGAGCTGGCCAAGAAGCTGATGCTGGCGCAGGTGCGCTTGCAGCTCGGCTCCAAGGTGGACCTGCGCCACTTCACCCCCAGCTACAACCCGTGGGATCAGCGCCTGTGCGTGGTGCCCAACGGCGACCTGTTCAAGGTGCTCAAGAGCGGCAAGGCCGACATCGTCACCGACAAGATCGCGAAGTTCACCGAGAAGGGCATCCTGACCGAGTCGGGCCAGGAGCTCGAGGCCGACATCATCGTCACCGCCACCGGTCTGAACGTGCAGATCATGGGCGGCGCGACGATCAGCATCGACGACGAGCCGATCAAGATGAGCGAGACGGTCGCCTACAAGAGCGTGCTGTACTCCGACATCCCCAACTTCCTGATGATCATCGGCTACACCAACGCCTCCTGGACGCTCAAGGCCGACCTGGCCGCCGCGTACCTGTGCCGGGTGCTCAACATCATGCGCGATCGCGGCTACACCACCTTCGAGGTGCACGCCAACGC
>NZ_JBHSQN010000002.1:15405-263435 GCF_042658545.1 Nocardia lasii
CACCTCCGGCTACATCCAGCGCGGCAACGGTGAGATGCCGCGCCAGGGCGCGCGGGGCGCCTGGAAGCTGATCAACAACTACTACCGCGACCGCACGCTGATGCACAAGGCGCCGATCGAGGACGGCGTGCTGCGTTTCAGCAAGACCGGCACCGCGGTCAAGCCCGGCGAGAAGGTCGCCAACGCCTGATTGAACCCACCGGGTTCGGGTAGAACTGCCTAGGCCCCGAACGACTTCGACACCGTGCGCCCCTCGCCACGGCCGTCGAGTCGTTCGGGGCCTCGTTCGTTCGTGAAGCAGAACTTCGCTTCGCGTCGCGAAAGGCCTTGCGCGGCAACGACACGCGCGGCGAAACGCGGACCCACCCATTCTTCTCTACATGATCTTTAAATAACCGTGCATTACTCGTTGTTTCTGTCTACCGGTATTTACCGGGCGAATCTTCGCGCCCATTCTTCGTTCATGCTGAATTTATCCGTAGGTAACCGGGCGCTGTCCGCTTACGTTTCTTCTCGAGACAATTCGTCTGTCTCGCCAGAGAGGGAAAGGTCCGAGCATGAGGGTCTTCGGCAGTAAGCGTCTGATCCGGAAGGTGAGTGTGCTCTCGGCGTTGTTCGTCGTGGCACCGCTGGTCCTGGCCGGTTGTGGCAGTGCCAAGGAAGAGGGCGTGGTGTATTTCCGCTTCGCCAACTCGCCGACCGCGCTGTCGCTGGTCCGGATCGCCGACGAGTTGGGTTACTGGAAGGACGCCGGCGTGCGTCCCGAATACGTCGGGCCCGCCACCGCGGTACCGGCGGTGCAATTGCTCGATCAGGGCAAGATCGATATCGCCACCGGCATGTTCAACAACGATATCGACGGCAAGGTCAAGGGCTTCAAGTTCACCGCCATCGCCTCGAGCATGCTCGACCTGCCCGACAAGCCGCACATGGCCTATTTCACCAAGGCGGGCTCGCCGATCACCAAGGACAACCTGAAGGCGATCGAGGGCAAGACCGTCGGCCTGTCGGGATTCAACAGCTGCGTCGATCTGGTGATCATGCGGTACCTGCGCAACAACGGCGTGGATCTGGACAAGGTGAAGTTCCTCGAACTCAAGAACGAGCTCATCGCCCCGGCGATCGAACGCGGCGAGGTCGACCTCGGTGTCTTCCATCCGCCGCTGGTCGGGGTGCTGCTCAGCAAGCCCGACAAGTTCGCCCAGGCGTTCACCTCCTACGACGACTGGGGTCCCCAGGGCGGCCAGGCGCCGTATGTGGCGAGCAACGCGTGGTTGCAGAAGCATCCGCAGGCCGCGCGCGAATTCGTCGGCATCATCGCCAAGACGGCCAACTGGGCCAACGCGCACCCGAAGGAGTCCGCCGAGATCGCGGGCAAGACCACCGGCTACCCGGTGGAGCAGACCACCAACTGGCACTACGCGCCCAACGCGCTGCTGGACAAGGCGAGCCTGCAACTGTGGTGGGACCTCGTCGCCGAGGTCGGTGACCCGCTGCCCGGCGCGGAGAAGCTCACCCCGGGCGATATCGCGACCAACGCGTTCAACCCGTACGCGACATCGGCCGATCTGCTCGAATCCCAGGAGCAGAACACGGTGATCCTCGACGCCGAACAGAACGACACAGTTCTGAAGACGCCGCTGGTGGACATCGCCGGACTCGAAAAGTGAGATCGATATGACGCAACAGATTCTCGACGAGAAAATCGTCGCGACACCGAGACCGACCGCTGCGCGGGTCGGGGAATCGGAATGGAAGATCGAAGCGAAAAGGGTCGCCAAGCTCTATCCGAAACCCGGTTCGCGGTCGACCAAGAATGCCACCTCGGTCCTGGAGGGTTTCGATCTCCGGATAAAGCCCGGTGAATTCGTGTCGCTGCTCGGGCCGAGCGGGTGCGGGAAATCGACCTTTCTCAATATTCTCGCCGGGCTGGAGAACTACAACGGCGGCGCGGTGCTCATCGACGGCAAACGGGTCGAGGGCGTCGACAAGAACGTGGGCGTGGTCTTCCAGGGGTACGCGCTGTTCCCGTGGCTGACCGCGCAGAAGAACGTCGAAGTCGGGTTGAAGATCCGGGGCGTGCCCAAGGCCGAACGGCGCGAACGCGCGGCCAGGGTGCTCGAGACCGTGGGGTTGGCATCGGCGGCCAACCGGCTGCCCCACCAGCTCTCCGGCGGGATGCGCCAGCGCGTGGCCATCGCCCGCGTGCTGGTCTACGAACCCGAGGTCCTGGTCTTCGACGAGCCCTTCGCCGCGCTCGACGCCCAGACCAGGGAGTTCCTCCAGGGCGAGTTGCTGCGGATCTGGGAGTCGGGGGAGACGAAGAAGACCATCCTGTTCGTCACCCACTCCATCGACGAGGCCATCTTCCTGTCCGACCGGATCGCGGTGATGACCCGCGCGCCGGGCCGGGTGAAGACCCTGTTCGACGTGGACCTGCCCCGCCCGCGCGACAGCGACTCGCGCAACTCCGAGGAATTCGCCCACATCCGCGCGCACGTCGCGCGGATCCTCGAGGAGGAGGTGCGCGGTGGCAACGACGACTGAGGAGATCATCACCCCGCCCAAGGCCCCCAACGCCTTCCTGGCCCGCTACGACCGGATCATCTACGGCGCGGTCGGCCTGGCGGCGTTCTTGATCCTGTGGTGGTGGGTGGTGGCGGGCGGCTTCGTCAGCGACCTGTACCTGTCCACACCGCAGGACACCTTCGCCGCGTTCGTCGACGGCCTGGCCGACGGCACCCTGAGTTCGGAGATCCTGCCCAGCGTGCAGCGGGCCCTGCTGGGGTTCGTGATCGCCCTGGTCGCCGGGATCGGGTTGGGCATCCTGGTCGGTTCGGTGCGGATCTTCCAGAAGCTGGCCGAACCGATCCTGCTGTTCTTCCGCAACCTGTCGCTGCTCGCGCTGCTGCCGGTGTTCGTGGTGTTCCTCGGCATCGGCGAGGAGTCCAAGGTCGCGATCGTGGTGTGGGCGTGCTTCTGGCCCATCTTCGTCAACGCGGTCGGCGCGGTCGGCGGCGTGGAGCGGATCCTGCTCAACGCGGCCCGCACCCTAGGCGCGGGCCGGGTGTACATCTTCACCAGAGTGGTGCTGCCCGCGGCGATTCCGGCGATCTTCCCCGGCATCCGGTTGGCCGCGGCCAACGCGTTCACCGCGCTGGTCGCCGCCGAACTCGTCGGCGGCGCACAGGGTATCGGCATCTACATCAACAACGCGGCCCTGCGCTATCAGACGCCGCAGATGTACGCGGGCATCCTGACGCTGGGCCTGATCGGCATTCTCGTCAACGCGGTGATGACGGCGGCGGAATGGCGGCTGACCGCGTGGCAGCGCGGGCTGACGAACAAATGAGCACGGTGGTGGTGCGCCCGTGGCGGGTTCGCGGGCGCGCCCTGCTGGTCGCCGTCGTGGCCGCCACCGCCCTGCTCGGCTGCGGCAGCCCGGCCCAGGTCGAGTACGCGGCCGGGGCGGACGGGGAACTGGTCGTGCACGTCGGCGCCGGCGACGACCGCGAGATCCTCACCTACGTGGCCGAGCATCTCCTGCCGGACTCGGTGCGACTGCGCCTGGTCGAGGCGGGCCGGGACGCGAACGGCGAGCTCGCCGCCGGCGAGGGGGATCTGGCCTACTTCCAGCACACCCCCGCCTTCGAGGCCGATGTCGCCCAGCACGGCTACGACAACCTCAGCATCGTCGCGGCGGTGAATGTCGTTCCCTACGGGCTGTATTCGTCGAAGTGGGGCGATGTGGCCGACACCGCGGACTGGGTGAACGTGGGCCTGGTCGCCGATCAGGTCAGCGGGCGCAGCCTGCCGCACGGTTCCCGGATCGCGCTGCCCGCCACCCCGACCGGTTTCGCGCGCGGCCTGCACCTGTTGCAGAGCGCGGGCCTGGTGCGCCTGGACCGTCCCTTCGGCGGCACGAAAGCGGCGGATCTGACCATCACCGAGGCCAATGTGCTCGACTCGCTGCGTCACCTGTCGCTGGTCGGCCTGTCCTACGACGACTACCTCGACGCCATCTACCGCAACTACGACGCCGTGGTGCTCACCCCCGACCAGGCCGCCTCGATCGGCCTCGAGCCCACGCGGGCACTGGCGACCGAGCCCGGCCCCGCCAACCCGTACGCCCACGTCCTGGTCGCGCCGGCGCGGCTGGCGGGCGACCAGCGGGTCCTGGAGCTGACCCACGCCCTCGAGAGCCGGGAACTGGCCGAATTCCTGACCACCCGCTATCGCGGCGCGAACATCCCCGCGACCGTCCCCTGACCCGAACAAGGAAAACCATGGCCCACAACGACTTCCGCACCGTACCCGCACGCCGTGGCCTCGCGACCCGGTGCGCCGCGGTGCTGAGCGCCACGGTGGTGGCCGCGATCGCGTTCGCCGCCCCCGCCGCGGCCCACGTCCGCTCCGACGGCGCCGCCCTGCCCCAGGGCGGGTACGGGATCGTGCGCCTGATCGTGCCCGGCGAGTCCGACACCGCCGCCACGGTGGGCCTGACCGTCACCATCCCCGCCGGTATCGACCTGAAATCCGCGCGCACCCAACCGGTTCCGGGCTGGCGCGCCACGATCGAACGCGAGCGCGTCGGCGAGGTGAGCCGCGTGTCGAAGATCGTGTGGACCGCCGTCGACCCGACCGCGGGCTACAGCGGCGCCGAATACCGCGAATTCGCGTTCTCGGCGGGCCCGTGGCCCGCCGACCGCACCACCCTGGCGCTGCCCTCGGACCAGAACTACAGCGACGGCACCACCGTGTCCTGGAACGAGGTCGCGGTCGACAAGGCCAGCGAGCCCGAACACCCGGCCCCCGTCGTGGCACTGACCGCCGCGGGCGCCGACCACGACAGCGGCCACGACCCCGCCACCCCGGACCAGCACGCCGCCCCGGCCGCGGACTCCGACGGACTATGGCGTGCCCTGTCGGTGGTGAACCTCGCGGTCGCGCTCGCGGCGCTGGCCGGTCTGGTCGTGGTGGTGCGGCGCGGCCGTGGTGTCGATTCCTAGCCGCTGGGCGCGCTGCTGGTTGCTCGCCGTCGCGTTCGCGGCCCTCGTCCTGGGGTCGGCGGGGACGGCCTGGGCCCACGCCGGGCTGGTGTCGACCTCGCCGGGCAACGGCGCGCACGCCGCCGAATCACCGCGCGAACTCACCCTCGACCTGTCCGAACCGGTGACCCTGGTCGCCGGTTCGGCCCAGCTGATCGACAGTGCCGGAACACGATTCGACCTCGCGACGGTGCGCCTGGCCGACGGCGAACGCCGACTCGTGCTCGTCCCGGCCGCACCGCTGGCCGACGGCGCCTACCTGGCGACCGCCCGCGTGGTCTCCGCCGACACCCAC
The DNA here is from genome assembly GCF_042658545.1 of Nocardia lasii. NCBI lineage: Bacteria > Bacillati > Actinomycetota > Actinomycetes > Mycobacteriales > Nocardiaceae > Nocardia > Nocardia lasii. The sequence continues at coordinate 20,749 of NZ_JBHSQN010000002.1, forward strand.
GTGGTGTCGCTGTCGATCCAGTTCACCGTCGGCACGGTCACCGAACAGGGCGAGTTCGCCGCCGCCGCCGCGACCGGCGCCGAGCAGTACCTGAACGCCCCGAGCAAGGCCCTGACCTACCTCGGCCTCGTCCTGTCCGCCGGCCTGTTCGCGGCGGCCCGGTGGGTATGGCCCGCGGCACTGCGAACCCGCCGGTTCGCGGTCGTGTATCGGATCGGCGCCACGGTGTTGATCGCGGGCCTGCTCACCCGGTTCACGGTGCTCGTCGCCCAGCAATCCGGTGGCCTGGCACAGATGTCGGCAGCGAGTGCGCGCGAGCTGGCAACCACGGCGTCCGGGCTGGCGATCACGGCCGCGGTGGTCCTGTCGGCGGTGGCGCTCGGGACCGGGACGCGCGCCGTGGCGACGGTCGGCACCGCCCAGGCCGTCGCGGCGGTCCTCGCGGTGACCCTCGGCGGGCACGGCGGTTCGGTGCCGGGTTGGCCGTGGTCGTTCGCGGGCACGCTGGTGCACGTCTACGCGATCACGGTGTGGCTCGGCGGGATCGCGATGATCGTGGCGGTCGTGCGCGGTGCGCCGAATCCGGCCCGCTGGCACACCGTCGCGGCCGGACACCTCGGACTCGTGGTCCTCGGGGGCCTGGTCCTGGCCTGGCGCCAGGTGCGACCCCTCGACGCCCTCGCGCACACCACCTACGGCCTCGTCCTGACCACCAAAGTCCTTGCGGTAGTGGCCGTTGCGGTCTTCGGTGCCCTGGCCTACCGCCGGCTCCGACGATCCGAGCGCCCACGCACCCTCCTCGCCGAATCCGCCGCGGCCCTCGTGGTTCTCGGCCTGACCGCCGTGCTCACCACCGTGCCGCCCGCCAAGGACGTCTACACCACCGACCTCGCCACCACCCTTGACTTCGGCGCCGCCGACATCGTCGAGGTGACCATCGATTCCGTCCGGCGCGGCCCCCAGCGACTCACGCTGCGCCACACCGCGACCGACCCCGCCGACCCACCCTCGATCCGCGTCGACCTGTCCTCGAGCTCGGCCAACGTGGCCCGTCTCCCCGTGGAACTCACCCCCGCGACCGAGCCCGGACCCATCCTGATCTGGCGCAGCGACCGCCTGATCCTGCCCGCCCCCGGCGCCTGGAAAGTGACCGTCCGTTTCGAGGGTGAACAGGGGCCGAGACTGGCATCGTTCTCGTACACGGTGATCTAGGCGAACTTTCACCGTCTCCCGTACGATCGCGGTCGAGGACACCGCCCGGGGAGATGAAGGAGGACGGTGTGGGAGTTCGCCTGCCGGCGACGGTGCGTGACGCGGGGACGTGGTTGCGGCGATTCGCCGCGACGACACCCGGCGCGATCGGGCTGGTCCTGATCGCCACCACGGTCGCCTGCCTGCTCGCCGGACTCACCGTCGGCCAACAGCTCGACGCGAAAATCGTTCGCGCCGACCAGGTCCTCGACCGCACCGAACCGCTGGCCTTCGCCGCCCAGAGCCTCTACGTCTCGCTCTCGGCCGCCGACGCGGGCGCGGCCACCGCCTTCCTGTCCGGCGGCATCGAATCACCGCAGGTCCGCGACACCTACGAGCAGGCACTCGCCGAATCCGCCGCCGCACTGGCCGAAGCGACCGCGGGCGCCACCGACGCGCAGACCCGCGCCATCGTCGCCCGCATCGCCGCCGACCTGCCCACCTACACCGGCCTGGTCGAAACCGCGCGCGCCAACAACCGCCAGGGCTTCCCCGTCGGCTCGGCCTACCTGCGCCAGGCCTCGGACCTGATGCAGACCTCCCTGCTGCCCAACGCCGAACAGCTCAGCGACGCCCGCTTCGCCGCCGTGCGCGAGGACCAGCAGCGCATCGGCGCCCTACCGTGGACCTCCGTCGTGCTGCTGGCCCTGGTCCTGGCACTGTGCGCGCTCGGCTCGATCGTGTTGCTGCGCCGCACCAATCGCCTGGTGAACACCGGCCTGGCCACCGCCGCCGGGCTCACCCTGGTCGCCCTGCTGTGGACAGTCGGTGCCACCCTCACCGCCGCGCACCTGCTCGACACCGGCGATTCCGGCGCCGGTGCGCGCGTGGAAAACCTTGCCGGAGCACGCATTCTGGCCCAGCAGGCCCGCACCGACGAAACCCTGGCCCTGATCACCCGCGGTGACATCACCCCCACCGAGCAGTCCTACCAACACCACATCGGCGACCTCCACCAGCACCTCACCGCCGCCGGGGCCGCCGACTCCGCCGCCGACCGCGCACTGGCCAACTGGAACGCAGGCCACAACGCCCAGCGCACCGCCTACGAGAAGGCCGACTACACCGGCGCGGTCACCCAGGCCATCGGCACCGGCCCCGACAGCTCGGCCACCAGCTTCGCCCGCCTCGACCAGGAACTGCGCACCGACCTCGCCGCCGCCCGCGACGACCTGCGCGACGGGGTCGCCGGCGCCGCGAACGCGGTGACCCTGAGCCCGTTCGGCACCCTGATCCTGCTGATCGCCGCCCTCGGCGCGGTGATCAGCGGACTGTGGCCCCGGATCAAGGAGTACCTGTGAGACGCCACGCGCTCCTCGCCCTCGCCGCGGCCCTCACCTTGGTCGCGGGCTGCGGCGACGCCCCCGACCCGCCCGGCCTCACCGCCGCCGCCTCGGCCCCACGCCTGCCCGGCGCCGAGCCGATCACCACCGCCCCGACCGCCGAGGGCACCGGAACCTGCGACACCGAAGCCACTCTCGCGCCCGCCGCCCTGCCGCGCCCCGGTGCCATGCCCGCCGGTTCGGCGATGGCCGCCATCGTCGCCAACGGTCGACTGCGCGTCGGCGTGGACCAGAACACCTACATGTTCGGGTTCCGCAACCCCGCCACCGGCCGACTCGAGGGCTTCGACATCGACCTGGCCAGGGAGATCGCCCGCGACCTGTTCGGCGACCCCGACCGCATCGAACTGCGCTCGGTCACCGCCGCCGAACGCATCCCGCTGCTGCGCGAGGCGAAGGTCGACCTGATCGTGCGCACCTTCTCCGCCACCTGCGAACGCCGCCGCGAGGTCGACTTCTCCAGCGTGTACTACCGTGCGGCCCAACGCATCGCGGCCCCGCGCGAGGCCGGCATCACCGACGGCGCCGACCTCGCCGACAAGCGGGTGTGCGTGGCCAAGGGCACCACCGCCGCCGCGCCCCTGTTCGACCTGCCCACCCCGCCGCGCGAGGTGCTCGGCGTGACCACCTGGACCGACTGCCTGGTCGCCCTGCAACAGGGCAGCGTCGACGCCATCAGCGGCGACGAACCGATCCTGCGCGGACTGGTCGCCCAGGACCACCACCTCGAGATCGTCGGCGACGCGATCGGCGCTGGCGGTTACGCGGTCGGACTGCCCAAGGGCAGCGACGAACTCGTGCGCTTCGTCAACGGCGTGCTCGACCGCGCCCGCGTCGACGGCACCTGGCAGCGGATCTACACCCAGCACCTGTCCGCCCTCGGCGCCTCACCGGGCCCGCCACCGGCCAAGTACGTCGGATGAGTCGCCCGATGCTCGACCTCGCCCAGATCGACCGCGAATTGGCCGCGCGCCGAACGGAACTGGCGACCGTCACCGCGACCCTGCTGGAACTGGACCGCCACCCCGGCCTGACCCTGGTCCGCCGCTACCCGCCGACGGGGGAGACCGCGCGCCGCTGGGGACCGGTGGACACGGCACTGAGCGAACTCTGGGAGAACCTGGGTCGCATCCGCGCCATCCTCGCCGACGCCGAGACCGTGCGCGGGAGCGGCAAACTCGACGAGCACGCCCGCGCGCGCCTGACCGACCTGCTGCGCGGCAGCCCGCACGAGGTGGCCCGCATCCCGATCCCACTGGCCCAGCGCGGACTCACCGGCCCCGCCGAAACCGTGGTCACCGTGGGCATCGCCGAGTGCCTGGACCGGATGCGCCTGGCCTTCGAGGACGTGACCGCCTTCGCCGACGAGGTCGAGGCGGTCGACGTGCTGGTGCTCGGCCGTCTCGGCCCGCTCCAGGACCGCGTCGACGAGGCAGGTGGGGGTCTCGAGGCCGCCGTGGAACCCATCGCCGAACTCCTGCGCCGATCCGCCACCGACCCGCTCGGTTTCGGCGTGGGCGAGATCGCCGCCGCGCTGAACGCCCTGGCCGAGTTGATCGACGCCGAATCCGACCGGCACGCAAGCCATTTCGAGGTCGTCGCCGACCTGTCCGGCGCCGTCGCGGACCTGCACTCCCGGCTGACCGTCCTGGAGGAGACCCAACGCCACGCCGACCTGACCGCCGCGCAGGCCCAGCACAAGGTCGAGACCGGTGAACTCCCCGCCGGTGGCGAACCGGCCGCCCGCCTGCGCGCCGAGCTCGCCGACCTCGGCGAGGTCCCCACCCGCCCGACCGTCACCCGTCTGATCGCCCTGCGCGTGCGCATCGCCGGCGCGGCGGCCGACGCCCGCCGCCGCCAGGACCTGGCCCGCGGCCTGCTCGACCGCCGCGCCGAACTGCGCGGGCGCCTCAGCGTCTCGCGCGCCAAAGCCTCCCGCCTCGGCGTGAGCGAGGACCGCGACGTGCTCGCCGCCGACCGCATCGCCGCCGGCCTGCTCAGCCGCACACCCTGCGATCTGGCCGCGGTCACCTGCGCCGTCGCCGACTATCGATCGATCATCGCGGAGAAAGCGGGGCGCGGCGCATGAGGTGTACCGAACCGGGCTGCGGCGGCACGATCGACGACGGCTACTGCGCCGTCTGCGGCACCGCCCCCCTCACCACGACCCCACCACCCCGCGCCACGACCCCACCACCCCGCGCCGCGGGCACCGGCCGCTCAGGACGCACCACCGCGCAACCCCGCAGCACCGGCGTGCAGTCGTCGGGTACCGGGCCGCAGTCGTCGGGGATCGGTGCGCAGTCGTTGGGTACTGGGCCGCAGGCGTCGGGGATCGGTGCGCAGTCGTCGGGTACTGGGCCGCAGGTGCCGGGGATCGGTGCGCAGGCCTCGGGTACCGGGCCGCAGTCGCAGGGGATGGGTGCGCAGTCGTCGGGCATCGGTTCGCAGTCGTCGGGCATTGGCGCGCAGCCCTCGGCCACCGGGTTGCAGTCTCTCGGCGTCGGCGCGCAGACACCCATCACCTCCACGTCGCCTTCGAGTGCCGGACCATCGCCGTCGGGCGCCCACCTGAACTCATGGGGCGACAACACCCCGCTGTCCGAGCCCGGCGCCTGCGCCGAACCGGATTGCGCCGGAACGATTCTCGACGGCTACTGCGATACCTGCGGCACGGCACCGGTCGTCTCCGGGGGACCCGACGGCCACTCGGTCGGCACCGCGACCGGCCCCCTGCACCGCCCCTCCGCCGCCACCATCAGCTCGAGCATCCGCACATCAGGCCGGTCGGTCCGCACCCGCTCCGGCTCGGCCCGCTCGGCCGCGCGTGGCCGCCTCGGCGCCGGGCTCGTCGACATCCCGCCGATCCCGCGCGTCGACCCCGTCACGGCGGTCCTCCAGGACCCGCAGGTCCCCGAAACCGACCGCTTCTGTGGTAGGTGCGACAAACCCGTCGGTCGGTCCCGCGCCGAGATCCCCGCCCGCACCGCCGGCTTCTGCCCGCACTGCGGCACCCGCTATTCGTTCGTGCCCCGCCTGCGCACCGGCGACCTCGTCGGCGGCCAGTACGAGGTGGCAGGCGCGCTCGCCCACGGTGGTCTCGGCTGGATCTACCTCGCCACCGACACCGCCGTCAACAAACGCTGGGTGGTCCTCAAAGGCCTCATCGACACCGGCGACGCCGACGCCCTGGCCGCCGCGCAGGCCGAACGCCGATTCCTCGCCGAGGTCGACCACCCCAATATCGTCAAGATCCACAACTTCACCGAGCACACCGACGCCGACGGCGAGACCGCGGGCTACATCGTCATGGCCTACGTCGGCGGCACCTCGCTCAAACAGATCCTGCGCGCCCACCGCGCCGAACACCAGCGCTACCTCCCCCCGGCCCAGGCCATCGCGTACGTGCTCGAGATGCTGCCCGCACTGGGCTACCTGCACGCGCGCGGCTGGGCCTACTGCGATTTCAAACCCGACAACGTGATGCAGACCGAGGAACGTCTCGAGCTCATCGACCTCGGCGCCGTCATCGCCATGGACGACCGCACCAGCCCCATCTACGGCACCCTCGGCTACCAGGCCCCCGAGATCGCCGACACCGGCCCCACCGTGGCCACCGAGGTCTACACCGCAGGCCGCACCATGGCCGTGCTGATGATGCGGGTGCCCTCGGTCGACGGCCGCCTCGGCCCGCTCCCCGGCCCCGACACCGAACCCCTGCTGGCCCAACACGATTCGCTGTACCGGTTCCTGCTGCGCGCCACCGACCCCGACCCGCTCGCCCGCTTCGCCGCCACGAGCGAGATGGCCGACCAGCTCACCGGCGTGCTCCGCGAAGTCCTCGCCACCGGCGACGGCTACCCCCGCCCCGGCCTGTCGAGCCAATTCGGCCCCGCCCGCACCGTCTTCGGCATCGACGGCGCCACCCCACAACCCACCGCGCTCATCGCCGGCCTCCCGGCCCCCCTCGTCGACCCCGGCGACAGCGGCGCGGGCCTGCTGGCCACCACCGACGCCGCCACCCCCGCCGAACTCGAACAGGCCCTCACCGCCGGTGTCCGCGCGGTCGTCACCGGCGCGGGCGAGTCGATCGAGATCCCCCTGCGCCTGATCCGCGCCGAACTCGAAGCGGGCAACGCCCCCGCCGCCCTCGCACGCCTGGCCGCCCTCGACGACGACCTCGAATTCGACTGGCGCCCCGCCTGGTACCGAGCCCAAGCCGCCCTGCTCACCGGCGACTTTGCCACCGCCACAGACTATTTCGAGTCCGTCTACGCCGCCCTCCCCGGCGAACCGGCCCCCAAACTAGCCCTGGCCGCCACCCTCGAACTCAGCGCCCGCGCCGCCGAAGACGACACTGCCGCAGCCGAACACGGCCCCGGCGCAGCCGAATTCGACACCGGCGCAGACGGTCCGCGCGTGACCGGCGACGCCCAGCGCGCACCAACGGAACACTCCCGATCGACGGCCCCGCAGCCCACGATCCAACTCACCCGCGCCCTCGCCCTCTACGAACTCGTCTGGCGCACCGACCGCGCCTACCTCTCCGCCGCCTTCGGCGCCGCCCGCCTACGCCGAGCCGAGGGCGACCGCACCGGCGCCGTCGCCGTCCTCGACCAGATCGACCGCGCCTCGGCGATGTTCACCGAGGCCCGCGTCTCGGCCGTGGAAACCCTTCTGGCACACCGCGACCCCGCCGACCTCGACGAATCCCTGCTGCGCCACACCGGCGACCGGGTCGACGAACTACGCCTGGACAATCGTGCCAGGGCCGCCCGCGTGCGCATGGTCGTGCTCGAGGCGGCACTGAACTGGATCCGGTCGGGACAGCGACCGAGCGCACCAGGCAAGCTGTTGGACGTGGAATTCACCGAACAGGGCGTGCGGAGGGGATTGGAACGATGCTTGCGGACACTGGCGCGCGAGACAGACGACATGTGGACACGGTTCGTCCTGGTGGATCAGGCGAACACGGTGCGGCCCAGGACCACCCTGTGACCGCGGGGGGCTGCGCGGAATGCGCGGGATCGGCACAGTCGGGCCATCGCTTCTGTGAGGGCTGCGGCCGCGAACTCGGCGTGCGCAAAGTCGCACTGCCCGTGCATGATCCGGTCACCGTGCCGCAGTGCTCGACCTGTGGGGAACGCCGCTACGAGGCGGGCCTGTGCCTGACCTGCGGCAGCCCCAAACCGATCCCGGACCGTTTCGAGGACGACCTCGGCGCGGTCTACGTGCTCACCGACCGCGGCATCAGCCACTCCCGCAACGAGGACGCCGTCGCCGCCGCCGTCCGCGAGGGCGACGGGGTGCGGGTGATCGTGGTCAGCGACGGCGTCTCCACCTCCCAGGACCCCCAGGCCGCCTCCGGCAACGCCGCGCGCACCGGCGTCGACGCGGTCCTGGCCGCCTTGGCCGAGGGCCGCCCGGACTCCGACGCGGTGATGGCGGGCCTGGCCGCGGCCACCGCCGCGGTGCGCGGCATGTCCCGCACCCCCGAGTACGCGCCCTCGTGCACCTACGTCTCGGCGATCGTGCGCGAGACGACCATCGGCACCGACATTACCGTCGCCAATGTCGGTGACAGCCGCGCCTTCTGGCTCGCCGCGGGCGACCCCACCGCCTCGCGCCGCCTGAGCGTCGACGACTCCTGGGCTCAGGCCCTCGTCGACGCGGGCGCCCTCGACGAGGCCGCCGCCATGAACGACCCCCGCGCGCACACCCTGCTGCGCTGGCTCGGCGCCGACGGCGGCGAGGCCCCCTGGTCGGCGAACTGTCTACAGCGCATGCTCGCCACCGAACCCGGCACCCTGCTGCTGTGCAGCGACGGCCTGTGGAACTACCTGCCCGACGCGGTCTCGCTGGCCGGGTTCACCGTCGAGACCTCCCCGCAGGCCGCGGCCCGCGCGCTGGCCGACTTCGCCCTCAACAGCGGCGGCAGCGACAACATCACCGTCGCGCTGGCCCCCGTCGCTCCCGCGCGGCCGGAACCGGGTGTGTCATGAGTTCGCCTGCGGCCCAGGGCATCTCGATTGCCGTCGACCAGAACGAATTCCTCGCCGAGGGCGCGAGTCTGGTCGACGCGGTGCTCACGGTGAGCACCGGCCCCGAACTCGCCGCGCTCGCCACCCCGCCACCGCGCCTCGAGATCCTGATCATCGACTGCTCCGGCTCGATGGGTAACCGGGGCAAATTCGAGAACGCGCGCAACGCCACCCGCGCCGCCCTCGACGAGATCCCCGACGGCACCGCCTTCGCCATCATCGAGGGCACCGAAGCCGCCCGACTGATCTACCCCACCGACAACACCCGCTCCGCCCCCGCCGACCGCCACCACCGCACCGCCGCGCGGCGCGCGCTGGACCGGTTGCGGCCCGACGGCGGCACCGCGATGGGGTCATGGCTGGCGCTGGCCCGCCAGGTCGCCGCCGCCCACCCCGGCGCCCAGGCGCACGCCATCCTGCTCACCGACGGCAAGAACGAACACGAGACCCCGCAGCAGCTGGCCACCGAACTCGACCGTGCCGAAGGACTTTTCGTCTGCGACTGCCGTGGCGTCGGCGCCGACTGGGTCGCCGAGGAAGTGCGGCGCATCGCCACGAAACTGTCCGGCGGCGCCGACATCGTCGCCGACCCGAAGGATTTGGCCGCCGACTTCGCCGCCATGATGCGCTCCTCGACCGCGCGCGTCATTCCCGAACTGACGCTGAAGGTGTGGACCCCGGCCGGGGCGCGGGTGCGGATGGTCAAACAGGTCGCCCCGGTGCTCGAGGACCTCACCGCGCGCCGCACCGACGCCGGCGCGCAGGTGGGGGAGTACCCGCTGTCCTCGTGGGCGGCCGAGGAACGCGAGTACCACCTCCAGATCGAGGTGGAGCCGGCCGCGCCCGGCCGCGAGAAACTGGCCGCCCGACTGAGCGTGCTGGCCGGGACCGAGGTCCTCGGTCAGGGTCTGGTGCGCGCGGTCTGGACCACCGACTCGACCCTGTCCACCCGCATCAGCACCCGCGTGGCCCACTACACCGGCCAGGTCGAACTCGCCGCCGCCGTCCAGGAGGGCCTGGCCGCGCGCCGCAACGGCGACCTGCCCACCGCCACCGCCAAACTGCGCCGCGCGGTCGAACTGGCCGCCGCCTCCGGCCACGAATCCACCGCCAAACTGTTGCGCGCGGTGGTCCAGGTCGAGCACGACGGCACCGTGAAACTGCGCGGCCAGGTCGCCGCCGCCGACGAACTCGCCCTCGACATCCGGTCGACCAAGACCGCGCGGGTGCGACCGGAAGGCGGCTGACATGCCGATCTGCGCGGACGGCCACCCCACCGCGGCCACCGACTACTGCGACGTCTGCGGCTCGACCCTCACCCCCGCCCCCACCGAACTGCGCGTCTGCCCGCACTGCTCGGCCCCCGCGGGCGGCCGCTTCTGCGAAACCTGCGGCCACGACTCGGCCCTGCCCCTCCCGACGCCCCGACCATCGCCGGAGCAGTCCGGGCAGTCGGCAGTCGGTGCCCCGTCGCAGTCCCTCGACGCACCCGTCTGGGTGGCCCGCGTCTTCGCCGACCGCGAGTTCTACACCCGCGTCCAAGCCCGCAAAGGCCCCGACGCCGAACGCGTAGCCTTCCCCGACTTCTACCCCGAACGTCGAATCACCCTGCGCGGCAACCAGTTCCTGATCGGCAAACGCTCCACCTCCCAGGGCATCGTCCCCGAGATCGACCTCGGCATCGCCCCCGCCGACCTCGGCGTCTCCCGCGCCCACGCCCTGCTCCAACTCGACGACCACGGCGCCCTCACCGTCACCGACCTCGGCTCCACCAACGGCACCAGCCTCGACGGCGCCGAAACCCCCATCCCCCCGCAGCAGCCGATCGCCCTGCGCGACGGCAGCCGCATCCACGTCGGCGGCTGGACCACTATCGCGATCACAGGGGAATATCAGCCACTTTCGCCGCCCGGACCGTAGGGTCGGGGCCATGACGAAGTTCGACGGCAAGACCTGCCTGATCACGGGAGCCGCCAGCGGCCTCGGCCGTGCCACCGCCTTCGCGGCCGCCGCCAAGGGCGCCTCGCTGGTGCTCACCGACATCACCGCCGACGCGCTCGCCGCCACCGCCGAGGAACTGCGCGCCACCGGCGCCACCGTACACCTGGCCCACGCCGCCGATGTGAGCGACCATTCCGCCGTCGTCGGCCTCGCCGCGCACACCTTCGACGCCGTCAGTCACGTCGACATCGTCATGAACGTCGCCGGCATCGCCACCTGGGGCACCGTCGACCGGCTCACCCCCCAGCAGTGGCGCCGCACCGTCGACATCAACCTGATGGGCCCCATCCACATCATCGAGGAGTTCATCACCCCGATGATCCGCGCCGACCGCGGCGGCCACCTGGTGAACGTCTCCTCGGCGGCGGGCATCTTCGGCCTGCCCTGGCACGCCCCCTACAGCGCCACCAAGTTCGGCCTACGCGGCATCTCCGAAGTCCTCCGTTTCGACCTGCGCCGCCACAAGATCGGCGTCAGCCTGGTCTGCCCCGGCGCCATGGCCACCCCCATGGTCGACACCGTCGACATCGCCGGCATCGACCGCGACAACGCCGCCCTCCAGAAGGCCATCGGCCTGTTCATGCGCCACGCCGTCACCCCCGAACAGGCCGCGAAAGCCGTCATCAAGGGCGTGGAACGCAACCGCTACTGGGTCTACACCTCCCGCGACATCCAACTGGCCCACTGGGGCCAACGCTACGTCCCCTACGGCTACACCCTGGCCATGCGCGGCCTCAACTCCGCCATGACCAACTACGCCACCAAGAACGAACTGGTCCGCTAGACGAGGTCGTCCAGGAATCCGACTGCCTTCGACAACCGACAGCCGACTGCGGGTAGGTGTACCGGCATAGCGAATGCTCGAATGTTGCTGTGCACGTTCATCTTCGGAACCCTCGCAGGTCAGTTCGGGTGCTACCCGTCTCTGTCGGAGACCCTGTGACAGTGCTTTGTCGGCACGAGCAGCGCGAAGGGAGGCAAGAACTTTCGCGTTGCTTGCATCCGGAATGAAATCTGGTGGTCGACAGCTGTGCCGGCGTCGTGAGTCCATTAGGATCTTCTGGAACAACGCCGCAGTAGGGGGACGAATGCTGACCGTAGATCCGAGACTTCTCGACGCTGCGAAAGAGTCGGTCAACTTCGGATCTCTGGTCTCGATCGAACCCTTGCTCACGATCTACGGCGCCGGCGCCGAATCCAGTGTCTACACCGACCCCAACGGCGCTCTGATCAAATGCCGTCAGTTCGGCGAGGTACTGGCCGAGCAGCTGATCCGGCGCAGCGGCACCCGCTTCGACGGATCGAAGCAGATCGAGCGTGTGCGGGCCCTCGAACGCGCTGGAGTGTTGACGCAGTCTGCCGCCACCGCGCTGCACGACATCCGCACAATCGGCAATCAGGCCACGCACAGCCACCTGTTCAACGTCCGTTTCGCGTTGCGGTCGGTCGAGCAGTGCTGGCAGCTCGGCAACCTGCTGCGGTTGGCGCTGGCTCCGAACGATCAGGTGCCGCGAAGCTTCATCGCGCCCCGCCCGCCCGCGCCACCGACGGTTGTCGAGCCCGGCGACCAACAGCAGCTCGACGAGATCAACCACCGACTCGCGGCGTCTCATACCGAACTGACCGAGACGTTGACCGTGCTCGACGCGGCCAAGACCGCGCAGGTGGCCGAAGCGCAGGCGCGTCAGGCTGCCGAGTTGCAGTTGGTGGAGGCGCGGCGACGAGAGTCGGATGTCGCGCAGCGGTTGGCCGCCCTCGAACAGCAACTTGCCGCGCTGCAAGGCTCGGGCAAGCTCGCGTCGCGGGAGCCGGAGAAGGTCTCGGCGGCTACGGGCAGCGCGTTCTCCAAGGCGTTCCGTCGCCGACCCCCGTACAACGAGGTCCAAGCACGTCGCGTAATCGACGCCCAGCTTGCCGCGACGGGTTGGGTGGTCCAGGACTACACCGATATCAATCCTGCGGCGGCGATCGGCGTCGCGGTGCGGGAGTTCCACCTCGCCACCGGTTTCGCCGACTACCTGCTGTATGTCGACGGCAAGATCGTCGGCATCATCGAGGCCAAGCGCGAGGGAACAGCGCTCGTCGGAGTCGAACAGCAGACCGCGAAGTACTCGGCCGGGTTGCGTAAGGAAGATCAGTTCGCGGCGTGGCGGCGTGGCGAGCCGCTGCCGTTCCTCTACGAGTCGACCGGCGCGGAGACGCGGTTCACCAATCGGCTCGACCCGAAGCCACGGTCACGAGAGGTCTTCACCTTCGCCAAGCCGGAGACGATCCGAGCGTGGATGCAGCAGGCCGACGAACGACCCGACGCGCAGACATTCCGTGCCCGCCTGCAGCACCTCCCGGCGCTCGATCCGAAGGGGTTGCGCCCCAATCAGATCAAAGCGGTCAAGGGCATCGAGAAGTCCCTCACCGACAACCGCCGTCGCGGACTCGTGCAGATGGCGACCGGCGCGGGCAAGACCTTCACTGCTGTCACGGCGAGCTATCGGCTGATCAAACACGCGGACGCCTCGAAGATCCTGTTTCTCGTCGATCGCAACAACCTCGGTGAGCAGGCCCAATTCGAGTTCGAGGACTATCGCCCTACCGACGACGGTCGCCGACTGGGTGACATTTACAACGTGCAGCGCCTGGCTGGCGCTACGGTCCTCGGCTCCACGAATATCGCGATCTCCACCATCCAGCGACTCTTCCTGATGTTGCAGGGCAAGGAGCTACCCGACGCGGACGTCGACGATGACGTCGACGGCGATCTCGGGGAACCGGAATCGCCCGTCGACGCGGTCTACAACCCGAATGTGCCGCCCGAGGCGTTCGACCTGATCATCGTCGACGAGTGCCACCGTTCCATCTACGGCCGATGGCGCGCGGTTCTCGACTACTTCGACGCTCCGATCATCGGGCTCACCGCCACCCCGACGAAGCAGACGCTCGGCTTCTTCGACCAGAACCTGGTCAGCGAGTACACCTACGAGGAGTCGGTGATCGACGGCGTGAACGTGCCGTTCGACGTTTACCGAATTCGCTCGCAGATCACCGAGCAGGGCGCCACGATCGAAGCGAAGACCGTTGTGCCGGTGCGTGATCGCCGTACCAGGGTGCAGCGCTACCTCGAACTCGAAGAGGACTACACCTACACCGGCGACGCGATCGGCCGGGACGTGATCACCGAGGATCAGATTCGATTGGTGCTCACCACCTTTCGGGACCGGCTGTACTCCGAGATCTTTCCGGGGCGCGCGGCGGTACCGAAGACGCTGATCTTCGCGAAGACGGACGCGCATGCCGACCTGATCGTCGAGCAGGTGCGCGAGGTCTTCAACGAGGGCGCTGATTTCGCCGCCAAGATCACCTACAAGTCGAAGAGCCAGGGCAAAGACCCCAAGCGATTGCTGCAGGACTTCCGCAACAGTCCTTCGCTGCGGGTCGCGGTGACGGTGGACATGATCGCCACCGGCACCGACGTACGCGCGATCGAGTGCGTGTTCTTCCTGCGGTCGGTGCAGTCGGCGGTGTACTTCGAGCAGATGAAGGGGCGAGGTTCCCGAATCATCGGGGCCGATGACTACGCGGCGTTGACCCCGGACATCGCCAAGGGATTCAAGAAGGATCGGTTTGTCATCGTCGACGCGGTCGGCGTCACCGACTCGCCCCTGGTAGACGCGACACCGATGGAGCGGGACGCGTCGGTGTCGCTGGAGAAGCTGCTGCAGCGGGCGGGCACCAAGACCATCACCCCCGACGAGGCGTCCAGTCTTGCTGTGCGGCTGGCGAAGCTGGCTTCGCAGCTCGACGCGGCGGAGTCGGCTGAGTTGGCCGCGGTCGCCGGTGGCGTCGAGCTGCGCGAGATCGCGAAACAGATCGCCGTCGCCGCCGATACCGACGCCATCCTCGCCGCCGAGGAACGAGGCGGAAAGTCGGAGGTGGCCAAGCAGATTCACGAGGGTGTCGCGCCCCTGACCGGGAATCCGAAGCTGCGCAGGGCGATCCTCGACATCCGCCGGAAGAAAGACCTGATCTTCGACCAGGTCAACGCGGACGTCCTACTCGGCACCGAGCGTGTCGCCTACGGCAAAGGCACGCATGAGCCCGTTCGCTCGTTCCGGGAGTACCTCGCCGAACACCGCGACGAGATCACGGTGCTGCAGGTTCTGCACGGCAGCGCACCGGGCCGACCGACGTATGCCGAGCTCAAGGCACTCGCCGAGCAGGTGGCACGAGTGCCCGCGATCGGCAGCATCGAGACGCTGTGGCGCGCGTACGCCGATCTCGGCGAACTGGCAGACCCGGATCACAAGGTCGAGGTACCGGACCTGGTGTCGATTCTGCGCTTCGAGCTCGCCAAAGATGCTGGGGCGGACGCTGATTCGAAGATCCGCCCGTTCGCCTCCGAGGTAGCGGATCGGCTCGACTCCTGGCTGGCTGAGCAGCGGAAACGCAACGTCACCTACACCGATCGGCAGCTCCACTGGCTCGGCACCATCATGGACGTGGTGAAAACCAACGTCGCCGTGGAGATCGGCGACCTCGATCAGATACCGTTCACCAACCTGGGCGGTAGCCAGCGCTTCGCTGCCGACTTCAAGATCACGACCAGAGAGGACGCGTTGAGGTTGCTGGACGAGTTGAACACGGAGCTGATCGCGTGACGGAGCGAAAGCTGCCTGCTGGGTGGTCATGGACAACGTTGGGGGAGCTCGCCAGCGCTGGGCTATTCAGCGACGGAGATTGGGTCGAATCCAAGGACCAAGACCCGTCAGGTTCGAACCGACTCGTCCAGCTAGCCGATCTGGGCGTCGGTGCGTTCAAGGACAAAAGCTCACGGTGGATGAACGATGACGCGTTTGATCGCCTCCGTTGCACGGCGTTACAACAAGACGACGTACTGATCGCACGAATGCCTGATCCTCTTGGCCGAGCGTGCCTCTGCCCGCACCTTCCTTATCGGGCTGCGACTGTGGTCGACGTTGCGGTCCTTCGTCTAGATCCCGCAGTCGTCTGCCCGCGATGGCTTATGTGGACAATCAACTCTGCGGCAGTGTCGTCCACGATCAATGAGTTCGCTACAGGTACGACCAGACGGAGGATCTCGCGCAAGAACTTGGCGAAGATCGAGATTCCACTTCCCCCACTCTTCGAGCAACACCGCATCGTCGAGGCTTTCGAAGACCACCTCTCCCGCTTAGACGCTGCGGAAAAGATGCTTCGCAACGCACTCGCGAGATTGCGGCGAGTTCGCACGCTCCAGCTCAGCGCCGCTCTTGGCAGCCGAGAGGTTGTATCTTACAGCACAATTGGAGATGAGTGTGAGGTATTTGTTGGAGCGACGCCGTCGCGTGCAGACTCCAGTCTGTGGAACGGGACCCTTCCGTGGGTCTCTAGTGGTGAGGTCGCATTCAATCGAATTTCAACGACACGTGAGCGGATAACACGTAGTGCCGCTGGCAAGTCGAGCACTCGGGTGCACCCACCGGGAACTGTAATGATGGCGATGATCGGTGAAGGAAAGACCCGCGGCCAGGTTGCAATCTTGGATATCGAGGCCGCTCACAATCAGAACTGCGCGGCAATAAGGATCGACTCGTCGAGGTTTATTTCTGAATTTGTGTATCATTTGCTCCGTAGCCGCTACGCCCAGAACCGCAACGCGGGATCTGGTGGTGTTCAGCCTGCATTGAATAGTCAAAAGGTCCGGCAGATCGAACTTCCTATGTTCACCTTGGATGACCAGCGTGCGATTGTTGCAGAGGTCGAACTTTTCGAGGACTCGTACACGCGCGCCAAGAGTTCCATCGATACTGCGTTGGCCCGTTCTGCTGCCCTCCGCCGATCTCTACTCCACATGGCGTTCAGTGGTGAGCTCGTCGACCAAGATCCCACCGACGAGCCCGCCGACGTCGCCCTCGTCAAGATCCGCGCCCAGACAGCGCCTACCCGACCGCGTCGCCGCCGAAAGGAAGTGGTCGCAACGTGACACTGGACCCGCGAGCGCATGAAGTTCGCGGGGCACGAGTGGCGGGTGGGAGTTGTCGATTGCCTGCACTGCAGCGCCTCACACCACCACCTCCGGTGCAACAGCAGCGACCTTGGCGACCGCCTTGCGCGTGCGGTCAGAGTCGACACCGGAAATTACCGGCAGCGCCGCTCGCCACAACCGGGCCGCGTCCTCGTGCCGACCGAGTTTCCAGCGCAGTAGTCCGGTCTCGATTTCACTCAGCGCCCGAATCCGGGTGTGCGTGGCCGGGTTCCAGGCGGCCGCGCTCATGTCCAACTGCCGTTCGGCCTCATTCAGATCACCGAGCGCGGCGAACGCCTTCGATGCCTGTCGGCTGACCGATGCCTTGTTCGGGCAGAACAGTGACAGCCAGCGCGGCAGTTCGGTCGTCGTGATCGGCGTGAGCCACGGATCGATCCCGCGCAGCGTCTTCCGCGCCGCGCGATGGTCTCCGCCTTCGGCGTACATCCGGGCCAGCGCGACATCGAACACCGCTTGCGCGTCCACGTCGACGTGACCGCGTGCACGCGATACCGCGCGCTCGGCCAGTTCGACGCTGTGTTGCGGCATGCCCACATCGCCCGCGTGCAAGGCGATGATCCGCAGCACGAACCCGTCCTGACCGGGCACCTCGGACTCTTCGGCCAGGCGCAGCGCGGCCAGGAAGTACCGCAGCGCCGCCCCGTCGGCGCCGACATCGTGGGAGCTGAACCCGATGGCGTAGGCCAGTTCCGACGCGGCGCTGAATGCTTCGGCGCGCACACGGTCGTCCGCGAATCGGGACCGCAGCAGGGTGGACACGTCGGTGGACAGGAACGCCGTCATGGCCGTACGCCCCGCGCCACCGCCGCGCACCTCATCGAACCGCAGCAGCGCGTCCGTCACTCCGCGCACCGCCGCCACGTCCGCCGCACCGGTCGCGCCACCCTCCCTGATGGCGGCGAGGCGCGCGTGTTGGGGAATCGGCAGCAGGGCCGTGGCAGTGAGTGACGCGCTGTAGGCGGCGGTGCGGAGAAACCCGCGGCGGTCGAGGTCGGCACGGCCAAGTGCCTCCACGGTCGTCACCGCGTCCAGCGGCCCGCACACCCGTCGATATTCCTTGACGACATCGGCGGTGGGTACGCGCCGCCCGGTCTCATAGTGGCCCAGCGCGGCCCGGCTGTAGGACACTCGGTCGGCCAGTTCGGCCAGGCTGAATCCCGCTGCCTCACGGGCCGCGCGCAGCTGTGCCCCGACGACTGCCGGGGGCGGACCGGATTCCATACAACACACGGTAACCGGGCGATGAGTTGTAGACGTGCTGTAGCCGAAAAACCGGTCTACCTGGCACCGGTCGGCGGAAAGGTTGGTCTCAGCCCCGCCGCCGGGTAGTGAACCGGACCGATGCCGGTCCCTGGCGGTGGGCGCACAACCCACCAGGGGGACCGATGAGCAAGGCGCCACAGAACCGCCTCGATGAGCTGTGCGAACGGGCCGCGTCGCGGTCCATGGCGATCCGGCGCGCCGCTGACGGCTGGGAGCTGCACAGCCCGTTTCGGGTCGTCTGTCACGGGGCGCTGGACAACGTGGAGGCGTGGCTGACCGCAGCGGAGCAGCGCGACGAGCAGAGGTACACGCCGGACCGGACCGGGGTCAGGGCGGACGGGTGATGACAGCGCTCGGTTTCGCCGTGGTGATCGGCCTGTCACTACTAGTGCTGTTCGGCACGATCATATGGCCCGAACCGGTCGCGCCACACGATGGGCGGGGACCGGGGCGTGCTCCGGCGCGGGACACGGGTGGCTCACCGGTTAGCATCGACCGGTGAGCAACGCCGCCGAACTTCGCCGTCTTGTCGACAAACTCTGGAGCTACTGCGATGTCCTGCGAGATGCCGGAATTTCGGCGATCGACTACGTCGAGCAGCTCAGCTTCTTGTTGTTCCTGAAGATGGCTGACGAGCGCCAGCAGAACTTCATGAACCCAGTTCAGATTCTGCCCGCGTCTCTCGACATCTCCTGGGACCGTCTCACGAAGCTCGATGGGGTCGAGCTCGAGCAGGAGTACCGCCGGATCCTCAGTGAGCTCGGAAAAGAGCCCACCAACCTCGGTGTCGTCTTCCGCAAGGCGCAGAACAGGATTCAAGAGCCGGCGTTGCTGCGCAAGCTCGTCGTGGACCTGATCGGGTCCGAGAACTGGTCGAGTATCGGTGGTGACCTCAACGGCGACGCCTATGAGGGGTTGCTGCAGAAGTCCGCCTCCGACGTCAAATCCGGTGCGGGACAGTACTTCACTCCCCGCACCCTGATCCACGCCATGGTCGAGGTGATGCGCCCGACACCGGCCGACACCATCGTCGACCCCGCGTGCGGTACAGGCGGGTTCCTGCTGGCTGCGGTCGAGTACCTGCGCGCCAACCACAGCGCCTCCATTACCCCGGAGCAGCGGACCGAGCTGAGCGAGGGCCGCACCGTCCGTGGCGTCGAGCTGGTCGACGGCACTGCCCGCCTCGCGACGATGAACATGTTTCTGCACGGCATCGGGCAGGCAACCGGTGACCCGGTGATTGATGTTCACGACGCGCTGTCGACGAAGCCGGGTCGTTCCGCCTCGATGGTGCTGGCCAATCCGCCGTTCGGAAAGAAGTCGTCGATCACCGTTGTCGGCGACGACGGCCGGGGCGAGCGCGAGGACATCGCCTATAACCGCCAGGACTTCTGGGTCACCACCACCAACAAGCAGCTCAACTTCGTTCAGCACATCGCGTCGCTGCTCGCGATCGACGGCCGGGCCGCCGTCGTCGTACCGGACAACGTCCTGTTCGAGGGCGGTGCGGGCGAGCAGATCCGCAGGCGGCTACTCAAGGAATACGACGTCCACACGCTGCTGCGCCTGCCTACCGGCATCTTCTACGCGGGCGGTGTGAAGGCGAATGTGCTGTTCTTCGACCGCAAGCAGGCACGGCCCGGCCAGGCATGGACAGACAAGCTGTGGGTGTACGACTTCCGCACCGGCGAACACTTCACCCTCAAGCAACGGCCGCTGCGCGACGAGCATCTCGCCCCGTTCATCGAGGCGTTCAACGCTGAGGATCGTTCCGCGCGCGTCGAGTCCGAGCGTTTCAAGCCTTACTCGTACGACGAGTTGGTGGCCAGGGACAAAGCGAACCTCGATATCACGTGGCTCAAGGACCCGTCACTGACCGACGCCGACGATGGGGTGCCGCCGGAAATCATCGCGCAGGAAATCGTGGAGGACTTGACCGCCGCACTTGCGGAGTTCTCTGCTGTCGCAGACGCGTTGGTTGCTCGGGCCGCCGAGGTTGCGAACCGGGGCTGATCTATCGGGTTCGTCAGTGCTCCAGCCAGCTCTTGCGGTTGTAGTACCGATCCATGTCTTCCTCCTCCTCCCGCGTCGGCTGACGGCTCCGTGTTCGAGGCTGCGGGTGGGGCGGAGTAGCGCTCGCTGGCTGATGGTCGAACCGGGGCGCGGAGTCAGGTGTCGGCAGCGCCGCCGTGCTCGGCGTCGACCGGGTTGCCGCTGACCTCGGAGGCTGCGGCGCCGGAACGGAAGATGCTCGCGCGGTGGGGAATTCGGTGGGCAAAGCCTGATTGAGCGCATCGGTCTTTCGCTCGGTGAGCGCGGACAGCCGGGGGTCGGCCTCGAGCATGGCGATGGCCGCCGAAATCGCCTCCTGAGCCTCGTTGACGGCGAGTGTGTGCACTCGGACGATCTCGGCGACAAGGGAATCAGGCGGCAGCGTCCTGGCCGCGGCGGAGAGCTGAACGTCGTGGATCGTCCCGTCCGGCCCTACCTCGAGCCGCACCAGGTCACTACCGGAGTGGGTAGCGGTCGGTGTGCCCAGCGAATTCTGCAGGTCAATGACGTTGTCGGACAACGGATCGATGTCACCCACGATGATGTCTCCCCTCGACGTGCCGCTGGCCCAGAGTATAGGGTGACCCCGGAATGATCACGGTTCAGTGACGGCACCTGGGGGGCGCTTTCCAGGGGTTCGGTCGAGAAGGTGGGGACTACTGTGGGCGCTTACGATGACCTCGAGCTCGATCCTGACGCGGCGCGTGTGTTGGCCGACGGTTTGGGAACGGCCGGTCAACAAACTCAGGTGATCGGTAGAGGTGGCGCGCTGCCCGACGGGTTGTTGGAGGCGTTTCCCGGCGGTGAGATCGCGGACGCGTGTAAGAACGCGGCCCGCGCAGCCGACAAGTCGATGCAGGCGGCCGGGACCGCGATGACGGAAATGGGCGGTCTGACCGTCGCGGCGATCATCGCGTTCAAGCAGCGTGATCAGGCCAACGCCGCCGCCATCGCCCAGGCGGAAGGTGGCGTCAAGTGAGCAAGAACCTGACCGTCGATCAGGTCGTGGCGTGGAAGCCTGAGCAGCTGACCGCGTTGGCGACCGAGTGGAACCGGCAAGCGGAGGAGTTGCGGGCCGAGATCGACGGGCAGTGGCGAGCCGTCGACAGCTCTCGTGAGACGTGGAAAGGGCAGGCCGGTGAGGCCATGCGCGAGCGGTTCGGGGTCGCGCGGGCTCAAACGTTGACCGTGCTCGCCGCATTGGATCAGGGGCAGACGACAGCGACGTTCTACGCGTCGGCCTACCAGGAGGCGAAAACGCTGGTAGTGAATGCGAAGTCCGACGCGGAAGCACCTCCGAAGAAGTTCGAGGTGCTGTCGAATGGCACCTGTCGAATCAGCGAACTCCAGAAGCGTTTGCTCCATCTCGCCCTCGAGGGTGACGTCGATCGATACAGCACGGCGATCGCCGCGTTGACCATCGACGCGAACGCCTGCACAGCGACCTTGAAGCGCGCGCTGGCCAACGCGGCCGACGTCGATACCGCAGCGACGAATGCGATCAAGACCGCCTTCTCGGGCCTGCCTGGCGACTCTCACTTCCAGAACAGCAGTTCATTGAAGACTCCGGTCACGGTTCCTCCCGCGCCGAAAGGTGGGACGGCAGCGGACAATCGGAAGTACTGGGACTCGCTCACCCCTGAGCAGCAACAGGAAGCCATCAGGACCCAGCCCGCGACCATCGGCAGCCTGGACGGTCTTCCCGCTGATGTTCGCCACTCGGCCAACCTCGCGCATCTGTCCTCGGAACGGGACCGCTTGGAACAGGACGTCAGTCGTCTGTCGTCGATGGTGCAGAACAACCCGAGAGCTACCGGATTGGCCGAGGAACTCCAGGACAAGCGGACTCGGCTGGCAGACTTGGACGCCATCGACAAGACGCTGGCCGGTGCGACTCCCGAGCAGCCGAGAAAGCTGCTGATGCTCGACACGACCGGCGGTGATCAGGTTCGTGCGGCGGTCGCGGTGGGCGACCCGGATACCGCCGACCACGTGTCGGTGACCGTTCCGGGGTTGACTTCCAATGTGCGGGAGTCGATTCCGGGCATGGTAGACGAGGCCGCAGCGCTACAGGAGCAGGCGCAGTCGCAGTTGATCGGGTCGGGCTCGCCGGACAGTAAGGTGTCGACGATCGCGTGGATGGGCTATGACCCGCCGCAAAAGGGCCTCACTTACCCGGAGGTCGGGCTGCAAAATCGTGCGCAGGAGGCTGCTGTGCCGCTGTCGAATTTCTATCAGGGTCTCGATGTCGCCAACCGGAACACTGATCCGCACATCACCGCACTCGGCCACTCGTACGGTTCTTTGGCGACAAGTTTGGCTTTGCAGGAGAAGGCTGGCGTTGTTGATGACGTAGTGTTCTATGGGTCACCGGGTCTCGGCGGCGACTTTCAGTCCGCAAATGGTCTGACACTGCCCAACGTGGCGGGTTTCAACGACGCGGTGGAATCGGCGTCGGATCTGGGTATGAAGCCGGGGCACGTCTACGAGATGACCGAAAAGGGGGAGCAGGTAGGCAATCTCAACGCATTCGGTCGAAGTCCCAATCAGATGCCGTGGGTCACGCACTTGAGCACTGATCAAGTCGAAGTCGACGGAGTAACTTATACCGGAGCGACTGGACATTCCGAGTACGGGCGGATAGATGGCAACACTCAACAATTGCATCGCAGTGGCTATAATCTTGCCGCGATCGTCGCTGGTATTCCGGAGAACGCCATCGATCCGGGGCACGGCTCGAAATGACCAAATCGAAATGGACCGCTAACAAAAAGAACTCAGTCGTTGTCATCGTAGCTGTTCCTGTAGTCCTCCTGTTCGTTGTGTTGTTCATATACGGTCCGTGGATTTGGGCAACCTGGTTTGATACCGGCACCAATCCGCCGACGAGCGCTGACGAGACCGCGGAGGCCGCAGAAACTTTGCAGCAGAGAGTCACCGCAGAAGATCGCTCGGCGCAGGTCGCGCGGATCTCCCAGTCGGTCCAGGAGGCGGTGATCGCGGTCTCGCCCTCGATATCATGGTCGGTCAAGAATATTTCGGATGGTACGAGGCCGTGCGCGAAGCCATTCGACCAAACGCATGGAACTCTCGACAGGCTGACCTACTCGATCAGCGGTTCGCAGATTCCGGACGCGTCATGGGGCGAGTTGCGTGATCGAATAGCGTCTGTCCTCGAACCAGCTGCGATGAAGGTCGAGTACAAGGAGGCGGCCGTCGACCGACCGAGCCCGACGATCACCGCCACTGATCCGGTAGATGGGTCGAGTGTGTCGATCTTCAATTCCGGCGCAACCTCGTACCGGCCTGCGGGAGCGATCATTTCAGCCACTATCGGATGTCACCTGCCCGCGAACAAATACAGCTCGCCGATTCGGTGAACCGGATCGGAGCATTGGACCTATGACCTCGGCAACGATTGGATCGCGCGATGAGTACTGACCCGGGCTACGTGAGGCAGCTCTACGCGGCTGCGGAGGCGGGGACGTTCGTGCTGACCGAGGAGGCGGCACGAGAATGTGCCGCACACTTCCTGGCGTACGCGGAGCGGCTCGTTGCCTTCCAAGACCAGGTTATGGGCGCGCGTCGTCTCGCAGGCTTTGGTGGATTCCAATCCGCCAAGGAGTTGCAGGCGGGGTTCGAGTCCAAAGCCGACCAAGGCTACGAGGCTTTTGTGCGTGCAGAACGTACCGCGCATCAGATGGCAGCCGCTATCTATCGTGCGGCGCAACTCTTTGATGAGATCGATTCTGCCAACGCGGCCGCTCAGAGAGCGCTCGAGAAGGCGGTGATGGAGCGGTGATGAGACCAGTAGGACGCGTGATCCTCGGGGCGTTCCCGATCGTGATCGTTGTTGCCTCGACCGGATGTGGCACGAGCGGCGGAGGGGAGGCGGGACCCACTGTTTCCGGTGGAACGCCGACTACTTCGGTCGCCGCCCCGGCCCGGCCAACACTGACGGCGCCCCATCTGCAACCGCCGGTCCAGGACAACAAATATGTCAGGTCGAGTTCGCGGCCGAAAGTCGTTGTCGACCCCTGTACTTGGGTTCCTGATTCCGCGATCCAAGAGGCGGGATTCGATCCGGTGTCTCGGGGGCGCGGAAACGACATGCTCGCCGAGTATTCGTTCTTGGTGTGCAAGTTCAAGAAGGATTCCGACGGATCGCTGACATTGGAGTCCGGGAACGTAGCCCTCGATGAGGTGCGGCAGAAATATCAATCCGATATCGAGGAATTGACCATCAACGGTCGACCTGCGGTCAAGTCGAGAAAAGATGATCCCGCCGGTTGCTCTGTCGACCTGCAAACCAATGTCGGGTACTTCGGCATCACCGTGCGGACACATACAGCCGGGCTGGTGAAGGGCATGAAACCCTGCGATCACATCGTCCACATCGCCACCATCCTCGAACCGTCCATCGGCAAGGAGAACTGACGTGACCAACGAGGGATCGGTGGAAGGGCTGCGCGAGTGAAATGTTCTACGACGGCAAGATTTGGCGTAGCTACGTTGGCATCGAGTTCGGTGCTGCTGGCCGGGTGTGGAAACGACGACCCCACGCCCGATGATCGAAGCAGCACTGCGTCCGAATCGAGTAGTGCGTCTACGGTCGGCACCTCGCCCGCGCGTCCGACTTTGACGGCACCACATCTGCAACCGCCTGTGCAAGACAACAAGTATATCCGCGAAGGAAAGAGACCCAAGGTCGTTGTCGACCCATGTACCTGGATCGAAGACGGGCAGATCGCGGAGATCGGATTCGAACCCGCGTCGAGGAGGCGGGCGAGGGATTTGCTCGCTGAATACTCCTTCCTGACCTGTCGATTCATGAACGGGGATGACGAGGCGTTGTCGATCGAATCGGGAAATGTTTCCCTGGATGAAGTGCGGGAAAAATATGCTGGTAGTACCGAGGAATTACTGATAAATGGTCGCGAGGCAATCAAGGCTCGCAAGAGTTCCGGCACCTGCTCGGTCGACCTGCAAACCAAGGTCGGATACTTCGGGATAACGGTAACGACGCATACCCCCGGCTTGGTCAAGAATATGCAACCCTGCGATGACATCGTCCACATCGCCACGGTTCTCGAACCCGCTATCGGCAAGGAAAACTGACGTGGGCAAGGAGGGGATGAACGCCCAGGACATCATCGTGTCGATGACCGGTCAAACACCGGAGGTCCTCGCGGCGAACCAAGGTGCGGCGACGACGAGGAAACGGGCGGGTGAGCTTGCCCAGTCTGCGACGAACGCCGACCACGATCCCGCCTACATCCGCGACATGGAGGACTTCAAAGGTCGTCCACATCAAGAGATTTACGATCACGCCCAGCAGATGCAGCCCGGTCAGATGGAATCCACCGGCGAGTCGTGGCGGTTGATCGGGACCGGGATGCAGTTCGCGACGATGACACTGAGCGGGAAAGTGAACAAGTCGGCAGCGAGTGGTTGGGCGGGCCAGTCGGCTGATGCGATGCTCGCCGCTCTCGGTCGCTATGTCGGCGAGATGGAGGCGATGGCCGATGTCGCCAACGGTGTCGGCTACCGGATTTCCTCGGCCGCGCTCGCCGCGGAGGCGGTGAAGGCGTCGGTGCCCGCGCCGCCGGCTGGAACCGGGCCGTCGGTCATGTTCGCGCCCGGCTTGGAGAATCCGGCCGTGGTCATCGGATCGGAGCAGGCCGCCAACGATCTGCATCAAGAAGCCGTGTGGGCGATGACGAATCACTACGTCCCGAACTACCAGCCCGCCGGCGATGGCGTTCCCGCCTTCCGTGCACCGACCGAGGCCGGCGAGGGTGCCACTGTGCCCGGGGCTCCGGGGAATTCGGCTCCGTCGACAGGGTCACCCCAGAACACGACAGGTCAGCCGTCGTCGGGCACGCCGGAAGCGACCAGCCCAGCCGGACAACCCACCGGTGAGAACGCCGTGACGGACACCGGCAACAGCTCACCTGACGGCAGCACCGACGACGACAACGACGACGCGACCGAGACACAAGAGCAGGCCGGCGCCGCTGGCGACGACACGACGGCGGCGGGCGCGGATCCCGGTGTCACACCGGGTTCGCCCGGTACCACTTCGCCGAATCCTGTTGGGGGAGTGCCCGGTTCGGGCCAGCCGGGCTCACCCGGTGGCGCCGGTGGCCAGCCCGGATCGGGCATTCCGGGCGGTGCGGCGGGTGTGCCGGTCGCGGGTCGACCTGTAGCGGGAAGCCCCGCCGTTCCGGGTGGAGCCGGACTCGCCGGCGGTAGCGGAGGCGGCAGTGGTGGTCGGGCGATGACCGGCATGCCTGGCATGGCGGGCGCGCCCGGTCGGCGATCCGGTGATCAGGACAACGAGCACAAGGGTATCCCCGAGTGGATGATCAACCAGCGCAACACCGATGAGCTGCTGGGCCCGCGTGAGCCGACGACCCCGGCCGTGTTCGGAATCGACACGGGCCCGATTCGTGAGGGCGAGTGGGAAACCGTGCGCCGCGACACCCCGGAGGAGTCGGCGGGTCCTGCTGCCTTCGCGACCGATCAACCCGCACAGGGTGATTGGAGCTCCGAGCGGGACGAGCGGACGCGATGAGCTGGCAGTTCACGCCCGATGAGTTCATCTATGTCGCACAGGAATTCGGTGCCGACCGGTTTCCGACCCCACTGCGACTGCTGAGCTCGACCCGCTACCGATCCGAGTGGGACGCGCTGGCCGCGACACTGCGAGCGCGGATCCCCGTACGCGATGACCCGGACCTGCTCCCGGTGCTGCGCACGATCTTCGAGCCGGAGATCACCGTCGAGGTCATGGGCGAACGGAGGGGTGCGATCCGGGCTTACGGGGCGATCGTGTCCGATATCGGGGTGGCGGTGGTTCAGCGCCCCGGCGCGAGCCCGGACCGTGGCGGAGATCTGACGATCCGTGTCGGTTCGGTGAGCATCGTGGCACGGATGGTGGGAGCCATGGCCGGTCGTTGCGGTGCCGGTTCGGCAGGGCGGCTGGTGGAAAGCATGGTTCGTCTGCACGGTCGAGATCCTGGTGATTCGTGGACGTCGGGCCGCAGTCGTGCGTCGATTCGTATGCGTGAACTGTTGGCGGCTCCGCGAACCAGCAGCGGCCACGTCAAGATCGGCCGCAAGGGACCGGCGAGGTATTTGAGCTGGTTCGACGTGCGTGGGGATGGCAGGTACCTGTACTCGCGACGCGGTGACGACCTCTACGTCGATCCGTGTGGCGATCAGCAGTTCATCGACGGTCTCCGTCAGCTGATCGGGGCGGATGAGCGCGTGTAGGCTCCGCCGAATTTCGCAGCCGAGATCCCAACTTGCGGCTCCGAGTTGCACGGCCGCGGGATCACTGAAACACCGAAGAGCCGCCCGCGATCGTCTGCGGGCGGCTCTTCGATGTGGTCAGGTCGCGACGGGTTCGGGTTGGCGGACCGGGGTGAAGTCGCGGGAGGCGATGTGGTGGGGGCGGCGTTGGGGGGCGGCGAACGGTTCGACGAGGGTGTTCTCCACGCTGTTGAACACCAGGAAGATGTTCGAGCGGGGGAAGGGGGTGATGTTGTTCGAGGAACCGTGCATCACATTGGAGTCGAACAGCAGCGCCGAGCCCGCGGGGCCGGTGAACTGGGTGATGCCGTAGCGGGCGGCGAGGAAGGTGATGTCGTCGGGGGTGGGGATCCCGATTCGCTGCTCGCGCAACGACTCCCGGTAGTGGCCGGTCGGCGTCTCGCCCAGGCAGGGCACGAAGGTGCGGTGCGAGCCGGGCATCAGCATCAGGCTGCCGTTGAACGGGTAGTTGTCGGTCAACGCGATCGACAGACTCACCGCGCGCGGGGCGGGCATCCCGTCCTCGGCGTGCCAGGTCTCGAAATCGGAGTGCCAGGCGAAGCCGCTGCCACCGAACCCGGGCATGTAGTTCACCCGGGTCTGGTGCAGGTAGACCGGCGTGCCGAGGATCTGCTCGGCGAGCCCGACGATCCGCGTCTCGGCGACCAGATCCGCGATCGACTTGCTCAGTTGATGCACGCCGAACACCGAACGGACCTGTCCCGCAACCGGTTCCACGACCACGCGCTCGTCGCCGTAGAGCACCGGGTCGGCCGCCAGGTGGCCGACCTCGGCGCCGAACGCGGCCACCTCGTCGGGACTGAGCAGGTCGGGGATCGTCGCGAAACCGTTCGCGTCGAATCCGGCCAGCTCCGGGGCGGTGACCCGCCCCCACACCGTGGGATCGGTGCGTTCCAGGTGGGGAGCGGGTTCGGCGAGCCGGGTCGGGTACTGGTCAGACACTGGCGGCATCCTCCTCGTTGATTAGCGGATACACCCCGTTCTCGTCGTGTACCTCGCGGCCG
Source organism: Nocardia lasii (assembly GCF_042658545.1). Lineage (NCBI taxonomy): Bacteria > Bacillati > Actinomycetota > Actinomycetes > Mycobacteriales > Nocardiaceae > Nocardia > Nocardia lasii. The sequence goes on from NZ_JBHSQN010000002.1 coordinate 49,082, forward strand.
GTGACCGGCGGATTGAACACACACAGCATCCGCAGCTGGGTGCGGGCGGTGACCTGGTGGCGTTCGTGGCCGTCGAGCAGATACATCGAGCCGGGGCCGAGCGGGTAGGTGGTCTGGTTGTCGAGATCGTGCAGGCTGCCCTCCCCCTCGACCAACCACACGGCCTCGACGTGGTTCTGGTAGTGGAACTCGTGGACGGTGCCGGCGTCGATGGTGGTCTCGTGGAAGGAGAACCCGACCCGGTCCCCGCCGAGCACGATGCGCTTGGAACGCCAACCGGGCCCGGCCACATCGCGTTCGGTGTCGGTGATCTCCGCGGTGGTGCGCACGATCATGCGGCACCCCCGCAGACGGTGTCGATCGAGGAGACCAGGACCGAAAGGCCCTGCGCGAGTTCGTCAGTGGTCAGAGTCAACGGCGGCAGCAGTTTCACCACCTCGTCCATCGAGCCCGAGGTCTCCACCAGCAGCCCCTGTTCGAACGCGGTGCGGCACACCTTGCCCGCCTGCGACGGATCGTCGAACACGATGCCGTGCACCATGCCTCGGCCCCGGGTCGAGACCCCCTCGTGGCGGTCGACGACCGCGCCGAGCGTGCGGCTCACGGTGGCGCCGTTCTCGGCGGTGCGCACCGCGAGGGTGTCGTCGGACCAGTACTCGCGCAGCGCGGTGGTGGCGGTGACGAAGGCGGGGTTGTTGCCGCGGAAGGTGCCGTTGTGCTCGCCGGGCGCCCACTGGTCGTGTTCGGGCTTGAGCAGCACCAGCGCCATCGGCAGGCCGTAACCGCCGATCGACTTGGACAGGGTGACGATATCGGGGGTGATTCCGGCGATCTCGAAGGAGAAGAACGGCCCGGTGCGTCCGCAACCCATCTGCACGTCGTCGACGATGAGCAGGATGTCGCGCGCGGCGCACAGTCCGGCCAGGTGGCGCAGCCATTCGGCGCGGGCCAGGTTGACTCCGCCCTCACCCTGCACGGTCTCCACGATCACCGCGGCGGGGCGATCGAAACCCGAGGAGCTGTCGTCGAGGACGCGCTGCATCCAGCCGAAGTCCTCGATGGTGTTGTCGAAGTAGCCGTCGAAGGGCATGGGGGTGGCATGCTCGAGCGGCACGCCGGCACCGGCCCGTTTGGCGGCGTTGCCGGTGACCGACAGCGCGCCAAGGGTCATGCCGTGGAAGGCGTTGGTGAAGCTCAGGATCGTCTTGCGGCCGGTGACCTTGCGGGCAAGTTTCAGCGCGGCCTCCACGGCGTTCGCGCCGGTCGGGCCGGGGAACTGCACCTTGTAGTCCAGCCCGCGCGGGACCAGCAGGGTGTCGCGGATGGTCTCTAGCAGTTCGCGTTTGGCCACGGTCGACATGTCCAGGCCGTGGGTGATGCCGTTGCTGCCGATGTAGTCGAGCAGGGCCCGCTTCAGGATCGGGTTGTTGTGCCCGTAGTTCAGCGCGCCGGCGCCGGCGAAGAAGTCGAGGTACTCGCGGCCCTGTTCGTCGCGCAGCCAGGCACCTTCGGCGGTGGTGAACACGGCGGGCCAGTCCCGGCAGTATCCGCGCACATTCGATTCCATCGCCTCGAAAATGCTGGTGTCGGTGGTCGTGATCATCGTCGTTCCTCCTGGCGCTGAGCGGGTGAAATCACATACAGCTGCTCGGCCTCGTGTGAATCGGGAAAATCGGGTGCTGCGAACAGGTCCTCGGTGCGCAGGTCCGCACCGCGCTGCCTGGCCACCGCCGCGAACAGGGCTCGCGAGGCGGTGTTGTCGGGGGAGATCGTGGTCTCCAAGGTGGTGATGCCCGCCTGCGCCACCGAATCCAGCAGCGCGTGCAGGATTTTCGCGGCAAGGCCGCGGCCGCGGAACTGCTCGTCGACGGCGATCTGCCAGACGAACAGGGTGTCCGGGGCTTGCGGGCGGACGTAGCCGATGACGAATCCGACGGGCTGACCGTCACTGTCGGCGACCAGCGAGGTCGCGGCGAAATCGCGACACCACAACAGGTAGGCGTAGCTGGAATTGACGTCGAGCACCCGCGAGTCGCGGGCGATCCGCCACAGCTGGGCCCCGTCGCCCAACCGCGGATGACGCAATCTCGGTTCCGAACCGACCACCGCCACGGCGGCCGTTTCGAGGGACGTAGTGGACGTTGTCATATCTCTAATGTGTCCACCCCACTTTGCGGTCTATGTGTCGAGCTCTTTGCGGTTGTATGACGAATCGTTTACTTCGACTGGAGATCGAGGCGATAGCCGAGGCCGCGCACGGTGACGACGATGCGGGGGTCGGACGGGTCGCGTTCGATCTTGGTGCGCAGGCGGCGCACGTGGACATCGACGATCCGCTCGTCGCCGTAAAAGCCTTGGTCCCAGACTCTTTCGAGCAGCACCGAGCGACTCAGCACCCGGCCGGGGGTCTCGGCGAGTTCACACAGCAACCGGAATTCGGTGACGGTGAGGTGGATCTCGTCGCTGCCGCGGCGCACCGCGCCGGCGTCGGCGGCCAGGACCAGCGGCGCGACCGGATCGGCGTCGAGAACGGCCTCGACGCTGGTGTCGCGGTCGGCGGCGATGCGGGCGCGGCGACGCAACGCGCGCATCCTGGCGGTGATCTCCTTGATCTCGAACGGTTTGCTGACGAAATCGTCGGCGCCCGCCTCGAGTGCCGCGACCACGTCGTGGGTGTCGTAGCGGGTGCTGATCACGATGATCGGCACGTCGTGGACGCGACGGATCTCGCGGATGCAGTCGAATCCGTCGGCGTGGCCGCGCATCAGGTCCACGATCATCAGATCAGGTGGGCCGTCACTGCGCAGCCGGTTCAACGCGTCGGACGGCACGCCCGCCTCGGCGACCGCGTAGCCCTCGTCTTCCATGGCGCGGCGCAGATCGCCACGCATCTGAACGTCGTCGTCGACGATCATGAGGTTGGCGCTCATGCCGCCACCTCGTAGTCACGTTCGCTCATGTGCACAATCCTTTGCTGACACGACGGGACGTGTGCCGGTGTGCTGGGGAATTCGCGTCCCCAGACCGACACGACATCCCACCTTCGAGCTTGTTACTGATCTGTGACATACCCCAACGGGGAGCGACGTAAACCCCCTGTAACAATTCGCCCGGTCAGCGGGGCCTCCGACGGGGTCGATCCGATGGCATAGTCGAGGGCGTGACCCCCACTTTCGACGACATCGAAGCCGCCGCGGCGCGCATCGACGGACTGGTTCGCCCGATCACCGTCGCACCCGCGGATCCCGGTCCGAACCCGCTGTGGTTCGCGCTGGAGTTCTTGCAGTTCACCGGCACGTTCAAGGCGCGTGGCGCGCGGAATTTCGTGCGCGCGCACGCGGCTGCTGGAACATTGCCCGCCGCGGGTGTGACGATCGCCTCGGGCGGCAACGCGGGGTTGGCGTGCGCGTGGGCGGCGCGGGAGGCGGGGGTGCCCGCGACGGTGTTCCTGCCCGAGACCGCACCGCCGGTCAAAATCCGACGACTTCGTGAACACGGCGCCGAGGTACGACTGATCGGTCCTGAGTACAAGCAGGCGTTGGCGGCGTGCCGGGAGTTCGCCGCCGAGAGCGGGGCACTGGCCGCGCACGCCTACGACCATCCGTTGATCGCGGCGGGCGCGGGCACGCTGATGCGCGAGATCCACGCGCGGATCCCGGACCTGGACACGGTGCTCGTGGCGGTCGGTGGCGGCGGGTTGTTCACCGGAACCGCTGTCGTCGCACAGCATTTCGGCGTGCGCACGGTGGCGGTCGAACCGTTCGGGTGCCGCTCGCTGCACGCGGCGCTCGAGGCCGGGCGGCCGGTGGAGGTGACCGTGGACTCGGTCGCCTCCGATTCACTCGGGGCGCCGAACGTTTCCGCGATGGCATTGGCGGCGGCTCAGGATCCGAGCGTGCGGTCGGTGCTCGTGGCCGACGAGACGATCCTGGCGGCGCGGCGGCAGCTGTGGGATCAGCACCGCATCGCGGTCGAGTACGGGGCGGCCACCGCGCTGGCGGCGCTGCTCGACACCGAGTCGGGTCCGGCGTACCGGCCCGAACCGGGCGAGCGGGTGTGCGTGATCCTGTGCGGGGCCAACACCGACCCCAGCGACCTGGTTTAGCGAACTCAGCGCTGTTCGGCCAGGGCGCCGAGCGCGGCCGCCGCGCGCGGATCCGCCTGAGCGGCCTCACGCCACCACTGTTCGGCGGCACCCCGTTCACCCGCTTCGAGGAGAAGGACCCCCAGGTCGTAGGCGGCACCGCTGTGCCCGGCGCGGGCCGCCTGGGTCCACAGCAGGCGAGCCGAATCGTGTTGGCCGCGTTCGCGCATGGCGGTGCCCAGGTCGTGCAGGGCGCTGCCGACGCTCTGGGTGGCCGGTCGCGGGGGAGTGGTGTCGGGAGGTGGCGCGGTGTTCGCCGCTGTTCCGGGGCCTGCGGGATGGGCGGGGCCGGTGGTGAGTTCGACGACGAGTTCGTTGAAATCGGGGGTCCCCGGCCCGGTGCTGCACCACAGCGTCGACGCCCCGTCGGGCCGCAGATCCACCACCATTCCGTAATTGCCCGTCCAGGACTGGTGTTTGCCCGAGCCCGCCACCCACACGGGCGTGAGCGTGAACAGCGCGTTGGGCCGATCCGCGGTGACCGAGATATCGATACCCTCGGCGAGCGCCTCGTACCAGATGTCCACGCCGGGCAGCGATCTGCCGTTGAGGTGCACGTGTCCGCCGTGCACCGACAGGCCGAGTCCCAACCCGGTCACCTCCGTGGGCGCCAGCACCGACAGCGCGCGCAGCCGCACCGCCGTGGTGCCGACGGGCAGCGCCTCGGTGTACATCGGATAGACCGTCGCGCCGCACCATTCGATCGGGTCGGCACCGTGGTAGAGCTGGTCGAGCGGAACAGTGTCGCCGGTGTGTCGCACGCCGGGATTCATCAACTGGCACCCACCTCTTCGCAGTCACGCCCCCGCGCGGCGCCGGTATGTCCGCGTTCGCGCGCTACACCGTACTCGCGTGCGAACAGTGCCGCACCGGATTCATGACAACACATGTACCCGGATACAGCAACACCCCGGCAACCCCCATTGACCTGCTCCGGGACAGTGTGTCCGGAGGCCGGGCAACGGGTTTCGCCGGGGTGTGGATCCGTCGAATCAGACGGCGACCGATTCGCCGATCTCCTCCTCGACCGCGGCGGGCGCGACCGGCTTCGGCGCGTGGCGCGCCTCGTACCGACCCGCCACCACAACCAGCGTCAGGCCGACGGCCAACCACGCGAACAATCCGAACAGTCGTGCCCCGAACCCGGCGCCGCCGTCGAAGTAGAGCAGATCGCGCAGCCCCTCGAGCAGATTCGCCCCGGTCCAGAACGAATGCAGCGCACCGAAGAAGCCGTTCTGCAGTTCGGGCCCGTACACGCCACCGGAGGTCGTGAAGTTCAGCATCACGAACAGCGTGATCAGTGCCAGCGTGGTCCACCGCTTCAGGAAGGTGTGCAGACCGATGCCGATCAGGATGATGCCCGCGGAGTAGAGCCACGCCATGCCGAACACGCTCGCGTACGAGCTGTCGATCACCCCGAACACCGGCCCCGCGACCAGCACCCCGATCAGACTCACGATCGCGGCGGTCACGACGCCGACGCCCGCGCGCACCCGCATCCGCAGCGCCGCCCCCGCCGCGCCGATCACGGCCACGCTGCCGTAGGACCCCACGCTCAACGCGACCAGCAGGAAGAACAGTCCCTGTCCGGTCGGATCACCCGAGGCCTTGGTCGTCACATCGGTGACCACCAGCGGCACGCCCTGATGATCGGCCACCGCCCGAAACGCCAACTCCGCCGCCATCGCGCTCGTATCGGAGTTCGCCGTCGCGACGAGCAGCTCCGGGGTGGTCGCGCTCGGCACATACGCGCCGACGAGCTCACGCGCGTTGAGCGCGCTGATCGCGGCGTCGCGATTCGGCACCGTCACCACGTCGACGCCCGCGCCGCCCTTGTCCTTCATCGTCTGCGCCAGGATCTGCGACTGCGGTGAGTCGCCGACCACCGCGAGGGCCAGATCGTGCGGCTCGGGCTGATGGAAGGCGCCGAGGTAGGCGAAGGCCATGCCCAGACACATCAGCAGCGGGGTGATCAGGTGCGCGGCGAGGTGCCGCAACTGCGAGCGGGTCATCGAGGAAAGCTCCAAACAGTTGGTAAATGCAACTAAGTATTGTTGTATAGTACAACTATGACAGCGCGAGACGCAAGGACCCTGGCGGTCGACACCATCCAGCGCGAACTCACCGCGTTCTCCCGACGCGCCCGTGGTCGCGCCGCCGAACTACACCCCGAACTGAGCCTGGTCGCCTACAGCATTCTCGACCTGATCCTCGACCGGGACGGCTGTCTGGCCACCGATCTGGCCGAACAGTTCCTGCTCGACAAATCGACCGTCAGCAGGCAGGTGAGCGCCCTGGAAAAGCTCGGCTACCTCGAACGCGAGGTCGACCCCGACAATCGGCGCAACCACATCCTGCGCGCCACCCCCACCGGCCGCGCCGTGGCCCGCGCGGCCGAAAGCCGCCGCCGCGAAGCCTTTCGGTCCCGCTTCGCCGACTGGTCCGACGCCGATGTCGAGGCGATGGCCGGCTACCTGGTCCGTTACAACCGCGCCGAGTGAGGAGCATCCGCGCGGCTATCGCACGCTCGCGGGCACAGTGGCGGGCGGTGCCCGGCGGCATCGGTGGGTCGGTATAGTCGCTGCGGATGAGCAGTGACACCACCCACCCCGTGCAAAAGCGCTCACCACGCCCGATCAATCCGGCATGGTGGCTGGTTCCGGTGCTGCTCACCGCGCTGTCGATCGTGTGCGTGCGCGAACCGCTCTGGATCTTCGAACGCTATTCCGGCGGATTCATCGACCTGCAGGTCTACCGCCTCGGCATCGAGGCCATGCGCGACGGCGCCGACCTCTACGGGCAGCTGCCCAAGACCAGCGCGGGCATCGGCCTGCCGTTCATCTACCCGCCCTTCGCCGCCATCGCGCTCGCCCCGTTCGCGCTGCTGCCGTGGGGCGCGGCGAAGATCCTCTACGTCGTGGCCTCGATCGCCGCGCTGGCCTGGACCCTCTACCTCGTGGCCCGGCGCTACTCCGGGCGCAAGCAGGTCGCCCTGCTGGTCACCGCGTGCGCGCTGCCGCTGGCCATGCTGCTGGAACCGGTCCGATCCACCATCGACTTCGGTCAGGTCAACCTGCTGCTGATGGTCCTGGTCGCCACCGACTGCCTGCTGCCCAAGACCCGCTACCCGCGCGGCATGCTCATCGGCCTGGCCGCCGCCATCAAGCTCACCCCCGCCGCGTTCGTCCTCTACTTCCTGATCCGCAAGGACTACAAGGCCGCCGCCACCGCCGCGGCCACCGGCGCCCTGGCCACCCTCGCCGCCTTCGCGATCCTGCCCACCGAGTCGATCCGGTACTGGTTCGGCGGCCTGGGCAACGTCTCTGGCCTGAGCGGTTCGGCCTTCCACACCAATCAGTCGATCCAGGCCGTCATGGCACGCCTGCACATCACCGGCCTGCCCTTCGACGCCCTGTGGTTGTTCTTCGGCGCGCTGCTGCTGGTCCTGGTCGTCGCCGCGATGCGCAAGGCCGCCGACGCCCCCGCCATCGCCCTGTCGCTCAACGCCGTCTTCACCCTGCTGCTCTCGCCGATCTCGTGGTCACACCACTGGGTCTGGATCGCCCCCGCCCTGCTGGCCATGCTCTGCCACGCCACCACCCTGCCCTTCGCGGCCGCCCGCGGCTGGTACGCCACCGCCGCGATCGTCGCCTACGTCTTCGTCGTCGCCCCCCACAGCTTCCTGCCCGACGGCGAACACCGCGAAACCTCCTGGACCTGGAACCAACACCTCATCGGCGACACCTACGTCTGGTTGGCGGTCCTACTCGTAGTCCTGTTCCTGGTCACCGGCAGACGCTCGACCCCACCCGAGAAAAAGCCCGCACCGGTAGAGGAACCCGCCCGCGTCGCGTGCGACACCTGAGGCCTACTCGACGAGGCGATACAGCCGGAACATGTCGTGGTCGATGTCGAGCACCTCGATATCGCCGAAACCCGCCGCCCGCGCGTATCCGCGCAACACCGACGGCCGCATGACCGTGCCGGTGCCCGCCGAGTCGGGGTGCGACATCCCGTCGGGCAGACACACCAGCAGCGAGAACCCGTACATGAACTGCTCGATCGGATCACCGGGTCCGGTGAACTCCTCGGGCACGCGCTCGTCCATCACCAGGACCGTGCCGCCGGGTGCGACCAGCCTGCGGGCCGCGCTCAGCACACCGACCGGGTCGGACATGTCGTGCACGCATTCGAACGCGGTCACCAGGTCGTAGGCGCCCACATGCTCGGTCAGGGCGGCGACATCGGCGTGTTCGAATCGCACCCGATCGGCGAGGCCGTAGGAACCAGCGTTGTCGGTGGCCGCGGCGATCGACGCCGGGTCCAGGTCGAAGCCGACGATCGTGGCATCGGGGTAGGCGGTGCCCATTCCGATGGACGACCAGCCGTCGCCGCACCCGATGTCGGCGACCCGCCCGCCCTTTGCCAGCGCGGTGTGGACGTCGGAAAGCTGTGGCAGCCATTCATTGCCGAGCACCTGCAGGAACAGCGGTCGATTGGCTTCGGCCTGTCCGAGGCGCATCGTCTCGCCGTACTCGTGCCAGGCGACACCACCGCCGGTGCGGTAAGCCTCGAGCAGCGCGGGCAGTTTCACCGCGGCCGCGGCGAGCACATCGGCGAACGGCGCGAAGTACTCCAGACTCTCCCGATCGCACAGCACCGTCGCGTGCTCGGCCGGCAGGAAGTAGCGGCGCTGCTCGGCGGCCGCGGCGGCGTCGTCGACCTCGAGGAATCCCGCGACCGTCTGCTGTTCGAGCCACTCGCGGCAGTAGCGCGGCGCCATCCCGGACGCCTCGGCGGTCTCGCCGACGGTGAGCGGGGAGCGAGCCAGTAGGTCGTAGAGACCGAAACGGGCGCCGATGTGGACGGTGAGCACGTCGAGGGTGCCGAGGACGGCCCCGAACAGGTGCTCGCCGAGTTCGCTGGATTTCATGATCGACTTCCTGTCTGCGTCGGACCCGGACGTCCCGGGCCGTGGCACCAGCGTGGCGCGCGGCACTGTCAGCGGACTGTCGGTGCGCTGACACCGGTGGTGCCGTAGGTGTCGGCGGCGCTAGGGTCATCGCGGGAGTGCATCGCGGCGGCAGAGGAGTGTCAGGTGCTCGAGGTGCGGGTTCTCGGCGGTCCGGCGTTGCGGATCGACGGCCGCGATCTGCCCTTTCCCGCCGGTCGCCCGGGACGGTTGCTGGTCAGCCTGCTGCTCGCGCGCGGGCGGGTGGTGCCGACCGGGCAGCTGTACGAGGACGTGTGGCCGGACTCGGAACCGGGCGACCCTCGCGCGGCTCTGCACACCACCGTCGCTCGCCTGCGTCGCTCGCTGGGCGCCTACGGATCGGCGGTCCAGCGCAGCGGTGCCGGTTACCGGCTCGACGCCGGCTCTCTCGACGCGGACACCTTCACCGCGCTGGCCACCGACCACGCCCACGAATCGGCAGACACCCGACGAACCCGCCTCGAGACGGCACTGGCCCTGTGGCAGGGCGGCCCGTGGGGCGAATTCGCCGCCGACCTCGCCTTCGCCGACACCCAACGGCTGACCGCGCTCCACACCACCCTGCGCGAGGATTACGCCGAAACACTGCTCGGCACCGGGCAGGTCCGCGCCACCACCGACCTGCTGCGAACCCTGGTCGCCGAACAGCCCCTGCGGGAACGCCGCGTCGAACTGCTCCTGCTCGCCCTCGAGCGTGTCGGCGCGACCGAGGAGGCCCTCGCCTGCTACGCCACCTACCGCGAACGTCTCGCCGACGAACAGGGTTTGGATCCCGCACCACACCTGCGCGACCTGCACACCCGGATCCTGCGTCGCGAACACACCCGAAATCCCACCGTCCGCGCACCCACGGTGGGTGAACTCTTCGGCCGCGACACCCACCTGTCGGTAATCGACCAGCATCGCTGGGTCACCGTCGTCGGCCCCGGCGGTGTCGGTAAGACCAGCGCGGCCGCCGCGACCGCGACGCGACGCGCGCACTGGTGGGCCGACCTCGCCGAGGTCGCGACACCAGAAGCCGTGTGGCACAACGTCATCGACGCCGTAGGTGCCCAGACCGTCCCCGGTGGTGATCTGGAACCCGCCCTGCGGCACCGTTTCTCGCATCTCGAGGGTGTGCTGGTCCTCGACAACTGTGAGCACGTCCCGGTCGCTGCCGCCCGGATCGCCCGTCTGGCCCTCGCCGTTTCGGCCGACCTGCGCGTGCTCGCGACCTCCCGCCGTCGGATGGGATTGCCCGAGGAGCAGGTGTTCGCGCTGCCGCCACTGCGGCTGCCCTCGGTCGACGACGACGAATCACCCGCTGTCGCGCTGTTTCGCGCGCGGGCCGAGGCCGTGTGTCCGGACTTCCGTGCCGACCCCGACGCGATCGCGCGACTGGTCCGCCGCCTCGACGGCCTACCCCTCGCGATCGAACTCGCCGCGGGTCGCATGGGCACGATGACCCTGGCCGACCTCGACCGACGTCCGGGTCCCCGCCTCGACCTGCTGCGCAGCGCCGCCCCCTTCGGCGCCCGCCGACAACACACCCTCACCGCCACCATCACCTGGTCCTACGACTTGCTCGACCCCGACGAGGCCCGCGCTCTGCGCTGGATCGCCGTGTTCACCGGCCGCTTCGACCTGCCCGCCGCCGAGGCCCTCCTCGGTGCCCGCGCCGCCGACCTCGTCTCCCGACTCGTCGAGAACTCCCTGCTCACCTGGACCGGCACCGGCCTCTACCGCCTGCTCGACACCGTCCGTGACTTCGCTCGCGGCCACACCGACGCCGACGAACTCGACCGGATCCGACGAGCCCACGCGCGCTGGGTAGCCGAACAGACCGCGCTCGCCGACGCCGGAATGCACGGTCCCGACGAAAAACGCTGGGCCACAATTCAAGACGCTCTCGCACGCGAAGCGGCGGCTGTCGCTACCTGGGCACTGCCCGTCGCCGACCCGGTCCTGATCGACATCGTCGTCGCTGTGCGCCACTGGGCCTACCTGCGCCTTCGTCCCGACATCCTGCGCTGGGCCTGCGAACTCCACTCGGCCCACCCCGCCGATTCCGCCCTGTCGAGCGCGGCCGCGACCTACTCCTGGCTCGTCGGTGACCATGACCGAGCCCACCGCTACGGCCGCGCCGCGGTCGAACAGGCCGAACCGGGAACCCGCGCCGAATGGGTGGCCCTCGACATCCTTTCCGACGAACTGCTCACCGCGGGCGACTTCGGCGCGGCCGCCGCCATGGCCACCCGCGCCCACGCCCAGGCGCGAGCTCGCGACGACCTGACCGCCACCGCCATGTCCACCGTCTCCCTCGCCCTGGCCGTCATCTACGCGGGTCAGGACCCGACCGCGCTGCTGGCCCGAGCCCACGACGAGGCCGCCCGCGCGAACAACCCCACCTGCTACGCCTGGCTCGCGTACACCGAAGGCGAGGCCTACGCGCAGATCGACGACGAAAAAGCCACCGCCGCACTCGAATCCGCCGCCGCCCTGGCATCGACCGTGGGGAACAGGATCGTCGCGGGCGTGAGCCGCACCGCGGCGGCATCGCTGCACGCCCGCTCCGCCACCCCCGACCTCACCACGATCACCGAGGCCGTCGACGCCCTGAAATTCTGGGCGGGTTCAGGCAACGACCAACTCCTGCGAACCTGCCTACGCAACCTCATTCCCCTGTTCCACCACCTCGCCCTGCCCGCCCTCGCGGTGGAACTGTCCGCCACCGCCCACACCCACCTCGCCGCAGGCGCCGAAGCCACCCGCCTCACCGCCATCCTCACCACCACCGAATCCCTGCTCACCGCCCAGCAACGATCCCAAGCTCACACCCGGGGCGCCCACCACACCCCCGACACCGCAGCCCACCTGGCCCTGACCACCCTCACCCGAATCGCATCGGACCTGACCCCCGAAAAATGAAGCCCGACAACACCCCGAGGTGATTCCCCGCTTTTATCGGTTCAGGATGAGCGCGAGTTTCCCCTTCGCTCGACGCTGGACGGTCACTGCGGAGTAGCTGTCGGACCACGGCCGGGTCGTCGCTGCCCAGGAGTTCCCGGCGCTCTTCTCGGGACAGTGGCCGATCACGGTGTCCCGCGCTGTCGGTCAACTCGGTCCTTCCTGCCCACGAGCGGGTGCGGTAGCGCGCACCGTCACCGCCGCGGCCGCCCGCGTGCGTACCCCCAACTTCGCGCGCGCGTTCGCGATGTGGCGGTGCACGGTATGCGGACTCACCACGAGCCGCACCGCGATCTCCTGATCGGTCAGCCCTTCGGCGACCAGGGCGAGGATCTCTCGTTCTCGGGCGGTGATCGCCTCGAGGCCGGGGATCGGTGGGGTGGGGGCGACGAACTGGCCGAGGGCGCGCAGGGTGGCGTGGGCTACGTCGGTGCCGCCGCGCCAGGGGAAGTGGTCGTCGCCGGGGAGTTCGATGAAGTCGGCGTGGGGGATTCGGCGGGCGACGTCGACGCCGAGGGCGAAGGGGACCGCGCGGTCGCCGCGGCGGTGCAGCACGGTGGTCGGGGTGTTCAGGGTCGCGAGCAGGGGGGTCGCGTCGATCGAGTAGGTCGCCGCGAGTGCTCGCGCGGCCTGGTCGGCGGTGGCCGATCTGCGCTGGAACTGGGCGAATTCGTCGCGTTCGGCGCTGCTCGCACCGGGGATGAAGATGTCGGCGAGCAGGCGGGAACCCAGTCCCCAGTGCGCGGCGACCGCGTCGATCATGGCCTGGCGGGCGCTGGGCGGCGCCACATCCGCACCGCGGGCGAAGGACCCGTAGAGCACCAGCCGTCGCACCCGCTGGGGTTCGCGCACGGCGACGCCGACCGCGACCGCCGCCCCCGAGGACGCGCCGAACCCGGCGAACCGGTCGATGCCGAGCGCGTCGACCACCGCGAGCAGCACGTCGACTTCCTGGTCGAGCTCGGTGGGGAAGTGCCCGCTCGTCCCCGAGACACCCCGCCCGGGTTGGTCGTAGCGGATGACGGTGAAATGCTCGGCGAGCGTGGACACGAAACCGCGCAGCAGCGGATCGGCCCAATCCAGGGCGAGATGGCTGCACCACCAGCCCCCGACCACCAGCGCCGGGCCCCGCCCGACCGAGACGGTCGCCACGGGACCGCTCGACGTGTCAATATGACGGACGACCTGGTCTTCGATGCGCAGCACGCCCCCATTGTCACCCGTTTCGGCCAGACACAGATGGCCGGATCGGGCCATGACAGCGACCGCGCCCGCGCACAGACTCGAATCATGACCATCACCTCGCCCAGCGCCGCCTCCTTCGCCCGCTGGTACCCCCGGCTCATGAACATCTCCGAACGCGCCGGCCAAGACCACCTCCGTCGCGACCTGCTGCGCCGCGCCCACGGCCGCACCCTGGAAGTCGGTGCGGGCAACGGCTTCTCGATGCCGCACTACCCGGAGGACCTCGACGAACTGGTCCTGGTCGAACCCAACCCGGCCCTGCGCACCCGACTCGCCGCCCGCGTCGACCGCCCCGCCGCCCCCGTGCGCATCCTCGATGGCGACGCCCACGCCCTCGATTTCCCCGACAACTCCTTCGACACCGTCACCGCCTCCCTGGTCTTCTGCTCCCTGCCCCACCCCACCAGGGCCCTGGCCGAACTCCACCGCGTCCTGCGCCCCGGCGGGGTGTTCCTGTTCCACGAACACGTCCGCGCCACCGGCACCCTGGGCCGCTGCCAGGACCTGATCACCCCGCTGCAACGCCGCATCGCCGACGGCTGCCACGCCAACCGCGACTTCCACTCCCTGCTCGTCGCTTCCGATTTCGAGATCGTCGAACTGCACCACACCCGGATGCCGCGCGCGGTCCCGGTGATCGCGCCGCTGGTCACCGGCGTCGCCCGTCGCGGATAAAGGCCACGTCGCTGCGGCATCCGGCGCCGAACACGGTCCACACTGGGACCCGTGGACACCGAGACCGCGTCGCCGTCGAGTTCGCCGCCACCGCCCGCCCGCAAGCGGATGCCCGAGTGGTTGCCGCGCGCGATGGTGCTCGCGCTGGTATTCTTCGGGCTTTTCCTGTTGGGGGACTGGGCTTTTCACCGGCTCACCGGAATCCTGATCATTCTGCTGGTGGCGTTCTTCGTCTCGCTGGCGATGGAACCGGCGGTCGGTGTGCTGGCTCGGCGCGGAATGAACCGGGGGTTGGCCACGGGGGTGGTGTTCGTGGCGACCTTCGTCTGCGTGATCGGTTTCCTCGCGGCGCTGGTGACCCTGCTCGTGCACACGGTGTCGAACCTGGTGCGCGAGGCGCCGCGACTGCTCGATTCGGGGGTCGGCTGGATCAATCACACGTTCAACCAGCACTTCACCCTGCACGATCTCAGTGACCGATTACTGCACGAATCCACCGTGGTGAGCAACTACGCGCAGGACGCGGCCAACAACGCGTGGGGTGTGTCGACGACGGTGCTCGGCGGGGTGGTGCAGGTCCTCACGATCGCGCTGTTCAGCGTGTATCTGACCGCGGGCGGACCGAAGTTGCGTCGCACGGTCTGCTCGGTCCTGCCGCCACAGCAGCAGTCCACCGTGCTGCACGCGTGGGATCTGGCCATCGACAAGACCGGCGGCTACCTGTACTCGCGGGTGCTGCTCGCCATCATCTCCGCGGTGGTGCACGGCGCGTTCCTCGCCCTGCTCGGCCTGCCCAACGCCATCGCGCTGGGCATCTGGTTCGGGGTGGTCGCCTCGTTCATCCCCACCATCGGCACCTACCTCGCCGCGGTCCTGCCGATCCTGGTCGCCCTCACCGTCGACCCGATCGACGTCGTCTGGATCGCGATCTTCGCGGTGCTCTACCAGTTCTTCCAGGACTACATCCTGCAACCGCGCATCACCGCCCGCACCGTCGACGTCAACGCCGCCGTCGCCCTGCTCGCGGTCCTGGCGGGCGGCGCGCTACTCGGCGCGGTCGGCGCCCTGCTGGCGATCCCCGCGACCGCCACCGTCCAGGCGTTCCTCAGCGAGTACATCACCCGCTACACGGTCACCGAGGACCCCCGCATCGACCGAACAGCGGCCCGCAAGCGCGACTAGACCCCGATTTCGCGCCGGATCATCGCCCGCACCCACTGCTCGTATCGCGCCAGCGACCACCCCCGTTCGACGACGAGGCTGCGATAGGTGCCCACGTTCACCAGCGCCCACATCGAATCCGCGAAGCCGGACGCGTCGAGCGTGGCGGGCAGGACACCGGCCTTGTCGAGGCGCCGACCCAGTTCCAGCAGTTCCTCGTAGCGTTCCTGCTCGCGCGGCCGCAGCGTCTCCTCGACCTCGGGATGCTGACGCCGGGCCGTGGTGAGGGCTTCGTGGATGCGCCAGACCCGGTCGGCGATCTCCACATCGGCGCTCACGCACGCGTCGAGGGCGTCGAGCGCGGGCAGTTCGGCGAAGGGATGTCGCAGCATCACCGGCGCCACGTCGGTCTCGTAGACGTGCAGGTGCAGGGCCGAGAGCAGCTCTACCTTGGACGGGAAGTGCAGGTAGATGGCCTGCCGCGAGATTCCGGCGCGTTTGGCCACTGCCTCCAGACCCGCGCCGTGATAGCCGAACTCCTCGAACATCGCGCGCGCCGCGTCGAGAATCCGGCCGCGGGTCTCCTGCCGTCCAGTGCTTGACATGCTGTCAACCGTATCGTAGTTTACAAGCTGTCAAGCACTTTACGTGCTGTAAAGTGGAAGCGTTGCCGAGGAGGCGCGAGATGGCCAACTATCTATTCGTGACATGGGACGGCGCGGGAAATCTGGTCCCCACGCTCGGTGCCGTCCGGGCGCTGACCGCTCGCGGTCACCGGGTCAGCGTGCTCGGGCACGCGAGCATCGCCGAGCGGGTCGAGGCGGTCGGCGCGCGCTTCGTCGCCCTGTCGCAGGACGACGGCTGGGACGAGATGGCCGACCCCGCCGATTTCGAGGCCGAGATCCGGCTGATGATCGAAAGCCTGTGCTTCAGCCCGCTCATCGCCGACGATCTCGCCGCCTGTCTGCGCCGCGAGACCCCGGACGCGATCGTGGTCGACTGCCTGCTGTTCACCGCCCTCGACGTCGCCCTGGCCTCGGGCATTCCCACCACATCGCTGTTCCACACCGCCTACACGATCCTGCGCGGCGGCCCGCTGGTCGAGATGTTCGCGCCCGGGATCGCCCTCGTGAACGCCGGTCGCGCCACCCTCGGCCTCCCCGCGATCGAGCGGCTCAGCGATATCCACGACGCGTGCGCGAGCGCGATCGTCGCGGTGCCGAGCGAATTCGAACCGGAGATCCCCGACGCCGCGAACGTCGTGCGCATCGGCCCGGTCCTGGACGCACCCCCGCTGTCGACGACGGTCGACGCGGTCGAACTCGCCGGCGACCTACCTCTGGTCCTGATCAGCCTCAGCACCAGCGAACAGGGTCAAGCCGACCTGCTCACCCGCTGCGTCGACGCGGTCGCGGAACTGCCCGTGCGCGCCATCGTCACCACCGGCCCCTCGATCGATCCAGACACAATTGCAGCAGGTGCCAACACGCAGGTCGTGCACTATGCCCCGCACGCGGGCATTCTGCCGTCGGCGGCGCTGGTCATCACCCACGCCGGCCTCGGCACCACCCTGGCCGCCCTCGGCCACGGCGTCCCGATGGTGTGCGTGCCGATGGGCCGCGACCAGTTCTTCAACGCCCAGCGCGTGCAGGAACTCGGCGCGGGCACGATGCTGCCCCCGGACGCGAGCACCGAACTGATCGCCGCCGCCGCGCGCACCCTGCTCGCCGACGAGTCCGCGCACGCCACGGCCACCCGCCTCGCGACCGCGATCGCCGGCTATCCGGGGGCGAACGGCGCGGCCGATGTCCTCGAATCCCTCACGGCGAGAACCGAACTCGCGCCGACGTCGTAGAGAGCGAGTGCCGGCCCCGCTCGAGTTCACCCCCCGGTAGACCGTGCCGGCGTTCGAAAGACCTCGGCGCGAACCAGCCCGTCAGCGCAAGCTGTCGACGTACCCGAGGATGCTCCGACTGGCCAATTCCCATGCCGCGGAGGTGGAATCGGCGAACTCCCCGTGCCCGGTATTCCGCAGGATCCGCACATCGGCGGTTCCCTCGGCCTGGGTCACCGCCTCGACATAGCGCTGACTCTGCATCGGCAACACCACCCGATCGTTCTCCCCGTGCAGCGCGGTGATCCGGGTGTCGCCGGGCGGGAGGTGGTGGATGGGGGAGGCGTAGCGATACCGGTCGGGGACCTCGGCGGGCCTGCCGCCGAGCAGTTTGGGCACGAAGCTGTCGCGTCCCCGATTCACCGCCAATTCCAGGTCGAGTACCGCCGCCATCAGCGTCATGCTGCGGATGTGCACGGCCGGGTGGCGCGGGGTGTCGGGGGAGCGGTGGCCCGTCACCCAGGCGGCGAGTTGCCCGCCCGCCGAATGCCCGGCGATGTGTACCCGGTTCAGGTCGAGCAGGTGTCCGACTCGGGGCGCGACAATGTCGGCGAGTGCGTCGACGGCGTTGCCCACATCGGTGAGCGTGATCGGCCACCCGCCCTCGCCGTTGACCCGCCGGTACTCGATGTTCCACACCGCGACCCCCTCGGCCGCCAACGCGCGCGCGTGCGCGTCGAACTGGGCCAGGGTTCGGTTCTGCATCCAGCCGCCGCCGTGGACGAGCACCACCACGGGCAGGCGGGTGTTCGAGGTCGCGGGCAGGTACAGGTCGCCGAAGGTGTCGGGGGAGTTGCCGTAGGTGATCCGCATCGGGGTCGGCGGGATCGTCATGGTCTCCGCGGTGAACATCGCCTCCGGCACCGACAGCTCCGCGGCCTGGTATCCGAGTCCGAGGGTGAGGACCGCCAGGATCGCGGTACCGGCGAGGCGACGCTTTCCGACCACGGCCACGACCTTTCTCTCGAATCGGATCTGCCCTCAGCACCGTACCGTCGCCGAGCCGTCCGACCGAGAGTTCACGACTGAGAGTCGCGCCTCACCACCACCCGAGCACGGGTTGCAGCGCGCGCCCGAGCGGCCCGGCCAGCGAGCGTGAATAGCTCGCGGTGAGGTGGTGTTCGTCGTGGTAGATCAAGATATTGCCCTCGGCGACCGCGCACACCGCGGGCTCACAGACCGCGTCGGTGAGGTCGATCGGGAACACGCTGGGGAACGCCGAGGCCGGCTCCAAGCCCGGGTTGACCGGGGCCAGCGCGTCCTCGCGCCGCATTCCGCAGCTGAGTCGATTGCCCCCACCGGCCAGGCAGTCGGCGGCCTTGTAGCGGATCGTGCCGCGCCGCAACCACGGGGTGTCGCGGATGGTGACCACATTGAGTCCGCGATTCGACAGCGCCGCCCACACATCCAGATACTCGGCGGGCGTTTCGTCGCCGCCCTCGTCGCGCGGGCGGGTGCCGGTGGTGAACACCCAGTCGGGTCGGTCGACGCCGAGCCGGTCGATCACCTCCGCCGACCAGTCGCGACAGTCCGGGATCGGCTCACCCTTGTACATGGCGTCATCGGCCAGGGTGAGCGGGCAGCCCATCTTCAGATACACCTGGATGCGGAACGGGTGCTCGGCGGCCAGGATCTGCAGGGCGGGCAGCCAGTGCTCGGCGTGCGAACTGCCCACGAGCGCCAGCGTGCGGTCGGCGTCGGGGTCACCGTAGGTGCAGGTGAGGACCTCGCGGGTGTCCCAGTCGGCGATGCACCCGTCCGCGGTGGGCGGTGGCACCTCGGTGGGCGCCTCGAAGACCGTGGGCCGCATCGGCTCGGCCGGGGTGGGCGCGCCCGAGGCCAGCGCCTCCGCGCCGGGGTACCGGACCGGGTCGAGTTCACCGGCCGCGACCGGCGGGTTGACCCGAACGACCGCGATCTGCCACCCGGCGGTGACGGTGACCGTCGCGACCAGCAGCACCGCGACCGCGGAGGTCACCAGGTGACGCGAACGCGGAGACCGGGTGCCGCCGCCGCCGTTGCGCAGCGGCTGTTCGATCCACCGGTAGGTCACCCAGGCCAGCAGCACCGACAGCGCGATCACCCCGGTACCGCCCACCAGTCCGGCGTGGGTGTTGCCGCGTTCGGTGAGGAAGAAGATCAGGATGGGCCAGTGCCACAGGTACAGCGGGTAGGCGATGTCGCCGAGCCAGCGCATCGTCGGGTGGGCCAGCAGCCGGTTCGGCAGCGGCCAGTCAGCGGGTCGCAGCTGCATCGCCGAGACGATGACCGCGACCGCCGCGCAGACCGGAAGCAGGGCCGCCGGGCCGGGGAAGCGGTTGGCGGCGTCGAGGATCAGCCACCCGCACAGCACCACACCGGCCAGCCCGAACACCGACAGCGCCAGGCGCAGTCGCCGCCACGGCATCAGATACGGTGCGAGAATCGCGATTCCGGCGCCGATGAGCAGTTCCCAGGCGCGCGCGAAACTGTCGTAGTAGTTCCAGCCCTGGTTGGTCGCGGTGCCGTGCGCGGCGTAGACGAACGAGGCCATCGCCAGCGCGAGCACCAGCCCGCCCACCGCCGGGCGGATCCGGTCCGTGCGCGAGAACCGACCACACACCCAGGCGACGATCGCGATGGTGACCAGCGCGGCCAGGTAGTACTGGCCCTGCACCGACATCGACCACAGGTGTTGCAGCGGGCTCACCGAGGGATCGGCCGCCAGATAATCCGACCAGGTCAGCGCGAGCTGCCAGTTCTGGTAGTACAGCAGCGACGCGAGCACCTGCGTGGCCACCGTGGACCACTGCGTGTACGGCAGCAGCACCAGGGCCGCGACGACGACCGCGGCCAGCACGACGGCCATGGCGGGCACGAGCCGACGCAGGGTGCGGCGCACGACCGCCAACGCCCACCTCGGTTCGCCCGACTCGGCCCGGCGCAGCACCATCCCGGTGAAGAAGAATCCCGACAGCACCAGGAACACGTCGACCCCGCCGGAGACCCGACCGAACCACACGTGGAAGACCACCACCAAGGCGATGGCCAGCCCCCGCAACCCGTCCAGATCGGACCGGTACCCCGCCCCGCCACCGGTCCGTGTTCCGGTGGCGGGGCGAGGACAAGACGACGGCGAACCGTTGTCTCGGAGAACAGGGGATGACCACGACATGACACCTCTCCTATCACGGTCCCCACCTCCCGGTCCATTTATGAGGTGTGCTAACTGTGACCCGTTCCACGTTTGACCGCGTGGTTTCCGGAACCGCCCTCGTCGAGGCCACGGATGGCGATTTCGACGGCACCGAGCCGATCGGCGAGCAATCCGAGGCCACCGATCGCGCGAATCAGCGGATCCTCGGCGCTGCCGCCCAGTGCCCGGTCGCGCAGATACGCGGTCTTGATCGTCTCCCAGCGCGCCGCCTGCTCGGGGGTCAGGCGTCCGCGCAGTTCGGCGAGCTTGAGCAGGTTGGCCTCGGCGTCGGCGGCCAGGGTCTGCGCCTCGCCCCGGTAGTGGTCGTCGAGCAGCACCTCGAGTTCGGTGTCGTCGAGCACCGGCACGATGCGCCCGGTGAGCCCGTTCATGTCGCGGTAGGAGCCCTGGAGGCGGAACGGCGGTTCGGTGCGGGCCGAGTCGGTCCGCGCGGCCGAGGCGATGTAGGCCCGGTTGACGGCCAGCACCACCGCGCGCACCCGCAGCAGTGTGCGCAGCACCGCGACGATGTCGCTCAGCTCGGCGTCGGAATAGGGGTGGGTGAGCTGGTCGGTGCGCGCGGTCTCGTCACCACCGGCCACCCGCAGCAGCAGTTCCAGATCGCTGCGTTCACGCGAGGACAGCGGGGCGAGAACAGGATTGGTGGTCAGCGCGTTCTCGACATAGCTCAGGGCGAACAGATCCTCGCGCCCGGCCAACACGTCGCCGAGGTTCCACACGTCGGCGCGGTTGGCGAGCATGTCCGGGATGCGGAACCGTTTTCCCTGCTCGGTGTAGGGGTTGCCGGCCATGCACACCGCGAACCGCTTGCCGCGCAGGTCGAAGGTGCGCGGCTGCCCCTCCCACACGCCCTCGATGCGGCGCTGCGCGTCACACAGCGAGATGAACTTCTGCAACAGCTCCGGGGAGGTGTGCTGGATGTCGTCGAGGTAGAGCAGCACATTGTTGCCCAGCGCCAACGCGAAGTTGATCTTCTCGACCTCCTGGCGGGCCGTGGCGTTCGGTGCGGCCGCCGGGTCGAGCGAGGTCACCGCATGACCGAGGGCGGGCCCGTCGATCTTGACGAAGACGACCCCGAGCCGGGCCGCCACGTACTCCATCAGCGTCGTCTTGCCGTAGCCCGGCGGCGAGATGAGCAGCAGCAGCCCGGACTGGACCGCGCCGCGTTCGCCGGTGGCGCCGAGCTGGCGGGCCAGGTTGTCGCCGATCAACGGCAGATAGACCTCGTCGAGCAGCCGGTTGCGGACGAACCCGCTCATGACGGCGGGCTGGTAGTCGTCGAGGCGCAGTCGCGCACGCTGGTCGGCGAGCAGTTCGTTGCGGCGGCGCAGGTGCGCGCGGAAGGCGGGGATCTGTTCGGTGCGGAAGTGGTGGCCGCGCGCGGTCAGCTCCGCCACCGCGACCGATAGCGCACGGTCGCTGATGCGGGGGTGCTCGCCGAGCAGGCCTTCGACGGTGGTCTCGAGGGTCGCCGCGCACTCGTACCGGGACAGCTCCCCGCACAGTTCGATTGCGACGGCTTCGGCCAGCCCGTCGAATTCCGTTGTGCCACCGGCGAACGCGGCCAACCAGGTGGTGACCAGGTGATACCGCTGGGGCAGGTCGGTGCCCAGGGCGTGCACGTCACCCCGGAAGCCGTCGTAACCGCACGGGTGCGCGGCCTCGAGCTGGTCGCGGAACGCGGTGAGAAAGGTGCGCGCCGACGCGGCGGTGACGAAACCGTCAGGGCCGGTGGCGATCTCGTGGAACAGGTAGGTCGCCGCCAGATACGGGTCGACCTCGCCGACGCCCAGCCTGCCCGCGAATGCGGTGATGGCACAGTCGAGTTCGCCGATCACCCGGTCGCGTGCGGTGGGATCGCCGAACAGGGTCGCCGCCCGATCCGTCGAGGTGATCCGCGCACTCCACCGGTCACGATCGGGGAGCGGTCGCCAGTCGGCGGCACCGAACTCCCACCACAGCTGCGCCACGGCCCGCTCGACCGGACGGAACCGCAGCAGTCCCGCCTCGGCGTGCATCCCGAGCAGCGCGGTCAGGATCGCGGTGGCGTCGTGATCGTGCACGCCGAGCTGGTAACCCTCGTCGTAGCGCTGCCGGGCGACCTCGCGAACCAGCCCGTCGAGCTTGCCCGCGGCCACCGCGTCGTGCAGGTCCGCGACCGTGCCCGCCGACTCCGCCTCGGCGAGAACAGAACTCGCCAGATGCTCGCCCCGATACATCCGCGGCGTCTCCGAGACCACCAGCTGCTCCCACAGCGCGGCCTGATCCACCCCGTGCTCGCTCGCGGGCACCGGCGCCCGATAGTCGGTGCCGCTGATCCCGAACATCAGCGTCCCCTCGTGCGGGACCAGCGTGAGTTCGGGTCGGGCGGTGGTGACCGCGAACCGATGCCTGCCGAGTCGGATCGTCGCCCCGCCGTCGGCATACAGGTCGTGCCGGTCGCGCAGCACCCGGCCCGCCTCCTGGCGCACCACGATGATCCGGCCGTCGAGCTCCTCGGCCGTGACCACCTCGCCCGCGCCGCGCAGCTCGGTGATCGTCGCGCGTAACCGCACCACCATCGGATCGGCGGCGAAGTAGGCGTTGACCTCCTCGCGCGAACCCAGCGCGTGCGCGCGGCGTTCGATGCTGGCCAGCATCCGCCGGGCCGAGTCGAGCAGGCGGCGCGCCCGCTGGGACCGCTCGTCGAGCAGGTGCTGTTTGCGGGTCGCGAAGGCCTCGTAGACGTCGTCGCGGCTGTCGGCGATCCGCTGCGCGAAGTCGTCGAAGGCGCCGAACCGCGTCTCCATGCTCTCGACGGTCAGCAGCAGCTTCGCCACCTGGTCGTCGCAGCTCTCCGGGGTGTCCGCGAGGGCCAGCGCGCTGGTCACCGCCTGCCCGAGCAGGGCGTACTCGGCGGCGAATTCGGCGCGCCCCTCGGCGGCGGCCAGCTCGGCCCGGCGCGCTTCCAGCGTGGCGCGCGCCCGGTTGGCCGCGGCCGACACCGTCGCGATGCGTTCCAGGATGCCCGCGCGCAGGCTCGCGTCGCCCACCTCGAGCCCGGTCACGATCTCGATGACGGTGTGCAGGTCGTCGGTCTGCTCGCTCAGCCAGGTCCGGATCGGCGCGGCCTCGGCGACGGTGTCCATGGCCAGCGCGCGCTCGGCCGTCTCCTCGACAGCGCGCAGGTACTCGTCGAAAGCCGTGGGGTCGCTGAGGAATTCGACGCACCCGCGCCCGGTGATATCGAGCGCGTCGGCCACGGTCGCGGCCAGGTCGTCGAGCCGATCGGTGTCGACGTAGCGCAGCTCGCGCAGGGTCTCCACCCGGCCCGCCGCGCGATGCAGGGCGGTGAGCTCGTCCACCCAACCCTGCGCGCTGGTGTGACCGCCCGCGGTGCGCACCAGCGCGGCGACCTCCTCGGTCGCCGCCGCCACGGCCTGTTCGGCCTGTTCGGTGCGCGCGGTGACCTTCTCGAACTCGTCGACGGCCTGTTCGGCGGTGGTGCGCAGCGCGGTCAGCGATTCGGTGAGCGCGCCGAAATCGGGGTCGGCGAGCCAGTGGTGGTGATCGGCGGTGCGCACACACGCGGCGATGATGGCCTCGAACACCTCGGTGGTCGGCGCCATATCGGCCACCATGCGGGTCACCGACAAGCAGTCCGACACCCCGCGCACCAGTTCGGCATTGCCGATCCGAGCCAGCGGCCCGGTGCCCGCCGCCCTACGCGCCGCGTGCGTGTCGGCGACGAACGGGGTCTGCCACACCTGCATGGTGTGCACCCGGGTCGGTTCCTCCGACACCGCCCGGAACACCACCATGGTCCCGTCGTCGAACAGCGAGTACCCGTGGCAGGTGATCGGGGTGGCGACCTGCTTGCGAATCATGTTGTAGGGCAACAGCAACGTGCGACCCTCGGCGCGCGCATGGAAGACGTAGAGCACGTCCTCACCGTTGGCGGCGCGCACCGTGCGCTCGTACTCGAGATCGTCGATGGCGGTGTCGAAGGTCTTGTGGACCCCGGTTTCGAGGTAGTAGCCGCCCGGGAAGACGATGCCCTGATCCTCTGGCAGCAACCGACACGACAACCCGATCCCGTCGAGCCGGACCACCGTGCGCGTCCTGGTGTTGAAAACCAGGTGCCGCCAAGCGGTTTCGTTATAGGGCCGGATGCGCAGCAGGATCAGTGCGCCGACCTCGGCGTAGAACACGTCGGCATCGGCCAGGCTCTGCAACGGCTCGTCCACCGGTTCGGCGTAGATCCCGGTGCCGGACTCGGTGTTGTTCTCCACCTTCACCGTCAGCGTGCCGCCCAGGGTCTCGACGAATACCTTGCCCAGGATCGACAGGTGCGGATGCCTGCCCGATACCTGGTCGTTACGGGTGGTCTCGGTCCAGGCGAACTCGTGCGGCGGCGGGAACACGTGATCGCGTTCGCCTCGACGGTCCAGATACTCGACCCCACCGGCCGGGTCGAGTTTCCAACGCAGCACCGTGATGTCGTCGGTGCGCTGCCCGATCTGGAACACCGCCAGCATCAGCCCGTCGATCCGGCGCAATTGCAGCAGCCGGGTCTGGGTGTAATACCGGTAGAGCTCGGCGAAGTCGCGCTGGAAGCGCGGGTCGTCGAGCAGACCGGCCGGCTCGGCCGCGCTGAAACCGAAACCGGAGTCCTCGCGCTGGAACCGGTGCGCGGCGAAGACGTCCCCGATCTCGGTCTGCGGCTTGAGCCCGAGAAACACGTTGTACCCGAACAGCATTCGCCCGTCGCCCACCGCGACGATGTCGCGCGGCACGCAGTTGTGCTCGGTGCGGATGTGCTCGGTGCCCACCAGTGCCAACTCGATGCCGCCGAACTCGGCGATGCGGCGGTCGTTGAGTTCCTCGCAGCGCCGGGCCAATTCGCTCGCCTGCTCGTGCAGGCGGGTCCGCAGCACCTCGTAGGTGCCGCCGTCGAGGGCGGCACCTACGGTCTCGGGCCGCGGCCGCGGCGCGCTCACTTGTCCAGCAGCAGGTCGAGCGCGGCGGCCTCGTCGGTCTTGTCCGGCCCTGACCCGTTGCGCGCCAACAGCGTGCCGACCACCGCGGTGGCGGCGGCGCCGGTGTCGGAGTGCAGCAGCTTGTCCATGCTCTTGCCGAGCCCGATCGACCCGACCAGCTTGTCCAGGAACATCGACTCCCCGCCGACTATGTCGATCTTGGCATTGCCCAGACCCACCGCCAGCACATCGGCCTGCGCCTGCGCCACGTCCCGGTGCGCCTGCACGGTCGCGAGTTCGACCTCCTTCTGCAGTTCCAGCCGCAGTCGGAATTCCTCGTGCTCGCGGGTCGCGTCGTCGAGAACCGCCATCGCCGCGGCCTTCTCGTGCAGACCCTCGGCCTCGCCCTTGAGCTTGTCGCGCAGCCCCTCGGCCTCGGCGGTGTTGCGTTCGCGCAGCACCGCGGCCTCGGCGCGGCCGACCTTCTCGATCGCGTCGGCGTCGCGCTCACGCACCTGCGCCTGGGCCAGACCCTGCGCGGCGGCCTCGGCCTGGGTGGCCTCGGCGAGCCGAATCTTGGCCCTGGCCTGCAATTCCGCGGCCTCGACCTCGGCCTCGGCCAGCGTCAACGACTCCTTGGCCCGGAACTTCGCCGCCGCCTCGGCCGCCTCGGCGGCCTTGATGTCTTTGACCAGGTGCTCCTGGGCGTCGGCCTCGGCCCGGATGATGATGGCCTGACGCTCGCGCTCGGCGGCCTCGACGGCCCGCAACCCCAGGATCTTCTCCTCCTGCTCGGCCACGGTCCGATCCACCGCCACCCGCTCCCGCACCACCTCGGCGACGGTGCGCCGCTCGGTCTCGAGCTCGCGCTCGTTGCCGATCTGGGCCAACGACACCGCCCGATCCCGGTCGACCACCTCGAGCTGGCGGTCCTTCTCGATGCGCTCGGACTCGATCGCGATCACCCGCTCACGGTTCTTCTCCGCCACCGCGATCTCCCGATCCCGGTTCTGCGCCTGGATTCCCAGCGACTCCTCGGTGCGCATGGCCGCGGTCTGCGCCTTGAGTCGCTCCTCGGCCTGCACCCGCAGGATCTCGGCCTCCTCGCGCGCCCGCAGCGTCTCGACCTCGCGGCGCTGCCGGTTCTCCGCGTCGGACTGTTGGCGCTCCAGCTCGAGCACCGCCGCGCGGGCCTCCACGTTCTGGCGGGTGATCTCCTTCTCCTCGTGGCGACGGAACTCGTTGGTGCGCACGTGTTCGATCGCGGTGAGTTCGGTGATCTTGCGAATACCCTGCGCGTCGAGGATGTTCTGCGCGTCGAGTTGCAGCAGCGGGGTCTGCTCGAGGTAGTCGATCGCGGCGTCCTCGAGGCTGTAGCCGTTGAGGTCGGTGCCGATCACGGCCATGATCCGGTCGCGGAACTCGTTGCGGTGGGTGTAGAGGTCGACGAAGTCCAGGTGCTTGCCGACGGTCTTGAGCGCCTCGGAGAACTTGGCGCTGAACAGTTCCTGCAACGTGGCCTGGTCACTGGCGCGTTCGGTGCCGATGGCCTGGGCCACCTTGATCACGTCCTCGACGGTCTTGTTGACCCGCACGAAGAAGGTGATCCTGATGTCGGCGCGGATATTGTCGCGGCAGATCAGCCCGTCGCGGCCCACCCGGGCGATCTCGATGGTCTTCACCGAGATGTCCATGATCTCGGCCTTGTGCAGCACCGGCAGCACCACGGCGCCGGTGAAGGTCACATCGACCTTGCGCATCTTGGAGATGATCAGCGCGCGTCCCTGGCTGACCTTCTTGAACAGTCGGCTCACCAGGAACAACACGGCGAGCCCGACGAGCAGGACCAGCGCGATCAACACGCCGAATCCGATGGCGATACTGGACATCAGTTCCCCTCCGTTGCGGCCACCCAGAACGTGCCTGCGGCCTGGTCGTAGTCATAGACGATGGCGGAATCCCCTGATCGCAGGGGTGTGGTCGCGGTGTGGATCGCCCCGCACCGGACCTGGATCACCGCCGACGAACCGTCGGCGGCGGTGAGTTCGGCCTGACCGAACTCCTCGTCGACGTGGCCGGTGCGCACCACGCACACCCGGCCGACGAAGTCGTGGTGCGAGGGCGCCGGACTGTCCCGAAACACCCGTCGCAGCGGAATCACCACCAGTCGAGTCCCGGCCACCGCGGCCACGACCGCGACGACGAGCACCCCGAAACCGGCGGCGACCGAGGCGATTCCGCGCACCCCGACCGCCTCGACGGCAACGGTGCCGACCAGACTCGCGAACCAGCCGAGCCCGACGAGTCCGGACACGGCCACCGTCACCGGCACCCCGCCCAGCCCGAGCGCGTCGAAACCGTTACTCCCCGAACCGATATCGACGCTCTCCCACGCGTCGGCCTCGACGCCGCCGACGAGCACGAGCGCCCAGAACCCGACGACGACGAGCAACGCGAAGCTGAACAGGGCCGTCGGAAACGTGACCGTCAACCGCAAGAACTCAGCCATGACACACCCCCCCGGACAGTGAGAGACCCCGCCGCCGTGCCGATCTCGGTCGGCGACCCGGCGCGACTTCCCGTGCGCACCGTCAAAGTAAAGATATCGTAAAGACATTGCCATCGCAACCCAAGTGCCCAGCTCGCGTCGCATTTCCGCCCGATTCGCCCGGTGCCGGAACCCTGTGCGCCCCTGCCGTTCCGGCTCGTGCCGCCGGAGCGTCCCGCGCTACCGAACGTCCTGCGCATCGGGTGGATTCGCCGCCGACGGCGTCGACTACTCGCGGTCGGTCCCGCGCCGTTACGCTGACGGTGGATCTGACCCACCGCGTCCTGCTCGACGGCCGCGGAGTCAGAGGGCGAGGAAGGAACAGGACGTGGCAAACGACGCTGATCGGTGGTGGGAGGCTCCCGGATTGTCAGGGCCGACCCCTGACCCCACCGCCCCACCCGCCGCGGACCACACCACCCTGCGCGCCCCCAACGAAACCCCCCAGCCACCGCCGGGCGAGCAGCCACAGTGGCAACCGCCCGGCAGCCCCCAGCCCGCCGACCCGACCCTGCTCGCCCGGCCCGCCACACCCGCTGGCACCGGCGAACAACCGCACCCGGGTCCGGGACACCAGCCCGGCAGCGGCCAACCGGCCGACCCGACGCTGCTCGGCCAGCCGTTCACTCCGCCGGGGACAGGCGCGCAACCGCAGTGGCAACCGCCCGGCACCGGGCAGCCCGCGGACCCGACCCTGCTCGGCCAGCCGTACACCCCGCCGGGGACCGGTGCGCAACCGCAGTGGCAGCAGCCCGGCACCGGGCAGCCCGCGGACCCGACATTGCTCGGCCAGCCGTACACCCCACCCGGATCCGGCGAACTGCCGCAACCGGGCACCGGCCAGCAGCCGCAGTGGCAGCAGCCCGCCGACCCCACACTGCTCGGCCAGCCCTTCACCCCACCGGGAACCGGCGACCAGCCCCAGTGGCACCAACCCCCCACCGGCCAGCCGCAATGGCAGCAGCCGGCCACGGAACAACTTGGTACCGGCCAGAATCCGTACGCCCAGCCCGGCGCGTTCGCCCCGGGAACCGGCCCGTACACCCAACCCGGCTACGGCCAGCGCTACACCCAGGGAACGGCCCAACAGCCCTACCCCCAACAGCCGTTCGGCCAGCCCGGCTACCCCCAGCAACCCGGCTACCCCCAAGCCCCGCAACCGTTTTCGACACCTCCGCCCCGAAAGTCCGGCTCGGGCGCGATCATCGCGATCGTGGCGGTCGTCGTGGTGCTGGTGATCGCCGTAGCGGCCGTGATCGGTTTCGCCGCGACGTCCTCCTCCGACGACCCCACCGCCGCCCCGAGCACCTCCACCACCACGACGAAGGCGGGCCCCCTCTCGGGCACCAGCACCGCCCCGGTCGCCCCGGGTTCCCAGGGCGTGCTCATCCCCAACTACCGCATCGCCTACGACGTCCCGCAGGCCTGGAACATCCACGCCTCCACCGACACCCTCGAGATCGCCAACGCGCTGGGCACCATCGACGGTCGTGGTCAGTCGACCGAGGGCGCCGACTACTGCCCGGGTTCGGTGTATCGGGCGATGGCGGCGGTCACCTCGACCACCGACACCGATCTGGCGAAGGCCGCCACCACGGTCGCGAAGGTCACGGCGGCAGGCGGTTACGCCGATCCCACCGGCGGCAAGCTCAGCACCGCGACCTCGATGAAGACCGACAGCGGCGTCGAGGGCCAGTTCGTGGAATCGTCCGGTCCGTGGACTCCGATGGCGCCGGGCTGCACGACCAACGCCTACTCCGTCTACACCTTCGCCTTCCGCAACGCGACCAACACCGTCCTGGTGCTGACCATCCTCGCCGACCGTGGCACCAGCGGTGAACTCACCGCCGATCAGGCGAAGAAAATGGTCTCCAGCCTGCGGCTGGTCTAGCGGCCTCGGCGCCACCACCGCCGGTGTTCGTAGACTCGACTCATGACGGCAGCCGCATCGCATTCGACCGATCTCCCGGCGAGTCTGGTGGAGATGACCGCCCACCATGTGCGCGCGGAGGTGCTCAGTGGTGCGCTGGCGCCGGGGGAGCGGGTCGGGGAGGAGGCGCTGTGCGCGCGGCTGGGCATCAGCCGCGCGCCGGTGCGCGAGGCCCTGCGGCGCCTGGCCGAGCAGGGTCTGGTCGAACATCTGCCGCGTCGCGGGTACCGGGTGGTGGTGTGGTCGGCCCACGACATCGTGCAACTGTTCGAGGTGCGCCGCGCCCTCGAGCAGCACGCGCTCGGCGTCGCGCTCCCGGCGAAAGACCTACGCCTGCACCGTGTTCGGGCGGCCCTGGCCGAACTCACCCAGGCCGACCGGCGCAAGGACTGGGTCGCCCGCGACGACGCCCACCGCCGCTTCCACGCCGAAATCGTCGCGCTGGCGGGCAATCGCCAACTCGACCTGGTCTACGAGCAGGTGCTGGTGAAACTGCAACTGGCCATGGCCCGCAACCTGCGCGAGGAGACCGAGGCCGGTGCGCGCCGTGAGGGCGTGCGCCGCCACCAGGACCTGCTCACCGCGCTCGAGAGCAACGACCCGGCCGAAGCCGAGGCGGCCCTGCGCACCCACGGCGAGCAGACGTATCTGAACCTCAAACACGGTATCTGCTAACACATCCGATACAGACGGCGCCTACGGCCGTCACACATTCTGTCGACAATCGACAACATGACAGGATCTACGGTCCAGGAAATCCTCACCCAGCACCAGGGTGGCAACGGCTCGCCGACCAGGACCGCCGCGCGCGTGGCCGACGCGATGGCCGCGCGCGGCGACGACGGCACCTGGATCACCCCGGTGCCCCGCGCGGAACTCCTCGCGGCCGCGGCGGCGATCGAACGCAGACCCGGTGCGCGCACGCTACCCCTCTACGGCGTCCCGTTCGGGGTGAAGGACAGTATCGACGTCGCCGGCTACCCCACCACCCTGGCGTGTCCCGACTACGCCTACGTCGCCACCACCACCGCACCGGCCGTGCAGCGCCTGCTCGACGCGGGCGCGCTGTTCGTCGGCAAGACCAATCTCGACCAGTTCGCCACCGGCCTCAACGGCACCCGCACCCCCTATCCCGTGCCGCGCAGCGTCTTCGGCGGCGACCTCATCTCCGGCGGCTCGAGCTCCGGCTCCGCCCTGGCCGTCGCGCTCGGCCAGGTCCCGTTCTGCGTGGCCACCGACACCGCGGGCTCGGGCCGCGTGCCCGCCGCCCTCAACGGCATCGTCGGCTGGAAGCCCTCGCGCGGCCTGATCAGCACCGTCGGCCTCGTCCCCGCCTGCAAGTCGCTGGACTGCCTGACCCTGATGGCCACCACCGTCGAGGACCTCGACCTGGTCGCCGACGTGATCATCGGCATCGACCACGACGACCCGTGGACGCGCGAGCGCGGCCCGCGCTTCGCCGGCGGCCCCATCCGCATCGGCCTGCCCGCCCCGCACGAACTCGACTTCTTCGGCGATGACGCCATGCGCGCCGCCCACCTCGCCGCCCGAGACCGCCTGCCCGGCAACGGTTTCACCTGCCTCGACACCACCCTCGAACCCTTCCTCGCGGCGGGCGCCCTGCTCTACCAGGGCCCGTGGGTCGCCGAACGCCTGGTCGAATTCGAGGACTTCCTGACCGAACGACCCGACTCGATCCTGCCCGTCATCCGCGAAATCCTCGACAGCGGAAAGCGATTCACCGCCGTCGATGTCTTCCGTGCCCAGCAGCGACTCCAGGAACTGCGCGCCGAGGTCGCCCGCCTGTGGGCTGCGTTCGATGTCATGGTCGTGCCCACCATCGGCACCACCTTCACCGTGCCCGAGGTGCTCGCCGATCCCATCGCCACCAACACCGTCCTCGGCCACTACACCCACTTCGGCAACCTGCTCGACCTCACCGCGGTCGCCGTCCCCGCCGGCACCACCCGCGACGGTCGCCCGGTGTCGCTGATGGTGTTCGGCCCCGCCCTCGCCGACGACGTCGTCCTCGCCGCCGCGGCCCGACTGCTCGACGAACCCCGCACCACCGTCCACACCCACCACCTCGGCCCGGTATCCCTCCAGGAGCGACGATGACCGAAATCCCCGCCAGCCCAGGCCCGTTCACCTTCGACCCGGCGACGACCGCCCTCGTCATCATCGACATGCAGCGAGACTTCCTGCTGCCCGGCGGTTTCGGCGAGAGCCTCGGCAACGACGTCTCCCTGCTGCGCACCACCATCGAACCCCTCACCGCCCTGCTCGCCTCCGCCCGCGCCACGGGCCTGACCGTGATCCACACCAGGGAGGGGCACCTGCCCGACCTGTCGGACTGCCCGCCCGCGAAACTGCGGCGCGGCAACCCTTCTCAGCGCATCGGCGACCCCGGCCGCTTCGGCCGCATCCTCATCCGCGGCGAATACGGCCACGACATCATCGACGAACTCGCCCCGATCGAAGGCGAGACCGTCATCGACAAACCCGGCAAGGGCGCCTTCTACGCCACCGAACTCGCCACTGTCCTGCACCAGAATTCGATCACCACGCTGCTCGTCGCCGGGGTCACCACCGAGGTCTGCGTGCACACCACCGTCCGCGAGGCCAACGATCGCGGCTACGAATGCCTCGTCGTCGCCGATTGCGTCGGCTCCTACTTCCCCGAATTCCAGCGCGTCGGCCTGGCCATGATCGCCGCGCAAGGGGCGATCTTCGGTTGGGTCGCCGACTCCGCCGATGTCATCACCGCACTGACCACCCCCGCCTCCGTCACGGCCTAGCGAAGAAGGTTCCACCATGTCCGTCGACACCTCGACAAAAACCACCGCCTCCGAACCCCCTGTGCCCCTTGCCCTTCCGTGGTGGACCCGCGGCGACACCAACGCCTTCTTCGGCCTGGCGTTCAACATCTTGGTCAACGTCCTCACCCTGACCACCCTCACCATCGCCGTGGTGAAGATCCCCAGCACCGACGTGCTCGGCACGGTCCTGCCCGCCCTCGGCATCGCCCTGGTGCTGGGCAACCTCTACTACATGATCCTGGCCCGCCGCCTCGCCCGACGCGAAGGCCGCACCGATGTGACCGCGCTGCCCTACGGCCCGAGCGTGCCGCACATGTTCATCGTGGTCTTCGTGGTCATGCTGCCGATCTACCTCACCACCGGAGATCCGTTGCGGGCGTGGGCCGCCGGCCTGGCGTGGGCGTTCATGATCGGCGTGATCGTGATGATCGGCGCCTTCGTCGGCCCCTACATCCGCAAGGTCACCCCGCGTGCCGCCATGCTCGGCACCCTGGCGGGCATCTCCATCACCTTCATCGCCATGCGCCCCGCCGCGCAGATGTGGGAGGTGGCCTGGATCGGTCTGCCCGTGCTGGCGATCATCCTGATCGGCTTCTTCACCGACGTGCGCCTGCCCGGCAACATCCCCGTCGGCCTCGTCGCCCTGCTCGTGGGCACCGCGATCGGCTGGATCGGCGGCTACATGTCGGCCCCCGACGTCGCCCAGGCCGCCAGCGACATCGCCCTCGGCCTGCCCGACCTGCGCCTCGACTTGCTCTTCGACGGCCTGAGCAACCTCGCCCCCCTGCTGGCCACCGCCATCCCCCTCGGCATCTACAACTTCACCGAAGCCATGAGCAACGTGGAGAGCGCCGCCGCCGCGGGCGACAACTACAACCTGCGCAGCGTCCTGCTCGCCGACGGCTTCGGCGCGGTCCTCGGCGCCGGTTTCGGCTCCCCGTTCCCGCCCGCCGTCTACATCGGCCACCCCGGCTGGAAGGACGCGGGCGGCCGCACCGGCTACTCCCTCGCCGCCGGTGCCACCATCGCAATCATGTGCCTGCTGGGCCTTTTCGGCATCCTCGCCACCCTGCTCCCCATCCCCGCCATCGTCCCCATCCTGCTCTACATCGGCCTGCTCATCGGCGCCCAAGC
Source organism: Nocardia lasii (assembly GCF_042658545.1). Lineage (NCBI taxonomy): Bacteria > Bacillati > Actinomycetota > Actinomycetes > Mycobacteriales > Nocardiaceae > Nocardia > Nocardia lasii. The sequence goes on from NZ_JBHSQN010000002.1 coordinate 82,725, forward strand.
CTTCCAAGCCGTCCCACGCCTCCACGCCGTCGCCGTCGTCGCCGCCCTGCTCCCCAACCTCGCCGAATGGGCGGTCACCCAGATCGACAACGCCCTCTCCGCCGCCGGAACCTCGGCCACCAAGGTCGGCTCCGAAGCCCTCGGCCAAGCAGGCGTCGTCTACGACGGCCTCAAAACCCTCGGCTCCGGCGCGGTCCTGGCCGGCCTGATCCTCGGCGCGATAGTCACCTTCATCCTCGACAAACGCTTCCGAGCCGCAGGCGTAGCAGCCCTGATCGGCGCCACCCTCAGCTGGATCGGCCTGATCCACGCCCACGCCGTCGAATGGGCAGCCGCCCCCAGCGTGGCCCTCGGCTACCTCTTCTTCGCCCTCGTCTGCCTCGCCTACTCCTTCCTCCCGACCCCCACCCCCACCACGGAACCTTCGCCGGAGAAGGCCGAGGCGTAATACACGCTGACCCGGCTCGGTGTACTCCGAGCCGGGTCAGTGCCTTTTCGCCAGCGCGGAGAGGAACTCCCGAAAGTCGGTGGCCGGGTGGCCGGTCAGTTTCAAGACCGTGTCCGTGGCGTGTTCGAGGTCGCCCCGCGCAATCGCGGTGTAGGTGCTCACCCACCCATCCACCTCCCATTGCGGCGCATGGTATTTCGCCCGCGATGCGTAGGCCTGCTCCACCGTCTGATCCACGAAACTGTACGGGCGGCCCAGTATCTGGGTCATCTCGGCGGCGGCGGTCGCCAACGTGAACGCGCGCGGACCGGTCACATCGAAGGTATCGCCGTCGTATTCGCTCGAACTCAACACCGCCGCAGCACAATCGGCGACATCGGCGCGCAGAACAGCGGCAACCTCGCCCGTACCGGCGGGTCCCGCGATCACGCCGTCGGCATCGGCGAGGTGCGGGATGATGTCCTGATACTGGTTGTCGCGCAGGAAGGTGAACGCCAGCCCGGACTCCCGGACGGCCTGCTCGGTGTCGTAGTGATCGCGGGCGTAGGTGAACGTGGCTTCGGGCGCCGCGCCGACGTACGACAGATACACGATCCGTTGGACCCCAACAGATCTCGCCGCCGTGACCACCTCCCGCTGTTGGGCGGCTCGGTCGGCGCTCTCGGTGGCCGAAACGAAGAAGAACGTGTGCACCCCTTCGAGCGCGTCCGCGACCGTCGCGGGATCGCTGAACTCGATGCGCGCGGCGGTGGCGTCGGGCAGCGCCGCGATGTGGGAGACATCGCGTCCGAGCAGTCGCAACCGGCGGTCACCGGACCCGGCGAGAATCTGTGCCACCCGGCCGCCGATGTGTCCACTGGCCCCTGAGATCGCGATCGTTTCCGGCATCGGTCCAGGCTATGACGATGCCGGGCTCGGCGGCACCGACACGCCCACCGATTCGTCGGGATGGGCGAGTCCGCGCGCGGAACACTCGCCGAGGTGGTGAAATCGGCGCGTGCGCGTATCGAGTGGAATAGCCGCCTGCGTGGCGGTCGTGACCCTGGCCCTGCCCGCGAACCCCGCCCAGGCGGCCGTCCGGGACACCGCCTGCGGTTCGACCCTGTCCCAGACCGACGTCGCCGAGATCGCCCGGCTCTCCGACACCGCCACGATCCCCGGCACCGGCCTGGCCCGACTCGAGGACGCCGTCGACCGCCACCACCGGATCACCGAGATCCTCGTCGACCACCGCGACCTGCGCGGCCTGTTCGCCATCGGCCTCGACGGTGTCGAATACGCCGCCGTGATGCCCCTGCAACGCGACCCGGCCGCTTTCGCCGACCGCGACTACGCCCACGCCATCAGCTACGACCTGCTGCGCCGCTTCCTCGATAACCTCCACGCCGAATTCACCGGCGGCACCCCAGATCCCCAATGGGCGCACTACTTCGCCCTCGCCCAAGACTGCACCGCCTCCCGCGCGCGCACCGCCATGGCCGGCTACAACGCCCACCTCACCGTCGACCTCTCCTACGCCGTCGCCGCAGTAGGCAGCACACCGGAGAACGCCCCCGATTACTTCACAATCGTGGCAAGCATCGCCGCCGCGGGCGACACCATCGTCGACCGCACCAGGGCGGCTTACAACGCCGACCTCGGTCCGCTCTGGCACTTCTACTTCGTCGGCGAAGGTCTGGACCAACTCTTCGGCGCGGGCGTAGCCACCGAACAAATGCTCATCGCGGCCGACCTGGCCGCCAACACCGTCATCTTCACCAACGGCCTTGCCCTCCAAAACCCCGCCCTAGCCCCCACCATCCACACCGAGATAACCACCCTCTGGCAAGCCGCCGACCTGGCCTTCGACGCCTTGGCCCGCATCAACGCCCTCTGAACCCGATCGGCTCTGCCACCGTCGCACAGTAATGCCGGAGGTCCGGCTCTCGTGCCGGACCTCCGGTCATCAGGCTGCCAGGGGCCGCGGGTCGGCCGAGCCCTGCGCCGCGATCAGGTCACCGAGTGAGTTGACTCGGCGCTGCAGGTATCGCTGCTGCGAGAAGAACCAGATCGGCGCGACCAGCCAAGCGATCAGCGGGGACACCTGCACCGAGGAGTTGCGGGCGGCGTGCGCTTCGTTGATTCGCTGTGCGGTGCGGTAGATGCCGACGCAGCCCCAGATCGGGATGATCTGGTTCCACCACCGGCCCCATGCGGCGTGCGGCTGCCCGGTGGCTGCGGCGAGTTCGGCATTGACCTTGTGGAACCAGACGAGGTAGTAGATCCCTATGGTGATGCCGATGAGCCACCACCCACCCCACGGGCTGCGTTGCTTGATCGGGTTGTTCATTCTGCTTTTCCTCCTCGTCGTCCTGCTGTGCCCGGGGCTCGGGCGGGGAAAGCGTAGAGCGATTGAAAGGTGTTGTCCGGCAGTGAAGCATGTCGCTGTGGCAGTGACCAGCGGAATCGGCGGTCACTAATATTCGGTCACAGATTGTTCGACCGGAATCGGCTAGCTGCTTTGCTGCGGCCGGGTGTTAGACGGCGCGACAACAGGATTGATCGCCTCGCCGGATGCGAGGTTTCCCTCACCAGATCGCATGAACCCTTTTGGGTAGATGAACGTTCTAACCAATAGATCTACGTACATTCCAATCTCGGAAGGTGGCCTGGCATGGCAAGCGACGTAAGACCTGATGGAGGGCGTCTCGCCGATGTGGGGTAACAAGCGATGAACTCGTCGCTCGTCTCGACCGCGTTGCCCGGCGCGCTCGCGGTCATCATGTTCGGGCTCGGATTGTCACTGACCGTCGCCGACTTCGCCCGGGTGCTGCGCGCGCCCAAGGCGGTCTGCGTCGCGCTGGCCTGTCAGGTGGTGGTGTTGCCGACGGTGGCGTTCTTCCTGGTGACCGCGTTCGACCTACCGCCGCTGTCGGCTGTCGGCATGATGCTGCTGGCCGCCTCGCCCGGCGGCGCGACGGCGAACCTGTTCAGTCATCTGTTCCGAGGCGATGTGGCGCTCAATGTCTCACTCACAGCAGTGAATTCGGTTCTCTGTGTGGTGAGTATCCCGGTGGTCACCAACCTGGCCATCGGCCATTTCGCGCCCGCGCAGGCCGACCAGCTCGGGCTGCAGTTCGGCAAGACACTGCAGGTTGTCGTCATCGTGCTCGGTCCGGTTCTGATCGGGATGCTCGTACGTCGCCGGGCACCCGATTTCGCGGCCAGGATGGACCGGCCCGTGCGAATCGCTTCGATCGCGCTGTTGGCCGGCCTCGTGATCGCCACGATGGTCGCCGACCGCGCACAGCTCGGCGACTACTTCTTCGAGGTGGGCGCGATCGCGGCGACCTTCTGTGTGATCAGCCTGGTTACCGGCTTCGTGGTACCGCGCGCGTTCGGAATCTCGCCGCCGCAGGCGATCGCCTCGTCGATGGAGATCGGTGTCCACAACAGCGCGATCGCCATCGCCATCGCGGTCAGCGTGCTGGACGAACCACGCGTCGCCGTGCCCGCCGCGGTGTACGCGGTGCTGATGACACCGCTCGCCGCGCTGGTCGGCGCGATCCTCAGCCGCCGGATCGCGGGCCGACAGACCGTCGTGGGCGCGGCGGAGCAAGCGGATCGTTGATCACCCGGCGTCGCAGGTGGGGGTCGGGGTGGCGCCCGTCCAGCGGTCGAGGGTCCATTGGACGATCTGTGGGGTGAGCGGTGAGTCGGCGGCGACGAGGCTCATGTGGCTGAGACCGGGGAAGGTGCGGTAGTCGATCGGTTCGCCCGACTCGCAGCGGGCATCGACCCAATTCTGTTGCAGCTCAGGCTTGACGAGAGGATCGGCGAGACCTTGGGCGACCAGCACCGGGGCGGGGAAAGGACCGACGGGAGTCTGGCCCTTCAACAAGGTGCCGAATTCGCCGTCGAGGAGTTGATCCGGGAAGACCTGATTCGGGATTTGTGAGCCGCGCAGGATTGCGGAGAGTGCGTCTTTGCCGTTGAAGCACAGGTTTCGGATCTTCTCGACACCGTGCTTCGAACCAGGGGTCAGGTGGTCGGTGAGCTGGAGTAGGGGGTAGAGGTCGTTCCAGGTGTTCGCGATGTAGGCGGAGATGGTCTTGCCGCCGACCTCGGATTTGTCGGATTCGGCGAGCCCGAAGAGGTCAGCGGCGGGCGCGAAGGCGGCGACGCCCTTGATATGGAACTCGGGGGCGTAGCTGCCCGCGATCTGTCCGGTCCACAATGCGGCTTGGCCGCCCTGCGAATGCCCCCACACGACGGTGTCGGTGGTCGTCGAGATCTCATCGAACTGCCGCGCCGCCCGCGAGGCGTCGAGCACATTGCGCGCCTCGGCCTCGCCGACGAGGTAGGGGTGGGTGCCTTGCGTCCCGAGCCCGATGTAGTCCGAGGTCACCGCGACCCAGCCGTGCTGGGTCACCATCTCCTGGAGTGCGGTCCCCGCGCCGTCGTCGAACGGCGTGGGGGACAGCGACGGCGCGCATTTCGGTGCGATTCCGGTGGTGCCGTGGGCGACGGTCAGCAGGGGAAACGGAGTGTCCGAGGGGTCCTCGGGGGCGAGGATCGTGCCACTCGAGATGGCGGGCGTCCCATCGGGATGTGTTGTCGTGTAAAGGATTCGCCATCCGCGCGCACCGTCGGGCACGCCTTGGTCGAGCGGCTCGGAGCGCAGCAGTCGGCCCGGCTCGCGCGGCACGTTGTCGGGCGCTGTGTAGAAGGGCCCGGGTTCGGGCAGCGGCACGCCGGAGAGGAGTCGAACGCTGCCGTAGGCGAGCAGTACCGCGATCGTGAGTGCCGAAGCGGCGGCGATGGTGCGGATCCAGCGGTGTCGGTGCCGCCTCCGGACAAGCGCGGTGAACAGCAGCTGCAACCCGAAGAAGATGAACCACGCCGCAACCCCGAACCGGAACAACACGATCGTGAGAACCGGCCACGCGAACGCGACCACGCCGACAGTAATACTCGCGATCGCGGCGAGCGCCGCCGTGACGCGCTGGTCGGCACCGCCCGCCCGCACCACCTGCCACAGGGCGAGCACCCCGTGAACGATTAGCGCCGTCCCTATGAGAAAGGCGAGCCCCGGCGTCCCAGCGCTCGGCCACACCACCATCGCCGCACCCAGCACGCCTAGTACACCGCCGAGCACCCGCGCGGAAAGCGGAACTCTGACCCTCTCCGCCGCGAGAGGGATCAACGCCGTCGCGACCCCCACGAGAACGAACCCGACACCGGTGACCAGAGCGACCGTTCGCACGTGCATCGGAGCGAGGAACAGCAGCACACCCACCGCGACGGCGGCGATCCCGATCACCATGCGAAGCGGTGTCGATCCCAGAACCCGACCACGCGCCGAACCCCCGCCGCTCCCCGCCACGTCCTGTTCGCCCAACGATTCGTCGCTCAACGCACCCTCTTCCGCCGCGGGTTCAGCCAGCACCCCCGACTCCTGATCGTCAGCCGACCAGCAGAAGCAACGCGCCGAGGTGAGCGAAGGATATCGCCTGAGCTGGTCAGAAGGGCGGACCCGACACTCCACTGGCCAACGAGATCGCTACGCCACTGCGGTCACGCGAACCCGTAGTCCAACAGGAAACGAAACCAACTCCCGGGGCGTTCCGCCTCGTCATCTACGAGGAACTCCCGGTACTTCGGCCCGATCATGTACTCATCGAAGAAGGTCAGCATGTCCGGCGCAACGATCCGGGAGCTGTCCTGCTCGCCATAGCGCCAAAAGTACTGATCAGCGAACATGACCTCGCCCGACATCAAACTCACCGAGAACTGGTCGTTGCCGATCAAACCAACTTGCAGCCAGTGCTCTTCGCTGCGGTGAACCTCACCGTCGGGATCCATGATGTCCCCCTTACAGAACTTGTCGAACAGCCCGACATAACCCGCGGTCGCGGCGTTGGTAATCCGGTAGAGAGCTGTCAAAGCCTCCGGAACGACGAGAGCGGGCCACTCAGCTCGGTTGCCACTCGACACCCAACCCTGCTCGATGCTGAAATCCATTGTTCGGCAGTACTCATCGAGGATCGCCGCGGAGTCGAGTTCAACTCCCGCCCCGAATGTTGCTACGAACTCGTTCTCGGACGACTCAGCCAGAAGACTCCGTATTCTGTCGACCTTCTCAGCGACCTCACGAGCCAGCGCCTCAACCCCGTTTCCCATCTGCGCAAGCTAGCACCGCAGTCCGACCGAGCAGCTCCCAAGGCACGTATTCGCGTCTCGGAGTTCGCGTGTCCGAACGGCTCCGAATCGGCACCGCCCGTTGATGTTTCGCCGAATCGAGCTGACCGGTTCGGTCAGCGTGACCAGCGCCCTTTCCGGGTTTCAGGATCGCGGTAGGCTAGCCGTTGATCGCGATGGAATCGCGAGTGCAGTTGGGGGGCTCGTGGTCATGCGCGACAGGGACCTGAGATCCCAGGACCCGGCGGCGTCCGTTGACAGGTCGCACCCGGCGCGCCTGCGTGCTCACAGCGCCGTCTCTATGGCGCTGGCGCAGCACAGCGACCACGTGATAGGCGAACTCGTCGGTGCGGCCGTGCCGATCGGGTCCGGGATCGGTGGAAAGACGGCGTTGCTCGAGGTGGCCGGGGCCCCGGTCTTCGTGAAGCGAGTCCCACTCTCCGGCCTGGAACGGCAGCATGTCCGATCTACGGCGAACCTGTTCGATCTGCCGATGTTCCACCACTACGGCGTCGGCCTCGTCGGCGGGGCGGGCTTCGGGGCCTGGCGTGAGCTCGCCGTGCACACCATGACGACGAACTGGGTTCTCGCCGCCGAATACGGGGGCTTCCCGCTGATGTACCACTGGCGGGTGCTGCCGGACACCTCGTCGCTGCCGACCGAGCTCGCCGACATCGACCGCGCCGTCGCCTATTGGGACGGGAGCCCGGAGATACGCCGCCGAATCGAGGCTCTCCGTGACTCTTCGGCGAGCATTGCGCTGTTCCTGGAATACCTCCCGCACACCCTGCACGACTGGTTGAACACCCAGGTCGAGGCGGGTGAGGAGGCCACCGACCGGGCCTGCGCCATGGTGGAGCGGGGACTGGCCGCAGGCACCGCGTTCATGAACAGCCGTGGGCTCCTGCACCTCGACGCGCACTTCCAGAACATCCTCACCGACGGCCGACGCCTCTACTTCGCCGACTACGGCCTCGCGCTCTCCTCCGAATTCGACCTCTCGCCACCGGAAACCGCGTTCTTCGACCGGAACCAGAGCTATGACCGCGCCTTCAGCGTCACCTACCTGGTGAACTGGCTGCTCACCGCTCTTTACAAGCTTCGACGGGACGACCGAGAGAGCCGCGCCACAATGGTGCGCGCCATCGCCGACGGCAAGCCTCCGGAGGACATCCCCGGGGGAACCGCCGCAGTACTGACCCGGCACGCACCGGTCGCCGCGGCGATGTCCGCGTTCACCCGCGCCTTCCAGCAGACCAGTCGGAGCACCCCGTATCCGGACGAGGAGATCCGCCGCCTGTTGGACAACCAGCCCCCGGGGTTCGTTCAGCCGGTGTGATCCCGGACAACTACTCGTACACCGCTGCGGCCTCCAGAGCGCGGGCGAAAAAGGTCCAGTCTCTGTTGTGCGGCAACTCTTTTCCGTGATTCCGGTACCAGCCGTCCGAACCGTCCACCCACGCTCCCAACGCCTCCAAGAACGACTCCAGGGTGACGTTCTCCCACTGCTCGGGATTCTCGAGCAGGTCGATGCGCAGGTTGTCGACGCACGCCACGAACTCGGCCTTGGTCAGGATCTCGTCATCGGGGGAGAGCAGCATCGGCGAATCCTAGCGAGCCACAACGGGTTACGGACCACCGACGGCTGTGGGCGCGAGCCTGTAGCCCACAGCCGTGTGGAACCCAGAATCAGCCCGCAGTCTTCTCCGTACTGCGGATCTCCACGATCGGCAACACCAACGCCGCAGGCGCCCCCGCGGGCACCACCGGCGCCACGGGCGCGACAGCCGCGATGCGGGTGTACCCGGCCCCCTGCTCGGGGCGGTTGTCGACCTCGCCCTTGTTCGGCCAGTAGGCGGCGGCCCGTTCAGCCTGGGCGGTGATGGTGAGGGACGGGTTCACGCCGAGGTTGGCCGAGACGGCGGCGCCGTCGACGACGCTGAGGGTCGGGTAGCCGTAGACGCGGTGGTAGGCGTCGATCACGCCGTGTTCGGGGTCGGCGCCGATCGCCGCGCCGCCGAGGAAGTGGGCGGTCATCGGGACGTTGAACACGTCGCCCCAGGTGCCGCCGGCGACGCCGCCGATCTTCTCCGCGACCCGGCGGGTCACGTCGTTGCCCGCGGGGATCCAGGTCGGGTTCGGTTGGCCGTGGCCCTGTTTGGAGGTGAGCTTGCGGCCGCCGAACAGGCCGCGCTTGGTGTAGGTGGTGATCGAGTTGTCCAGGTGCTGCATGACCAGCGAGATGATGGTGCGCTCGCTCCAGTTCTTCACGCTGAGGAAGCGCAGGAAGACCAGCGGGTTCGACAGGATGAGGCCGAGGAAGCGCAGCCAGCGCGGCACTCGGCCGCCGCCGTCGACCATGAGGGTCTGCAGCATGCCCATCGAGTTCGAGCCCTTGCCGTAGCGGACCGGTTCGACGTGGGTGTCGGGGGTGGGGTGGATCGAGGACGTGATGGCCACGCCCTTGGTGAAGTCCTGATCGGGGCCGAGGACCTTGGTCGCGGCGCCGACGATCGACTCGGAGTTGGTGCGGGTCAGCAGCCCCAACTGGTTCGACAGCTTCGGCAGTGCGCCTTCGTCGCGCATCGCGTGCAGCAACTTCTGGGTGCCGAGGGTGCCCGCGGCGAGCACCACGTGCTTGGCGGTCAGGGTCTTGGGCGCCTTGCGCACCCACGCGCCGGTGCGCTCGGTCGACACGTCCCAGGTGCCGTCGGGCAGCGGCCGCAGCGCCGACACGGTTGTCATCGGAATGACCTGTGCCCCGGCCTTTTCGGCGAGGTAGAGGTAGTTCTTCACCAGGGTGTTCTTGGCGCCGAACTTGCAGCCGACCATGCAGTCGCCGCATTCCACGCACCCGGTGCGCTCGGGGCCGGCGCCGCCGAAGTACGGGTCGGCCTCGGTCTTGCCGGGCGTTCCGAAGAACACGCCGACGGGCGTCTGCACGAAGGTGTCGCCGACGCCCATGTCCTCGGCGACGGCTTTGAAGATCTCGTCGGCCGGTGTCATATGGGGATTCGTCACAACACCGAGCATCTTCTTCGCCTGCTCGTAATAAGGCGTGAGCTCCGCGCGCCAGTCGGTGATCTCGCGCCACTGCGGGTCCTGGAAGAACGGCTCCGGCGGCACGTAGAGGGTGTTGGCGTAGTTCAGCGAACCGCCGCCGACGCCGGCGCCGCCCAGGATGAGCACGTCGCGCAGCGGGTGGATGCGCTGGATGCCGTAACAGCCCAGCTTCGGCGCCCACACGAATTTGCGCAGGTCCCAGCTGGTTTTGGGCAGTTCGTCATCGGCGAAGCGGCGACCCGCCTCGATGACGCCGACGGTGTAGCCCTTCTCGACCAGGCGCAGGGCGGTGACACTGCCACCGAATCCGGAACCGACGATCAGGACATCGAAGTCGGTGGTGCGCTCGGACATGGAGAAGCTCCTCGATCGGTGTCGACAGTGACCTGAGTAACGCTAATGGCGACAGCCAGAGCTGTCAACGTAGGTGGCGGGCGGTTCTATGCTGGTCGGGTGGCCCGATACACCCGAGCGGAACTCGCCGACCTCAGCGGCGTCGCGCCGCGCACCATCCGTTACTACCACTCACTGGGCGTGCTGCCCAAGCCCGACCGCGCGGGCAAGGAAGTCGTCTACGCCGAGTCGCACCTGGACCGGTTGCGCGACATCCTCGCCATGCAGGCGCGCGGACTGCGCCTGGACGCCATCCGTGAGGTGTTCGACGCCGAACCGCAGGCGGGGGACTGGCGCACCCTGTTCGACCCGCGCGCGAGCCAGAGCGTCGAACGTTCGACCTCCCTCGACGAGGCCGAGGTCGCGGCGATGCTGGGCGACCGCGGCGCCGATGTGCTGGCCGATCTGGTCGCGGCGGGCTACCTGCAACGCCGCGGCGCGCGCTGGTTCGTCGCGGACCGCTCGATGTTCAAAGCGGCCCTGGTGCTCTACGACGTCGGCATCGACATCACCCTGAGCGGGGTGTTACGCACCATGGTCCAGACCCGCATCACCGGCCTCGCCGAGGAACTCGTGCAGACGGTCCGCGACGCCGCGGGCACCGGCTACGGCGGCGAGGGCGTGGAGGGCGACCTGCTGCGCTTCCGTGAACGGATGCTCGCGGTCGCGTGGGAGGTGGGCGGTGCGACCCTGGCCGCCGAGATCGAACGCGTCGCCGCCGTCGAGGATCCGACCCGACACCGCGATCCGGCCCGCGCGGCGAGTGGGCGATGATCGAGCGATGAGCTCCGAGCAGCCGGGTCCGCGCGCACTGGCCCGCGCGCGCACGATCGCCGACATCCAACGTGTCGGCCGCGAGCACCTCGCCACCCACGGCGCCGCGGCGCTGTCGTTGCGCGCGGTGGCCCGCGATCTGGGCATGGTGTCCTCGGCGGTGTATCGCTACGTCAGCAGTCGCGACGAGCTGCTGACCATGCTGGTGATCGACGGCTACAACGCCCTCGGCGACGCCGTCGACGCGGCACTGGCCGACGCACCCGACGATCCCGCGACCCGCTTCCGGGTGACCGCGCACGCGGTGCGGACCTGGGCCATGGCCGAACCCGCTTGGTACGGCCTGCTTTTCGGCACGCCGGTCCCCGGTTACGACGCCCCCGCCGCCGACACCGAGACACCGGGCGTGCGCGTGATCGCGACCCTGCTCGCCATCATCGACACCGCCTACCGCCGCGGCGCGCTCGATGTCGCGACCGCCGGGCCGACGATCTCCGAGAACACCGCGACCGATTTCGCGAAGATCCGCGAGCAGTTCGGCCTGGCGATCCCCGACCGGGTGCTCGCGACCGCGCTCACCGCCTGGACCACGCTGTTCGGCGCCGTGAGCTTCGATGTCTTCGACATGTACGGCCGCGACACCTTCGCCGACCGTGCCGAGATCTTCGACCTGACCGTCGAGCAACTCCTGCGCGCGCTCGGCTTCGCCGCGCCGCACTCGAATCAAGAGGACCGGTCGGTACGGTAGCGATCTGAGGAGTTCCCGCGGTATGTGGGGAGAGGACTGTGTGACCGGCGATCCGGGACGTCGCCAACGAAGGAGTGTGCCCGAGTGAATTCCCGCGAGGAGATCTTGCGACGAGTCCGTGACGGGCTGCTCGACCTACCCGAGGACGAGCGCCGGGTTCCGATGCGGCGGTCCGGGGGTCGCCACGCGCTGATCGACCCGGCCGAACGCGCCGAGGTGATCGAGCGATTCGTCGAGCGGTTGCGCGAGCACGGCTCGCTGGTGCGCACCGTCGACCTGGCCGGTCTGCCCGCCGCGGTCGCCGACGTGCTCTACGGGATGAGCGTGCAGACGGTGCTCGCGGCGGTCGAACCCGGCCCGGCCTGGCTGGATCACTGGGCGGGCGCCCCGTCGCACCGGGTGGTGCACCGGGGCACGGATTCGGCCGATCTGATCGAGGCGGTGGTGCGCGACACGGTGGCGGGCGACGCGTCGACCGGCTCGCTGGCACTGGACGCCGACGGCGAACCCGACGTCTCCGAGGCGGTGCCGCAGGTCTGCGTGGTGCGCGCGGATCGGGTGTTCGTCTCCCTGCCCGAAGCGCTGGACCATCTCGACCAGCGGCGCCCGCTGATCTGGCTCGGTGGACCCGGTGACACGGTGCTGGCTCGTCAGCTGGTGGTTCTGCTCGTCGAGTAGCCGCGATAACGCCGCCGCGCCACTCCGCCCCAGGGGTTGCCTGAGACCCCGAGTCTCATATATTCTGGGGAAACAGTGTGACGGCGCTTACAGTGCCGGGCGCGCTGGACGCATACCGAGGAGGCACCGATGACGCTGACCGAATCGAGCCGTGGCGGACCCATCAGCGAGGAATACCGAGAGGCGTTGGCGACCCTGTCCCAGGGATCCGTCGACCGTCATTTCGACCCCTACCTCGACATCGACTGGGATTCGCCCGAGCTCGCCCTTGACCCGAACGACCCGCGATGGGTGCTCTCACCGATCGTCGACCCGCTCGGCGCCACCCAGTGGTATCGCGACCAGCCATTGGCTCTGCAGATCGAGATCGGCAAGTGGCGCACGGCCAATGCCATCAAGGTCGGCGCCGCGTTCGAGAGCGTGCTCATCCGCGGGATGATGCAGTACATCATGAAGCTGCCGAACGGTTCGCCGGAGTTCCGGTACTGCTTGCACGAGATGACCGAAGAGTGCAACCACATCCAGATGTTCCAGGAATTGGTCAACCGCATGAACGTGGACGTGCCCGGCATGCGACCGCTGTTCCGGGCGCTGTCGCCGCTGATCGGCGTCGCGGGCGGCTACGCCCACACGATTCTGTTCATCGGCATCCTCGGCGGCGAGGAACCGATCGACCACTACCAGAAGGCCGTGATCCGCGAGGGTGCGACGATGCCCCCGATGGTGTTGCGCACCATGGAGATTCACATCGCCGAGGAGGCGCGCCACATCTCCTTCGCCGGCGATTTCCTCACCGCGCACATCGGGCAGATGGGCAAGTTCAATCGTGGGGTGTGCTCGCTGGCGTTCCCGATCGCGATGCGCTGGCTGGCCAACGAGATCATGGCCCCGCCGCGTTCGTTCGAGCGCGAGTTCGGCATTCCGCGCGAGGTGATCGAGCAGGCGTTCTGGAAGTCGGAGCATTCCCGCAAGATCCTGTCGGGCTACTTCGGTGACATGCGCAAACTCGCTACCGACCTCGAGCTGATGAATCCGGCCGCGCGCTGGCTGTGGCGCAAGTTCGGAATCGACGGGCCGGTCTCGCGCTACCGCAGCGAGCCCGAGCGCAGCGCGCGCTCAGCCGCCTGAGTCCGGTCGGTCGCCGGCGATCAGGTGGGTGAGGACCTCGGTGAACTGTTGATCGGGGTCCAGCGTGAGGCCGTGGCGGCGGGCGACCCCGTCGACCACGTGCCAGGCGTAGGAGGCGAGCTCCTCGATCAGTTGGTCCTTGGTGAGCGCGGGTGCGGGGTCGTTGGACCAGCGCGTGACGGTGGCCTCGGTCATGGACACGATGGCGAAGGTCATCGTGTCGGCCGAGGCGTCGTCGGTGACGCCGACCGCGCCGGCCAGCCCGCTCACCAGCGCCCTGGTCGAGCCCGCGATGGTGGCGATGAGCGCGCTCATCGCGTCGACATCGGGGTCGGTCTCGGAGGGCCCGGTGCGCAGGAAGTCGCGCAGCCGCGGGTGGTCTTCGATCCAGCTCACGACAGCGCCGATGGTGCGCACCAGAATGTTGTGGATCGAGCCGTCGGCGATGTCGAGCGCGTCCTCGATATCGCCGACGAACCGTTCGGCGACATCGCTTCTGATCCGGCGATCCAATTCGTCGCGCCCCGCGAACTGCCGGTACACCACGGATTTCGCGAGCCCGGCGTGTTCGGCGATCTGCACGATCGGCACCTCGACCCCGGCGGGGGACTGCTCGATCAGCTCGATCGCGGCCAGCACGATCCGCTCCCGGCGGCTGTCGTTGTGCGGCTGCCAGCGGGCCTGCCTGCCACTCACGGCGCTGGCTGGGCGTGACGCGGTGCTCGACATCCGCCCGAGTGTAGAGCAACGCATCACCCACCGATCCGGTACCGGGGGAGCGGGCTCGGATTCGAGGCGACCGGTCGTGGTGGGGGAGTGGAGTAAGCCGGGCGGTCGGTTTCTGCTGGTAGGGGCGTGGATTTCACACCGGGCTACCCGTGTTGAACGGATGCACGAAGCCTCTGGTCTCAAGAAATACATACAGTTACCGCGATATGCGCATTTAACTATGTATGCCGGTAGTCCGATACACCCACCGCACCAGATCGACAACATGTCCTCGCTACCCGATAACTCACCAGCACGGACAGGGGAGGGGTCCCGTCCCGCGAGTGACTTGCCTCTCAGCACCCACCATCACTGGGTGAATTCCGTTCCCTCGAGCCAGGATTCGGGGATGGTTTGGAATCCCTCACAAGACCTCGCGCGCTTTCTCGCGTCGCAACCCTGGGTCATGCGCGGCGCGGGCGTCGTCCTGCCGACCGAGCGATTGCTGCGCAGGCTCTCCGGCGGTCGGTGGGGCGTGCTCGACCTGGCCGGGCTGCCCTCGATCGAGATCACCGTGGTCGGCCGCAAGTCGGGTCAGCCACGCACCACCTCGCTGCTGTGTGTTCCCGAGGGCGACAACAGCTTCTACCTCGTCGGCTCGAACTGGGGCAAACCCCAACACCCCGCCTGGTCGGCGAACCTGCGCGCGGCCCGCACCGCCTCGGCCCGCTTCAACGGCAGCTCCGCGTTCCCGGTGACGGTCACCGAGATCGGCGGCGTCGACCGCAAACGCGTATGGGACCAGATCGTCGAGTTCTGGCCTGGCTACGAAATGGAATACCGCCTCGCGGACGGCCGCGAGTTCCGCATCTTCCGACTGGACCGCATCAGCTAACCGGTGACACAGCGTAATTCGAGCGTGGGAAAGCCGGCGGCACACCCCGATCGCGGTGGATGGGCAGGGACGATGCTGCTGCGTCCCGGCTTGATGGTGTTGACCGGCGACGTCGGCACCACCGAACTCCATGCGCACCACACGGTGCAGATAAGGAGCGGCTCGAGCCGCCGGGCCGGGCGGACCGCATTGTCGGTTCGGCCCGAGCAAGCTTCGAGAAGACGTTTTGCGAGCGCACGGTGTCGCGGCTCAGTGAGGCATCGATCGACAGATTGAGCGAGCTGGTCGCGGTCAGTGCCGCGCCGCTGTCCAGCGGCCGGGGTTTGTTGGCGGAGTTGAAGTCCGACCCGGGCAAGGTCAGCTTGGAAACACTGCTGCGAGAGGTGGACAAGCTCGCCGCGGTGCGCGCACTCGCGCTTCCGGCGGATCTGTTCGCCGATGCCAGCGACAAGCTGGTCGACGGCTGGCGGGCACGCGCGGCAAGGTCGTTCCCGTCGGATCTGCGCGACATGCCGGACTCGATCAGGCTGACGTTGTTGGCCGCGCTGTGCTGGGTGCGTTCCGCGGAGATCACCGACGCCCTGGTGGACCTGCTGATCGAGCTGGTCCACAAGGTAAACACTCGGGCAGATCGGCGGGTGGGGAAGGAACTGACCGCCGATCTGCGCCGGGTTCGCGGCAAGGACAACGTCCTTTTCCAGCTGGCAGAGGCCGCGATCGACAATCCCGACGACATCGTGCGGAACGCCCTGTACCCGGTGGTCGGGGAGAAGACGTTGCGGGAGCTGGTCCGTGAGGCCAAGGCCAACGATCCAACACGCCCTCGCCCCGCTGGATGGAGTTGTGCCGAAGGCATGGCGAGGCGGTGGTCGACGAGAAGGGTCGGGTTGAGCGGATCCCGTACGAGTTGTGTGTTCTGGTCGCGTTGCGCGACGCGATACGCCGCCGCGAGATCTACGTCGAGGGCGGGAACCGATGGCGTAACCCCGAAGACGACCTGCCAGGCGATTTCGACACCGCCCGCGAAGTGCATTACGCGGCGATCCGCCAGCCGCTGGACCCGACGGAGTTCATCAACGGACTCAGGCAACGGATGGGCAAGGCCCTGGCCCGCTTCGATACCGGTCTGGCCGAGGGCACGACCGGTGGTGTGCGGTTGACGCGGCGCCGTGGTGAGCAGTGGATCAGCGTCCCGAAGTTGGAGAAGCTGCCGGAGCCGGACGGCTGAATCGGAGTCGATACTGCGGCGGTTCACCCGAGGCGGCCCGAAGCATCCGACCTATCAGGCCCTGGAAGAACTCGGGCGGGCGGTGCGCACGATCTTCGCCGCGAGATCAACAGCGGGTTGCAGGTGGTGGAGAACTGGAACTCCGCCAACGGAGTCGTCTTCTACGGCAAGGACTCCCAGCTCACCGGCGCCGATCGGGAACACGCGGAGGTGTCGATGCTGGCGTTGCACCTGCTGCAATCGGCGTTGGTGCACATCAATACCCTGCTGCTGCAAGCCGTTTTGGAAGAACCGCAGTTCCACGACCTGATCGGCGAGCACGAACGCCGGGCGATGTCGCCGCTGTTCTGGTCCAACATCAACCCCTACGGCCGGTTCCGGCTCGACATGAAGACCCGTCTCGACCTCGCCCGGGAACCAGTCGCTGGATAACCGGGCTCGGATAGTAACGGCGCGAGATCAACGAACATGGTGTGGGCGCTGGTCGCGTGGACGGGTGGTTCGGGCCGCGGGCAGCCAAGTGCTAATCGGTCTGCCCGCAGCCCGAACCAGAGAATCACCCGATCTGTTCAGCCGCGCCGAGCACCTCAGCTGGGATGGCCTCTCGCGCACCGATCACCTCGATGCCGAGTAGCAGGTCATCCGCGTCGAAATCCAAGACGATCTCGGCCCCTTGCAGTGGAATCATCTGCTGTCGCATGGATTCCCCTGCTGCGATGTGACCCTTGAGGTAGATCATCGCGGCGTTCGCTTCCGCGTCGTAGGTCATCCGCACAAGCACAACTCCTTCCAGGTCGGTTCGGTCGTCTTCGGTCCCGTCACCTTCGAGCCACGGTCGGGCACGTTAGTTCCATCCTGTTGACACGACAGAGCATTTTCCGTTCAAGACAACCCACACTTTGTCTCCGACGTACTTGATGGTGTCCGCGCCTTGCCGCTTGTACCGCTTACCGGTGCGGTTGGCCTGAGCGATTGCTTGATCCATCATGTCTTCGGATATGCCTCGTGATTGTGCCTGCTGGCGGCCATGATTCGTGAAACTGGCGACGCTGTTGCATATCGCGATGAACGACAGGTCATCGCGGACGGTCGATCCAGGCCACGCACCCCCACTGCCTGGCCACGGACTCGCCTCGGCCGGTGCAACCACGACGACCATGGCCCCTGCTGCCGCGATGATGCTGGTCGCGGCCCATTTTACAATGGGAGATGCTGCGCCTCGCGCTGCGGTGCCGTGATCGCCGCGAAGCCGTCGGCCAGGTGGTTCGGCTCGCGTTCGGGGGCGTCGCCTCCGCGATCGGGCGGGCACCGCTGGGAAACACCGGTCGATCCGACGTCGGCCTGTTTACACCGATGCCGATCCCGGATGACCTTCGCGCCATGCTCGAGGATGCTCGCCGTAGTCGGTTCAGAGCCCGAGTTTGGTGACCGCGTTGTCTTCGAGGGGGTTGGCGGTGCGGATGTAGCCGTGGACGGTGCGGGGGTTGGACCAGCGGCCCTGGCGCATGATTTCGCGGTCGCTGGCGCCGCCGAGGGCGGCTTGGGTGGCGAAACCGGCGCGCAGGGAGTGGCCGGAGAACAGGTCGGGGTCGAGTCCGGCGCGGGCGGCGTAGCGTTTGACGAGTTCGGCCACGGCTCGCCCGGACAGTGCGGCGGTGCCGATCGTCCCGTGTCGGTTGATGGTGGGGAACAGGGGGCGGTTCTCGTCGGCCGCGAGTGCGGTGCCGGTGAATCCGTGGCAGCGGTGGATGGTGGGGTCGGTGACGGGGTTGTCCGCCAGCCACGCTCGGAGGCCGCCGTCGACTTCGAGCAGTCGAACCCAGTCGGCGAACGCGCAGATCGGGCAGGTGCGCGGATGTTTGCCGCGGGGCAGTGCGATGCGCTGTTCGGCGATGCCGGTCGGGTCGGTTTTCGTTGTCGGCAGGTGTACGACGAGGAGCGGTTCGCCGGTGGTGTGGTCGGTGCGCACGTGCACGTCGCTGATTCGCAGGCCGGCGAGTTCGCTGCGGCGCAGGGCGCCGGCGAAGCCGACCAGCAGGGCGAGCGCGTCGCGGCGGCGGGCGGGCTCGGTGGGCCAGGCGGGGGCGGGGAGTTCGGCGAGGAGTTGGTCGAGTGTGTGCAGCAGGACCGGCCGTTTCCGGGTCGGTGGGGTGCGGCGGGTGCGGCGGATGCCGCGCAGGGTCAGGCGGACGACATCGGAGCGGGTGGGTGAGGGCAGTCCGTTCGCGGCGTGCACGGCGGCCACGGCGGCGGATTTGCGGTCGAGGGTGGCCGGGCTGAAGGCCCAGCTACCGTCCTCGCGGCGGGCGTCGGCGCAGGCCGCGAGGTAGACGGCGAGATCGAGCGGATCGGCCGGGAGCGCCTGTCGCTGTTCGACCGCGCACCAGCCCGCCCACGCGACCCAGTCGGTGCGGTAGGCGCGCAGGGTGTTGGCCGATTGGGAGGCTTCGAGGTAGCGGCGTAGCGCGCCGGCCTGGTTGTCGTCGAAACGTTCGCGGACCAGGCGCAGGGCGGCGGTGTCGACGAGGACGCTGCGCACCCCCTGGCGCAGTGCGGTGCGGACCTGTTCGGGAAGCACGACCGCTGCCTCGACCACCTCGCCACTCCTCCCGCCGATGACTTCCGGGGTGGAAGCCTAGTGGTTGGTCATGGCATTTCTTCGAGTTCGGCGAGCTGGGTGTGGATGTAGGCGGCGAGCCGATGTCGGGCCGCGCCGGTGAGGAAGCTGGTGTCGCCGAGGCGCGGGAAGTGGTCGTCGACGGCGTCGACCGGGGCTTCGGTGGTGTCGGGTGTGTCGCCGACGAGTTCTAGACGGGCCGGATGCTGCTGGGGGAGAGGAACATTCGGTTCGTCCGGTTCTGTGGCTGCTGCTCCGGTACGTACCATGTGCAAACCCTAACGTTTTGGTTACGGGGCTTGCCAACATTACGAGCAATGTAGTGATTACCGCCACGTTTTGTCCGATATTGTTCATGACCGGCCCTGGTGATGCGTTCGGGTCGCCATCATGGAGCGATGCTGGTGGTCATCGCCGACACGGAGATCCGGTTTCGCGACTACCCTTTCGTGGGCGCGTCGGTGCATCCGCGCGGCGTGCTCGCGCTCGCCGAGATCCGCGACGCCGATCCGAGCGCCACCCCGCCGGAGATCCGCACCGTCACCGAGGAGACCCTGTTCGTCGCGGCCGGTGACGGTCCCGCCCTCGAGAAGTTCTGTCACCGCAACGCGATTCCGGTGCGACGGCGTCCCGATATCTGGGCGGATCTGCTCGAACCGTTCCTCGACACCTCCTTCGACCTCGCTCACCAGCGCGCCACCGAGGCCCAGTTGCTCGCGGCGGGTTTTCCGGCGGCCGAGATCGTCGAGATCCGTCGGCGGGTGGAGCGGGCGATGGTGTCCTACAACTTCGACAGCATGCTGTGGGAGTGGGTGCATCTGGGGCTGTTCGACCTGTTGTCGGCGGCCAACGGCAGTCTCGCGCGCTGGACGGCGCGCAAGTCGCTCGGTGATGCCGCCGAGCTGTATCGGTGGGCGATGCGGATCGCCCACCGAACCAATGAATAAACCTCGGCGACAACAGGTTACGAAGCGCGCGCCGCGTGCGCGAAGCCCGCTTCGGCGACGGCCCCGGCGACCGGACTGAGCTGCAACACCGTCGGCATCCGCCGCGTGATCGCGGGCGGCCCGACGAAACGCAACCGCCCGGTCGCCTGCGCGTGCGACAGCGGCATCCGCCCCAACCACACCTCGTAGAGCGCGGCCACTTCGGCGCTGATCGTCACGTCCACCGGGTAGCCCGGATCGGTCTCGCACACCGACGGCACGCCCGCTTCGACCACGATCCAGTATCGGCGCACGTCGTCGGTGAACCGTACGTGCAGCACGTGCCGTCGCCCCGGCAGCGATGAGGTGTCGACCCGTGAGTGCATCCACCACACCAGCAGCGCCGGGTCCAGTTCGTCTTCGCGGGGTTCGCCGAAGGTCCAGCGCGCACCCCATTCGCCGAGCCCGAACAGGATCGGTTGCAGCGCGGTGCCCGCCTCGGTGAGCAGGTGGTCGGCGCCGATCTTGTCGAGCAGTCCGTCGCGTTCGAACTGGCGCAGTCGTTTGGCCAGCAGGCTGCGCGAGAGTCCGGGCAGGCCGCGGGCCAGGTCGTTGAAGCGGGTGGTGCCAAGGAACAGGTCGCGCAGGATCAGCAGCGACCAGCGATCGCCGAGCACGTCCAGGGCGCGCGAGATCGGACAGTATTGGGCGTAGCTCGACGCTGAGTCAGTCATGGTCACCTTCACCGACGGGGGTCTATTTTCAGTACCGGAGGAGTCCACTTTCTGGACTATCTGGTTATCGCGGCGGTTCCTACCTTTTGAAACATGACTTCCACGATTTCTGACATCACCGCTACCGACCGCGTCGCCCTGGCCCGCGAGATCGGTGCCTCCCTGCGTCCCGGTGCCGCTGAACGCGACCGCACCGGCGAGATCTCCGTCGCCGCGTTCGACCGGTTGCGGTCGAGTGGGCTGTCGGCCGCGCTCGTGCCCGTCGAGTTCGGCGGCGGGGGCGCCTCCCATCAGGAGATGGGCGAGATCCTGCGCGAACTGGGTCGCCACGATCCGTCGACGGCGGTGGCGTTCGCGATGCATTCGCACCTGGTGGCCGCGCAGGTGTGGCGCCACAACAACGGCATCGACGCTTCCGGGGTGTTCGCCAAGGTGGCGGGCGGGGCGATTCTCGTCAGCACCGGCGCCTCGGACTGGGTGGATTCCAACGGTCGGGCCGAGCGTGTCGAGGGCGGGTATCGGGTGAGTGCGCGCAAGGCGCCCGCCAGCGGCTGCGAGGTGGGCGATGTGCTGGTCAGCAGTGTGCGTTACGACGCGGAGGGCCCGCAGGTGCTGCATTTCGCGGTGCCGTTGAGCGCGCCCGGGGTGAGCATCGACAAGACCTGGGACACGTTCGGTCTGCGGGCCAGCGGTTCGCACACTGTCGTGCTCGAGGAGGTGTTCGTGCCGGATGCGGCGGTGTCGCTGATCCGTCCGGCCGGCGCGTGGCCGCCGGTGCTGAACGTGGTGATCGGCGCCGCCCTGCCGCTGGTGCTGGCCGCCTACCTCGGCGTGGCCGACACCGCCGTGGACATCACCACCGGCCTGATGAAGGGCCGCGCCGAGTCCCACACCGTGCAGTCGGCCGGTGAGATGCTCAACGCGTACACCACCGCCGCGGACCTGATCGGCGCCATGTTCTCCGCCTCGCAGAACCTGACCTTCCCCAACTCCGACGACTACGCCGCCCGCGCCCTGGCCCGCAAGACCGTCGCCGCGGACGCCCTCATCACCACCGTGCGTCTGGCGATCGAGACCACCGGCGGCGCGGGCTATTCCCGCACCTTCGACCTGGAACGCCTCTACCGCGACATCCACGGCGTCCAGTTCCACCCGCTGCCCCGCGCCAAGCAGACCCGCTTCAGCGGCCTGGTCCTGCTGGGCCACAACCCGCTGGGCTGACCTCGCCGCCAGGGCCGTTCGGAGCGATCAGGACGGCCCTGGCGATATTCCCGTGACGGACCTCGCGGGGAGGTGGTCTAATCGCCCGGTGATGATGATCGCGCAACAGTGGTGGCTGCTGACCTAGCGGCTGACCGAGTTGTGCGCGGCCGCCCGAGGGGTGGCCAGATCTGTTGTGAGACAGCTGTTCCGGTCCGTCGGGTGGTCCCGGAATGGAAGGACCACCATGTCTCAGACTGGACTTTCTTCGCCGATCCCGACGAGCACCGCCTGATCCGCCACCGGTCGGCGCAGCGGTTCACCGCGCACGCCCGCACCTCGCCGCAGCACTACGTCCCGGCCGCGCTACCCACCCTGCCGTTCCCCGACGGCAGCTTCGACCTGGTCCTGAGCTCGCATCTGCTGTTCAGCTACGCCGACGACCTGGACTACGACTTCCATCGTCGGTCCATCCTCGAACTGGCCCGGGTCACGCGTTCGGAGATCCAGTTGTTCCCGCTGATGCCTGTCGGTTCCGCGCACCGGTATCCCCAGCTCGACGAACTCCTCGCCGAGCTCGCACGGTCCGGGGTCACGAGCCGAATTGTGCAGGTGGACTACGAGTTCCAGCGCGGCGGCAACGAGATGGTGGTGTGCCGGGTCTAGTTCTCTGTGGGGCGACCGTGGTGGTCGAGCAGTTTGGCCAGCAGTGCGGTGAGGTCGTCGCGTTCGGTAGGGGAGAGTGGGGCGAGCAGCTCGTCCTGGGTGCGGGCGAGCTGCTTTTCCAGGCGGCGGAGTTGGCGTTTGCCTGCCGTGGTCAGGGTGATGATGTTGCGGCGGCGATCCTCGGGGTCAGGGGTGCGGGCGACGAGGTCGCGTTCGGCGAGTTCGTTGACTGTCGCGACCATGTCGCTGACGTGAATGCCGGCGCGTCGGCCCAGGGCGGCTTGGCTGGCGGGCCCGGCTTCGGCGAGGGTGGCCAGCAGTCGGTAGTGGTAGCCGCGCGCGTCGGCGGCCGCGAAACCCTCGGTGACCAGGCGGTGCGCGTGGTCGGCGGTGCGGGTGAGCAACCAGCTGGGCAGATTCGCCCAGGTGGCGGGGCTCGACTCGGATTCCATGTGACAACCCTAACAAATCGTTTGTGCGACCAACGATCGCGTTATCGTTGGTCGCACAAACGTTTATTATCCGAACGGTTTCCGGCCGAGGAGTCGCCCCCATGATCGAGCCCTTCCGCATCCAGATCCCCCAGTCCGATCTCGACGACCTGCACCACCGCCTCACCCACGCCCGCTGGCCCAACGAACTCGCCGACGCCGGACCCGACTACGGCTTCCCGCTGGCCCGCCTCACCGAACTCGCCGACCACTGGCGCACCACCTACAGCTGGCGCGCCCACGAGGCGACACTCAACGACCTTGCCCACTTCACCACCGAAATCGACGGCCAGCACATCCATTTCGTCCACCTGCGCTCCCCGAAACCCGACGCCATGGCCCTGATCCTCACCCACGGCTGGCCCGGATCGTTCCTGGAATTCCTCGACCTGATCGAGCCCCTTTCCGCCGACTTCCACCTGGTGATCCCGTCGATCCCCGGCTACGGCTTCTCCGGTCCCACCCACGAACGCGGCTGGGACATCGCCCGCGTCGCCCGCGCCTGGGCCGAACTCATGCACCGCCTCGGCTACCAGCGCTACGGCGCCCAGGGCGGCGATTTCGGCTCCGGTATCTCGATATCCCTCGCCGCCCAGGCCCCCGACCACGTGCTCGGCGTCCACGTGAACTACCTGCCCACCCGCCCCGACCCCACCGTCGAACTCTCCGCCGCCGACGAGGCCCGCCTGGACAAGATCCGCCACCTGATGACCAACCGGCCGCCGTACCAGGCCCTGCAAGCCACCACTCCCCAAACCATCGGCTACGCCCTGACCGACTCGCCCATCGGCCAACTCGCCTGGATCGCCGAAAGATTCGCCGCCTGGACCGACCCCCGCACTCCCGTCACCGACGACCAACTCCTCACCAACGTCTCCCTGTACTGGTTCACCGCCACCGCTGCCTCCGCCGCGCGCCTGCACCGCGAATCCCCCCGCGCGACCACCTCCTGCCCCGTCCCCCTCGGCGTGGCCGTCTTCCCCCACGACATCACCCAATCCATCCGCCCCCTGGCCGAACGCCTCCACACCATCACCCACTGGTCCGAATTCGACCGAGGTGGCCATTTCCCCGCCATGGAAGTCCCCGACCTCCTCGCCTCCGATATCCGCCGGTTCTTCTCGGGATTGATCGAGTGAGATCGCGGTAGCCGTGTCGGTCGATCGGCCGACTGTGCCCGAACTCCGCCGCTTGTACATTCCCGAGTGATCGAACCAAAAGTGTTCGATACCACCATGATCGGCAGTTTCGAGGATGTGCCAATGAGGATTCGAACAATTTCTGTCTGTATCAGCGTGACAGCGGCCGCAGGTCTGATCGGTATCTCGGGTGGAACAGCGTCCGCCGACGAGAGATCATGCGCCGTACTCGAGTCGACGATCCAGGGTCAGTTGCTCTCGCTGAGCCAACAGGAGCCCGCGATGTTCGTGCGAACCGCTCCCGCGATCTTCGAATCGATCCGGGCGCTGCGCATCAGCATGGCGCAAGCGGGCTGCGCCCCCGGCCCCTTGGACGAGTTGCTGATCACGCCGCGCACGCCCGCCCCGAATCCGTCGCCGTCGGCACCCGATGACGTCGACGAGTGCGGCCAGATCGCGCAGCAGTGGGCCGGGTACATGGACAACGAACCCCTGTTGATCCCCGTGCTGGCGATCATGGGAGCCAACGTCTTGGCCTTCTGCGACGTGATGACCGGCCTCACCGGCGCCACCCGCTGACCTGTCGCGCACTCGACCGAGCGTCGCGAACCTTTCGCGACGACTCGGATCGCGCGTGTCACTCTCGAATGGCGTTGCCCGCGTCCAGCATTCGCGCGGCTCTGGCACTCGCGTCCCTGCGCAGCTGCTCTTCGGGCACGTCCTCGAGCCCCGTCGCCGCCCGCAGGAACGGCCCGAACAGTTCCCAGCCGACCATCAGCGCCGCGGCATTGGCGGCGGCGAGCGCGGCTGCCTGCTCGTCGGCACCGGCCGCGGCCGCCCGTTCGACCAGTGCGCTCATGATCGGAAACCGTTGCTGTAGTTGCCCGACCGGGTATCCGTCGAGCAGGCAGCGAGCGAGGACGGTCAGGTGGAGGCGGGTTGCCGGGTCGGTGGGGGAGTCGCCGGTGAGGTCGGCGCGTGGTCCGTGTTGGTCGCCGAGGTGGTCCAGGACGGCCGCGACCAGGTTTTCCTTGGCGCCGAAGTGGCGGTAGACGAGGCCGTGGTTGATGCCGGCGCGGTCGGCGATATCGCGGACCGAGGTGGCGGTGGGGCCGCGTTCGGCGAACAGCTCGGCCGCGTGCGCGAGGACGGCCGCGCGCACTTCGTCGCGACCGGTGGGAATTGGAATCGGTGCGATTCGATTCGTCGACGCCGGTGTAGTCACCTGACTACAGTAACTCTCGCAGGCCTGTAGTCGAACGACTACACAAGACGAGGAGAGTCGAGTGTCCGAATCAACCGCGGTGGCCGAGAGCCCGGCCGTGCGCCCCTTCCCGCTGCCCGGCGGATACCCCCTCGTCGTCGGCCCCTTCTCCCACCTGCGCGCCGAACGCGAACGCTTGGCCGCGCTGCGCTGGCAGCACTTCGACGCCGAACAGGTCGGCGCGACCCTGGGCGCGGAGATCAGCGGCATCGACCTCACCGTCGAGCAGCCGGCCGAGGTCATCGACGAACTGCGGCGCGCCCTGCACGACTACAAGGTGATCTTCTTCCGTGATCAGCCGCTGACCCCCGCCCAGCACGTCGGTTTCGCGCAGCGTTTCGGCGAACTGGAGATCCACCCCGCGCTCACCGCCAGCGCCGAGCACCCCGAACTGGTGCGGTTCGAGAAGGATTCGCAGATGGTCGGCGTGGAGAACGCCTGGCACCACGACGTCACCTGGCGCGAGAAGCCCTCCCTCGGCGCGATCCTGCACGCGGTGGAAGTGCCCGCGATCGGCGGCGACACCCTGTTCGCCGACATGTACGCCGCCTACGAATCCCTCGACGCCGACACCCGCGCCGAAATCGCGGACCTCGACGCCGTCCACGACTTCACCCGCGTCTTCGGCTCCCGCGCCACCCCCGAACAACAGGCCGAAATGCGCCGCCAGAACCCGTCGGTGCAGCATCCCGTCGTGGCCACCCACGCCGTCACCGGCCGCAAACACCTCTACGTCAACCGCATCTTCACCGACTACATCGTCGGCTACGACGAGCCACGCAGCCGCGCCCTCATCGACCGCCTCGCCCGCCAAGCCGACTACCCCGAACACCAGGTCCGCCTCACATGGCGCCCCGACACCGTCGCCTTCTGGGACAACCGCGCCGTCCAGCACTACGCCGCCAGCGACTACTGGCCCCAACGCCGCACCGTCGAACGAGCCTCCATCACCGGCCCCCGCCCCACCCGCTGATCTTTGTCGGTGGGCCTGCCTAGGATCGGCCGCATGACGACGCGGCTGGTCCAGGTGAACGTCACGGCTCGCGAGGATCGAGCGCTGGGGCGGTTCTGGGCGGATGCGCTCGGGTGGGGTGTGTCCAGTGCGGGGACCGGCGTGACGAAGGTGGAGCCGGTGGGGTTCGGGTGGCCCGATGCCAGTGCCGTGTGCGTTGATGTCGTCACCGTCGCCGAGCCTGAATCGGTGAAGTGCCGCGTGCATCTCGACCTCGCCACCGCCTCGATCGCCCATCATGCGGACACGGTCGCGCGGCTGACGGAACTCGGTGCGACACGCATCGATATCGGGCAGGGCGAGGTGCCGTGGACGGTGATGGCCGACCCGGAGGGTAATGCGTTCTGTGTTCTGGAACCGCGCGAGGTCTACCGGGACACCGGACCTGTCGCGGCGATCGTGATCGACTGCGTGGACCCGCGCGCGCTGGCCCGATTCTGGGACGCGGCCACCGACTGGACGATCCACGAGGTGGGCGACGACATCGCCCGACTGCGATCGTCGGCGGGTGTCGGCCCCTACCTCGAATTCGTCCGCCGCACAGGAGAACCCACCGTCTGGACACGCCTACATCTCGACGTGATGCCTTACCCCGGCGAGGATCGGGCCGGCGAGGTAGCCCGGCTCGAATCACTGGGCGCCCATCAGATCGACATCGGTCGAGGCGAGGTGCCGTGGACAGTCATGGCCGACCCCGAAGGCACCGAGTTCCGCGTCCTCGCACCGCGCGACTGACCCTCAGCTCGACCACGACTTGTCCGTCGTTCGCATGACAGACGCACACACCTGGGCGGCCGATACTTCAATCATGGTGAAACCGTTGGCATTCCGTACCGCGCGCATTCGGTATGGAATGGTTTTCCTCGCCATCGCGCTCTCCGCGTGCGGTTCCGAGGAAACGCACCAGGAAACCGACGAGCAGCAGATCCAGGCGCTGTGGGCGCGAGTGAACGATGCGGCGGCGCGCAACGACGTCGGCGCCTGGCAATCGTCGGCCTGTGACGCCATGCCCGCCATAACAGCCGAGGACCTGCGAATCTTCGCGCAGCCGAGCGAACTTCGCGAGATCAAGATCGACGGTGTCCACGCGGTCGGCGGCGTACCGTATGACGAGCGCGGTTCACCGCAGAGCTCCGGCCCGTACCAGGGCAAACGGCTCGATTGGACCTCGTTTCTGAAAGAGCGAGGTCGGTGGACCCTGTGCACCGAAGCGCAGAATCCGTTTCTCGTCGATTAGCTCGCATGCCGATGTCGAAGCCGCGTTCAGGATTCGGCGCCGTACAGGTGAAGACCCCGACACTCCAGCAGTCGGCTACCTCTGGAGTGTCGAGATCTCGACCCGGTCGACTTACGCCTGGATGACTTCGATTCCCACCAGTGCGTTGAGCGAATCGCAACTGGCCCAGGACTGGTTCTGCCCGTACTGGGCGGGGCCGTACTTCCAGTAGACGAACGGGACCGGCCAGGCGACGCAGGTGAGCTTCACCTGATGCCAGGTCGGGAGTTCGCAATTGGCCATAGCGCCGGTGTTGAAGATGTTGTAGGTGTGGCAGTTGGCCTGCCATACCGGGACGTCGGCCTGGGCGGTGCCGCCACCGGCGATCACGGCGGTGGCGGTAGCGGCGGCGACAGCGGCGCCGGCGACGAGTCTCCTAGCAGAAAGCATCCGAACCTCCTGAAATCGATGTTGTCCAAAAGATCGCTGGCAGGTGGGAAACGTTACTCGTGCTGCTCGTTCGGGTGCCCGAATGCGCTGTTGATCGGTGGATTCGCCCGCGTGGACGGCGGGATCCGATGAGTGGCGAACCATTTGCCCCATCGATAATTCGGGATCGACCCGATTCGGATCATCGAGTACCCGGCGACGTCGAATATCTTGCCGCAGGATCTGATTCGGCGGTCGGTATCGTGGGGTGACCGCGCGGGCCACCTCACCCGGGCGGCAAGCCCCGGGGCCTCGACAGGCTCCACCCGCGATCGGTCAGGAGCGCCAACGCGCATGCGCAGTGACATCTTCCACGCGAACAACACGGCCCAGCCGGCCACCCAGCTCGGCATCACGTTGCAGCACTCGCGGTGTGTGAAAGCGTGTGTCGACGGTGAGGTCTATGCCCGCCAGGGCTCCATGATCGGGTATCGCGGGCAGTTCTCGTTCGAGGTCAAGGGGCAGGGGCTGGGCAATCTGGTCAAGCGGTTCGCCACGGGGGAGGGCGTGCCGTTGATGAGTTGCCGGGGGCAGGGTGAGGTGTGGTTCGCCGACAATGCCGCCGAGTGTTTCCTGATCGACCTCGATCCCGGCGACGCGCTCTCGATCAACGGAAAACACATTCTCGTCTACGAACCCACCCTCGGCTACGACATCCAAATGGTGTCCGGGGCAGGCGGTTTCGTCGGCGGTGGGTTGTTCAACTGTGTCTTCCAGGGACAGGGTCGGCTGGCGATCAGCAGCCACGGTCAACCGATCGTCATCCCCGTCAGCCCCCAGCAACCGGTTTTCGCCGATTCCGACGCCCTGATCGGGTGGTCGGCCGGCCTACAGACTTCCATCGTGCGCACCCAGAGTTTCGGATCGATGCTGCGCGGCGGGTCCGGCGAGGTCGCGCAGGTGCGGTTCGTCGGCGCGGGCTTCATCATCCTGCAACCCTCGGAATTCACCTTCGGGGCGCCGGGCACGAAGTAGTGGCGTCAGTCGTCCGGGGAGGCGCGGCGGTTGCGTTTGGTGACCCCGCGCCGCTTCTTCGCCGAAATGCGACGTTCCTTGGCGCCACGGGAGGGCTTGGTGGCTCGACGAACCGGTGGCGGGGCGGCCGCGGCGTCGCGCAGTAGCGCGGCCAGGCGTTCGCGGGCGGTCGCGCGGTTCTGCACCTGGGCCCGCTGTTCGGACGCGGTGACCGTGAGAACCCCGTTGACCAGGCGGTTGGCCAGCCGATCGAGCATTCGGGTGCGCAACCACTCCGGCACCGATGCCGAGTTGGCGAGATCGAACGACAACTCCACCCGACTGTCGGTGGTGTTGACGTGCTGCCCACCCGGCCCGGACGAGCGCGAGAACCGCTCACGCAACTCCGAACCCGGTATCACCAGCGACCGGGTCACGGTCAGGTCCTCTGCCATGATCCGACGCCGTTCTTTCCGATTTCCAAGCCGATACCTCGGTGTTCACGATAGCGATGATCGTGTCGAGCGGGCCATCGACACCCACCGAGCGCCGGACATGACAGAACCGTACGAGCGTGGGCTCGTACGGTTCCGGGACTGCGGGGGTCAGGCGGTGGGGGACAGGAGTTGGTTGAAGAATGCGCGGTAGCTGCGCAGGGCGCGGCGCAGGGATTCGGTGTCGGGGCTTTCCGACCAGCGGTCCGCGATGATGTCCTTGCGGTCGGCGTAGGTGCTGGTGAGTTCGTGGATGAGTTCGGCGACCAGGTGGTCGGCCTTGGCGACGGCGTCGCGGGGGTCGTCGACGAACTCGCCCTGTAGATCACGCCAGCGCCCGCGCAGGTGTTCGAGGGACTGCTCGTCGAACAGGGGGATGATGTCGTCCTCGGCCTCGACGGCCGGGGCTTCCTGGTGCGCGACCGGTCCGCGGTCGGTGCCGGGGGCGATCTCGGGTTCAGGCCGGGCGCGGTCGGCCGTTCCGTCGGCGCGGTAGCCCGGCTGATCCGCGGTCCCCGCGACGACGGTGCCATCGGCAGCTGTGGTGTCCCGCCCGACCACCTCGGCGTCGATCACCTGGTGATCACCGTGCTTGCCGGTGGTGACCCGATCGTCGACGAAATCATCGGTGCGCGAATCGGTTTCGGCGCGGTCGTATTCGGTGCTCATGAGACGACATCCTTCGTGTGCGTGGTGTGGCCGTTCGTCAGATCGAGGAACAGGGCGCGGTAGTGCACGATCGCGGTCCGCAGATCCTCGGTGCTGGCCCGGCCGTCGGCGTGCTTCACCGCGATGTCATGGGCGTCGCGGTAGTGACCCAGCGTCGCCGCGTGCTCGACGGACAGATCGGCGGCCTGCTGGTCGAAACCCTCGGTGGGGTAACCACGTTCACCCATCACGGTCGTGACGAGACGGTCGGCTTCGCGGACGGCGTCGGCGGGTTCGTCGACGAAACGTTCCTGCACGCGCGCCCACGCCGCGGTGAACTCGTCCCGGCGCTCGGGGGCCAGCTCCCGCAGTTCGAGCGAGCTGTGCCTGCGTTCGCGTTGCACCAGTTCACGTTCGGCGGCGCGGCGCCCTTCGGACTGCTCGAGGGTCCGGTCGTATTCGGGACCGAAGCGGTCGCGCAACCGTTTGCGACGGAGGTAGGGGGGAATCAGGAAGGCCGCACCGACGAGGACGGCCGCAAGGACAATGACTACTACCAGGATTCCGGAATTCACAAGTTCTCCTTCTACGAGCCTGTTATCCCGGTAATGCCTCGAAAACCGATTCCCAAACGGCAGAGGTGTTTCCGCTGGTGTCGCCCGCCTCAGTGCCCGCCGACCAGGTGCCCGGACAGCCGATCGTGGCGGGCCTCCGAGGACGGATTCAATCCTTCGATCCGCACCGTTTTGCCTTTGGCGGCGTACTTGGTGGTGATGGCGTCGAGGGTGGCCACCGTCGAGGCGTCCCAGATGTGCGCGTCGGACATGTCGATCACGATATTGTCCGGGTCGTCGACATAGTCGAACCGGTGGACCAGCTCATTGCTGGAAGCGAAGAACAATTCCCCGCGCACCCGATACACGCGCGTGCCGACCACGCCGTCGTGCTCGGACACCATGTCGACCTCGGTGAAATGGGCGACCCGGTGCGCGAACGCGACCATGGCGGTCAGGACACCGGCGATCACACCGTAGGCGAGATTGTGGGTCACGACCGTGACGGCCACGGTCACCAGCATCACCGTGGTTTCGGCGATCGGCATGCGCCGCAACGTCTTCGGTGCGACCGAGTGCCAATCCATGGTGCCCACCGAGACCATGATCATGATCGCCACCAGCGCCGCCATCGGGATCACCGCGACCACATCGCCGAGCCCGACCACCAGGATCAGCAGGAACATCCCGGCGAGAAAGGTCGAGATCCGGGTGCGGGCGCCGGAGGACTTCACGTTGATCATGGTCTGGCCGATCATCGCGCACCCGCCCATGCCGCCGAAGAACCCGCTCACGATATTGGCCACGCCCTGGCCCCAGCCCTCGCGGGTCTTGTTCGACGGGGTGTCGGTGATGTCGTCGACGAGCGTGGCCGTCATCAACGACTCGAGCAGCCCGACCAGCGCCATCGCCACCGCGTACGGGGCGATGACGCGCAAGGTCTCCAGGGTGAACGGGACGTTCGGGATCAGCCAGCTCGGCAGGCTCGACGGCAACTCGCCCTCGTCGCCCACATCGGGCACAGTGAGCGAGAACACGAGCGTGGCGGCGGTGAGCACCACGATCGTGACCAGCGGCGCCGGAATCGCGGTCGACAATTTGGGGAGCAACACCAGGATCGCGAGGCCGATCGCGACCATCGGATAGACCAGCCACGGCACGCCGATCAGGTGCGGGAGCTGCGCGACGAAGACCAGAATCGACAGCGCGTTGACGAACCCGACCATCACACTGCGCGGGATGAACCGCAGCAACCGCGCCACCCCGACCACGCTGAGCACGATCTGGGTGACCCCGGCCATGATCACCGTGGCGATCAGATAGTCCAGGCCGTGGGCCGCCACCAACGGCGCGATGACCAGCGCGACAGCTCCGGTCGCGGCGGAGATCATCGCCCGGCGCCCGCCGACGATCGCGATCGTCACCGCCATCGTGAACGAGGTGAACAGCCCGACGCTCGGGTCCACGCCGGCGATGATCGAGAACGAGATCGCCTCCGGGATCAACGCCAACGCGACCACGAGCCCGCCCAGCACTTCGACGCGCAAACGTTTCGGGCTGCGGAGCGCGGCCAGGACCGAGCCTTCATCAGCGGGTCGATGTGTCGGCGACACCATCGGAATTCCCCTTCACACATCACGCGTCGACACGCACCCGGCCGCGACGAATCGACGGACAGGTCATTGGGGCTGAACGCGACAGACGTGCATCAGCGAGGACTAGACGGGCAACTCTACCCTCACGCGAAGGCAGGGTTCGACGGCACACGCGGCGGCAGCGCACCGTCGAAACCGGTGGTCAGGACCGCAACCACGACATCGTGCGAATGAGCCACTGGTGCCGTAGCGCCACCCACACCGCGTCCGCGGAAGCGACCACCGTGCCCGTCCGGTCGATGATCGCCGACGCGGTGTGGACCGACCGGCTGCCCTGGCGCGTGGTCCAGCCGACGACGACGAGTTCCTCACCGACCGAGATCGGGCGCACCTGATGGGCTCGCATGCTGCCGAGCAGGCAGAACCGTCGAGTGCGTAGTGCGGCGGCGGGATAGCTGGGGCAGTCCAGCGCTCCCCACACCGCCGCGGGGCGGACGATCCCGTCCACGGCGTAGGCAGCGGTCGGGACGAACGGGCTGGCCAGGACCTCTGGATGGTCGGCGAGGGGTCCCGGTGTCACGCGCAGCCCGTCGTGTCGTTCCGGCCCGCACACAACGCAATTCGACAGCGGGTGGCGGACACCGCGCAGCGGATGTCCGTGCCGGGCCCGCTCGGCCTCGGCCATGGTCGGTCGGACGGGAGGGTCCAGGGTGAACGCCGCCGTGGCTTCGACTGTCGCGAGCAGTTTCGCGCCGTGCGAGACGGTGATCGGGGTGCCGTCGGCCACCGACAGCGGGACATCCACGGGCACTCGATCGTGCAACCGCACCCGGCCCGTGCCGCCGACGACCCCGGCGAAGCTGCCGCAGGCGAATCCGCCGTTCGACATGCCGCGTGGCCCGTTCTCCCGCGGTTTCAGGTGCATGGTCGTGGAATCGCTCATGGTGTCACCGATTTCGGCCATAGGGATAGTTCTCGAATTTCGCCGAGCCCGGTTCCAGTGGCAGTTTCAGACTGTTCACCAGGTAGCTCGTGGTTCGGTAGAACCCGGCGAGCAGCAGAATCTCGAGGATGGCTTCGTCGCTGAAGGATCGGGCCAGCTCGGTCCACGTGTCGTCATCGAGGGTGGCGTTCGTGTGCAGCGCGTCGGCGGTGCGGAGCAGGACGGCGTCCTCGTCGGTCCAGCAGTCGTCTTCCGCGTCACCGTGCACCAGCGAGGTGATCTGCGCGTTCGTCAGGTTCGCGGCGGCGGCGAACCCTCGGATGTGCACGCCCCATTCGTACTCGGCGCCGCAGAGCGCGGTTGTTCGGTCGATGACGATCTCGCGCTGGCGCAGGGTCAGGTGTCCTCGGTCGAGCAGTCCGCCGGAGAAGAATTTGAAGAACAGGCGCTTGTCTCGGGCGAGGGTGGTGAACAGCAGCAGGGGCGGGCGGCCCCGCATCACCGCGTCCATGGCGGCGGTGATGTCGGGATCGAGCTCGGTGTCGGCGGCAGCCATCCGGGCGCTATTGATTTCGTAGCAAGTCATGATGGAAGTGTAGGCGACTCGCTATGAAATTAATAGCGCCGTGTCAGGGTTCGTTCGGCAGATCCGACCAGTTCGACGCCCAGGTCGTCAGTGTCCGCAGGATCTCCGACAACTCCGCGCCACGCACGCTGACCCGGTACCCGCCCTCCCCGTGCTCGACCAGGTCCAGGGCTCGCAGCTCCTTCAGCCGGGTGTTGAGCACTCCGGGATTGGTCTCGCTCGCGGTCTGCAACGCCCGAAACGTCATCGGCGACTCCTGCGACAGCTCCCACAGGATCCGCAGCGCGGCACGCCGGCCCAGCAGATCGAGCAGAACCATGACAGGCCGACCGGTCGACGATGTCGGAATCGGCACACCGGGGCGCAGCTCGTCCATGCGACAACTGTAGCCAGGCCCGAAACCGGCGCCGGACAACCGCGTCCGGCCCGCAGTCTCGGCTGCGATGGATCGTCAGCGGCAGTCGATGTATTCGAGGTAGGCGCGGCCGGTGATCGGGCGGTCGCGGTAGGTGCCGGTGTAGTCGTAGGTGCCGACGAAACCGGCGCCGAGGCCGTAGGAGTAGTCGCCGCCGACGGTGCCGTCGATGGTGAGCAGGTCGCGGCCCTCGTCGTCGAGTACCTGCCAGGACAGGGCCTTCGGCAGTCGCATGGTGCGGCCGTCGGGGGTGCGGCGGGGTTCGGGTTCGTATTCGCGGACGCGGAAGTCGAAGCCGCGGGTGTAGACGCCGCCGTAGCTGTCGAGGGAGCGCAGGTAGACCGCCTTCTGGATGGGGAACCCGGCGGGGCCGAGGACTTGGACCAGCAGCGCCTGCGTGCGGTCGTCGAGGTTGAGGATCTGGTAGGTGAAGAACTTCGCGGGCAGTTTGGGGCGGGTCGAGGCGGTCAGGCTGTGGGTGCCGACACCGGCGGCGTGTTCGACCGTGCACAAGCCCTGCACCTCGACGCGCTCACCGCGGGCGTCGATATGGCCCCGGTAGGTCGCCAGCAGGCTCCAATGCCGGTACAGCCCAGGGATATTCGCGAAGTGGGCCACTTTGTCGGTGGCCTCGATCTCGAGTTCGACGGTGACCTCGGGATGGGTGCGGCGCACGGTGAAGTGCGGGAAGGTGCCGTCGATGACGAGGTCCTCGCCGTAGCGCAGGTGGCTGCCGTCGGCGGCGAAGTCGCAGTCGCGCTCGATGCTGTGCACGAGGAACTGGCCCTCGGACATGGACGCGGTCGCCGAGGAGGTGTACGCGGTATCGGCGGGGGTGGTGGTGATCGCGTGATCGTTGGCGAAGATCGTGACGCCGGGGGTGCCCACGATCGACATGATCCCGAACGAGCGGTGCGGCTCGGGCAGATCGGGCACCATCACCCCGTAGTGCACCCAGTTGCGCCGGCGCCCCGACGGCGGACCCATCGATTCGGTGGCATCGAACGGCAGCCCGTTCACCCGACCGGTCCGGTTCACCACTGCGACCAGACGCTCCACTGCACCCATCGCCCCACCCTTCATTCGACAACCTGCGGCGATATTACCTGGCAGTAATATCGTCCTGGCCCGGGGGATCCGGGCGGTCCTTGTCGGACTCTAGCCCGCTACCGCGTCGATGAGCGGGCCGACGATCAGGCTGTACATGAGCCACAGGAAAATCGTGTGGCACACGCAGAAAAGCGCGAAATTACCCAGCGCGGCAACGGAATCGAAGTGCTCACGCACCTTGGCCCACAGGCGGTGTGGTGAGCGCACGTCCCAGCTGTTCAATCGCAGGTAACGACCCAGGTAGATGCCCACCGACACCGCGACGATGATCAGCACCGCCAACAGCAGCGCCCAACCGCCGCGCATGGCCGCGTTGTCGCTGTCGCCGAAGATGGCGATGACGAAGCCCAGCTGCACGACGAACACGCAGACGACCATGTTGACCACACCCGACATCGCGAACGACAGCACCGCGACGATGTCGTACCACAGCGGCACCGGATCATCCTCGCGTCGATGGTTGAGGTTCAGTTCGGTGATCAGATAGCTCGAATTGGGCAGAGCCAGCAACCACACCAGCAACCCCGCCGCACCGACGGTGATGGTCACCCAGATCGGGGCGATCAGATGCACGACGGCGGTCACCACGACGACCCCGGCCAGGATCGCCAATGGCAGCAGCGACAGGAAGAAATTGAGCACCATCGGCCGATACACCGGAACCCGATACAACCACGACCGCAGATAGATCAGCAGCAGCGCATAGGCGTTCAGAGCTGCTGTGAGGAGCAATAGCAGTTCACCGGGCTTCATCCCAGCAATCTAACGCCACCCCGACAATCTGACGGTGTGGAGCGCGCGCGGCACCGCTGCGCCATCACCGGTTCGGCGAACGGTCACCAGCTTCGGAGCGTGGGCAGTGGGGTTGTGACGGTCGGACGGTGACGGCGAGTCCGGTGGTGGTCGCTCTGTGCGAGGGGGAGTCGTCAATGTCGGTTTCCGGAGGTACCGTTGGGGTGACCAGCGCTCAGAGCTCGGCGATGCCTTCGTGCCGCCGCACCTGATTCTCGGTACAGCGAACGACTCGACATGTCGAGCTGCTGAACCTCGAAGACGGATGCCCGGACGAGTGGAGGAGCGAGCGGATGCGCCAGGTCGAAGTGCGTGAGTGGGGAAGCCCGGCAGTGCTCCGGGTGGTCGAGGGCGCTGCTGTTCCCGAGGTGTATCCGGGTCATCTGTTGATCGAGACCACCTCGATCGGGCTCAATCCGGTGGATTGGAAAACCCGGGCGGGGCGGGGCGTGGCCGAACAGCTTCCGGGTGGTCGGCCGCTGGTACTGGGCTGGGATGTCGCCGGGACGGTGGTGGCCACCGGGCAGGATGCGACCGGGTTCGATGTCGGCGACCTCGTCTTCGGCATGGCCGGGTTTCCGGGGCTGGGCAACGCCTACGCGGAGTTTGTGGCCGTTCGGGCGACCGACGTCGCGCACGCGCCGACCGATGTCGATCCCGCGGAGCTGGCCGGTACGCCGATGGTGGCGCTGACCGCGTGGCAGGCGCTGTTCGATGTCGCGAAACTGTCGGTGGGGCAGCGCGTTCTCATCCACGGCGGTGCCGGTGGGGTCGGGCACGCCGCCGTGCAGCTCGCGGTGAACGCCGCGGCCACGGTCTTCTCGACGGCGGGCCCGGCGGACCAGCGGTTCGTCGCCGAGCTCGGGGCGATCCCGATCGACTACACCGACGGCAGTTTCGCCGATCAGCTCGACAGCGTCGATCTGGTGCTCGACACCGTCGGCGGTGAGGTCTTCACCCGGTCACTCGACATCATCGCCGAGGGCGGTCGCATCGTCACGACCCCGGATCCGAGCCTGCTCGACCTCGCCCGGGGTCGCGGAATCGTCGCGGACTGGGTGTTCGTGCATCCGGATCGGGGACAGCTGAGCGAGATCGCCGCGCTCCAGTCGGCGAGCAAGTTCCGGACCCACATCGATCGGCGATTCGTCCTCGACGAGATCGCGGCCGCGCACGCGTACGGGGAGAGCGGTCACATTCGGCGGGGGAAGCTCGTCGTCACGCCCCGGTAAGGGCGGTTCGCGACCGAGCACAGTTTTCGAGTGGTTGCGTCGCAATTACGTTGCGTAGGTGGTGACCAAACGTAAACGGAAATAAATCCCGGTCGATCGGGACGAGCTGAGATCCTGACACCCGATAATGTTCACTTATCGGCGGTCAGCGATCGGGCGGCCGATTTCGAGACCCGAAGGCGCGACACGGGTTTCGTTTCGTCTGATACGTAACCGAATGACGAAACCAACGCTACGATTCAGCGGTGTCCAGCGTATGCAACTTCCCGGGATGTGCTCGTCCGATTACTCGCGCCGGTGGGCCGGGGCGACCGTCGGAGTATTGCGATCATCCCGACCACACTCGGTGGCGGGCATGGCGGGAAAGGCAACGGCAGCAGCAGGAGTCGGAGGGTGGGGTTCCTGCTGTCACTGTGACGGCTCAGGGGCCGGTGACGGTGGCGCGGTTGCGGGCCGACGAGTTGCTCGGGCAGTTTCGGGGATTGGCCGAGCAGTTGGGGACCACGTTGACCGCGGCGGTGGTCGAGTTGCAGACGTTGGGGGACCCGTCGGTGGCCGAAGCGCAGGTCCAGGCGGTGCAGGCCGATGCCGCGCGCCGGATCGCCGAGGCCGAGATGGCGACGGTGGCGGCCGAGCAGGCGCGCCGGGAGGCCGAGGAAGCGCGGGCGCTGGCGGAATCGGTGGCCGAGGACGCGGTGGCCGCGGCGGATACGGCCGAGCAGGCGGTGGGCGAAGCGCTGGCGGCGCGGGACGAGGTCGTGGCCTCGGTGGACGCGCTCACCCGGCAGGCGGCCGAGGACGTGTTCGCGGCGCGCAGTGAGGCAGAGGAGCTGGTGCGGGCGGCGAAACAGCAGGCAGGCGAGGAGATCGAACGGGCGAAGTCCGAAGCCGAGCAGGCGGTCGCCCGCGCCGAACAACGGGCCGACACCGAGGTCGCGCATCATCGCCGCGACGCCGACGCCCGGATCGCCGCCGCCAGCGCCGAACGTGACCTGGCGATCCAGCGCGCCGCCGACGCCGACCGGGCCACCGAACGCGCCGAGCAGGCGACCGCCGAACGCATCGAAGCCGCAGCCGAAGCGCGGGAAGAATGGCGGCGCGCCCGCGCCGAACTCGACACCGCGCGCACCGAACTCGACAGCACCAGAGCCGAACTCGCCGAACTGCGCCGCACCACCCTCGCCGAAACACAACAGCGCCGCGACGAATCCGCGGCCGCGCTGGAGCGGGTGCGCGCCGAAGCCGCCGAACGGTGGGCCGCGCTCGACGACGCCCGCCGCCAAACACTGGCCCGCGCCGAACGCGCCGAAACCCAACTCGACGAACTGCTCGCCGCCGCCCGCACCCCGGTGGCGCGGACGTGAGTGGGCGGCGGGCCCCGACCTGGACTACCGTACGCACATGACCGAGCAACCCGGCCCTCTGGAATCGACCCGTGAGTTCGCCGCCATCGACATCGACGACATGCTGAACGCCGAGGAAACCTACACCGGCCCGTCCTCGCGCACGCGCCTGATCGCGATCCTGGTGGTGGTCGCGCTGCTACTCAGCGTCGGCGCCACCACCCTCGCGATCATCCTGGCCTGACGCCTCACGCGGGACGCGCCAACGGGGTGTCGGGGTCGCCGGAATTGCGCAGGGCGACGATCTGTTCGGGCACCCAGTAGATCCGGCCGAACTCGAACGCCTGGTAGACCCCGTCGTCGTGCGGGGTTTCGTCGGAGACGGGCCAGCCGAGTTCGCCGTTCTGGTGTCCGGCCGCGGCCCAGCGCGCACCGATCGCGCCGTGCACCCAGTAGCCGGGCTGCCCGGCGCGTCGGTAGACCGTGCCGCCCTGGAAGGCTTGCGCGAGTGCGGGACCGGTGCCGCGCGGGTCGGGCAGTTCGCCGCGTTCGGCGGTCGGGTAGCCCAGGGGGCCACGCTCCCACCGCAATTCGGCGTATTTGTTCATGATCGCGGTCGGGATGGCGTGGGCGTCGGTGCTCGGATGCCAGTAGACGTAACCGTGTTCGAACTCGGCGAATCGGCCGATGCCGTCGGCGGTGGGGCGTTCGCCTTCGGTGCGGCGCGCACCCAACCACGGTGTCTGCGCGGCACGGGCATCGATCGCGTTGAAACCGCCGCCGCCGCCGACGAACGCGGCGACGTGACCGGCGAACACATCCCAGGGAAAGTTCGGTCCCACATCGGTGTGTGAGCCGATCCCGAGTGCGCGGGTGACGTACTGGTGATCGGTGATGCCTTCGCCGACACGGTAGTTCGGGGCGATCACGTCGGTGGCGTAGCCGTGTCTGCGCGCGCTGCGCACCGCGACGAACGCCGCGATCCGCAGGTCGGCATCGATCGCCGTCCACTGCGCCCGCGACCACGCGACCCGACTGCCCGCGAAACACAGGTTCACGGTGAACGGGTTCGCCGACAGCACCGACCACGACGCGAGTTCCTCGGGCACGACCCGCGCCAGCACCGAGTCGCGCAGGGTGTAGTGGTAGGAGACGCCGTTGGCGGGGTTGTTCAGGTAGGCGGCCAACGATTCGGCGGTGCCGTTGCCCTCCTGGGTGTGCAGGATGAAATTGGTGATCCGGGTGCCGTTGCGGGAGGAGTGCGAGCGGCCGAGGCGGTCGATCTCGGTGAACGGGGGCGCGGTCACCGAACGGTCGATCGCCCACTGGCCGAAGTCGGCGGCGAGGATGTCGTTCACGTCGACGCGGGTGCCGTCGAT
Organism: Nocardia lasii; assembly: GCF_042658545.1. Taxonomy (NCBI): domain Bacteria; kingdom Bacillati; phylum Actinomycetota; class Actinomycetes; order Mycobacteriales; family Nocardiaceae; genus Nocardia; species Nocardia lasii. The sequence goes on from NZ_JBHSQN010000002.1 coordinate 122,767, forward strand.
CAGCGGGCCCGGGTTGGCGGGGGTGTCGATGACGCGCTGGTAGAGCACCGCGCGGGGTTCGCGTTCGGTGCCCGACCAGGCGCGGGTCTGCCATGCCCAACTGTGTTGGCCGCGCGCGCCGACCACCGCGTCCTCGATCGCCCACGCGCACACCCGCGAGTGACCGTAGATCCCGGTCGCGTCCACGCCGAGGACCGCGTTGACCCCGCGGAAGAAGTCGACGGCGGTGCTGTTCCACTGGGCGAGGGTGATGTCCTCGTCGACGGCGAAGAAGATCGGCGCGTGCCGCGGGCCGCCGACACTGAGGTGGGTGGCCAGAGCCTGTTCGCCCATGCGGCGGCCGCCGTCGAAACCGGTGGTCCAGTCCGACGGGGTCGGGTCGCCGGGTTTGCCGTACTGCCAGATGGAGACGACGTCGAGGCCGGCGGCGGTGAGCGCGCGGGCGTAGTCGGCGGTGATGGGTTTGGCGCCGAAGTTCGCGCCGGGGCGGCTCGGTGAGATGTAGGCCAGCACCGCCGAATGCCCGGCCGCGGCGATCGCCCTCGGGTCGATGAGCCTGGCCGCGAAATCAACAGCTGTGGACATGATTGACCCCCTGTGAGACTGCGTACCCGATGGAATTCCCGATACTGGTGGAACTATCGCAATGGTTTACGCTCGGCACCCGAGGCGCGGCGCCGGGTGAGAATCTCACCGTGCACCATTGTAAAGTGAAACATTCACTCCTGCACCGTGGTTCGTGGACCTGAATCGATTGTGCGTGAGCCGGTGTCGGCGTGTCACCAATACTGGTGTGGCAGAACGGTAGCGGGTCGCGGTTCGGCACGGTTGACTGGTATCCATGGCCTCCACTCGATCCAGCCGACAGCCACGATCAGGGGCGCCCGCACCCGCCGTCGCGCCGGGCGAACTGATCGTCGTCACCATCCCGACCGGTCCCGAGATCACGCCGAGCACGCTGCGCGAGAACCGGGCCGTGCGCGGCCGGGTCGATGAGTTACTGCCCGCCACCGCGCATCTGGTGCCGGTGTTCGGGCCGGACAACCGGCTCGCGGCCCGGCTCGCCGACACCGCGCAGGAGTCCGTCGCGGGTGAGTACCTGAGTTACTACTCGGTGCACGGCGATGTGGGCGACCTCGGCGACCTCGCGGACCGGTTGCGCGCCGAGGACACCGTGGTCTCGGCCTACGTCAAGCCCGCGGCCGAACCACCGCTGGCGCCCCTGGCCGAGAACACCGTCGTGGCGCAGGCACCGTCGGTCACCCCCGATTTCCGGTCCAGGCAGGCCTATCTCGGGGCGGCGCCGAACGGGATCGATGCCCTGTGGGCGCACGGGCGGCCGGGTGGGCTGGGCACCGGGGTGCGGGTGATCGACGTGGAGGGGGCGTGGCAGTTCACCCACGAGGACCTGCGCGAGAACCAGGGCGGAGTGATCGGGGGCATCGCGTCGGAGGATGTGGGTTGGCGTAATCACGGCACCGCGGTCGCGGGCGAGATCAGCGGCGACCTCAACGCCTTCGGAATCACCGGCATCGTCCCCGACGCCCACATCCGCGCCATCTCGATCTTCGGCATCGGTTCGGCCGCGGCGATCCGTTCGGCGGCCGACGCCCTGCACCCCGGCGATATCGTGCTGATCGAACTGCACCGTCCCGGACCCCGGTTCGACTTCCGCGCCACCCCGGACCAGCGCGGCTACATCGCTGTCGAGTGGTGGCCCGACGATCTGGCCGCCATCCGCTACGCCGTGAGTCGCGGGATCATCGTGGTGGAAGCCGCGGGCAACGGCGCGGAGAACCTCGACGACGCCGTCTACGACGCGCGACCCGGCGACTTCCCCGCGACCTGGGTGAATCCGTTCCGCAGCGCGGAGTCCGGTGCGGTCGTGGTCGGCGCGGGCGCCCCGCCGCCGGGTCTGCACGGTCGCGACCACGGACCGGCCCGCTCGCGGTTGGGGTTCTCCAACTACGGTGCGCGACTGGACGCGCAGGGGTGGGGTCGCGAGGTCACCACCACCGGGTACGGCGATCTTCAGGGCGGTCCCGACGAAGACCTCTGGTACACCGACGAATTCAGCGGCACCTCCAGCGCCTCGCCCATCGTCGTCGGCGCCATCGCCGCCTACCAGGGCATTCGCGCCGACGGCCCCGGGCGAGCCACCCCCGAACAGGTCCGAAACCTGTTGCGCGGCACCGGCTCCGCCCAGACCGCCGCCCCCGGCCGTCCCGCCACCCAGCGCATCGGCACCCTGCCCGACCTGCGCGCGATGATCGCGAAAGGCTGACATGGCCGTCATCCACCGGACCACCGTCACCCCGAGCAAACTCGACCTGCTCACGACCTGGTTGCCGAGTCGGCCCTGGTATCGGGGCAGCGCACCGCGACTGCGTAAAGCCGGCGGGTTCCGCATCGATGATCCCGCCGGGGCGGTGGGGATCGAATTCCTGCTGGTGGTCGACGAATCCGACGGTGTGCTGTATCAGGTGCCGCTGACCTATCGTGGGGCGCCGCTGGCTGAGGCCGTGTTGGTCGGCACGGCCGAGCACGGTGTGCTGGGGCGGCGCTGGATCTATGACGCCACCAGCGACCCGGTGGCGATCGGGGCGGTCGCGGATCTGCTGACCGGTCGCACTGTCGCGCAGGCACAGAACGACAGCGACACCGTCGATTCGACCGTGGTGGTCACCGGGGTCGGGGCCGCACTGCTCGCCGGGGAGCTCGGCGTGGCGGTGGACGATAGCGCGCACACCGCCGTCGCTCTCGGCTCCACGGTCGTGCGATTTCATCGGGTGCCGGTCGTGACGCGACTCGACTGTGTGGGCTCGATCGTGGCGCCCGCGGACTCGGGGTCGGTGGTCGAGTTGGTCACTGTCGGGTAGGTCGGAAATCCGCTGTACCCGGTGGCGGGGGCGTGGGAGGGTACGGGGATGGTTTCGGCGAAGAGTGTTTCGGTCCGGGCGGCTACCGCCGACGATGTCGCGGCGATCACCGCGCTGCAGGAAGCCGGGTTCGGGATCCGGTTCGGCGGCGACGAGAACGAGTTCCGTGGTCGGATCTTTCCGGTCGAGCGGGCGTTGGTCGCCGTCGACGGTGACCGGGTCGTCGGGCATACCGTGGATTTGCCGATGACGGTGACCGTGCCGGGGGATCGGGGCGTGCGGGTGTGCGGGGTGTCGGGGGTGTCGGTGGCGCCGACGCATCGGCGGCGCGGGATCCTGCGCGAGCTGTACGGGGCGCAGCACGAGCGGACCGAGGCGGAGGGGATGCCGTTGACGATCTTCACCGCCAGTGAGGGCACGATCTACGGGCGGTTCGGGTACGAGGTGTCGGTGCTCGACACCGGGATCGCCATCGAGACGCGACGGGCCCAATTCCGTTCCACCACACCTGATCCCGGCGGGGTCACCCTCGAGACGCCGGTCGATGTCGCGCCGCGGATCCGGGAGATCTACCGGCGGTGGCAGCAGGTCACCCCCGGCGCGCAGGCACGCCCGGACGCCAAATGGGACATGGTCTTCGCCGATGTGGAACGGCAGCGTCGCGGTGCCACGACCCTGTTCGCGCTGCTGCACGCCGACGGTTACGCCCTGTATCGGCGGTCCGCGCGCGAGGGTCGCGGCGTGGCGATCGTCGCCGAGTTCCGCGCGGTGACCCCCGACGCGCACGCCGCGCTGTGGCGGGTGCTGCTCGGCCTGGACCTGGTCGAGCTCGTCGAGGCCGAGATCGCCGACGACGACCCCCTGTCCTACCTGCTCACCGACCCGCGCGCGGTCCAGGTGACCCGTCGTGGCGATTCGCTGTGGACGCGGGTCATGGACATCCCCGCCGCGCTCACCGCGCGCACCTACCGTGGCGATCTCGACACCGTGCTCGCGGTGCACGACCCGTTCCGTGGCGCGGGCGGGAACTTCGCCCTGCGGATCCGCGACGGCGTCGCCGAATGCGAACCGACCACCCGCGACGCCGCGCTGCGCTGCGATATCAACGTGCTGGGCGGGCTCTACTTCGGCGGGGTGCGGGCGAAGACCTTCGCCGCCGCGCACCGACTGCTGGCCGAGGACGCCGCGGTGCTGCGCGCGTTCGACGCGGCGTTCACGACCGAGCGGGCGCCACAGTTGGGCTGGTTCTTCTAGCAACCACCCCTCGGGCAGGTAGCGTGGGTAGCTGTGGATTCGCACGAGGTCGATTCTTCGGTTCGGGTGCGTGGCGCTCGGGTCCACAATCTGCGTGACGTCGACGCGGACATGCCGCGTAACGCCCTGGTCGCGTTCACCGGGGTGTCCGGTTCGGGCAAGTCGTCGCTGGCCTTCGGCACCCTCTACGCCGAATCCCAGCGCCGCTACCTGGAGTCGGTGGCGCCGTATGCTCGCCGGTTGCTGCACCAGGTCGAAGCCCCCGATGTCGACACCGTCACCGGGTTGCCGCCGACCGTGGCGCTGGCGCAACGCCGGTCCTCGCCCTCGTCGCGCTCGACCGTCGGCACCGTGACCGCCATCTCGAACACCCTGCGGATGCTGATGTCGCGCGAGGGCGACTACCCCGACGGTCCGGCCAGAACCGGGCCGGGGCACTACCCCGAGGGCACCAACCTGCTCTACTCCGACGCGTTCTCGCCCAACACCGTCGAAGGGGCGTGTCCGCGCTGCCACGGCCAGGGTGTGGTGCACGAGGCGACCGAGGCGTCGATGGTTCCCGACCCGTCGCTGAGCATCCGCGAGGGCGCGATCGCGTCGTGGCCCGGGGCCTGGCAGGGCAAGAACCTGCGCGATGTGCTGGCCGCGCTCGGGTACGACATCGACCGGCCGTGGCGCGAACTGTCGCCGCAGGCGCGCGAATGGATCCTGTTCACCGAGGAGAAGCCGGTGGTCACGGTCGAACCGGAACGCGAACCGCATCGGATCCACCGGCCGTATCAGGGCACCTACACCGGCGCCAAGCAGTTGCTGTTGCGCGCGCACGCCGAGTCCAAGAGCGAGGCGACCAGGAAGCGCGCGGCCGAGTACCTGCACACCGCGGTCTGTCCGCTGTGTGACGGGCGTCGACTCAAACCCGAGGCGCTCGCGGTGACTTTCGCCGGCTACAACATCACCGAGCTGGCCGGGCTGCCGCTGAGTGATCTCGTGGAGGTGCTGCGGCCGTTCACGCCCGGTACCGAGGCTGTCGCGGTGCTCACCCAGGACCTGACCTCGCGCCTGGACGTGTTGATCGAACTCGGGCTGGGCTACCTCAGTGTCGACCGGGAGAGTCCCACACTGTCCGGGGGCGAGCTGCAACGGTTGCGTCTGGCCGGGCAGTTGCGCTCGGGACTGTTCGGTGTGGTCTACATTCTCGACGAGCCCTCGGCCGGGCTGCATCCGGCCGACACCGCCGCGCTGACGAAAGTGCTGGGGCGGCTGAAGGATTCGGGCAACAGTGTGTTCCTGGTCGAACACGATCTCGACGTGGTCCGCCATGCTGACTGGCTCATCGACATCGGTCCCGGCGCGGGGGTGCACGGCGGCACGGTGCTCTACGCCGGGGAGGTCGAGGGATTGCGCGGGGTCGCCGACTCGGTGACGCGGCCGTATCTGTTCGACGAGATCACCCGCCCGCCGCGCGCGCCCCGCACGCCCACCGGCGAGCTGGCGCTGCGCGCGGTCACCAGCCACAACCTGCGTGATCTCGACGCCGACATCCCGCTCGGGGTGTTCACCGCGATCACCGGTGTCTCCGGGTCGGGCAAATCGACACTCCTGCATGCTGTTTCGACCGCTTCGGAGGCGGATCCGGCGATCGTGCGGGTGGTGGAGGTCGATCAGGCGCCGATCGGGCGGACCCCGCGCTCGAACCTGGCCACCTACACCGGGCTGTTCGACACCGTGCGCAAGCTGTTCGCCGCCACCGACGCGGCCACGGCGCGTGGTTACGGTGTCGGCCGGTTCTCGTTCAATGTCGCCGAGGGACGCTGCCCGACCTGTCAGGGCGAGGGGTATATCACCGTGGAACTGCTGTTCCTGCCCAGCACCTACAGTCCGTGCCCGTCCTGTCACGGCGCCCGCTACAACCCCGAAACCCTCGAGATCACCTACCGCGACGCCACGATCGCCGAGGTGCTCGACCTGACCGTGGACAAGGCCGCCGACTTCCTCGCCGACGTGCCCGTGGTCGCGCGCGCCCTGCAGACCCTGCGCGATGTCGGCCTGGGGTATCTGCGGCTGGGGCAACCCGCCACCGAACTGTCCGGTGGTGAAGCGCAACGCGTGAAGTTGGCGACCGAGTTGCAGCGGGCCCGCCGTGCCAACACCGTGTACCTACTCGATGAGCCAACCACCGGACTCCATCCCGCCGATACCGATATCCTGATGGCACAACTGAATTCGCTGGTCGACAGCGGAGCCAGTGTGGTCGTGGTCGAACACGACATGACCGTCGTCGCCGGGGCCGACCATGTCATCGATATGGGTCCGGGCGGGGGCGAGCAGGGAGGTCGGATCGTGGCACAGGGGACACCACAGCGGGTGGCGGCCGACCCGGTCAGCCGGACCGCGCCCTACCTGCGGGAACGATTGCCGTGACGTCCGGCGCCGACCGCACCCGCATCGTGATCGCCGTCGCCGGTGGTTGCTCGTTCGTGCTGGGGTTGGCGTTGCTGCTGTGGCCCGGACGCGACGCCTCGATCCTGGCGATGATGTTCGGGATCTGGCTGATCCTGAGCACCGCGGTGCAGGTCTACCTGGCGATGGTGGCGCGGATCGCGTTCCCGCTGCGGGTGTTGGTGCTGATCAGCGCGGTGCTCGCGGGCATTCTGGCCGGGTTGGTGTTCGCCGGGGGCACTGTCGAGTTGCTCGCGCTGTGGATCGGGATGGGGTGGGCGGTCAGCGGGGTCGTGCAGGCATTGGTCGGGGCGTGGGACACCGGCCTCGACGATGGGTGGATGCACGAGGTGTGCGGGCTGGTCACGACCGCGCTCGGGATCGCCGTGGTCGCGATGACGTTTCGGACCGTGACCGGGCTGGCGACCATGACCGGGACCGGGTTGGTGGTGATCGGCGTGCTGGAAATGCTCGCCGGTGGGCTGGGACGGGCGGCACTGCGTGCGTCACACGGGACTCCCACCGAGGCGCCGCGCACTGCCTGGACCGAGTTCTGATCGCGAAACAGACCGTGCCGGAGCGCAATTCGAGGACTGCAGAATGCCTGTAGACAACTCAGTGCACGACTGTACACTGATCATGTCGAACATTCGGGTCGACGTGCAGCACGAACGGAGTGCCAGGGCGATGGCGAAAACTGATCTCGGCCGAGAATTGGTCACCGAATTGTCGGCCGCGGTCCTGCGGACCGGCGAAGCACTGGCCGGGATTCTGGGCGATGCCGGGCGCAAGAGCGGCCGCGAAGTGGTCGAGTTGGCGCACGAGGGACGCGAGATCCTCGCCGGGACCTTGCGCGCGAGCGCGGACGAGCTGCGCCGTCGTCGTTGATCGGGGCGATACCTCGGTAGTAGGTGGCGCAGTACCTCGGGTCGATGTCGGTGCAGGGCTGCGGTTTCTACCGTCGAGGTATGCGAACTCTCACTGTTGCGATCTGCGCTGTCGCGCTGCTGATTTCCGGCTCGGCGGTCGGCTCGGCTGAGCCTGTTGCCGTACGGGCCGACCTGGAGGGGGTGGTTCGCTCGGGGGCGGTCGGGGGGATCGCCACCGTGACCGAGCGCGGCGAGAACGTCGTTGCCACGGCCGGGCGGGCTGAAATCGGTAGTGGGGCACCGATTTCCGCCGAGGTGGCGCAGTATGTGCGGGTCGGGAGTGTCACCAAGACGTTCACGGCCGCGATCGTGTTGCAGCTGGTGAGTGAGGGGCGGGTCGAGTTGGATGCGTCGGTCGAGACGTATCTGCCGGGGGTGCTGGTCGGGGACGGGGTGGACGGGCGGGCGATCACCGTTCGTCAGGTGCTGGGGCATCGCAGTGGGTTGCCCGAGCCGGCATCGGCGGAGCTCGACGAGTACCGGGCGGCGGTGGAGGGGCGGACTTTCACACCGGCGCAGGAGATCTCGCTCGCATTGGCGCAGCCGGCGCGGTTCGCGCCCGGCGCCCGGTTCGAATACACCAATGCGAATTACATCGTCGCGGGCATGGTGATCGAGGCGGTCACCGGGCGCACCTATGTCGAGGAGTTGCGCGGGCGCATTCTGGGTCCGCTCGGGCTGTCGAACACCTATCTGCCCGCTACCGGCGAAACGGGTCTGCGCGCACCGCATCCCACCGGGTACTCGACCATGGACGGCAGCGTCACGGACACCACCCGCATGGAACCCTCGCTGCCGTGGGCGGCCGGGGCGCTGGTCAGTACGGGCGCCGATCTGAATCGCTTCTACCTGGCGTTGCTCGCGGGACAGGTGGTGCCGTTGCCGCAAGTGCGCGCCATGCTCGACGGGGTGGACATGGGCAACGGTGACGGCATGTCCTACGGGCTCGGTGTCGGCTATGCCGAATTGCCTTGTGGCGCACAGTATGTCGGACACATCGGTGGTGTGCGCGGGTTCACCACCATCTCCGGTGCCACCGCCGAAGGGCGCGCGGTCACCTACTCCTTCACCGGCACACCGTCGGCCCTCGACATCGGTGGGCTGCTCGCTCGCGCGCTATGCGGGTGAGGTTCCTCGGCGGCAGCGCTCGCCCACCGTGCGCAGGGCGGCGAGGAGTTCCGGTGGGTCGGTGGCGGTGAAATCGGCGTCCAGGGCGGTGATCATCCAGGCCAGGGAGGCGGGGGAGTCGGCGCCCAGGTGTAGGAGGCAGTGGGTGTCGTCGACGGGTTCGAGGGTGCCCATGCCGGGCCAGACGCGGTCGGTCATGGTGTCGGCGGATTCATGCAGGGTGATTGTGGTGCGCCACGGCCATGAGGTGTCCGAGAGGCGGCGGGCGAGGTAGGTGGCGGCGTCGCCGTCGGGCAGGGGGCGCGGGGTGAAGCGGGGGCCGGTCGGGATGCGGGGGTGCAGGCGGTCGACGCGGAAGGAGCGCCAGTCGGCGCGGTCGACGTCCCAGCCGACCAGGTACCAGTGTCTGCTGAAGTTGACCAGCGAGTCGGGTTCGATGTCGCGGCGGGACGTGCGGCCTGCGTGGTCGGTGTAGTCGAAACGTAGGCGTTCGTGGCGGCGGCAGGTTTCGGCGATGGTCAGCAGGTCTTCCGGGGGCACGCGGGGTGAGTCGGCGGCGACACGGACCATCGACTGCTGCAGGGTCGACAGGCGGTGGCGCAGGCGGGTGGGCAGGACCTGTTCGAGTTTGGCGAGGGCCCGCAGGGAAGCGTCCTCGATGCCGGTGACGGTGCCGCCGGAGGTGGTGCGCAGGCCGACCGCGACGGCCACGGCCTCCTCGTCGTCGAGCAGCAGCGGCGGCATCGCGGCACCGGCGCCCAGTCGGTAACCGGCGGTGCCCTGTAGGGCTTGGACCGGGTAGCCGAGGCCGCGCAGGCGCTCCACGTCGCGGCGCACGGTGCGGGCGGTGACGTCGAGTTTGTCGGCCAGGTCGGCGCCGGACCACGTGCGGTGGGTCTGTAGCAGCGACAGCAGGCGCAGCAGGCGGGCTGACGTGTCGGACATGGGTTCCATCATGCCGTGCGCTTAGGAACGATACTGACCTAAGTGGTGCCTAGCGTTGTCGACATGGAACCCTTCCTGATCGATATCCCGCAGTCCGACCTCGACGATCTGCGCGAACGGCTCGCGCGCACCCGCTGGACCGAGGGGCTGCCCGGTGTCGGGTGGTCCTACGGACTGCCCACCGACTACCTGCGCGAGCTCGTCGAGTACTGGTGCAGCGGATTCGACTGGCGGGCAGCAGAATCCGCCCGCAACGCGCGTCCGCAGTTCGTCACCGAGATCGACGGGCAGCGGTTGCATTTCATCCACGTGCGCTCGCCCGAGCCGAACGCGCTGCCGCTCGTGCTCGTGCACGGGTGGCCGTTCACCGACTTCGGGGCGACGATCGGGCCCCTGACCGACCCCCGCGCGCACGGCGGCGACCCGGGCGACGCCTTCGACGTCATCATCCCGACGCTGCCCGGCTTCGGATTCTCCGGTGCCACCGGCGAACCCGGCCAGGCCGCGACCGAGCGTTCGGCGGAACTGATCGCGGGGCTGATGCGCGAACTCGGCTACCCCCGCTACGGCACCCAGGGCGGCGACGCGGGATCCTTCATCGGCCCGCAGTTGGGTCGCATCGACACCGAACATGTTGTCGGAGTGCACCTCAACGCCGCGATCACCATTCCCGCGTGGGACGACGACGGTGCCGGGTACACGGCCGAGGACCAGGAAAAGCTTGCTGCGCTCCAGGATTGGAGCGCCCAGGAAACGTCTGCCTACGCGGGCGTGCACGGCACCCGCCCGCACACCCTGGCCCACGCCCTGGCCGATTCGCCCGCCGGGCTGCTGGCCTGGGTCCTCGACGTCGTCAACACCTACAAGGACCCGGCCGCCGCGGTGCTCGACGACACCCTCGACCGCGACACCCTGCTCACCGAGATCGCGATCCTCTGGTTCACCGACACCGCGGGCTCCTCGATGCGCCTGTACAAGGAATCCCAGCAGTGGGGTGCCGAGCTGGTCAGCTCCGGTGTGCCGACCGCCGTCGCGCTCTTTCCCGGCGACAGCACCATTCGCGGGATCGCCGAGAAGCAGAACAACCTCGTGCGGTGGACCGAGTTCGACCGTGGTGGGCACTTCGCGGCGATGGAGACGCCGGAGTTGCTGGTCGCGGACGTGCGGGAGTTCTTCCGGGGGTTGCGGTAAAAGGGGTGGACGGGACTCGCGCGGCGTTGATAGCGTGCGCGGGAACCGTGACAGCACGCGAGGAGGTGAGACCCATGTACGCAACGACCATGTGGGTGCTCCCACTCGTGTTCACGGTGCGGCGGTAGGTGTCGTCGGGAGCGCCTTTCTCAGGCACTTCCGAAAGGCAACATCATGCACTTCACCTCCGAGACATCGTCGAACGGTGTCCTCGAACGTCACTTCGTCCTCGGCGACATCAGCGGCGTGCTGTGGTCGCCGACCATCCCCGGCGACGCCCCGCTTCTGCTAGCGGGGCACGCCGGCGGTATGCACAAGGAGGCGCCCGGGTTGGTGGCGTCCGCGCACTACAACGTCACCGACCACGGGTTCACTGTCGCCGCCGTCGACGCACCCGGGCACGGGGGTCGCCCGCGTGATTCCCGGGATCACGCCGCGGTGGCGGCGATCCAACAGGCTCGGGCGGCAGGTGAGCCGATCGACGCGATCGTCAGCGACTACAGCATGTCGGTGGCTCGGCGGGCGGTCCCCGAATGGCGGGCGACTCTCGATGCGCTGCAATCCCTTCCGGAAATCGGGACCGAGAAGCCCGTCGGCTACGGCGGGGTCTCCCTGGGCGTCGTCACCGGTCTGCTGCTGGCCGCCGCCGACACCAGAATCGCGGCCATGAGCTTCGGTCCGGTGTTCGTGAATGACGCCTTGCTCGCGGCCGCAAGGCAGGTGACCACCCCGGTCGAATACCGAATTCCCTGGAACGACAAGCACTTCGACCGTGCGGCCGGGATCGCCTTCTTCGACGCCCTCGGCTCGGCAGACAAGTCGCTACACGCTCACTCGGGCAGGCGCTATCCGGTCCCTGACCACGAACGCGCCAGTTCGGCCCGCTTCTTCACTCACCATGTGGGCCGGTCCGGGATCTGACCCCGAGCTTTCTCCGCCGGAGTACATCGGGTGCTCCGGCGGCGGACCGGAGTCGTTTCGCGTCGCGGCGGTGCTCGACGCGTTCAAGATGGTGGTTCGCGCCCACCAGGGGTAGGCCACACCCACCGAGGGGGAATCTCCGTGAACGCCACCGACCCGAGCAGACGAGTCGTTCGTGCTCGTCGTATTCGATTCGCTTATCCCGCAGGGGCACTCGATCGGCATTACGTCGACGGGGACCTGGTGATGAGTCATGCCATCGCGTATCTGTCGGCGACGTTTCCCGAGGGAGAGGACTTCTTCGTTCGCTCGGTGCGTCGATATGCCGACGAGCTCGCCGATCCGGAGCTGCGGGCGCAGGTTCAGGGGTTCATCGGACAGGAAGTGACCCATGGGCGTGAGCATCGTGCGTTGAACGAGCGATTGCAGCAGATGGGCTATCCCACTCGGCGAGCCGACCGCGCCACCCGGCGCATCCTGGCGCGGTACGAGCGTGTGTTCTCGCCGTTGACGTGCCTGGCGATGACGGCCGCGCTCGAGCACTTCACGGCGGTGTTCGCCGAGACATTGCTCAGCGACGAGCGGGCGCAGGCGTTGCTCGGCTCCACCGAGGTGCGCGCGATGCTGCTGTGGCACGCGATCGAGGAGTCCGAACATCGGGCGGTCGCCTTCGACGTCTACCGTGCGGTCGGCGGGACGGAACGGCGACGGATCTGGGTGATGCGCGGGATCTCGGTCGCCTTCGCCGTCGGAGTCGTACTCAGTACTGCCCTGTCGATGCTCGGTGATCGCGCTACCTACCACCCGATCAGGTTGGCGCGCAGTCTCGCCGCGATACCGCGCTCGCCGTTCCTGACGCGGTCGGTGGGGCGACGGGTTCGGGCCTACAACAAACCGGGGTTCCATCCCGACGACATCGACAACACGGCCCTGCTGGAACACTGGACTGCCGAACTCTTCGGCGACGACGGAACACTCGTCGACCATCTGCGCTGACCCACCTCATCGCGTCTCAGGGGCGAGCCCGCGAGGTGCCCGCCAGAGCCTCGACGACCTTGCGTGCCGTGGCCTTGGCCGAGCCCGGGTTCTGGCCGGTGACAAGGTTTCCGTCGACGGCGGTGTAGGACACGAACGGAAGCTGATCGGCCGCTACCGCGACGACAACATCTTCGACAGCTCGAAGTTCGCGGCCCGCTTTCCCGACTTCCAGGTCACCACCTATCGAGAAGGAGTCAAGCGGATCCTCACGGACTGATGCGATGACGGAACGCTCGTCGACCGGCCACGGTCAGGCGCAGTCGAGCGCGGCATGGGTGAACTCGGCCGTTGTACATCGGTGAGACCTGATGTCGGTGGGCTGATAGGTTTCGGCAAATGCGTTCCAAGACAAGGGTGACTGCTGGGATCTGCTTGGTGGTGGGGGTTCTCGTTTGCGGTTGTGCGGCAACGAGATCGGGTGCTCCGGTAGCGAGATTTACCACCACCGCGCCCGCTACCACAACCACCGATCCGGCCACCGTTGGTGGTTCCAGCATCGGGCCCGGGCCGTACCGGATCGAAGCGACCGTGGCCGTGGGTGAGAACCCGCGCAGTGTCGCGATCGATCCCGGATTGAACAGGGCATACGTCGCGCATCTGTCGGACTCGGACGAGGAACAGTCGGTGTCGGTGATCGACACCCGCACCCACACAGTCACCGCCACCATTCCGGCGGGGCGGGTGTTTCCGGGATATCCCCAGTCGATCGCGGTCGACCCGGTTACCCACCTCGTCTACTTGGTGTGCGGGAACTCGGCCGGCAAGGTACTGGTCATCAGCCCGGACAGTAATACCGTCACCGCGACAATCGAATTCGATGGTGACCCGGCCGCCGTCGTGGTCGACTCGGTTCGAGGCATCGTCTACGTCGGCAACCGGTTCTCCGATACCGTGACCGTTATCGACGCGGTTACCCGGGCCGTCGTCACGACCGTTCCGGTCGGGGATGACGTCCGTGGTCTGGCAGTTGATCCGGCCTCCCATGACCTGTGGGTCGTCAGCGGAGACGGCGTGTCGGTCCTCGACGCCGCGACCTATACCGTGAGCACCACGATCCCGGTCGGCAACGATCCGCGATACATCGCCATCGACCCGCGACATCGCACGGCATACGTGACTCACTCCACTGAGAACCTGGTCTCTGTCATCGACATCGACAGCCGGACTCGGGCAGACAGCGTCTCGTTGGGAATACGCGGCAAGGCTTTCGGCGCCGTCATAGACCCGGCGGAACACACGGTGTATTTCACCGGAATGGCGGCCGGCACCGTGACGATGGTCGACACGCGAACCCGCACACTGACCGCCACACGCTCCTCTGGCATCACCCGATCCACCACATACGGCTCGGCGACCTGGGGCGCCGCAGTGGATCCAGCAACCCACTACCTGTACGTGACGAACGAGAATGCTGATCAGATCGAGGTGATCGCTCCTCGGTGATCACCTAACCGTGCAACAGCGGAGGCCTGCCGCAGTGCCCGGCATGGCTAGGAACCGGCGGAGTCGGGGGTAGTCGTCGGGTTCCGGTAGGGGAATCGCGAGTTGGCGCATGGCGGCGTGCATCGTGCCGATGTCACCGGCGATGAAGGTCTCCGGGCCCAGCGGAAGTTGTCGGCGGTGGAGGCGTTTCGGTGTGTAGTACCGCACCGGTATTCCACGTTGGCGCAGGCCCTGATCCAACCGGGCTTCCTCGTCCCGCATCGGGGCCTTGACCCCGGAGACTGGACACGGGATTTGTGATTACGCGGCGTCAGCCATGCTATCCGGGGCGTAAGCGGATTCGTAGTCGGCAGGGCTGAGATAGCCGCAGAAGGAGTGCCTTCGGCGGGTGTTGTAGCGGGTGATCCACCGGAACACCGCCGACCGTGCCGCCCGCGGCGATTCCCACCGGGTCGCACCTTGCAACGTCTCGCGTTTGAGGGTCGCGTTGAACGATTCCGCGAGGGCATTATCTGCGCTCGTGCCTACAGCGCCTGCCGATCGGGTGACCCCCAAAATCGTGCAAAGTGTCGCGAAATCCCTTGCGGTGTACTGACTTCCGCGATCAGCATGAAAGATGGCCCCAGCGAGACTGCCGCGGGTCGCAGCTGCGGCGGTGAGTGCGTTTTCGACGAGTTCGGTGCGCATGTGGTCAGCGATCGACCAGCCGACCAGTCGGCGGGAGAAGCAGTCGATCACCGTGGCCAAGTACAAGAACTCACCGTCCCCGCAGGGCAGATAGGTGATGTCACCGACGTATTTGGTGTTCGGTGCGGTCGCGGTGAAATCCCGGCGCACCAGGTCCTTCGGCGGGGTGTCGGCAGGCTCGGCGATGGTGGTGCGGTGTCGGCGGCGCAGCCGCAAACCTTCGATGTTGTTCTCGCGCACGATCCTTGCGATGCGTTTGTGGTTGATCCGTTGCCCGGCGAGGGCGCCGTCGTTGAGCTCGGCGGTGATTCGGGGCCGCCCGCAGGTGTTGTCGGTGTCGTGGACCGCACGGATTTTGGCGGCGAGTTCAGCGTCGGCATCAGCGCGGGCTGCTCGTGTGTCGGCGGCGTTGATCCACGCGTAGTACGAGGATCGGGCGATATCGATGACCTGGCATAACCGCTTCACCTCGAAGGTGTCGGAGTGGTCGGCGACGAACTGGAAGCGGGTCACCAGCGCGTCTCCCCGGCGAAATATTTGGCCGCCGATCGCAGGATGTCGCGCTCGGTCTCGAGCTTGGCTTTCTCGGCTTTGACCTGGGCGAGCTCTGACCGCAGGCGGGCGGCTTCTTGCTCGGGGGTTTCCTCGGCGGTGGGTCCGGGCACCGGATTTGTTCGGGGTTTACGGATCGGGACGCCGGCGTTTTTGAGCCAGGCGGTCAGCGAGCCGTGGGAAATGCCGAGGTCGGTGGCGATCCCGGCGATGGTCGCGCCGTCGGTGTCGCGGTAGAGCGCGACCGCGTCGCGGCGGAACTCGTCGGTGTAGTTCTTCTTGGACATTGGGTAGATCTTCTCGCTTTTCTGGTCTGAGACCAAGATCAAGCGTATCCATTACCCGGGGTCAAGACCCTCGGTCCGCTGCCGGCGTACTGGAGCAAGGCGATGGTGAACATGACCTACTGAATCATGGTGTGACCGGAGCTGCTGGGTCACACCATGATTCGAGATTCAGGGCAGGAAGTGGGCGGAACGGTTGGCTAGGTCGAGGAGGGGTTGGGGGTAGGTGCCGAGGAGGAGGGTGGCGCCTGCGGTGAAGGCGATGACGAGGGTGGTGGCGAAGGGGGCGGTGATGGTGGGTGCGGGGGTGGGGGGATCGGTGAAGAACATCAGGACTATGACGCGGATGTAGAAGAAGGCGGCGATGGCGCTGCAGAGGACGCCGATGATGATCAGGGGGGTGTAGCCGGCGCCGGAGGCGGCGGCGAAGACGGCGAACTTGCTGACGAAGCCGCTGGTGAGGGGCAGGCCCGCGAAGGACAGCAGGAGCAGGGCGAAGATCGAGGCGAGCCAGGGGGATCGGCGGCCCAGGCCCGCCCAGTGCGACAGGGCGGTGGCTTCGTCGCCGGAGGCGTCGCGGACCAGGCTGACGACGGCGAAAGCGCCGACGGTGCCGAGGCCGTAGGCCAGCAGGTAGAACAGGACGGCGGCGATACCGGCGGTGTCGGCGGCGGCGACGCCGACGAGCAGGAAGCCGGCGTGGGCGATGGAGGAGTAGGCGAGCATGCGTTTGACGTCGGTCTGGGTGATGGCCATGACCGCGCCGACGATCATGGTCGCCACCGCGACGGCGGCGAGGACGGGGCGCCAATCCGCGCTCAGCGCACCGGTTCCCACCATCAGCACCCGCATGGTCGCACCGACCGCGGCGATTTTGGTGGCGGCGGCCATGAACGCGGTGATGGGGGTTGGCGCGCCCTGGTAGACGTCGGGGACCCAGGCTTGGAAGGGGACGGCGCCGATCTTGAACAGCAGGCCGACGGCGAGTAGCGCGATGCCCAGCAGCGCCAGGGTCGCGTTGTCGGAGTCCTTGTCCAGGGCCGCGCCGATGCCGGGCAGCGACACCGTGCCGGTCTGCCCGTAGAGCAGGGCCACGCCGTAGAGGAAGAAGGCCGAGGAGAAGGCGCCGAGCAGGAAGTACTTCATCGCAGCTTCCTGGGAGAGCAACCGCTTGCGCCGCGCCAACCCGCACAGCAGGTACAGCGGCAGCGACAGCACTTCCAGGGCGACGAACATCGTCAACAGGTCGTTGGAGGCGGGGAACAGCAGCAGGCCACCGACCGCGATCATGGTCAGCGGGAAGACCTCGGTGGTCGCGACACCGGAACGCACGGCGGCGAGTTCGTGCGCGCTGCCGGGCACGGCGGAGGCCTGCGGGGTGAAGGCGTCGACGCCGCGGTCGAGGGCGGCGGCCGCGCGACTCCACGTGCCGGGACCGCTGCGGGCGCGCGGGACGGCGCCGCGTTCGGCGATCAACAGCAGCCCGAGCAACGAGACGAGCAGGATCGTGCCCTGCAGGAACAGGGTCACACCGTCGATGGCGACCGCGCCCATGACGGCGGTGGCTTCGGTGCCGCCGAGCAGGATCACCGCGATCAGCGCGCCGATCACGCCGGTGACGCCGAGGGCGAGCTGGGTCGCGTACCGGTACGGGCGGGGCACGAACGCTTCGACGAGCACGCCGACCACACCGACCGCGAACACGATCAGCATCGGTGAGAGCAGGTGGTATTCGATGCTCGGTGCGGGCGCGATGGCGGCGAGCTCGGTGATGGTCACGGAATCCGTCCTCATTTGTGGCTGCCTGCGGGCGCGGTGGCCGCTCCGGCTTCGGGTGCGGGGACCTTGGGGGCGGGGTCGTTCTTACCGATCGTCGACAGGGTGTGGCCCACGGCGGGATCGACCAGATCGAGGATCGGTTTGGGGTAGAAGCCGAGTACGAGCAGCGCGATGAGCAGCGGGACGACGACGGCGAGTTCGCGCGGCACCAGGTCGCGCAGGTGCTCGTTGTCCTTCTTCAGCGGGCCGGTCATCAATCGCTGGTAGAGCCACAGGATGTAGACGGCGGCCAGCACCAGGGCGAAGGTCGCGATGACCGCGGCCACCTGGTACTTGGGGAAGGTGCCGATCAGGACCAGGAATTCGCTGACGAACGGGGCCAGACCGGGCAGCGACAGGGTGGCCAGGCCCGCGATGAAGAACGTTCCGGCCAGGACCGGCGCGACTTTCTGGACGCCGCCGTAGTCGGCGATCATCCGGGTGCCGCGCCGGGAGACGAGGAACCCGGCGATGAGAAACAGTGCGGCCGTGGACAATCCGTGGTTGACCATGTAGAGGGTGGCCCCGGATTGGGACTGGGTGGTCATGGCGAAGATGCCCAGGATGATGAAGCCGAAGTGCGAGATCGAGGTGTAGGCGATCAGGCGCATGACATCGGTCTGGCCGATGGCGAGCAGGGCGCCGTAGAGGATGCCGATCACCGCGAGGGTGATGACCAGGGGCGCGAAGGTGTCCGAGGCCAGGGGGAACAGCAGCAGGCAGTAGCGCAGCATGCCGAAGGTGCCGACCTTGTCGACCACGGCCATCATCAGCACCGCGCTGGCGGGAGTAGCCGAGACCGCGGCGTCGGGCAGCCAGGTGTGCAGGGGCCACAGGGGGGCTTTGACGGCGAAGGCGAACAGGAAACCGAGGAACAGGGCGTTGAGGACCGCGGTGCTGCCGCCGAGTTCGCCGTTGTTGGCGGCCGCGATCACGATGCGCAGGTCGAAAGTGCCCGCCGAACCCTGGCCGAGACCGGCTTTCGCGGTGAGCACATACAGCCCGATCACCGCGACGAGCATGATGAGCCCGCCGAACAGGTTGTAGAGCAGGAACTTCACCGCGGCGCGGGAGCGTTGGGCGCGCACGGCCGCGTCGGTGGTGCGGGTGCCGAAGCCGCCGATGAGGAAGTACATCGGGATGAGCATGGCTTCGAAGAAGATATAGAACAGCAGGATGTCCAGCGACAGGAACGAGATCAGCACCATCGACTCGACCAGCAGCATCAGCGCCATGTAGATGCCGGTGGTGCGGCGGCCCTGCCCGGAGGCGGTCTCGTCGTTCCAGCCCGCCAGGATCAGCAGCGGGACCAGGGCGGCGGTGAGCAGGACCAGCGCGGTGGCGATGCCGTCGAGGCCGAGGGTGTAGCCGACGCCGAAGGCCGGGATCCACTCGCGGGATTCGACGAATTGGTAGGGGTCGCCGCCGGGTTGGAACCGCACCGCCAGCACGATCGCCAGGGCGAGTACGCCGAGCGAGATCGCGAAGGCCAGGGCGCGGGCCAGGGTGCGCCGGCCCGCGGGCACGGCCAGGACCAGGCCCGCGCCGATCGCGGGGGCCAGCCACAGGGTTGTCAGCCAGGGGAACGAGTTCACCAGTACCTCACCGCGAGAAGGGCGGCGGCCACCAGGGCCGCGCCGGTGAACATGGACAGGGCGTAGGAGCGCACGAAACCGGTCTGCACCGTGCGGATTCGGGCCGAGAGCCCGCCGATCGAGGCGGCCAGTCCATTGACGATCCCGTCGACGCCCTTCGCGTCGAGGAAGACCAGGGCGCGGGTGAGATGGCGACCGGGCCGTTCGACGACGGCTTCGTTGATCTTGTCGCCGTAGAGGTCCGCGCGGGCGGCCTCGGTGAGGACGCTGACCGGTTCGGGCGCCACCTCGGGGACGGGGGCCTCGGCGTATTTGCGGTAGGCCACGGCCACGCCGATCACGACGACGGTCAGGGCCAGGCCGGTGACGACGGCGGCGGGGATCACGGGTTCGCCGTGGTGGGAGCCGACGACGGGGGTGAGCCAGTTGACCAGGGACGCACCCCAGACGAACAGGCCACCGGCGAACACGGAGCCGAAGGCGAGCAGGATCATCGGGCCGGTCATCACGGCGGGGGATTCGTGCGGGTGGGTGTCGGGCTTCCAGCGGCGTTCGCCGAAGAAGGTCATCAGCATGACCCGGGTCATGTAGAAGGCGGTGAGGCCGGCGCCGAGCAGGGTGACCGCGCCGAGCAGGATGCCGATCGCGCCACCGTGGTCGAAGGCGGCTTCGATGATCTTGTCCTTGGAGAAGAACCCGGAGAACGGGGGGACGCCGATGATCGCGAGGTAGCCGAGGCCGAAGGTGATGAAGGTGATCGGCATGAGGGTGCGCAGGCCGCCGTAGCGGCGCATGTCGGTTTCGTCGTTCATGGCGTGCATGACCGAACCGGCGCCGAGGAACAGTCCGGCCTTGAAGAAGCCGTGGGTGAGCAGGTGCATGATCGCGAAGGCGTAGCCGGCGGGGCCCAGGCCCACGGCCAGGATCATGTAGCCGATCTGGCTCATGGTGGAGGCGGCCAGTGCCTTCTTGATGTCGTCCTTGGCGCAGCCGATGATGGCGCCGAACAGCAGCGTCACCGCGCCGACGGCGAGTACGGCGGCGCGGGCACCGGGGGCGAGATCGTAGATGGGGTTGGTGCGCGCGATCAGGTACACACCGGCGGTGACCATGGTGGCGGCGTGGATGAGTGCCGAGACCGGGGTGGGGCCCTCCATGGCGTCGCCGAGCCACGATTGCAGCGGCACCTGCGCGGATTTGCCGCAGGCGGCGAGGAGCAGCAGCAGGCCGATGGCGGTGAGTGTGGGTTCGCTCGCGTCGGGGGCGGCGGCGAAGACGGTGCGGAAGTCGAAGCTGCCGAAGGTGGTGAACAGGACCATCATCGCGATGGCCAGGCCCATGTCGCCGACGCGGTTGACGATGAACGCCTTCTTGGCCGCTGTGGCGGCGGAAGGCTTTTGGTACCAGAAGCCGATCAGCAGGTAGGAGGCCAGGCCCACGCCTTCCCAGCCCAGGAACAGGACCAGGAAGTTGTCGGCCAGGACCAGCACGAGCATGGCGGCCAGGAACAGGTTGAGGTAGGCGAAGAAGCGGCGGCGGCCGGGGTCGTGGCGCATGTAGCCGAGGGAGTAGATGTGGATCAGCGAGCCGACGCCGGTGATGAGCAGGGCGAAGCAGATCGAGAGCTGGTCGAGTTGCAGGCCGAACCCGACGTGCAGCTCACCGGTGGCCACCCACTCGAACAGCTGGAGGTGCTGGGCGCGGTCGGCGTCGGAGCGGGCGAGCATGTCGGAGAACGCGACGGCGGCCACGGCGAAGGAACCCAGCGCGGCCACGGTGCCCAGGTAGGGGCCCCAGCGGTCGCAGCGGCGGCCGAGCAGGAGCAGCAGGGTCGCTCCGGCGAGCGGGATGGCGGGCAGCAGCCACAACGGTGCGGTACCCATGTCAGAACTTCAACAGGCTGGCGTCGTCGACCGAGGTCGACCGGCGGGCACGGAAGATCGTCATGATGATGGCCAGGCCGACGACGACCTCGGCGGCGGCGACGACCATGGTGAAGAACGCGATCACCTGACCGTCGAGGTTGCTGTGCAGGCGGGCGAAGGTGACGAAGGCCAGGTTCACCGCGTTGAGCATCAGTTCCACGCACATGAACACCACGATCGCGTTGCGGCGCAACAGCACTCCCGCGGCGCCGATGGTGAACAACAGCGCGGACAGGAACAGGTAGTTCTGGGGGTTCACCGCTTGCCTTCCTCGTCAGCAGTCGGATTGTCGTCGCGGATCGTGCCGACCGAGGCCACGGCGGCTTCGGTGTGGGCGCGGTTGCGGCGGTGGCGCAGGATCGTCGACACCGAGTGCTCGGCGAAGGAGCCGTCGGGCAGTTGGGCGGGGCTGTCGACAGCGTTGTGGCGGGCGTAGACGCCGGGGGTCGGTTGCGGGGTGGCGCGTTCGCCCGCGGTGCGGAACCGGTCGCGTGACATCTCGCGCTGGCCGCGTTTGGGGGTGAACTGGTCGCGGTGGGCCAGCACCATCGCGCCGATGGTGGCGGTGATCAGCAGGGCGCCGGTGAGTTCGAAGGCCCACACGTAGCGCAGGAAGATCGCGTCGGCCAGCTCGCCGATCACGTCACGGCCGCCGAAACCGTTGCCGGACAAGGTGTTTCCGCTGTCGCGCAGGCCCGCGCCGATGCCGCCGATGAGCAGCATCCCGAAGCCGACGCCGACGATCGCGGCCGCGACGCGTTGACCGCGCAGGTTCTCGCGCAGTGATTCGGCCGAGTCGACGCCGACGAGCATGAGCACGAACAGGAACAGCATCATGACCGCGCCGGTGTAGACGACGATCTGCACGACGCCGAGGAACAGGGCGTCCTGGGCGATGTAGAACACGGCCAGCGAGATCATGGTGGCGGCCAGGCACAGCGCCGAGTGCACGGCCTTGGCGGCGGTGACCATGCCCAGGGCGCCGAGCACGGCGATCGGGGCGAGGACCCAGAACAGGACGGCTTCGCCGGTGGCGGTGTCGGCGATCTCGGCGGCCAACAGGTGCGCGCTCATCGCAGGACCTCCTGCTCGGTGGTGACGGGACCGACCCGGCCCAGGTAGTAGTCGGCGGCGTCGGTGCCCGGCGCCATCGGGTGCGGGGCTTGGACCATGCCGGGTTCCATCGGGGCCAGCAGGCGGTCCTTCTCGTAGATGAGGTCGGCGCGGTTGTCGTCGGTGAGTTCGTACTCGTTGGTCATCGTCAGCGCGCGGGTCGGGCAGGCCTCGATGCACAGGCCGCAGCCGATGCAGCGCAGGTAGTTGATCTGGTAGACGCGCCCGTAACGCTCACCGGGAGAGAAACGTTCGTCCTCGGTGTTGTCGGCGCCTTCGACGAAGATGGCATCCGCCGGGCACGCCCACGCGCACAGTTCGCAGCCGATGCATTTCTCGAGGCCGTCGTCGTAGCGGTTGAGCTGGTGGCGGCCGTGGTAGCGCGCGGCGGTGGGGACCTTCTGTTCGGGGTAGGACTCGGTGTTGGGCTTCTTGAACATGGTGGCGGCGGTGACGGCGAAACCGGCCAGCGGTTCGAACAGGCCGATCTCGGGTGCGTCGTCGGTCGGGCGGGGCGGCATCGGGGGGACCGGGAAGCCCAGGAAGACCGGGGAGGTGGCGGGTTCGGGGGGCAACGGCGGGAGCCCGGCGCTGCGGCCGGCGCGCAGGAATGTCGCGATCATCGCGACCGTGATCACCAGGCCGACGCCGACGAGGACGAAGTTCTGGCCGGGCAGCCCTTCCAGGTCCAGGACGCGGGCGGCGGCCACGATCATCACCCACACCAGCGAGGTGGGGATGAGTAGTTTCCAGCCGAGGTTCATGAACTGGTCGTAGCGCAGGCGGGGCAGGGTGCCGCGCAACCAGACGAACACGAACAGGAACATCCAGACCTTGATGGTGAACCACAGCAGCGGCCACCACCCGGAGTTGGCGCCCTCCCACAGGCTGATCGGGAACGGGGCGCGCCAGCCGCCGAGGAACAGGGTGGTCGCCAGCGCGGAGACCGTAGCCATGTTGACGTATTCGGCGAGCATGAACATCGCGAACTTGAGCGAGGAGTACTCGGTGTGGAAGCCGCCGACGAGCTCGCCTTCGGCTTCGGGCAGGTCGAAGGGGGCGCGGTTGGTCTCGCCGACCATCGCCACGCAGTAGATCAGGAACGAGGGCAGCAGCAGGAAGACATACCAGGTGCCCTCCTGGGCGGAGACGATCTGGGAGGTCGCCATGGTGCCCGAGAGCAGGAAGACCGTGGCGAAGGTCAGGGCCATGGCGATCTCGTAGGAGATCACCTGGGCGGTGGAGCGTAGCCCGCCGAGCAGCGGGTAGGTCGAGCCGGAGGACCAGCCGGCCAGGACGATGCCGTAGACGCCGATCGAGGTGATGGCGAGGATGTAGAGGACCGCGACGGGCATGTCGGTGAGTTGCAGCGGGGTGTGGGTGCCGAAGATCGACACCTCCGGGCCCATCGGGATCACCGCGAACGCCATGAACGCCGGGATCACCGAGATGATCGGGGCGAGCACGAAGATCGGTTTGTCGACGATGGCGGGAATGATGTCTTCCTTGAGGGCCATCTTCACGCCGTCGGCGATCGACTGGAACATGCCCTTGGGCCCGATGCGGTTGGGGCCCAACCGCATCTGCATCCTGGCCACGACCTTGCGTTCGGCGTAGACCGCGATCAGCGGGACCAGCATCAGGTAGACGAACACGCCCAGCGCCTTGACCACGACCAACCAGAACGGGTCGGTGCCGAACACGGGTCCGGCCTCGGCCGCGAGGAACTGCGCTCGATCACTCATGACGGTGTTCCTTCATCCTGTCGTCGGCGCGACGCAGGCGCACCACGGCGCCGGGGGTCACACCGAGTGCGGCGGCGACGGTCGAGCCGGGCGAGTGCAGCGGCAACCACACGACCCGGTCGGGCAGATCGGTGATCAGCAGCGGCAGCGTGATCTCGCCGCGGTCGGTGGCGACGATGATGTGATCGGCCTCGGCGGCTTCGATCTCGGCGGCGGTCGCGGCCGAGAGCCGCGCCACGGGCGGGCGGGCGATGCCGGCGAGGTGGGGTTCACCGTCCTGCATGCGGCCCGCGTCGAGCAGCATCCGCCACCCGGCCAGGACCGCGGTGCCGGGTCCGGGGACGGGGCGGGTCTGGCTGGTCAGGTCGGGCGCGGGGATCGGTTCGCCGGTCCAGGCGCCGAGGGTGTCGAGTTCGGTGCGGGCGGCGGTGTGGTCGGGCAGGGCGATGGGGGTGCCCATGTGGGTGGCCAGGGAATCCAGGACCCGCAGGTCCGACAGGGGGGCGGCGACGCGGCGGGTGGTGTCGAGGGCGGCGGCGGTGAAGGGGCGCGGTCGGCCCTCCCAGGTGCGGAAGGTGCCCGATTTCTCCATCGCGGTCGCCACCGGGAACACGACGTCGGCGCGTTCGGTGACGGTGCTGTGGCGCAGTTCGAGGCTGACCACGAACCGGGCCGCGTCGATGGCGGCCAGGGCGGCGACCGGATCGGGCAGGTCGGCCGGGTCGACGCCGCCGATGATCAGCGCGCCCAGTTGGGCGGCGTTGGCCAGGATCGCGGTGGTGTCGCGGCCCGCGGTGACGGGCAGTTCGTCGGCCTGCCAGCGGTGTCGAACCTGTTGGCGGGCACTGGGATCCACGACGGGGCGACCGCCGGGGAGCAGGCTCGGCAGGGCGCCGGCTTCCAGGGCGCCGCGTTCACCGGCGCGGCGCGGCACCCACGCCAGGCCCGCGCCGGTGAGGTCGGCCAGCCGGGTCACCGCGGACAGGGCGCCGGGGCTGCCCGCGAGCCGTTCACCGGCCAGCACGATCGCGCCGGGCGCTCGCAGCATCGCCCGCAGTTCGATCGCGCCCGGTGAGTCGTCGGCCAGGACCGCGTTGATGATGTCGGCCTCACCGCACGGCGGGGTGGTGACCAGAGTGCCCGACATGCGTTGCAGGCCGCGCGAGGCGAACGGGGCAAGTGCGACGACCCGGAGTCCGCGGGTGCGGGCGGCTTTGCGCAGCCGCAGGTAGACGATCGGGGATTCCTCTTCGGGTTCGAAGCCGACCAGCAGCACGGCGGGGGCGTTGTCGAGGGCGGTGTAGTCGACATCGACGCCGCGTCCGGCCACACGGGCGGCGAGGAAACGTTCCTCTTCCTCGGAGTGCACGCGGCTGCGGAAGTCGATGTCGTTGGTGGCCAACACCATCCGCGCGAATTTGCTGTAGGCGTAGGCCTCTTCCTCGGTGACGCGCCCGCCGACGAGCACGCCGGCGTTGCCGATCGCGGCGCTCAGGCCCGCGGCGGCGGCGGTGAGGGCTTCGGGCCAGGAGACCGGGGCCAGGACGCCGTCCCAGCCGCGCACCATGGGGGTGGTGATGCGGTCGCGTTCGGTGGCGTAGGCGAAGGCCCAGCGGCCCTTGTCGCAGTTCCATTCCTCGTTGACCTGCGGGTCGTCACCGGCCAAGCGGCGCAACACTTTTCCGCGTCGGTGGTCGGTGCGTTGGGCGCAGCCCGCCGCGCAGTGTTCGCAGACACTGGGGGTGGAGACCAGGTCGAAGGGGCGGGCGCGGAACCGGTAGGAGGTGCCGGTGAGGGCGCCGACGGGGCAGATCTGGACGGTGTTGCCGGAGAAGTAGGAGTCCAGTGGCTCGGCCTGGGCGATGCCGACCTGTTGTAGCGCACCACGATCCATCAGGTCGATGAACGGGTCACCGGCGACCTGCTGGGAGAACCGGGTGCAGCGCGCGCACAGCACGCACCGTTCCCGATCGAGCAGGACCGCCGTGGACAGCGGGATCGGTTTGGGGTAGGTGCGTTTGACGCCGTCGAAGCGGGATTCGGCGCTGCCGGTGGACATGGCCTGGTTCTGCAGCGGGCACTCGCCGCCCTTGTCGCAGACGGGACAGTCCAGGGGGTGGTTGATGAGCAGCAGTTCCATCACGCCGCGCTGGGCCTTCTCCGCGACCGGGGAGCTGATCTGGGTGCGCACGATCATGCCGTCGGTGACCGGAATCGTGCAGGAGGCGACCGGCTTTCGCTGGCCCTCCACTTCCACCAGGCATTGGCGGCACGCGCCGACCGGGTCGAGCAGGGGGTGGTCGCAGAAGCGCGGGATCTGCACGCCGATGAGTTCGGCGGCGCGGATGAGCAGGGTGCCCACGGGGACCTGCACGGTGGTGTCGTCGATGGTGACGCTGACCATGTCGGCGAGGGGGGCGTCCGCGGCCGGGGTGCCGGCCGGGGCCCGGTTGCCGGTCTTGGCGGCGTCGCTGCGGGGTGGGGGGTTCATGCGTCCTCTTTTCCTGGCGCCCATGCGGTGGCGGCGGCCGGATCGAAGGGGCAGCCGCCGAGCTGCTGATGCGCGAGGTATTCGTCGCGGAAGTACTTCAGCGAGGAGAAGATCGGGCTGGCCGCGCCGTCACCGAGCGCGCAGAACGACTTGCCGTTGATGTTGTCGGCGATGTCGGCGAGTGTGTCGAGGTCGGCCTCGGTGCCCTGGCCCGCTTCGAGTCGGGCGAGCAGTTGCACGAGCCAGTAGGTGCCCTCGCGGCACGGGGTGCATTTGCCGCAGGATTCGTGGGCGTAGAACTCGGTCCAGCGCAGCACGGCGCGGACCACGCAGGTGGTCTCGTCGAAGATCTGGAGGGCCTTGGTGCCCAACATGGATCCGGCGGCGGCGACGCCTTCGTAGTCCAGCGGCACGTCGAGGTGTTCGGCGGTGAACATCGGGGTCGAGGAGCCGCCGGGGGTCCAGAATTTCAGGGTGTGTCCGGCGCGGACGCCGCCGGCGTAGTCGAGCAGTTCGCGCAGGGTGATGCCCAGTGGGGCCTCGTACTGGCCGGGGCGTGCGACGTGGCCGGACAGGGAGTACAGGGTGAAGCCGGGGGATTTCTCGGTGCCCATGGAGCGGAACCAGTCGGTGCCGTGGCGCAGGATCGAGGGCACGCTGGCAATGGATTCGACGTTGTTCACCACGGTCGGGCAGGCGTAGAGGCCGGCGACGGCGGGGAACGGGGGGCGCAGGCGGGGTTGGCCGCGGCGGCCCTCGAGGGAGTCGAGCAGGGCGGTTTCCTCGCCGCAGATGTAGGCGCCGGCCCCGGCGTGCACGATCAGGTCCAGGTCGAAACCGGAGCCGAGGATGTCGTGGCCGAGCAGGCCCGCGGCGTAGGCCTCGGCGACGGCGGCCTGCAGGCGACGCAGCACCGGGACCACTTCGCCGCGCACGTAGATGAACGCGGTCGCGGCGCGGATGGCGTAGGCGGCGATCACCACGCCCTCGATGAGGGTGTGCGGGGTGGCCAGCATCAGCGGGATGTCTTTGCAGGTGCCGGGTTCGGACTCGTCGGCGTTGACGACGAGGTAGTGCGGCTTGGTGGTGCCGTCGGGACCGGGGCCCTGCGGGATGAACGACCACTTCATGCCGGTGGGGAATCCGGCGCCGCCGCGACCGCGCAGGCCTGCGTCCTTGACCGATTGGATGACCTCGTCGGGGGTCTTGCGCAGGGCCGCGCGCAGGCCGTCGTAGCCGCCGGTGGCGCGGTAGGTGTCCAGAGTCCAGGAGCGGGGGGTGGCCCAGTGTCGGCTCAGGACCGGCGTGAGGGTCGTCATCGCTGGTCTCCCGTCGAATCCTGGTCGGCGACTTCCAGACCCGCGAGGGTGGGGGCGCCGGGAGCGCCGTCGAGGGCGCCGGGGCGTTCGTCGGGGAAACCGGCGAGGATGCGCGCGGTTTCGCGGAAGGTGCACAGGGGGGCGCCGCGGGTGGGGCGGACCTGGTGGCCCGCCTGCAGGGCGTCGGTGATCGCGATGGCCGATTCGGGGGTCTGGTTGTCGAAGAACTCCCAGTTCACCATCATCACGGGGGCGTAGTCGCAGGCGGCGTTGCACTCGATGTGTTCGAGGGTGATGGCGCCGTCGGGGGTGGTTTCGCCGTGGGAGACGCCCAGGTGTTGGCGCAGGGCCTCGTAGATGGCGTCACCGCCCAGGACCGCGCACAGGGTGTTGGTGCAGACGCCGACGTGGTAGTCGCCGGTGGGGGTGCGCCGGTACATCGAGTAGAAGGTCGCGACGGCGGTGACTTCCGCGCCGGTGAGGTCGAGATGGTCGGCGCAGAAATCGATCCCGGTGCCGGTGACGTAGCCTTCCTCGGCCTGCACCAGGTGCAGCAGGGGAAGCAGGGCGGAGCGGGGGTGGGGGTAGCGGGTGATGATCTCTTTGGCGTCGAGTTCGAGGCGTTCGCGGACGTGCGGTGGATACGGTTCGGGGCGGGTGGTGAGGTTGAGGAGGATGGGGGTGTTCATCGGTCTACGCCTCCGAATGACTTGTCAGTGCCCGAGGGCAGTGCGCTGTTCATCTGTCCACCCCGCCCATGACGGGATCGATGCTGGCTACGGAGGCGATGACGTCGGCGACCATGCCGCCCTCGCACATCGCGGCCACCGCTTGCAGATTGGTGAACGAGGGGTCGCGGTAGTGCACGCGGTAGGGGCGGGTGCTGCCGTCGCTGACCATGTGCACGCCCAGTTCCCCGCGCGGGGACTCCACGGCCGAATACACCTGTCCCGCAGGCACTCTGATGCCCTCGGTGACGATCTTGAAATGGTGGATCAGCGATTCCATGGAGGTGCCCATGATCTTGCCGATGTGCTCGGGGGAGTTGCCCAGGCCGTCGGGGCCCAGTTTCAGGTCGGCGGGCCAGGCGATCTTCTTGTCGTCGATCATCACCGGGCCGGGGCGCAGTTTGTCCAGGCACTGTTCGACGATCTTGATCGACTCGGTCATCTCCGCGACACGGATGAGGTAGCGGCCGTAGCAGTCGCAGCCGGTGGTGGTCGGGATGTCGAACTCGTAGTTCTCGTAACCGCAGTAGGGATCGGATTTGCGCAGGTCGTGTGGCAGGCCGGTGGCGCGAAGGACCGGGCCGGTGATGCCGAGGGCCATGCAGCCGGTGAGGTCGAGGTAGCCGATGTCCTGGGTGCGCTTCTTCCAGATGGGGTTGGCGCTGAGCAGGTGTTCGAGGTCGCGCAGGCGGCCGGGCAGGATGTCGAGCAGTTCGCGCACCTTGGTGACGCCGTCGTCGGGCAGGTCCTGGGCGAGGCCGCCGGGGCGGATGAACGCGTGGTTCATGCGCAGGCCGGTGATGGTCTCGAAGACGTCGAGGATGAGTTCGCGTTCCCGGAAACCGAACAGCATGGGAGTGAGCGCGCCCAGTTCCATGCCGCCGGTGGCCAGGGCGACCAGATGCGAGGAGATGCGGTTGAGTTCCATCAGCAGCACCCGCACCACGGTGGCGCGTTCGGGGATGTCGTCGGTGATGCCGAGCAGTTTCTCCACGCCGAGGCAGTAGGCGGTCTCGTTGAAGAACGGGGACAGGTAGTCCATGCGGGTCACGAAGGTGACGCCCTGGATCCAGGCGCGGAATTCCAGGTTCTTCTCGATGCCGGTGTGCAGGTAGCCGATACCGCAGCGGGCCTCGGTGACGGTCTCGCCCTCGATTTCGAGGATCAGGCGCAGCACCCCGTGCGTGGAGGGGTGCTGGGGGCCCATGTTGACCACGATGCGTTCTTCGGCGCCGCCGTCGAGCACCTCGGCGACCTGGTCCCAGTCCTGGCCCGCGACGGTGACGACCTGGGGGTCGTCGCGGCGGAAGTCGGTGTCGGTCATCAGCTGTAGGTCCTCCGCTCGTCGGGCGGCGGTATGCGCGCGCCCTTGTACTCCACCGGGATCCCGCCGAGCGGGTAGTCCTTGCGCTGCGGATGTCCGCGCCAGTCGTCGGGCATCATGATCCGGGTCAGGGAGGGGTGACCGTCGAAGAGAATGCCGAAGAAGTCGTAGGTCTCGCGTTCGTGCCAGTCGGTGGTCGGATACACCGAGAACAGCGACGGGATGCGCGGATCGGCATCGGGCACCGACACTTCCAGCCGCACCCGCCTGCGGTGGGTGATCGAGAGCAGGTGGTAGGCGGCGTGCAGTTCGCGACCGGCGTCGTCGGGGTAGTGCACGCCGTTGACGCCCAGACACAGTTCGAAGCGCAGGGAGGTGTCGTCGCGCAGGGTGGCCGCCACGGCGAGCAGGTGGTCGCGGTCGACGTGCAGGGTGAGTTCGTCGCGGAAGACCACGATCCGTTCGATGGCGGCGTCGAAGGGGATCACGCGGTGCACGAGGGCGGCGCGCAGGGTGCCGACGAAACCGTCGAACCAGCCGCCGTAGGGGGGCGGGGTGCCCGCGGGCAGGGCGACCGGGGTGACCAGGCCGCCGTAGCCGGAGGTGTCGCCGGTGCCGCTGACGCCGAACATGCCGCGGCGGGTGCCGATCACCTCCTCGGCCGGCGGGGGCAGCGCGGGCTGGCTGGGGGATTCCTCCGGGGTGTGCGGGCCGGTGGTGTGGTCGGTGTTGTCCGGGGAGTCGAAGGTCATCGCAGCAGGCCCTCCATCCGGATGGTCGGCGTGCTGGCCAGGGCGGCCTTCTCGGCGGCGCGGATCGCTTCCTCGCGGTTGACGCCCATCGGCATCTCGGCGATCTTGGCGTGCAGGGCCAGGATCGCGTTGAGCAGCATCTCCGGGCGGGGCGGGCAGCCGGGCAGGTAGATGTCGACCGGGACGATGTGGTCGACACCCTGGACGATGGCGTAGTTGTTGAACATGCCGCCCGAGGACGCGCAGACCCCCATGGCCAGCACCCATTTCGGTTCGGTCATCTGGTCGTAGACCTGACGCAGCACCGGGGCCATCTTCTGACTCACCCGGCCCGCCACGATCATCAGGTCGGCTTGGCGGGGGGAGGCACGGAACGCTTCCATGCCGAAGCGGGCGATGTCGAATCGTCCCGCGCCCGTGGCCATCATCTCGATCGCGCAGCACGCCAACCCGAAGGTGGCGGGCCAGACCGAGCCCTTACGCAGATATCCGGCGAAATCCTCGACCGTGCTCAGCAGGAACCCGCTGGGCAGTTTCTCTTCCAGACCCATTATTTCCCACTCATTCCCAGCTGAGGCCGCCGCGCCGCCACTCGTAGGCGTAGGCGACGGACACGTTGACGATGAACAGCGCCATCGCGGCGAGACCGAACAGCCCGAGCGTGTCGAAATGCACGGCCCACGGGTAGAGGAAGACGATCTCGATGTCGAAGATGATGAACAGCATCGCGGTGAGGTAATACTTCACCGGAAAACGCTGTCCCCCTGTGTTTCCCGGGCCACCGGCGATGGCGTGCGGGGTCGGCTCGATGCCGCATTCATAGGGTTCGAGTTTGGCCCGGTTGTAGCGTTTCGGGCCGACCAGCGACGCCATGACGACGGAGAACACCGCGAACGCCGCGGCGATGGCGCCGAGTACGAGTGCGGGCACCTCGATGTTCACGACTGCACTTCCCCTCCTCGCTGGAGCAGGCCCAACCGTGTGGTTCGGCCGCGGACGGCAGCTTTCGGCGAGACGGGGCCGACAACGTTGTCCGCCGAACGGGGGCTCGCGCAAGGCTGTGCAGCGATGACGGAGCGTTATACAAGAGCCCGTGCTCGTGTGAGCTAGAGCACAGACTACCGCCGTTTCGTTACTCCGCCGCACGTTTTCGGGGCGGGGTTTGATCGATTTCGGTACCGCGATTCATGAGCGATCCGGGGGTAATCGATCGCGGGCATGCGGCCGCGAACCACCGGCGTACGCAGTGGTGATAGGCAGAAAAGGGCGAAGCGGACTATCCGACGGTTCGGGAGGATGCGTCAGCGGGCGAGCAGGACGCCCGCGACCGCGTTGGTGAGCTGCATGGCGTCGATCGGATGCGAGACCGCGGCCTCGGCGCGCGACCAGTTGGCCAACCAGGCGTCGTCGGGGCGGCCGGTGAGCACGACCACCGGCGGGCACCCGTCGATCTCGTCCTTGAGCTGCTTGGCGATCCCGAGACCGCCGGTCGGGGCGGATTCCCCGTCGAGGATGGCCAGGTCGATCCCGCCGGCGTCCATCTGCTCGATCACGACCGGCGCCGTGGCGACCTCGAAGAAGTCGAGCTCGGGCAGATCCGCGCGCGGTCTGCGGCCCAGCGCCAGGATCACCTGTTGACGGGTATCGGCATCGTTGCTGTAGACCAGCACACGCAGCGGGGTGGAACCTTGGGATTCGGCCACGCTCGGATCGTACGTCCGCCGGCGGTGTCACCGTGGCAGGTTCGCCGGATCGGCCTCTGGCGCAGGGGATCAGCGGGTTCATGGCAGCATCGATCTCGGTGCGCAGGCGGGCTTCCGCGCGGACATATCCGGTAATCGACAGTGGTGCGTGGGTTTTCGTCGAGATCGAGTGGTGGGCGCTGGTCGATTCCGGGACCATCGGGTCAGCATTCGACAGTGATGCTGAGGGAAGGGATTCGCACATGAGCACGCCGCGGCGGTTTTGGATCGAATTCGATCCAGCGGAGTGCGCTGACGTGCGGCTCTGGGAGGGGGTTGGGGTGACGGGGTTCGATGTGGCGGATTGTTTGTCGATGGTGGCGGAGATGGTTTGGGACGGACCGTTGCCGCCGGTGCGTCGTATCGTCGCCGATGTGTCGCTGGCCGAGCCGTTGCCGGTGCGCCGCGGGCTCGGAGTCTCGGTGTGGCGCGGTGTGTGGTATCCGGCCGTGAACCTGGCTCTCGGGCCGGCCCGCGCTATCGACCGACGTGGCGCGCCCGCCGATTATCCGGCACCTGTCACGCGATCGCGGCCGGTGCGGGTCGTCGCGGGACGGGCCACGTGGTGGGACGAGATTCCGCATATCGCCGGGCTGCGGTGGCCGCTGGTGCGCATGCAGTGCGCCGAGAACCGTAGCGCGCTGGCGGTCTGCGCCGGGGTGCAGCGCGATGCCTGTACCCGGGATCCGACCTATGGGGCCATGGTGCGCGAGGCGCTCGACTACATGATCGCGTGGCGGCCGACACCGGAGGAGTGGTTCGAGCCGACCGGCACCAGCTTCGCCGACCAACAGGATGTGGACGAGTATCTGCGCGCGTTTCGCGACTACCTGGTCGGTGATCGCCCGGAGCCGATCATCCCGGCGGGCGGCGAACCGTAGTCATCCGAGGACGTGTGCCGACGAGTCGTTCGCTGGGCGTGCGGAAGTCCCGGCCGAACCGGCCTGTCGGTGGTCGGGAAGGTTCACATTGCCTGTGGGGTCGGGGTGAGTCATTCTGGAAAGGGCAACGAACGCAGCGGATTTCACAGGGGGCGTGGGCGAATGCCGAACAGATTCAAGACGCTGACGCGGTACACGATCGAGGAAGAGCATCGGCATCCCGGGTCGTCGGGAGAGTTCTCCGCGCTGATCAATGTGGTGTCGACGGCGGCGAAGATCATCGCCAATCAGGTGACGCGGGGGGCGATCGTCGGATCCGAGGTCGAGGACGAGGGGTCGGTGAGTGGGCGGCTCGACGTGTTGACCGACGAGATCATGGTGGGGCAGACACAGTGGAGCGGGCAGTTGGCGGGGCTGTTGTCGGAGCAGCACGACACGGTGCTGCCGGCCGGGACCCGACGGGGCAAGTACCTGCTGGCCTATGACGCGTTGGACGGTTCGAGCAATATCGACGTGAACTTGCCGGTGGGGTCGATCTTCAGCATCTTGCGGGCGCCGGAGGGGATCGTCGACGGCGGTGCCGACCTCGCCGAGAGCGACTTCCTGCAACCGGGTGTGGAGCAGGTGTGCGCGGGGTTCACCCTGTACGGGCCGGCGACGATGTTGGTGCTCACCACTGGCAGCGGAGTGGACGGGTTCACGCTCGATCGGGAGATCGGGGCGTTCGTGTTGACGCACCCGCAGATGCGGATTCCGCAGGACACCGGGGGTTTCGCGATCAATGCCGCCAATGAGCGGTTCTGGGAGCGGCCGGTGCGGCGGTATGTGCTCGAGTGCCTCGAAGGGGTCGAGGGGCCGCGGGGGCGCGACTTCAATATGCGGTGGGTGGCCTCGCTGGTGGCCGACACGTTTCACATTCTGACCAAGGGCGGGGTGTATCTGTATCCGCGCGATACGCGCAGTCCCGCGGTGCCGGGGCGGGTTTCGCTGCTGTACGGGGCCAATCCGATCGCGTTCATCGTCGAACAGGCCGGTGGGGCGGCCACGACCGGTCACGAACGGGTGATGGAGGTGTCGCCGAGCGCGGCGCACCAGCGGGTGCCGTTCATCTTCGGGTCGCGCAACGAGGTGTTGCGGATCGAGCGGTATCACCGAGAACCGGACGCGGACAAGCGGTTCGACAGTTCGCTGTTCGGGACGCGGTCACTGTTCCGGCCTGCCAGACACGATCAGCGCACCTAGGGTCAGGCGGGATCCTGGTCGCGTTCTTCCTGCTGGCGGCGGGCTTCGCGACGCTGCTGCTCGGCGCGTTCGCGCAGGCCGCGCAGGAAGGCTTCGTCGTCGTCGGGGTTGGCCGCGACGTGGCGGCCGGGGCGATCGTATTCGCCGAAGCGGGTGGTGGGCACCGGACGGGACTCGTCGACGGGGCGCCCGGCGAACAACCACAGCAGGGCGCCGATCGTGGGGATCAGGACGACGACGATGATCCACCCCATCTTCGGCAGGTGCCGGATGCCCGCGTCGGGGCTGGTGATGATGTCGACCAGGCAATACACCCACAGGGCCAGGGTCAGGAAGCCGATGACGGCGTAGGGCATCGCGAGGTCCTCTTCGGTCGGTGAGTGATCGGGGCGGCCGCCTGTCAGGATGCCGTATTTGTGGTGGCAGTGGGTATTCGGGGTCGATGTTCAGTCGGGTAGCAGGGGGACCGAGATGCCCTCGCCGGTGCGCAGGAGCGCGGCGCGGGTCACGGCGGTGGCGCCGAAGCGGCGGCGCAGGTCGTCGAGGGTGGTGTCGAGCGTGTTGTCGGCGCGTGGTTCCAGCGGGAGGGTGAGCTGCATGGTGTCGGCGTCGTCGAGGTTGGTCAGCGACAGGCCGATCAGGGTGATGCCGCGTTCGGTGATCAGGGGTTGGGCGGTGTCGAGGAGCAGGCGGGCGGCGTGGCGGATCGCGGCGGAGGAATCGGTGGCTTCGACGAGGGTGTGGGAGCGGGTGGCGCGGGTGAAGTCGTCGAAACGTAAGCGCAGCACCACTGTTCGGCAGACGCGGTCGGCGGCGCGCAGGCGGCGGCCGAGGCGGTCGGTGAGACCGTCGAGGTAGGCGGCGAGCTCGTCGGGGTCACGGTGGCGGCGGCCGAGGGCGCGTTGGGCGCCGATCGAACGGCGGCGGGTGCCGGTTTCGACGCGGCGGGGGTCGCGTGCCCAGGACAGGGCGAACAAGTGGCGGGCGGCGGCGGGGCCGAGGATGGCGCGCAAATGGGGTTCGCCGAGTTCGGCGAGTTGGCCGACGCGGGTGATGTTGTTGGCGTGCAGGGTCGCGGCGGTGACTGTGCCGACGCCCCATAATCGTTCGACCGGTAGTGGGTGCAGGAAGTCGAGTTCCCGGCCGGGTTCGACCAGACGTAATCCGTCGGGTTTGGCGTCGGCGGAGGCGACTTTGGCCAGGAATTTGGTGCGGGCGATGCCGACCGAGATGGGCAGGCCGACACGGTCGGCGACCTGGGCGCGGAGACGGTGGGCGATGTCGATCGGTGCGCCGCTGATCCGGCGCAGCCCGCCCACGTCGAGAAACGCCTCGTCGATCGAGATTCCCTCCACGACCGGGGTGGTGTCGTCGAAGACCGCGAACACCGCGCGGCTCGCCTCGGCATAGGCCGACATCCGCGGCGGCACCACGATCGCGTGCGGGCACAGCCGCAGTGCCTGCCCGGCGTTCATCGGTGTGCGAATCCCGAACGCCTTGGCTTCGTAACTGGCCGCCAACACCACCCCACCGCCCACGATCACCGGTTTGCCCCGCAACCAGGGCTGGTCGCGCTGCTCGACCGAGGCGTAGAAGGAGTCGAGGTCGGCGTGCAGGATCGAGGCCTCGGTACGGGCCTGGATGCGGGGGCGGCGAGCGGAGTCGGACACGAACATATGTTCGCATCGGGGTGTGACAGGAGTCAGGGTGTCGTGGTCACCCTGGTGCGCAG
Organism: Nocardia lasii; assembly: GCF_042658545.1. Lineage (NCBI taxonomy): Bacteria > Bacillati > Actinomycetota > Actinomycetes > Mycobacteriales > Nocardiaceae > Nocardia > Nocardia lasii. The sequence continues at coordinate 158,864 of NZ_JBHSQN010000002.1, forward strand.
GGCGGTGGCGAACGCGCTCGCCGCGCTGATATCGGTGGCGTCGGGATGGCCTTTGCTGATGCCGCCGATGAGGCGCAGGGGGAGCCAGGTGTCGTGGCCGCGGCAGTCGAAGGTGTCGAGGACCTGGAAACCTTTCTGTTCGAGGCGCCTGGACAGGGTGGTGGCGTAGCGGAGCATGGGGGGTTCGGGGGTGCCGCTGGTACGGAAGTGGAAGGCTTTGCCGTGCGGGCGGGGTGGTAGGGCGGCGATGAAACGGCGCAGGTCGGGGTGGAAGTTCATGTAGTAGATGCCGGAGCCGAAGCCAACGAGGTTGTAGTCGGTGAGGTCGGTCGGGGCGATCTCGGACGGGTCGACGACGCGGGCGTCGAGGACCTGGCCGATGGTGTCGGCGATGCGCCGGGTGTTGCCGTGGGAGACCGATTTACAGACGAGCAGGGTCTTCATGGAACGGTCCTTTCGTTTCGCTGTATTGCTCGGGCACTCTCGGAGACACCGGTCGCGGGACGAACGTGACACGAGTCGATGGTGACCTGGGTCACGCTGGTGGGTCGGCGGTGATGTCGAGGGTGCGCGCGACGTCGACGAAGCGCAGTTTGTCGGGATTGCGGATCGCGTAGAGACCGGTGATGCGGTCGTCGGCGATTTCGACCACCAGGACGGTGTCGAGGTCGCCGTCCCCGAAGCCGGCGAGGACGGCGGGCATGGCGTTGACGCTGCCGAATTCGACGGAGGCGCCCGCCATCGCGTTCTGAGCCAGTCCGATCAGGAAACGGGCGACCGGTTCGGCGCCGTGGATCGGGCGGCGCGCGGCGCTGACCTGGCCGCCGCCGTCGGAGATCTGGATGACATCGGGTGCGAGCACCGCCATCAGGGCGCTGATGTCACCGGTGGCGGCCGCCGACAGGAAGCGGCTGATCACCGCGCGGCTGGTGTCGGAGTCGTGGCGGAAACGGCGGCGGCGCGCCGCGACATGGGTGCGGGCGCGGTGGGCGATCTGGCGGACGGCGACCTCGGACTTGTCGATCATGGTCGCGATCTCGGCGTGGCTGTAGCCGAACACCTCGGCCAGCACGAACACCGCGCGTTCGGTGGGACCGAGCGATTCCAGCACGAGCAGCATCGCCATCGACACCGATTCGGCCAGCACCACATCGTGGCCGGCCTCGGGGGTGGTGCGGATCGGTTCGGGCAGCCAGGTGCCGACATAGTCCTCGCGTCGGCGGCGGATCGTGCGCAGGTGGTTGATCGATCGGCGGGTGACGATCTGCACGAGGTATGCGCGCGGATGGGTGACGTCGGTGGCGTCGCGCCAGCGAAGATAGCTGTCCTGCAACACATCCTCGGCGTCGGTGGCGCTGCCGAGGATCTGGTAGGCGATGGTGAACAGCAGTGGGCGGAAGGTGGTGAACGGGTCGGGTTCGGTCATCGGCTCCCCCGTGCTCGACTCATGGGCCGATGATTGCGCGTGGCCGGGGGTCGGCGCAAGCACGCTGTCGCGGAGGTGATCCGTGCTCGGGGCAGGCCTCACGTGGCGGGTGCCGGTACTGTGAAGCCGGTTCGAGCAAGGTGAGGAGTCGGTCGGCGGTGCGTGGTTTCGGGGATCTCGAGGCAGTGCTGATGGATCGGTTGTGGGATCGCGATGTCGATGCGACGACGGTGCGGGAATTGTTCGACGAGCTCGCGACCGAGCGCGACATCGCCTACACGACGGTGATGTCGACGATGGACAACCTGCATCGCAAGGGGTGGTTGGCGCGGGAACGCGAGGGGCGCGCGTATCGGTACTGGCCGCGGGTGACGCGGGAGGAATACAGCGCGCAGTTGATGTACGAGGCGCTCAATGTGGGGGGACGGTCGGATCTGGTGTTGAACTATTTCGTCGACCGGATCAGTGAGGACGAATTCGCAGGGCTGCGTGCGGCGTTGCGGCGGGTGGCCACTCGGCGCAGTGAGGCGAGCTGACCGGTTCGTGTCGGTGGGGTCTGATCTGATGGGGCCATGGTGAGCCTCGGGTGGGATCAGGTGTTCGCGTGGCGGCTTCGTCGGCAGTTCGTCGGATCGGAGTCGGGGACTTCGGTGGTCGAGGTCGCGCGGCGGTTGGTGGGGGTGCAGGCGCAGGTGGCGTCGGCGGCGCAGACGGCGGTCGCGGTGCGGGGTGCGCGGGTGGGCACAGTGTCGGACGCGTTGGGGGCGGGGTCGCTGGTGAAGACGTGGGCGATGCGGGGGACCTTGCACGCGATGGTGCCCGAGCAGGCCGCGGCGGCGTTGTCGGTGATCGGGTCGGCGCGTACGTGGGAGAAACCGTCGTGGCAGAAGACGTTCGGGGCCTCGCCCGCGCAGGTGGCGGCGCTGGTGGAGGTGGTGTCGGGGGTGCTGGCGGATCAGGTTCTCACGCGCGAGGAGTTGGTGGCGGCGGTGCTCGCCGAACCTGGGTTCGCTCATCTGGGTGAGCAGTTGCGGTCGGGGTGGGGCGCGGTGCTCAAACCGTTGGCGTGGCAGGGGGCGTTGTGTCACGGGCCCGCTCGGGGTTCCGCGGTCACGTTCACCGCGCCGGGGAATCTGGTGGCGGGGTGGGCGGGGGTGCCGGATCCGGACGAGGCCGCGCCGGCGCTGATTCGGGCGTATCTCGGGACGTACGGTCCGGCGTCGCCGGAGGTGTTCGACGCGTGGCTCAGTCGCAACAGTGTGCGCAAACCGGTGTTGCGCGAGTGGTTCGCGGGGATGGCGGCGGAGTTGACCGAGGTCGAGGTGGCGGGGCGGCGCGGGTGGATTCCGACGGAGTTCGTCGACGAGCTCGCGGGGGCGCGGCTCGACGGGCAGGTGCATCTGCTCGGGCCGTTCGATCAGTACGTGTTGGGGCCGGGCACGGGCGATACGGCGTTGCTGGCGGCGGGAAATCGGGCGAAGGTGAGTCGGGCGGCGGGGTGGATCTCGCCGCTGGTGGTGGTGCGGGGGCGGATCGCGGGGACCTGGGAGCAGGTCGAGGACGAGGTCGTGGTGTCGATGTTCGAGGAAGGGGCGTGTTCGACAACGGAGTTGGGGGCGGCGGTGGAACGGTTCGAGGAGGCGGTCGGGGCGCGGGGGCTCACGGTGCGGGTGGGTTGACGGGCGCTCGGGATTCGGGCGCGTGCCGAGTCGGTGATCGGCGGTCGGGGTGTGGGCGTATTAGGCTGCGGCCGTGGTGGAACCTGCGCAGCTCGTCGACACGGTGGCCTGGGTGCTGATCGAGAACGGTCGCATTCTGTGCGCGCGACCGCGTGGCAAGGACGTGTTCTTCATTCCCGGCGGGAAACGGGAGGGCGTCGAGACGGACTTGCAGACGCTGGTGCGTGAGGTCGCCGAGGAGTTGACGGTCGACCTCGCGCCCGAGAGCGCGGTCCATGTCGGCACCTACGAGGCCGCGATCGCCGACGGGCACGACACCGTCGTCCGGATGGCCTGCTATACCGCCGATTATCGCGGGGTGCTCACCGCCAGCAGTGAGATCGAGGCACTGGCGTGGTTCGGGTTCGGGGACCGGGATCTGGTGCCGCCGGTGGATCAGTTGCTGTTCGACGATCTCGCGGCGGCCGGTTCACTGCGGTAGCGAACGCGACAACCCCCGGCCGCCGAGGGTGACGGTGGCCGGGGGTTGGTGGGTGCGTCCAGATCAGCCCGCGGTCGGGGTGATGGTCGCTTCGATGGTGTGGATGGTGCCGTCGGGGATGACGAACGTCTCGGTGATCGACACGGTGGTCAGACGAACGCCGAGCAGGCCCGCGTCGAGCAGGTAGTAGGCCGTCACCGCGTCACCGTTCTCGACCCAGGTGATGTCGCGAATGCCCTGGATGGTCAGGTTGAGCGGGCCGTGGTTGAGTTCGTCGGTGAGCTGGGCGCCGGAGAAACCGGTCTGCAGGCCCATCTCGACGCGGGTGGCGTGCGGAGCGAAGGGCACCGCGCTCGCGTCGTGGGAGACCAGGGCGTCGAGGTAGGTGCGGGCCACCGCCTGACGCGGCGAATCGGACGGGTCCACCTGTGCCGCGGCGGTCGCGGTGCCCAGCGACAACAGGATCGCGGCGGTGGCAGTGAGAGATAACAAACGCATGAGTGACGATAGTGCTGGCGAGTGCGGGAAAGCGCAACTCGCCCAACAGAACTGAGCGGTTCAGCCGGGCGGGTCGACGCCGGCGGCCCGCAGTTTCGCGTCGATGAGAGCCGACAGGCGCGCCGAGGCCGCGTGCCGTTGCTGGCCGCCGTCGACGGCGTTCTCGACGGTGGCCAGGTAGTCGTCGAACACGGTGCCCAGCAGTGCTCGGGCCAGGACCCAGCCCTCGCGGGTGGCCGCGACCTCGGCGGCGGGGACGCCGAGGTCGGTCAGGCGCGACAGCAGCGCCACCGCCCGGTCGGGCAGCAGGGTGCGGTCGGTGTCGGCGAGGCGGTGCAGGGTGGCGCGGCGGGCGGTGAGTTCCTCGATGCGTTCGGTGAGGCGGCGATCGACCTCGGCGAGTCCGGCGGCGAAGGAGGCCGGGGCGGCGTCGAGCAGCGGCCCGATCTCGGCCAGCGGCACGCCCGCGGCGGCCAGGGTGCGCACGCGCACCAACCGCAGCAGCGCGTCGGGGCCGTAGCGGCGGTAGCCGGAACTGTCCCGTGCGGGCTCGGTGAGCAGGCCGTTCTTCTGGTAGTACCGCACGGTTTTGATCGTGACGCCCGCGAAGACCGCGGCCTGGCCGATCGTGATGCCGTTCATCATGTCGAGAAGTTGACCTTGATGCGGGGGCGAGGTCAAGCTCCCAGGCCGACGGGACTAGCGCGGCTGTGCGCGCAAGACCTCGGCGATCACGGTCAGGACCCGGTCCTCGGTCATTCGCCAGTGGGTGGCCTCGACGAGGTGGTTGTCGATGTCGCCGCTGACCGCCGCGGACCAGGAGGTGGCGCCGTGGGTGCCGGTCGGGTCGTCTGCGGCGGCGGTGAAGTAGGTGAGGGTGCCGTCGAAGGGGCGGGGGTGGTAGGCGGCGTCGAGAGTGAGGGAGGTGGTGGCCGCGGCGAGGAGGCGGTCGAGCAGGTGCTGGTCGAGGAGTCCTTCGGTGGTGGAGTCGGCGAATCCGCCGAGCAGGTCGGCGGTGGTCGCGACGGTGGGCAGGGCGGTCGCGGCGCTGGACAGGGTGCTGTCGAGCATGGCCAGGGTGGCGACCTGTTCGCCGTCTTCTTGGAGTTGGACGGCGATGGCGTGGGCCAGGACGCCGCCGAGGGACCAGCCGAGCAGGTGGTAGGGGCCTTCGGGTTGCACGGCGCGAATGTGTTCGAGGTAGAGCCGGGCCCACTGTTCGATGGAGTCGGGCAGCGGGTCGGTCGAGCTCAGGGCCGGGGATTGCAGGCCGTAGAGGGGGCGGTCGAGGTGGGCGGCCAGGCCGCTGAAGGACCAGGCGATGCCGCTGACGGGGTGCAGGCAGAACAGGGGTGCGCCGGTGCCGGTGGGGCGGATCGGCAGCAGGATGTCGAAGGCGACGTCGGTGCCCGCGCGGTCGGTGCCGCGGGTGCGCAGGGCGGTGAGGATGCCCGCGGGGGTGGGGGTGGTGAAGATCGTGGTGATCGGGACGGCGGTGGCGGTCGCGGTGGCGAGCTGGGTGGACAGGCGGGTGGCGGTCAGGGAGGTGCCGCCGAGTTCGAAGAAGTGGTCGTCCATGCCGACGCGGTCCAGGTGCAGGACGTCGGCGAAGACGTCGCAGACGGTGCGTTCGATCGCGGTGGCCGGGGCGCGGTAGGTGCGGGTGGCCAGTTCGGGGGCGGGCAGGGCCGCGCGGTCGAGTTTGCCGGTGGGGGTCAGCGGGAGTCGGTCCAGGATCATGATCGTGGCGGGGACCATGTGGGTGGGTAGGGTGCGCCGCGCCCGGTCGGTCAGCGCCTCCACGGTGGTGGTCGCGACGACGTAGGACACCAATACTGTGTCGCCCGTGCGGGTTTCGCGGCCGATAGTGACGGCGGTGGTGACCTCGGGGTGGGTGGTGAGGACCGCGTCGATCTCCTCGGGTTCGATGCGGTAGCCGCGGATCTTGATCTGGAAGTCGGTGCGGCCGCGGTAGTCGAGTTCGCCGTGGGAGTTCCAGGCGGCCAGGTCGCCGGTGCGGTAGAGGCGGGTGCCGGGGTGGAAGGGGTTGGCGACGAAGCGTTCGGCGGTGAGGTCGGGGCGGGCCAGGTAGCCGGTGGCCAGTTGGGCGCCCGCCAGGTACAGCTCGCCCGCGACGCCGGCGGGGACGGGACGTAGGCGGGTGTCGAGGACGTAGACCTGGCTGTTCCAGGCTGGGCTGCCGATCGCGACGGTGGTGGTGTCGGTGGTCGTCACGCGGTGGCTGGTGATGGAGACGGCGGCTTCGGTGGGGCCGTAGGCGTTGAACAGGGCGGTGTTCGGGGCCGCGGTGCGGAACCGGCGGGCCAGGGCGACGGGGAGGGTTTCGCCGATCGCGAGGACTCGGCGCAGCGAGGACGGGAGCGGGTGGGCGATCAGGGCGTCGAGCATGGCGGGCACGGCGTGCAGGGTTGTCACGTTCTCGCGGCGCATGAGGTCGGTGAGGTAGGCGGGGTCGCGGTGGCCGTCGGGGGCGGCCAGGATCAGGCGGGCGCCGCAGACCGCGGCGGACCAGAATTCCCAGACCGACAGGTCGAAGGTGGCGGCCGTTTTCAACAGCACGGCGTCGGTGGCGTCGAGGCCGAATTCTGTTGTCTTCCACTGCAACTGGTTGACGATCGCGGCGTGGGAGACGGCCACGCCCTTGGGGCGGCCGGTCGAGCCCGAGGTGAAGATGACGTAGGCGGTGTTCGCCGGGCGCACGGGGGCGCGGCGGTCGTGGTCGGTGATCGGGGCGGGGCTGTGGATCGACAGGTCCGTGCGGTCGATCGCCAGCACCGGGATCGAGGTGGTGTCTCGCGCGGTGGCTTCGATGTCGGCGGTGGTGAGGATCAGCAGGGGGGCCGCGGTGTCGAGGATGTGCCAGGTTCGGGTGAGGGGCTGGTCGGGGTCCAGGGGCACGTACGCGCCGCCGGCGGTGCTGACCGCGTACATCGCGACGACCAGGTCGATGCCGCGCCGCATCATCAGGGCCACCCGGGTTTCCGGGCGCACGCCCGCCTCGATGAGGTGGCGCGCCAGGCGGTTGACGCGGGCGTCGAGGTCGGCGTAGGTGAGGCGGAGGTCCTCGGCGACGAGCGCTTCGGCGAACGGGGTCGCGGACACGGTGGCGGCGAGCAGCGAGACCAGGGTGGTGTCGGGGTTCGTCTCGTGCGCGGTGTGGTTCCAGGTGTCGAGGATTCGGTGGCGTTCGGTGGGGGCGAGCAGGTCGATGGTGCGCAGCGGGGCGCCGGGGGTGGCGGTCACGGCGGTGATCAGGCGGGTGAGGCGGGCCAGGAAACCGGTGACGGTGGCCGCGTCGAACAGGTCGGTGGCGTAGGTGCAGTAGCCGGTGATGCCGGTGGGGGCGCCGTCGGGGGTGTAGCGGTCGGCCAGGATCAGGTGCAGATCGAACTGGGACAGGGCGCGGTCGAGTTCGATCTGCGACACGCTCGTGCCGGGCAGGTCCATCGCGACCTCGGTGAGGTTCTGGAAGGACAGACCGACCTGGAACAGGGGGTGGCGCGCGGTCGAGCGGGCCGGGTTGAGGACTTCCACGAGCCGTTCGAAGGGGATGTCGGCGTGGGCGAACGCTTGCAGGTCGGTGTCGCGTTGGCGGGTCAGGTGGGTGGCGAAGCTCGCGTCGGGGTCGACTCGGGTGCGGAAGACCAGGGTGTTGACGAACATGCCGATCAGGTCGTCGAGGGCGGCCTCCCCGCGACCGGCGACCGGGGTGCCGATGGCGATGTCGGGGGTGGCCGAGAGTTCGGCGAGCACGATCGCGAACGCGGTGTGCACGGCCATGAACAGGGTGGCGCCGTGGGTGCGCGCGAGTTCGGTCAGGGCGGCGTGGGTGGCGGTGTCGAGGGTGAACGGGACGCGGCCGCCGGCGTAGGACTGGATCGCGGGGCGGGGGCGGTCGCGCGGGAGTTCGAGGTGGTCGGGCAGGTCGGCCAGGGCGGTGCGCCAGTAGGCGAGCTGGGTGGCCGCGAGCGAGGTGGGGTCGGATTCGTCGCCGAGCAGGGACTGTTGCCACAGGGCGTAGTCGGCGTACTGGACGGGCAGGGGTGACCAGGTGGGGGCCTGGTCGTGGGTGCGGGCGGTGTAGGCGAGGACGAGGTCGCGGGTCAGGGGGCCGCCGGAGAAGCCGTCGCCGGCGATGTGGTGGATGGTGACGGCGAGGATGTGGTCGTCGGGGGCGAGGCGGAACAGGGTGGCTCGCAGGGGGACCTCGGTGGTGACGTCGAAGACCGTGGAGACCAGGTGCGCCACCGCGTGTTCCGCATCGATCCGAGAGGTTTCACCCTGTGATCGAGTGGAGGTCGGGTCGTCGGACCGGCTCGCGACGGTGGCGAGCTCGAGGCGGGGCACGTCCGGGTGGGTCGGGGGCAGGACGAGTTGGGTGGGGGTGTGGTCGGTGGCGGGGTAGATCGTGCGCAGGATCTCGTGGCGGGTGACCAGGTCAGTGAAGGCCTGTCGCAGGGCGGCGGGGTCGAGGGCGCCGGTGAGGTGGAGCACGACGGGGATGTTGTAGGCGGCGGTCGCGGTGTCGAAGCGGTTGAGGAACCACATGCGCTGCTGGGCCGGGGACAGCGGGAGGTGCGGTGGGCGGGGTTGCGGTGTCAGGGCGGGGCGGTGGGCGGCGCGGGTGAGGCCGGTGAGGTGGGCGGCGCAGGCGGCGACGGTGGGGGCGGCGAACAGCACGCGCACCGGGACTCGCGTGTCGACGGCGGCGGACAGGCGGGCGGTGAGGCGGGTGGCGAGCAGGGAGTTGCCGCCGAGGTCGAAGAAGTTGTCGTCGGCGCCGACCCGGTCCGCGCCGAGTACCTCGGCGAAGATCTCCGCGACCGTGCGTTCGAGCTCGGTGGTCGGTTCGCGGTAGGTGCGGGTGGTGAATTCCGGTGCGGGCAGGGCGTGTCGGTCGAGTTTGCCCGCGGCCGAGAGCGGCAGGTGGTCCAGCACGACCACGGCGGCGGGGACCAGGTGGGCGGGCAGCATCGACGCCGACCAGCGGATCAGGGCGGCAGGGTCGAGGTCGCGGCCGGTCACGTAGGAGACCAGGGCGGTGGGGTTCTCGGTGCCGACGGTGAGGGCGAAACTCACCTGGGGGTGGCGGGCCAGGACGGCGTCGATCTCGCCGGGTTCGATGCGGAAGCCGCGGATCTTGATCTGGAAGTCGGTGCGGCCCAGGTATTCCAGCTCGTAGGTGTCGCCGTGGACCCAGCGCACGAGATCGCCCGTGCGGTACATGCGGGTTCCCGGCGCGGCCCACGGGCAGGCCACGAAACGGTCGGCGGTGGCTCCGGGGCGGGCGTGGTAGCCGCGCGCCAGGGCGGGGCCCGCCAGGTACAGCTCGCCGGTGGCGCCGACGGGGACCGGGTGCAGGCGGGCGTCGAGGACGACGGCGCGCAGGCCGGGCACGGGGCGGCCGATGGTGACCCGGTCACCGGCACGCAGGGCGGCGTAGGTGGCGCCGATGGTGGTCTCGGTGGGGCCGTAACCGTTGAGGAAACTGCGGCCGGGCTGCCAGGTCGCCAGCAGGTCGGCGGTGGTGGCCTCGCCGCCCGCCGACACGCACAGCAGGTCGGGCAGGCTCGGGTCCAGGGTGCTCAGCAGGGCGGGGGTGATGATCGTGTGGGTGACGCGTTCGGTGCGCAGCAGCTCGTCCAGGTCGGTGCCGCCGAGGGTGTCGGGGGGTGCGATGACCAGGGTGGCGCCGTGGTGGAAGGCGGTGGCCAGCTCCTCGATCGACTGGTCGAAGCTCGGTGAGCAGACGTGGAGCATGCGGTGGTCGTGGCGCAGGCGCATCAGGGCGGCGGAGTGCGCGACCAGGGCGGCCAGACCGGCGTGGGTGATCGAGACGCCCTTGGGCAGGCCGGTGGAGCCGGAGGTGTAGATCGTGTAGGCGATGTTGTCGCGGCGCAGGGGGGCGCGGCGGTCGCGGTCGCGGACGGGGGTGGCGGATCGGGTGGCGATGGCGGCGCGGACGGTGGGGGCGTCCAGGGATAGTCGGCGCAGGTCGCCGGGCAGGGTGTGGGCGCGGTCGGCGACGGTGAGGGCGAGAGTCGCGCCGGAATCGGTGAGCATGTGGCGGACGCGGTCGGCGGGGTAGTTCGGGTCGACCGGGAGGTAGACGCCGCCGGCTTTGGCGATCGCCCAGAAGGCCAGGACCGACTCGTAGGAGCGGGGGATGGCCGAGGCGACCACGGTTTCGGGGCCGACGCCCTCGGCGATGAGGTGGCGGGCCAGGCGCGAGGAGTCGGCGTCGAGGGTGCCGTAGGTGTAGGAGGTGGCGTTGTCGCGCACGGCGACGCGGTGTTGGCCGAAGCCGGTGCCGCGGACCAGGAGGGCGGGCAGGGTGCCGGTGGTGGTGGCGGCGGGGGCATCGCCCAGGTGGGTGAGGAAGGTGTGTTCGGCGTGGTCGAGCAGGGGCAGGTCGCCGATCGGGGTGTGGGGGTTCTCGGCCGCCGCGGTGAGCAGGCGGAGGAGGCGGTGGAGGAAGGTGGTGGCTTCGTGGGTGTCGAAAAGGGTGTGGGGGAAGTCGAATTCGAGGGTGGTTGCTGCCTCGGACTCGGTCACGATGACGGCGAGTTCGTCGGCGGCGCGCTGGCGTAGCGGCGAATCCTGTTGACGGGAAAGGATATTCGGCGTGGGGTCGGATTCGTCGGTCGCGTGCGGGGTCGATCGGTACTCGAGGCAGACCGGTGGCAGGGAGTTCAGGCCGAGGAGGTGGGGAAGGTCGGCCAAAGGGATTCCGGCGTGGGTCAGGGCTCGGGACTCGGTGGCGGCGGACCGGCTGAGGAGGTCGAGGAAGGGGGCGGTGTGGTCGATGGTGGTGCGCAGCACCAGGTTCGGGGTGCGGATCGCGAGGTCGTCGGCGCCGGACAGGCGCGACAGCAGCACGGCCAGGGCGGTGCGGATCAGGGTCGGGCGGGTCACGGTCGCGGCGTCGGCGAAGGCGTGAAGTGCGCGGAGGGTGGCCGGCGGGATCGTGAGACGGGTACGACCGCGTTGGGGGGTGCCCGCGCGGTCTGCTCGTGCGGATGCCGGGTTGCGTTGTGCCGGTGCGCTACTGGTGGGGTGCGCGAGGTGGCCGGTCGGGAGTGGGAGGTGGGTGGGCAGGTCGGCCAGGGTGGTGCGCCAGAATCGGGAGCGGGTGATCGGGTCCGTCGGGTCGGTGGCGAGGCGGTCGACGAGGGTGGTCACGGGGGTGTTCGGGGCGGTGACGAGGTGGTGCAGGGCGGTGCGGAGGCGGTCGGTGATCGCCTGGGCCACGGGGTCGGCGACGAGGTCGCGGCGGTATTTGAGCTGGACTCGGGTGCGGGCGCCGAGGAAGACCAGCACGGTGAGCGGGTAGTGGGTGTGGTCGGCGCCCTGGAGGTCGTCGATGCGCAGGTTGTCCAGGGCGCCGCCAGCCTGTTGCAGGCCCTCGACGTCGACGGGGTAGGACTCGAACGCGAGCATGGTGTCGAACAGCTCCCCCAGCCCGGCCACGCGCTGGATCGCGCCGAGGCCGAGGTGGTGGTGGTCGAGCAGGGCGGCCTGCTCGCCCTGGACGGCGCGGAGCAGATCGCTGACGGTGTGGTCGGGTTCGACGCGCACGCGCACGGGCACGGCATCCACGAACAGGCCGATCATGTCGCCGACACCGTCGAGTTGCGGAGGTCGGCCGGAGACGGTGGCGCCGAAGACGATGTCGGCGCGGGCGGTGCTCGCGGCCACCACCAGGCCCCAGGCGGCCTGGAACACGGTGTTCGGGGTGACCTCGGCGGCGGTGGCGACCGCGGTCAGGGCGGCGGTGCGGGTGGTGTCGAACTCGAATTCGCACAGGCCGTAACCGGTTTCGGTAGCGCGCGGCCAGGTCAGTTCGGGGGCGATCATGGTCGCCGACACCCCGGTCAGGACCTGCGACCAGGCGTGTTCGGCGGCGGTGCGGTCTTGGCGGGTGAGCCAGGCGAGGTAGTCGCGGTAGGGGCGCACCGCGGGCAGGACGGACTCGTCGCCGTGGGTGGCGTAGAGGACGAGCAGTTCCTTCATCAGCAACGGCATGGACCAGCCGTCGAGCAGGATGTGGTGGCCGGTGAGGACCAGGTGGTTGCGGCCCGAACCCGTCGCGTAGACGGTGAAACGCAGCAGCGGGGCCACGGCGGGGTCGAAACCGGCCCGCTGGTCGGCCGCGAGCAGGGCGGGCAGGGCGGCGTCGGTGGTCTCGACCGTGCGGAAGGGGGCTTCGACGGTGTCGGCGACGAGTTGGACGGGGGTGCCGTCGGGGGTGGTGACGAAGGCCGAGCGCAGGTTGGCGTGGCGGCGCAGGACCGTCGCGGCGGCGTGGCGCAGGCGGTCGGTGTCGAGGGTGCCGGTCAGTTCGACCATGAGCTGGATGACGTAGGCGTGCACCGATTCGTCGAGTATGTCGCCCAGGGCGAGCAGGGAATGCTGCAGCGGTGAGAGCGGCAGGACATCGGAGAGGCCGGGATGGGTGTGGCGCCAGGTGTTCAGGTCGGTCTGGGAGACCTGGACCAGGGCGACATCGGCGGGGGTCAGGCCGCCCGCGCAGGGGTGCAGGGTGTGGTCGGCCAGGGCGGTGAGCCAGTTCGTCCAGTCCTCGGCGAGTTCCTCGACATCGGATTCGGTGAGGATGTTCGTGGCGAAGCGGAAGTTGGCGCGCAGGCGCGGGCCGGTGTCGGTGGACGCGGCGATGGTGTTGATGTCGAGGACGGTGTGCGCGGGTAGGGCGGGGTCGTAGTCGACGTCGATGTCGCCGAGTTCGGCGGTGGGGAGCCAGGCGGTGTCGCCGGTGGTGGGTTCGGCGGTGGTGGCGCGACCGAGGTAGTTGAAGCCGATCTGAGCGACGGTGCCGGACAACAGGTCTCGGGTTGTCGGCGACTGACGGAGCAGGCCGAAACCGATGCCGTGGTCGGGAACGGCCAGGAGCTGTTCCTTGACCGTGCGGATGGTGGCGGCGAGGGCTTCGTCGTCGAAGGTCGACGGTTTGATCGCGGACAGGTCGATGACGACGGGGTAGACGGTGGTGAACCAGCCGAGAGTGCGGGTCAGGTCGGCGCCGGGGACCGCGTCTTCCTGGCGGCCGTGGCCTTCCAGGCGTAGGCGCAGGGCGGGGGCGTCGATGCCGCGCCGGGCCCGCCACACGCGCACGGCCAGGGCCAACGCGGTCAGCAACGGGTGGTCGGCGCCCGCGCGGTACTGGGCGGGCAGGGTCGTGAGCAGGGGTTCGGTGATCTCGGTCGGGATCTCGACGGTGATCGAAGCCGCAGTGGACTCGGTGTCGAGGGTGGGGTCGAGCGGGCGGGTGCCGAGTAACGGGTCGGGGGTGGTGAGGGTGTGCTGCCAGTGGGCGAGTTCGGGGGTGCGGTCGGCGGTGGTGAGGCCGTGGGCCCAGCGGCGGAAGGAGGTGCCGACCGGGGGCAGGGTGATCGGGTTGCCCGCGCTGTGCTGGGACCAGGCGATCACCAGGTCGGGGAGCAGGATGCGCCAGGAGACACCGTCGATGACGTAGTGGTGGGCGGCTACGGCGAGGACATCGGGGGCGTGATGGCGGCGGATCCAGGTGAAGGCGATCATGCGGGCCGCGGCGGGGTCGAGGGCGGACAGGGCCGAATCCATTGCGGTGGAACCGATTCGGGTCAGGTCGTCCATGGCCGGGGGCAATGGTGTCGTGGCGGCATCGGCTGGGCGGAGGTGGGTTTCGTCGGTCGGACCGGCGAGGTCTTCGGTTGGTTCCCACGAATCCGCATCGAGTTCGGTGATGAGGGCGTCGATGTCGATGGCGTGGGGTGGTAGGACCTCGAGCTGCCAGTTTTCGCCGTCGGGGCGCAGGCGGGCGCGGAGCATGTCGTGGTGGTGGATGACCGCGGTGATCGTGGTGACCAGGCCCGCGCGGTCGATGGTGTCGGGTAGGGCCAGGACCATCGTCTGGGCGAAGCGGGCGCTCGAGCCGGTGGTCAGGGCCTCCGACAGGACCGGGGTGAGGGGGATGTCGCCGATGCCGCCGCCGGGGAGCTCGGCCAGGACGAGGGTGTCGGGGCTGTCGGGGGCGGCGACGGTGGCCAGTTCGGCGACGGTGCGGTGGGCGAAGACGTCGCGGGTGGTGAAGACGAGGCCGGCCGCGCGGGCGAGGGAGACGAGCTGGATCGAGGAGATGCTGTCGCCGCCGAGGGCGAAGAACGAATCGTGCACGCCCACCGAGGCGACTCCCAGGACGCGGGCGAACAGGTTCGCCAGCAGGGTTTGGGTGGCGTCGGCCGGTTCGACGGTGGGGGCGACGGCGATGGTCGGTTCGGGCAGGGCGGCGCGGTCGAGTTTGCCGTTGGGGGTCAGCGGGAGGGCGTCGAGGACGACGATCGCCGAGGGGACCGCGTGGGCGGCGAGGTGGTCCGCGGCGTAGGCGGTGAGGGCGGCGGGGTCGGGTGTGTGGGGCTGTGCCGCAAGGACATAGGAGACCAGGGTGGTCGAGCCGGACGGGGTGCGCCTGCCCACGGTGACGGCGAAGTCGACCGAAGCGTGGGCGACGAGCACGGCGTCGATCTCGCCGGGTTCGACGCGGAAACCGCGCACCTTCAGCTGGGTGTCCACGCGGCCCAGATAGTCGATCTCGCCGGTGGCGCCCCGGCGGACCAGGTCGCCCGTGCGGTACATGCGGGCGCCGGGCGGGCCCCACGGGTCGGCGAGGAAACGGGACGCGGTGGTGATCGGCTGGTTGCGGTAGCCGCGAGCCATGGCCTCGCCGGTGAGATAGAGCTCGCCGGTCACGCCCGGGGCGACGGGGTGCAGGCGGGCGTCGAGGATCAGCGCGTGCGTGCCGGGCACGGGGGTGCCGATCGAGATGGGTTGTCCGGCAGTGAGTTCGGCGTAGGTGGAGATGATGGTGGTCTCGGTGGGGCCGTAGCCGTTGAGGTAGCGGCGGCCGGGCTGCCATTTCGCCAGCAGTTCGGGGGTGGTGACGTCGCCGCCGACCGAGAGGGATCGCAGGTCCGGCAGGCGTGCGGGGTCGAGCGTGCCAAGGACGGCGGGGGTGATGATGGCGTGGGTGACCGACTCGGCGGCGAGCAGGTCGGTGAGGTCGATGCCGCCCGCGGTGTCGGCGGGGGCGATGACCAGGGTGGCGCCGGTGGACAGGGCACACAGCCATTCCAGGACCGACGGGTCGAACCAGGGGGAACAGATGTGCAGGAAGCGGTGGTGGGGTTCGAGGGCGTAGCGGCGGACGGCCTCGCCCACCAGCGGGGCCAGGCCCGCGTGCGTCACTGTGACGCCCTTGGGGAGGCCGGTGGAGCCGGAGGTGTAGAGGAGGTAGGCGGGGTGATCGGGGCACAGTGGGGTGCGGCGGTCGGCGTCGGTGACAGGGGTGGTGGGGAGGTCGGTGCTCGATCGGTCCAGGTCGTCGAGGGTCAGCCGAGTGACGGTGTCGGGGAGGGGCTGGTCGTGGGCGGTAATGACCAGGGTCGCGCCGGAGTCGGTGAGGAGATGGTGCAGGCGGTGGGTGGGGTTGCGGGGGTCCATCGGGACGTGGATGCCACCGGCGGCGGTGATCGCCAGGGCTGCGCAGACCATGTCGGCCGAGCGTGGAAGTGCTACGGCGACAGGGACTTCGGGGCCTACGCCGAGGGCGATGAGGGCGCGGGCGTGACGGGCGGTTCGGCTCGCCAGTTCGCCGTAGGTGGTGGTGCGGTTGTCGTAGCGTAGGGCGGGGCGGGTCTCGCCCTGGGCCAGACCACGGGCTATCAGGTCCGGGAACAGGGTCGCGGAGGTGGTGGGGGCGGGTCGGGTGGTGAGGGTTGTTTGTTCCGCTGGGCTCAGGAGCGCGAGGTCGCCGACGGGGGTTCGGGGGTGGGCGATGGCTTCGGTGAGGAGGCGGATCAGGCGTTCGGCGAAGGTCGCTACCGTTGGCCGGTCGAAAAGGGCGGTGGCGTAGGCGAACTCGGCGGTGATGGGGTGGTGGTCACCGCTGATCGGGGAAGTGTCGGCCGCCGAGAGGCTGGATCCGGTGTCGGTGCGACCGGCGCTGGGCTCGGGGGCGGTCGGGAGGTACAGGGACAGGATGAGGTCGCGCGGGGTCGCGCCGGGTACCGGGCCGTGCTGGTCTGCTGTGAATGTCCGCTGCGCCGCCTTACGCCGGCACGAGAACTCCTCGACCCGCAACTCGACATTTCGGGCCGTAGGTGCCTCGGATGCTATGCGGGGCAGACCTTTTCGGGCCAAAGCGCGGTGGGCGACCGCGGTAGCTTCGGCGAGAAGGTTGTCGAGTGGGATGTCGACGGGCACAGGAAGTCGCAGGAGATGGATGCCGTCCGCGTTCACGGTGTCGATCGCGATGTCGGCGGTGTTCGACAGGCGGGCCAGCAGGACCGCGAAGGCGGTGTGGACGACGGTGAAGACCGTGGTCTCGTGCGATCGGGCGAAATCGTGGACGAGCGCGGGGATCTCGAAGGTGAGGTGATCGTCGGGGCGCACGGGGTTCGAGGGGCGGGGGCGGTCGGTCGGCAGGGGCAGTTCCTGCGGGAGGTCGGCCAGGGTCGTGCGCCAGTAGGCGGACTCGGTGATGGGGTCGTCGCGCTGGTCCAGGGTGTTTCGCAGGTCGGCGGCGGTGCGATCCGGTGTCTGCACGAGGGTGTCGAGGACGGTGCGCAGGCGCTCGGTCAGCGCCTCGGCAACCTCGGAATCGACCAGGTCGCGGCGGTACTGCACGCCCACCCGGATGCCCTCGCCCACCTCGACGCCGACGGCCACGGGGTAGTGGGTGGCGTTGGCGGCGTGGACATCGACGATCTCGAGGCCGTCGATCGCTTGGCGCATGCCGTCGGTGTCGACCGGGTAGGACTCATACGCCATGAGGGTGTCGAACAGGTCGCCCGCGCCTGCGGTGCGCTGGATGTCGGCCAGGCCGAGGTAGTGGCCGTCGAGCAGAGCGATCTGCTCGGACTGCAACCGCGACAACAAGGTTCGCAGCGAGGCGGTCGGGTCGAGGCGGACGCGCACGGGGATCGTGTTGGCGAACAGGCCGACCATGCCGTCGACACCGTCGAGCTGCGGCGGGCGGCCCGAGACCACGGCGCCGAACACGACATCGTCGCGGCCGACGGCACCGGCCAGCACCAGACCCCAGGCCGCCTGGAACACGGTGTTGACAGTGACGTCGCAGGCGGCCGCGCAGGCGGACAACTCCTTGGCCTCGACCGGCGACAGGTCGAGGGTGCACATGCCGTAGCCCGCGGCCTGTGCGGTCGGCGGCTCGAGGGCGGCGGTGAGCAGGGTCGGCCGGTGGCCGGACAGGGCTTCGCGCCAGGTACGCAGGGCGGTCGCCCGGTCGCGGTCGGCGAGCCAGGCCAGGTAGTCGCGGTAGGGGCGCACCTGCGGCAGGACCGGGCCGAGGCCGTCGGTGGCGTAGCTGATGAGCAGTTCGCGCATCAGCAGGGGCATCGACCAGCCGTCGACGAGCAGGTGGTGGGCGGTCAGGATCAGGTGCATGCCGTCGGGGCGACGGTAGAGGGTGAAGCGCAGCAGCGGCGCGGTGCTCAGGTCGAAGCCGGTGCGGGCCTCGGCGACCAGGAACTCCTCGGCGTCGGCGCGGTCGGTGTCGAGGATCCGCCAGGGGACCACGGGGCCCTCGGCGACGAAACCGACCGGGGTGCCCGCCGCCGAGGTGCCGAACGCGGTGCGCAGGATGGCGTGGCGGTCCAGGACCGTCTGGGCGGCACGACGCAGGCGGTCGGTGTCGACCTCGCCCGCCAGTTCTACCGCGAGTTGGACCAGGTACGGGTCCGCGGGCGACATCTGGGCGAGGAACAGCAGGCCCAGTTGGAGCGGGGCAAGCGGGACGACGTCGGTCAGGCCGGGGCGTTCGCGATGCCAGGTGTCGAGTTCGGACTGGGTGACCTCGACCAAGGGCACGTCAGCGGGGGAAAGGCCGCCCGCCGCAGGACTTTTCAGGTGCTCGGCGAGGGTTGTCAGCGCCTCGGTCCAGCAGTCGGCCAGTTCTCGCACCGCGGACTCGTCGACGATGTCGGTAGCGTAGGAGAACGAGGCGCGCAGCTGTAGGCCGGTGTCGGTGGTGGTGGCCATGGCGTTGATGTCGATGACTGCGGCCGCGGGCAGGTCGGGGTCCTGGGCGGCGGTGGGCTCGCCCCAGTCCGCGGTGGGAAGCCAGCTGTGGTCGGTGGGGACATCGCCGGTCGAGAGCCGGCCCAGGTAGTTGAAGCCGATCTGGCCCAGGGAGCCGGTGAGCTCAGCAGCCGAATCGGGGTCGAGGTGGCGCAGCAGGCCGAAACCGATGCCCCGGTGCGGGACCGCACGCACCTGTTCTTTGACGGCCTTGACCGCGGCGGCGGTGGATTCGCCCGCGTGCCAGACCGTTTCGCTGTCGACCTCGCTCAGGTCGAGAGCGACGGGGTACATGCTGGTGAACCAGCCGACCGTGCGGGTCAGGTCGGCGCCGTCGAGGGCGGACTGTTCGCGGCCGTGGCCCTCGAGCCGGACCCGGGTGGCGGGGGCGTCGATACCGCGGCGGGCCCGCCAGGTGCGCACAGCCATCGCCAGTGCGGTGAGGAGACCGTCCTCGGCGCCCGCGCGGTAGCGGGCGGGCAGATCGGTCAGGACCGCTTCGGTGGTGCGCGGGGGGATTTCGATGCTGAAGGTGCGGACCGTCGAGGCGGTGTCGGCGGGCTCGAGCGGACGTTCGCCCAGCAGCGGGTCGGGGACGGACAGGGTCGAACGCCAGTGGTCGAGTTCGTCGCGCCGGGTGGTGGCTACCTCGGTCAGGCCGTGAGCCCAGCGGCGGAACGACGTGCCGACCGGGGGCAGGGTGATGCGCTGGCCCGCACTGTGCTGCGACCACGCCGACACCAAGTCCGACAGCAGGATTCGCCACGAGACACCGTCGATGGCGGCGTGGTTGACGGCGACCACCAGGCCGTTCGGGCCGTCCTCGCGGACGAGCCAGCCGAAACCGATCATCCGATACGACTGCGGGTCGAGGGTGGCCAGTGCCGATTCCATGGCGGTGTCGGCGAATTCGGCCAGATCGGTGGTGCCGGCGGGGACATCGACGTGGGTGAGCAGGCTGTGCACGTCGACCGCGCCCGGGGCGAGCGCGTGCAGCTGCCAGGTGCCCTCGACTTCGCGCAGACCGGAGCGCAGCATGTCGTGGTGGTCGATGACCGCGGACAGGGTGTCCACCAGGGCATTTCGGTCGATATCGGCGGGGAGCGCGAGCACCATCTGCTGGGTGAAGCGACTGAACACGCGACCGCCCGCCACCGACGCCGCCAGCACCGGCGTCAACGGCATCTCGCCGACACCACCGCCCGGCAGTTCGGCCAGGGTCGGGGTGGAATCCGCGCCCAGCACCGCCACCCGGGCCAGACCGGCGATCGTGCGGTGCTCGAACACCTGCTGCGGAGTGAAGGAGATGCCGGCGTTGCGGGCGCGAGAGACGAGCTGGATGGACAGGATACTGTCGCCGCCCGCCGCGAAGAAGGAATCCTCGGCGCCGATGCGTGCCACGCCCAGGATCTGAGTGAACAGTTCGGCGATCGCCGTCTCCACCGGGCCCTCGGGAGCGCGGGACGAGACAGTGTCGAAGACAGGAGCGGGCAGGGCGGCGCGGTCGAGTTTGCCGTTGGGGGTCAGGGGGATCTCGTCGAGCTGCATTACGACGGTCGGGACCATGTGCGCGGGCAGGGAGGTGCCGACGAAACGGGCCACCTCCTCGGTCGAAATAGCTTGGGAAGCCAGGACATACGAGACCAGGACCGTCGCGCCCGAGTCGGCTTTCACGCCGAGGGTGACCGCGTAGTCGATATCGGGGTGGGTGGTGAGCGCGGCGTCGATCTCGCCCAGTTCGACGCGGAAACCGCGGATCTTGACCTGGAAATCGGAGCGGCCCAGATACTCGAAATCGCCGTCGCTCGTGCGACGCACCAGGTCTCCGGTGCGATACATGCGGGCACCCGGTCCCGCGAACAGTGAGGCGACGAAACGTTGCGCGGTCAGGGCGGTCCTGCCGTGGTAATTCCGCGCGAGCGCGGGACCGGACAGATACAGCTCACCCGCCACACCCACCGGCACCGGACGAAGACGCGAATCCAGCACTGTCGCACCGACTCCGGCCAGAGCCGAACCGATCGTGATCGGCTCACCCGGCACCAGCTCGGTGCTGCCCGTGGCGAGAATGGTCGCCTCGGTCGGGCCGTAGCCGTTGAAGAACGCGCGGCCGGGAGCCCAGCGGTCGACGAGGGTCGGGCCGAACGCGTCACCCGCGACAACCACCACGCGCAAGGCTTCGAGGTTGTCGGGGTCGACCGATTCCAAGGCGGCGGGGGTGATCAGCATGTGCGTCACGTGTTCGCGGCGCAGCAGGTCGGCGAGGTCGGGGCCGCCGAACACCGTCGACGGGGAGATCACCAGGGTGGCACCGGCATTGAACGTCAGCAGCAGCTCGAGGACGGAGACGTCGAAGTTCGGGGAGCACACGTGCAGGACGCGGTCGCCCGGCTCGACCGCATAGCGGTCCCGGGTCGCCGCCACCAGGGCGCCCAGGCCGGTGTGGGTGACCACCACGCCCTTGGGGCGGCCGGTGGAGCCCGAGGTGTAGATGATGTAGGCCGGGTGCTGGTCGGTCAGGGGGCGGACGCGGTCGAGGTAGGAGATGGGGTGGGTGGGGTGCTCGGCGAGGTGGTCGGCTTCCACATCCAGCCATTCGACGGTGTCGCCGAGCTTGTCGCGGTGCGCGCAACAGGTGAGGCCGAGGATCGCGCCGGAATCCTCGAGGACGTAGGCGATGCGCTCCGCGGGGAGGGCGGGGTCGACGGGGACGTAGGCGGCGCCGGTCTTGGCTACCGCCCAGATCGCGGCCACCGACTCGATCGAGCGGGTGAGACCGAGCGCGACGATGTCGCCGGGGCCGATGCCGCGGGCGAGGAGCTCGCGAGCCAGCCGGGTGGAGTGCGCGTCGAGCTGGGTGTAGGTGAGCTCGCGGCGCTCGCCGTCGGCAGGGGAGTAGGAGACGGCGATCGTGTCGGCCGCAGTGTCCACAGCGGCGGTGAGGAGTTGGGCGAAGAGGGGAGTGCTCGACTTCCGAGTGCCTCGCGAACGCTGAGAACGTCGAACTTCGCCCATTGAAAAGTACTGATCCTTCACCTGTTCGGCCCTCGGCTCTGCGATTGACCCACGAACCCTGTCGGATTCGGTCTACCGGGGGCGGACCAGTGTCGAACAAGCAAGAAAGGAGTCGATATCGGGGCGTTCGGCGACCATGAGAACACACCTCGTCACGCCGTGACGACATGTGCGGTCTGTTTCTCGTCGTCGGAACCGAATCGGCCCGAAATTTGTGCTGATGGCACAATGCCGCCGAGGGTTTTTGTACGACGAAAGGAGTGCCCGTGGCGGGCTACGGATCACTGGTGTGGGTCGGTCAGGCACTGGGCCCACAGGTCGGCGCGATCACCGACGAGCTGATCCGGGTCACCGAGCAGATGATCCCGCTCACCGACGTCGCCGCCGATCTGGTCGACATGCGCGCCGCCAGCATCGCCGAGAACGTCGCGGCCGTGCAGTACGTGCTCGCGAACAACATCGACCCCGCCACGGTCGCCCCACCCGCAGGCGCCGCCGCCTACGCCCAACGCCTCGCCAGACGCGGTGTGCCGCTGACGATCCTGCTGCGCGCCTACGGCCTTGGCCAATACCGCATCCTCGACGCGGCCATCTCCCTGATCCTGGCCATCCCCGGCCCCGAGCAACCCGTGCGGATCGCCGAACTGCTCCGATTCGCCGGGGCCTACCTCGACCGGCTCAACTCCTCGATGGGGCGGATCTACGAGGCCGAACGCGACCGCTGGCTCAGCAGTCGACAGGCAGCCCGCCAGCAGTGGATCGCACGGCTGCTCGACACCGACGACGTCGACCTCGCCGCCGCGCAGAAAGCCCTCGACTACCGACTCGACCGCACCCACGTGGCCGCCGAGATCTGGGCGACGGTCACCGGCGCGGACGCCGTGCGCGCGCTCGAACAGGCACGACAGGCGCTGTCCGCGGCGATGCGGACCGGCGGAACCGAGCTGGTGGCGGCGTCGGGGGACCGGGCGATGTGCCTGTGGTTCCCCGTCGACAAGGCCTGTGCGGTCGAGGAACTCAACGAGCACGTGGCCGGATTGCCGGTGCGGGTGGCGCTCGGCTCGGCCGGGGAAGGGCTGGCCGGATTTCGCGGTTCGGCGCGCAGTGCGGCACGGGCCAAGGCGCTGGCCGTGTCGGCGGGGGACCGCGCGCCGGTGGTCATCGACTACGACCGGGTCGCCCCGTTCGCCCTGCTCTCGGCCGAACCGGGCGAACTCGCCGACCTCGTGCACCGAGTCCTCGGCCCGCTGGCCCGCGACGGCGCCAAGCTCGAGCTGCTGCGCGACACCCTCGAGGTCTTCCTCGCCGAAGGCGGCAGCTACTCGCGCACCGCCCGCGTCCTGGACGTGCACCGCAACACCGTCCAGTACCGCATCCAGCAGATCACCGGCCGCTACGGCACCGCCGTCGACACCGACACCTTCGAACTGCGCTTCGCCCTCGGAATCTGCCGCTGGCATCGACAGGTGCTGACCTCCGCAATGTGAGCCCGGATGGTTTGTGCTGGTCGCACAGCACCGGTGAGGCCGTAACCGAGCGGAATACCCGCGAAGACGCCGCCCGAAACCCCCGGGTTCCCGTGACCGAGTCGGCCGCCTGCTGAGCCGTTGTTGTCAGTGGTCGAGTGCATACTGACGCACAGGACGCGGGGCCCGGGGGAGAGTTGACTACAGGGGGTTGAGGCGGGTGCTCAACAGGCAGAACAGGTTGCCCTCGGGGTCGGCCAGGACGTGCCAGGAGGCGGTGGCGGGTTGGCCGACATCGGCGGGGGTGGCACCCAGGGCGAGGAGGCGGTCGAGTTCGGCGGCCTGGTCCCGGTCGGTGGGATTGACGTCGAGGTGGAGACGACGCGTTTCCGGGCGGGGATCGGTGGTGGGCATGAACAGGAGGGTGGGTTGGGGGCCGCCGAAACCTGTTTCAGGAGGGCCGATCTCGATGGTTTCCTCATCGCGATCTATCACGACGAAGCCGAGGACCGCGCACCAGAAGGTGGCCAGTCCCTCGGGGTCGGTGGCGTTGATGACGAGTTCGCTGATTCGGCATGCCATGAATCGGAGTGTGCCCGATAACGACGTACTCCGCGCGTTCGAAGGGCCAGAATGAGATGAATTGACCATTCGGTCAATTCGAGGTCGATGTGAGTGAGAGAGGATGGCCAATGGTGTCGAAGCGGTCGTGGTGGGGCTGGGGAACGCAGGATGCCGCGCTCTCGGACAGTGAGGTCGCGACGCTCGTCGGACGGGTCTCGGCGCTGGTACCCGAGCACGACTTCACCGATCACGAGCCGCCCGACCCGGCCTCGCTCGGGGTCGCTGCGCCGCGCGTGGTGGTGCCCGCAGCGCTGGCCGGACTCTTCTCCGCCGATGTCGAGGACCGGCTCGGTCACTCACGCGGCAAGGCCTTTCGCGATGTGGCGCGCAGTCTCGTCGGCGATGTCACCCACGTGGTGGACCTCGTCGCCCGGCCCACCTCCGAAGCCGACGTCATCGACATTCTCGAGTTCTGCACCGGCGCCGACATCGCCGTCATTCCCTACGGTGGCGGCAGCTCGGTGGTGGGCGGGGTCGAGCCGCGCTTCGACGGACCCGCGGTCTCGCTGGACCTCTCACGCCTGGACCAGGTGCTCGAGATCGACACGATCAGCCGGGCGGCCCGCGTGCAGGCCGGTGTGCTCGGACCGGATCTGGAAGCGCAGCTGCGGCCCGCCGGGCTCACGCTGCGGCACTTTCCGCAGTCCTTCGAGTTCTCCAGCCTCGGCGGGTGGCTCGCGACCCGGGCCGGGGGACACTTCGCGACGCTCTACACCCACATCGACGACCTGACCGAGTCGATCCGCGCCGTCACACCGGTCGGGGTCACCGAATCCCGTCGGCTGCCCGGGTCCGGCGCGGGCCCGTCGCCGGACCGGATGCTGCTCGGGTCCGAGGGGACCCTCGGCGTCATCACCGAAGCGTGGATGCGGCTACAGGACCGGCCGGTCTTCGGCGCGACGGCCACCATCGCCTTCGACAACTGGGACCGCGCGGTCGACGCGACCAGAGCCGTCGCCCAGGCGGGGCTGTACCCGACGAACTGCCGACTGCTCGACCCCGCCGAAGCCCTGATCAACGCCGGGCGCGCCACCACCGGCGGAATTCTGATCATCGCCTTCGAATCAGCCGACCACCCGATCGACGCGTGGCTCGAGCGCGCCCTCGAGATCGTGCGCGGTCACGGGGGAGAAGTGGGCAGTATTCGTCGTCGGGAGGAGTCGACCGAGGCGGGGGATTCCTCGACCGCGTGGCGGTCCTCGTTCATCAGGATGCCGTACCAGCGCGACGCGCTCGCGCGCCGCTCGATGGTGGTGGAGACCTTCGAAACCGCCTGCACCTGGGATCGGTTCGACGCGTTCCACGACGCGGTGACGACGGCGGCTCGCGAGGCGGTGACCGCGGTCTGCGGTGCCGGCGTCGTCACGTGCCGGTTCACGCACGTCTATCCGGACGGGCCCGCGCCGTACTACGGCATCTACGCGCCGGGGCGCTGGGGCGCGTTGGTGAACCAGTGGGACGAGATCAAAGCGGCCGTCTCACAGGCGATCATCGACAACGGCGGCACGATCACGCACCATCACGCCGTCGGCCGCGATCACCGACCCTGGTACGACCGGCAGCGGCCCGATCCGTTCGCGCTGGCGTTGCGGGCAGCCAAGGGGGCACTGGATCCCGCGGGCATTCTCAATCCCGGGGTGCTGCTGGGGTCGGGGAAGGCGGTTACTTGACATAATGTGCATTATCGGCGTTTGAAGGCGGGCCGTCAGAAGGGGTTTTCGGGAGTTCGTGGCATCGTGTGCATCCCTGCGTTGCACGCTTGGCGGGCTCCCCGGGGTCCCCAACCCTTCGGTGCGTTGGGCGATGCGCTGTTCGTGCGTGGTCGGCGCCGAATTCTCGGGATCTGAGATTTCGTCGGATTCGCGGGTTTTCGGCCATCCGGCTGATTGATGATCATTCGTGCTGAATGGCTCGGAGCGGCCGGTTCGGGATCCGGCGCCCCGGGGGTGCACTCCCCCTCCACTTCCCCAGCCCCCTTGTTTCGTCACTGTGACGAAACAAGGGGGTTATCGGAGGCGCTCAGCTATAGAGGCCGTCGACTTCGTCGGCGTACTTCTTCATGACCTCAGCACGACGGAGTGACATCTTCGGGGTCAGTTCGCCGGTGGCCTCGGTCCAGTCCATCGGCAGGATGCGGATCTTCTTGATCGCTTCGGCGCGCGAGACCTGCCTGTTGGTCTCGGCGACCGCCGCGTCGATCTCGGCGGTCAGGTCGGGATCGCGGATCAGGGTGTCGATCGGGATATCGGCCGGGAGGTCGTGGCTTCGGATCCAGGCGGGCAGAGCCTCGGGGTCGAGGGTGATCAGGGCGGCGACGAACGGGCGGCCGTCGCCGACGACCATGGCCTGGCTGATCAGAGGGTGCGCGCGCAGGGAGTCCTCCATCGCGGCCGGGGAGACGTTCTTGCCGCCCGCGGTGACGAGGATTTCCTTCTTGCGGCCCGTGATGGTCAGGTAGCCGTCGCGGTCGATGCTGCCCAGGTCGCCGGTCTGGAACCAGCCGTCGGCGAAGGCCTCGGCGGTGGCTTCGGGGTTGCCCCAGTACTCGCGGAAGACGACGGGGCCGCGGAGCAGGAGTTCGCCGTCGGGGGCGATCTTGGCGCCGTGGCCCTCGGTCGGACGGCCGACCGTGCCGACGCGGGTGTGGCGCGGGGTGTTCACGGTGATGGCCGCGGTGGTCTCGGTGAGGCCGTAGCCCTCGTAGACGGGGATGCCGGCGCCGCGGAAGAAGTGGCCGAGGCGAGCGCCCAGCGGTCCCCCGCCCGACACCGCCGCGCCGCAGCGGCCACCGAGCGCACCGCGCAGTTTGGTGTAGACGAGCTTGTCGAACAGGGTGTGGCGCAGTTTCAGGGTCAAGCCGGGGCCGCCGTTGTCGAGGGACTCGCTCCAGGCGATGGCCGTGGCGGTGGCCAGGTCGAAGACCTTGCCCTTGCCGTCGGCGTGGGCCTTCTGTTTCGCGCCGTTGAAGACCTTCTCGAACACGCGCGGCACCGCCAGGATGAAGTCGGGGCGGAAGGCGGCGAACTGGTCGACCAGGGTGGACCAGTCGGAACTGAACGCCACCACGACCTTGGCATCGAGGGCGGCCAGGGTGACCGCGCGGGCGAAGACGTGCGCCAGCGGCAGGAACATCAGTGTCCGGTTGCCCTCGCACACGAACTCGCTCAGGGCGATCCGGTCGCACTTGGACTCGGCGTAGAGGTTCGCGTGGGTGAGGATGACGCCCTTGGGGCGGCCGGTGGTGCCGGAGGTGTAGATCAGGGTGGCCGGGGAGTCCGCGCCGACCTTGGCGCGCCGCGAGTGCACGGCGTCGTCGTCGAGATGGGCGCCGCGGGTGGTCAGTTCGGCGACCAGGCCCTGGTCGATGCGCAGGGTTTCGCGCAGGGCGGGCAGGGCCGCGGGGTCGATCTCGTCGACGACGCGCTGCTGCTTGGCGCTGTCGACGACGAGCAGGGTGGTCGCGGAGTCCTGCAGGATCCACTTGGCCTGTTCGGCGGCGGAGCTGTCGTAGATGGCCACGGTGCAGCCGCCGCACGCCCAGATCGCGTGATCGAGCACGACCCATTCGTACCGGGTCGGCGCCATGATGGCCACCCGGTCGCCGAGGTCGACGCCCGAGGCGAGCAGGCCTTTCGCGACGTCGGTGACGGTTCTGGCGAACTGGGCGGCGGTGATGTCGGCGAGGTCGCCGCGGTCGTCGGCGACCTGGAACAGCACCGTGTCGGGTGAATCCTCGCCGTGGCGGAACACGCTGTCGGAATTGTTGGCGTGTTCCGGAATGGTGTAGGAAGCCGGGACTTCGTACTCTCGCATTATTTCCCTTCCACGGGGGTGCCGAGACGGTGCAGGCCGCGCAGGTCGTAGGTGGTGGTGGCGACGGCGCCGAGGATCAGGCCGATCGCCAGGCCGGCGAGGGTCATCCACAGGCCCTGTGCCATACCGGCTTCCAGGTGTCCGTCGAAGAACAGGATGGCGCGCACGGCCAGGTAGATCTGGTGCATGGGTTCGACGACGGCCATGTCGGCGATCCAGCGGGGGGTCGCCTCGAGCGGGATGGTGCCCGAGGACGAGGGGATGCCGAGCACCACGAACACGATCAAGTTGATCATCAGGCCCGCCGTGCCGAAGGCGGCCATCACCGACAGGCCGGTGATCGCGACGGCGGCGATGGCCAGTGTGCCATAGAGGAACAGCATCAGCGGTCGCTCGATCGACATGTCGAGTAGGGCGCCGATGCCGAGGAAGACGCCCGAGGCCAGGGGTGCGCTGATGGCGGCTATCGCCCATTTGATCAGCAGGGTGCGCTTGCGGCTGATGCGGGCGCGCGGGGTGGTTTTGTGCCAGGGGCCGTATTCGGCGGGGATGTAGCCGAGGGAGGAATCGACCAGGGAGTTGATCAGCATGGCGCCGCTGAAGCCGACGATGAGCAGGACCAGGGTGTAGAAGAACGCCGCGAGCCCTTGGCCGGTGCCTTCCGGGAGCGGGCGGTACGGGGTGACCACGACGTCGATGGGTTCGGCCAGTTGCAGTCGGGCGGTGCCGCTGAGGGGGGTGGTGCCGATCGCGGCGGTGACCTGGTCGGTGAGTTGGGTGCCGACGGTGGTGTTGACCTGGGTCATGGCCTGGTCGGCGATGGTCTGCATGATCTGGGCGGCGAGGGTGCCCGCGCGGGGGTTGGTGAGCACGGAGATGATCGGCTGGTCGATCTGGCCGGGCACGACCGAGGCGGTGCCGAGGATGGCGACGCGTTTGGTGAAGTCGCCGGGGATGACGATGGCGCCGTAGACCTCGCCGTTGCGCAGTTGGCGCTGGGCTTCGTTGATGCCGACTTCGCGCAGGTCGATCTTGTCGGCGGGGATGTTCTCGCGCAGTGCCGTGGTGATCTGGTCGCCGATGTTGGTCGGGGTCGTGCCGACGGTGTCGCCGACGTCCTGGTTGACCAGGGCGATCGGGAAGTCGTGCAGGCTTTTCTCCGGGTCGACGGTGTAGCCGAGGTACAGGGTGCCCAGCAGTGCCGCGAGGATCGTCACGAGGGTGATGGGGGCGAGCCACTCTCGGATCGGCATGGTGCGCCTGCGGGCGGGCGCGGTGTTGTCTGTCATGGCGATCGCCAATGTAGTCAGCGACTACAAAGTAGTCAATGCAAACATGTGCGGTGGTCGTCGGATATCCTGCTCTCACCATGTCTACGCACACCCCCTACCACCACGGCGACCTGCGCGCCGCGCTGCTCACGCGCGCCGAGTCGACGCTGCGCGAGGCCGGGGTGGACGGACTGTCGCTGCGACAGCTGGCCCGCGATACCGGGGTCAGCCACGCGGCCCCCAATCGACACTTCCGCGACAAACAAGCCCTGCTCGACGCACTCGCCGTCACCGGATTCGAGCGCCTGGGCACCTGTTTCGACCAGGTCGTGCCCGAGGGACCGATCACCGCCCGCCTGCACACCGTCGCCCACGCCTACCTGCGTTTCGCCATGGACAACCCCGAACTCCTCCCTCTGATGTTCGCGCGCCGCCACAGCTCGACCTCCGCCGACATCCAGGAATCCGTCGACCGCGCCTTCGCCGTCCCGATCGCCCTCATCGCCGAGGGCCAGGCCGCAGGCGAGATCGTGGCAGGCGACCCGAAACGCCTCGGCGTCACCGCCCTGGCCGCCCTCCAGGGCCTGGCCACCTTCATCGGCTCCGGCTACGTCGTCGACTACGACTCCCGAGCACTCCTCGACGACCTCGTCCACCACCTCACCCTTGGCCTACTCCCCCGCTGAGTCGCCGGACTCACCTGCGGTCTGGTTCGAGGGAACACAGTCGTGGTGGTGGGGTTGTGGTTCGGAACAAAGGAGTGGGGAACCGTTGCGACCGGACGGTTCGGTATCGGAGGATCGGCTGAGATGGTGTGGGACGGGGTTTCTTCGGGAGCCGGGTCCCTGGATGGTCGCTCGAGAAGGATGTAGCTGTTTCGGAGGTGTTCGCGTGGTCGACCTGGTTGAACAACATCGCTGCTCGATTCGGGCGGTGAGCGTCGAATCCGAGTGGGGCGCCGCGATATCGGGGCGGTGTGGGCACGAGTCGGCGGTGGCGGGGTGGCAGGTCGAATGTAGTTGTGGGCGGTGGCAGGGGGTGCGGTGGCGGCGAGTGCCGTGTCGTGCGGAGCATTGTCCGGATGCGCGGTGCCTCTACAGCGGCGACGGCACGCTCTCGGGTGCGCTGCGGGGGCTGGTGGTGGCCGACTGGGAGGTGCACCTGCATCGGACGATGACGATGATGCCGGTGCAGTTGGCGCACGATTCGCTGGTCGAGGCGCAGCAGCGGTTGGCCGAGGCGGTGCGGTTCGTGCGAGGTTCGGGGGCGTCCTGGGAGGACGTGGGGGCCGCGGCGGGTGGGATCACCGGGTCGGCGGCGCGGGGCGCGTTCGGGTAGCACTCCTCCGGCGCGCCCCCATGTCGGGACGCGCCGGAGGCGGCGGTCAGGCGCCCACGTAGTCGGCGAGGTGTTCGGCGGTGAGGGTGGCGCGGGATTTCACCAGGTCGGCGGGGGTGCCTTCGAAGACGATGTGGCCGCCGTCGTGGCCGGCGCCGGGGCCGAGGTCGATGATCCAGTCGGCGTGGGCCATGACGGCCTGGTGGTGTTCGACGACGATGACGGATTTGCCCGCGTCGACGAGGCGGTCGAGCAGGCCCAGGAGTTGTTCGACGTCGGCGAGGTGCAGGCCGGTGGTGGGTTCGTCGAGGATGTAGGTGCCGCCCTTGTCGGACATGTGGGTGGCGAGCTTGAGGCGTTGGCGTTCGCCGCCGGACAGGGTGGTCAGGGGCTGGCCGATGGTGAGGTAGCCCAGGCCCACGTCGGTGAGGTGGGTGAGGATCTTGTGGGCGGCGGGGGTGCGGGCTTCGCCTTCGCCGAAGAACTCGCGGGCTTCGTCGACGGGCATGGCGAGCACGTCGCTGATGTTCTTGCCCGCGAAGGTGTAGTCGAGGACTTCGGCCATGAAGCGTTTGCCCTCGCACACCTCACAGACCGTGGAGACTCCGGCCATCATGGCCAGGTCGGTGTAGACCACGCCGGCGCCGTTGCAGTTCGGGCACGCGCCTTCGGAATTGGCGCTGAACAGGGCGGGTTTGGCGCCGGTGGCCTTGGCGAAGGCTTTGCGGATGTGGTCGAGCAGGCCGGTGTAGGTGGCGGGGTTGCTGCGGCGGGAGCCTTTGATGGGGGCTTGGTCGATGGAGATCACGCCCTCCTCGATCGGGATGGAGCCGTGCACGAGCGAGCTCTTGCCCGAGCCGGCGACACCGGTGACGGCGACGAGCACACCGAGGGGGATGTCGACGGAGACGTTGTCGAGGTTGTTGGCGGAGGCGCCCTGGATCTTCAACGCGCCGGTGGGCTTTCGCACGGCGTCCTTGACCGCGGCCCGGTCGTCGAAGTGGCGGCCGGTGACGGTGCCGCTCGAGCGCAGCCCGTCGACGGTGCCTTCGAAGCAGATGGTGCCGCCCTTGGAGCCGGCGGCGGGGCCGATGTCGACGATGTGGTCGGCGATGGCGATGGTCTCGGGCTTGTGTTCGACGACGAGCACCGTGTTGCCCTTGTCGCGCAGGCGCAACAGCAGGTCGTTCATGCGCTGGATGTCGTGCGGGTGCAGGCCCGCGGTGGGTTCGTCGAAGACGTAGGTGACGTCGGTGAGCGAGGAGCCGAGGTGGCGAATCATCTTGACGCGCTGGGCTTCACCGCCGGACAGGGTGCCCGAGGGGCGCGAGAGCGACAGGTAGCCGAGGCCGATCTCGACGAACGAGTCGAGGGTCTGGCGCAGCGATTCCAGCAGCGGCGCCACTGACGGGTCGTGTACGCCCTTGACCCATTCGGCGAGATCGGTGATCTGCATGGCGCAGGCGTCGGCGATGCTGATGCCGTTGATCTTCGACGAGCGCGCCTCGGCGGACAGGCGGGTGCCGTCGCAGTCGGGGCAGGTGCCGAAGGTGACCGCGCGTTCGACGAAGGCGCGCACGTGCGGTTGCAGCGATTCGACATCTTTGGACAGCATCGACTTGCGAATCTTGGGGATCAGGCCCTCGTAGGTGAGGTTGATGCCGTCGACCTTGATCTTGGTCGGTTCCTTGTAGAGCAGGTCGGCGAGCTGTTTCTTGGTGTATTTCTTGATCGGCTTGGCGGGGTCGAAGAAGCCGCTGCCCTTGAAGATTCGGCCCATCCAGCCGTCCATGGTGTAGCCGGGGATGGTGAACGGGCCCTCGTCGAGGGATTTGTTCTCGTCGTAGAGCTGGGTGAGGTCGATGTCGTTGACGGTGCCCTTGCCCTCGCAGGTGGGACACATGCCGCCGGTGATGGAGAAGCTGCGCCGTTCCTTGACGGTGACGCCGTTCTTCTCGACTTCCACCGCGCCGGCGCCGCTGATCGAGGCGACGTTGAAGGAGAACGCCTGCGAGGAGCCGATGTGTGGGTCGCCGAGGCGGGAGAACAGGATACGCAGCATGGCGTTGGCGTCGGTGACGGTGCCGACGGTGGAGCGCGGGTCGGCGCCCAGGCGCGATTGGTCGACGAGGATGGCGGTGGTCAGGCCCTCGAGGACGTCGACGTCGGGGCGGGACTGGCTCGGCATGAAGCCCTGCACGAACGCGCTGTAGGTCTCGTTGATCAGGCGCTGGGATTCGGCGGCGATGGTGCCGAAGACCAGCGAGCTCTTGCCGGAGCCGGAGACACCGGTGAAGACCGTGAGCCTGCGCTTGGGGATCTCGATGCTGACATCGCGCAGGTTGTTCACGCGGGCGCCGTGGACGCGGATCAGGTCGTGGCTGTCGGCCGCCGCTACGGTGCCGGTCGTGTTGGCCGTGGTCATGAGTCTCCTCGATCAGGGCTGTCGGTGTCGGGCGAATCTACCGGCGGGGTGTGACAACTAACCGGTCTGCTGGATGCGGATCAGGTTTCCGGCGGGGTCGCGGAAGGCGCAGTCGCGCACACCATACGGCTGATCGGTGGGTTCTTGAACGACGTCGATTTCTTGGGCTTGCAGTTTCGCGAAGAGTCCGTCGAGGTCGTCGGTGGCGAGGTTGATGCCGGCGTAGGTGCCTTTGGCCATCATCTCGGTGATGACGCGGCGTTCGTCGTCGGTGATGCCGGGGTCGACGGCCGGTGGGGTGAGCACGATGGAAGTGCCGGGTTGTTCGACGGGTCCGACGACGATCCAGCGCAGGCCGTCGTAGCCGACGTCGCTGCGTACTTCGAAGCCGAGTGCGTCGCGGTAGAAGGCCAGTGCGGCGTCGGGGTCGTCCTGGGGCAGGTAGGTCTGGTGAATGGTGAGGGTCATGGTGACCACGCTAATTCTGTCCCGCGGCGGGTGCTTCTCGATTCCTGATCGGTCTGGTCACCTTCTTGGCCACGCACGCGGGCATGCCGTCGGTGGCGCCGCCCTGCTGCTGTTTGTACACGCTGGGGGCGACGCCGACGAGTTCGGTGAACCGGGTGCTGAAGGTGCCCAGTGAGGACGAGCCGACCGCGAAGCAGACCTCGGTGACGCTGAGGTCGCCGCGGCGCAGCAGCGCCATGGCGCGTTCGATGCGGCGGGTCATGAGGTAGGAGTAGGGCGATTCGCCGTAGGCGAGGCGGAACTGGCGGCTGAGGTGGCCCGCGGACATGTGCACGCCGCGCGCGAGTGCTTCGACGTCGAGTGGTTGGGCGTAGTCGCGGTCGATGCGGTCGCGGACGCGGCGCAGCAGCGCGAGGTCGCGCAGTTGCGGTGCCTTGCCCGGGGTGGGCATCTCAGAGCGGGCGGAGCACGACGATGCCGGGGACGGTGCGCAGGTAGTCGGCCAGTGGGGTGTCGACGACCCGGTAGGTCTGCGCCAGGGAGGAGGCGTTGCGGAAGACCGGGCCGGTGGGGGTGGTGACGATGATGCCGACGTGGGTGACGTCGAGTCCGGCGGCGGGGGTGTAGGCGCCGAGGTAGTCGCCGGTGCGCAGGCCCGCGAGCACGGCGGCGTCGACGGCCTCGGACGGGATGTGGGTGACGGCGCGGTCGAGCACCGGTACGCCGGGCAGGTAGGTGCTGCCGTCGGCTTTGGCGTTGAGGTGTTTGGTGGTGGTGAGGGCCGCCGGGCTCAGGGTGGCGGTGATGTCGGTGGCGGCGACGCGCTCGCGGGCGGCCCAGTCGGTGAAGAAGTGTTTGCGCTGGGTGAATTCGACCCGGCTGTCGATGTAGCGGTTGGCGACGAGTTCGTCGAGGAATCGGCCGCGGTCGGTGGCGCGGGAGGCGGCGTCGATGTAGTCGAGGAAGGTGAAGCAGTCGACGCGGCGCAGGTCGACGACGAGTTCTTCGGCGGTGGTGGCGGAGCCGACGAGCATGTTCGCGCCGTAGGGGGTGCCGAGCAGGCGCGCGGAGAGCCGTTCGATCAGGTCCGGTCGGCTCAGTCCGGGCGATTCCGCACGCACGGCGAGTAATTCGTCGATCTTGCGGCCGGTGGTCTCGTCGATGACGGCGGGGGTGGCCAGGGCGGGCGCGCCCGCGCACAGCAGGGCGGCGAGCACGAGCACGATCCGGACGATGATGCGCAAGACGCCTCCACGTGGCTGTTGATCGGGGCGAGCGCTGTCCACGGTATCCGAGGGGCCCGACAGAGTCGGCGGCTCGGGTCCGGTCGCGGACATCGAGATGATGCCGATTGTTCGCTTACGGTGACGTTTCGACCGTTCCGCGCGGAGTTCGCGTACCGTAATCGCAGGTAGTCCGTGTTCGCGGCGAGTTCGCGATGGGGTTGCTCCCCTGGTGTCGTGGATGTGGTTCATCTCGGGCGGAAGGGAAGCCGAAATGCGTGCGTTGACAGTCGTTCCCCTGCAGGCTCAGTCCTTGCGGGTGGAGGAGGTACCCGATCCGATCGTCGGTCCGAACGAACTGCTGGTCGACGGGATCTCGCTGGGGGTGTGTGGCACCGACCGCGACATCGTCGCGGGAAACTACGGCTGGTTGCCGCCGGGCAAGTCGCGGATGGTGCTCGGGCACGAGTCGTTGGGTCGGGTGCTGACCGCGCCGGAGGGCAGCAAGTTCGCCGCCGGTGATCTGGTGGTCGGGATCGTGCGCAGGCCCGACCCGGTGCCGTGTGGGGCGTGTGCGCGCGGGCAGTGGGACATGTGCCGCAACGGCATGTATGTCGAGCGCGGCATCAAGGAGATCGACGGGTACGGGTCGACGAAGTGGGTGGTGCGTGAGGATTTCGCGGTGAAGGTGGACCCGTCGTTGGAGAAGGTCGGGGTGCTGTTGGAGCCGACGACCGTGGTGGCCAAGGCGTGGGATCAGATCGAGCGGATCAATCAGCGCGCGTGGTTCGATCCGCGCAAGGTGCTGGTCACCGGTGCGGGCCCGATCGGTTTGCTCGCGGCGCTGATCGGCAAGGAACGCGGCCTGGAGGTGCATGTGCTCGATCGCGCCACCGGCGGGATCAAGCAGGAGTTGGTCGAGGCGCTGGGCGCGACCTATCACACCGGTACGGCCGCGGCGGTGGCCAAGCAGGTCAAGCCCGACATCGTGATCGAGGCGACCGGTGCGCCCGCGGTGGCGTTGCAGGCGATGGAGGTCGACAACCCGGGCGTGATCATCTGTTTGACCGGTGTGTCGACGCCCGGTGTGGACACCGATGTCGATGTGGGCGGGCTCAACCGCAATATCGTGCTCGACAACGCGGTGGTGTTCGGGTCGGTGAACGCGAACCGTCACCATTACGAGCAGGGCGCGGCCGCGTTGGCCAAGGCCGACGAGTCGTGGTTGGAGCGGTTGATCACTCGGCGGTTGACGTTGGACAACGCGCTCGAGGCGTTCCAGCCGGGCGGTACCGATATCAAGGTGGTCATCGACCTGTCCTGATCTCGGATCGGGCCCGCGGTGGTCAGTCGGCCGCCGCGGGTTCGACCGCGCAGCCGTCGGGCCCGCAGGTGTCACCGTCGGCGAGCAGTTGCGGGCCGGGTCGGTCGTTCCAGGCGGTGGTGAGGGCCTGGGTGAAGGTTTCGGGGGGTTGGGCGCCGGAGACGGCGTATTTGTCGTCGAACACGAAGAACGGCACTCCGGTGGCGCCGAGGGCGGCGGCTTCGGCTTCGTCGCGGCGGACCGCGTCGGCGTAGGCGTCGGGGTCGGCCAGGACCGCGCGGACCGAGTTCTCGTCCAGGCCGGCGCGGGCGGCGAGGGTGACGAGGCGTTCGGTGTCGCCGAAGACCGGTTCGGGTTCGGCGAAGTTGCCCGCGTAGAGGGCGTCGAGCATGGCTTCCTGTTTGCCCTGGTCGAGGGCGTAGTGCAGGAGTCGGTGCATGTCGAAGCTGTTGCCGGAGTCGCGGCCGCTGGTCTGATAGGGCAGTCCCATGGCGGCGGCTTGGGCGCCGATGCCGCGTTCGTTGGCCGCGGCCTGCTCGACGGTGATGCCGTATTTCTGGGCGATCGCGGGGATCACCGGGCGGGAGGTGCCCGGTGCCAGGGTGGGGTCGAGTTCGAAGGAGCGGTGGACCACCGTGACGTCGTCGCGGTGGTCGAACTCGGCCAGGGCCGCTTCGAAGCGGGCTTTGCCCAGGTAGCAGAAGGGGCAGTTGATGTCGGTCCAAACCTCTACTCTGGTCATGCTGGCCTCTTTCGACAAGGAAACGCCGGACTGTGACGAGGAGTGCGGAGTGTGCGGATCACCGTGCGCAATGCTACCGGGGCGAGGAGTAGCGGGTGGAGGGCGATCGGCGGCGCGGGTGGGTGCCGTTGCACGAGGGTTTGGCGGTGCCGCGCGCGCTGGGCGGGTTGTGGGCGGTGCGGCACGGGCAGAGCGAGGCCAATGCCTGGTTCGCCGATCCGGCGACCGAGCGGTTGCCGATGCGCGGCACCGACGCCACGGTGGCCCTGACCGAGTTGGGGCAGTGGCAGGCCCAGCGGTTGGGTGAGTGGTTGGCGGGGTTGGTCTCGGCGATGCGCCCCACCCTGGTGGTCTGCTCCCCGTATCTGCGCACCCGGCTCACCTGGGCGGTGATGGCCGAGGTCGCCGCGGCCCGCCATCGTGGCCTGCATCCGATCCGCACCCTGGTCGACGAGCGATTGCGCGACCGGGAGATGGGGGTGTTCGAGTTGCACCCGTATCAGGCGATGCGGCGGCGCGCGCCCGAGGAGGGGGCGCGGCGGCAGCGGGTGGGCAATTGGGTGTATCGCCCGCCGGGTGGGGAGTCGCTGGCCGATGTGGCGGTGCGGGTGCGCAATTTCGTCGACGAGCTCGACGCGGTGGCCGCCGGGGAGCAGGTGCTGCTGGTGACCCATGACGCGGTGGTGATGTCGCTGCGGTACGTGCTCGACGGTCTCGGCGCTCCGGTGCCGGATTCGCTCGAGCCGGTGCCGACCGCGTCGGTGTCGCAGTGGCGCCGTGACGGGCCGCGGTTGGCGTTGCGGGTGTGGGGCGCGGTCGATCATCTCGGCGATAAGCCCGGGTGAGCTGGCGCGTGTCGCCCGGCGGGGGCGGTCTCGGCCACTAGATTTGGCGCCATGTCGAACCCGAGCGGAGCCAGCGACAGCGCGTCGAACCAGGAGCCGACCGAGGCGGGCGATGATCGTCAGATCGGCGCCGCGCTGGAGTTCTTGACCGAGTTGGCCAGTTCGACACTGGAATCCGGGTACGCCACGGAGGCGTCGATGCTGATGGTGCGTTCGTGTGCCGCGGCGTGGGGGTTGGATGATGTGTCGGTCAGCGGGCTCGGTCGGGTGGTGATCGTGCAGTGTGTCGACAGCGAGGGCCGGGCGTTGTCGCGGCTGTCGGAGGCGAGTTCGCTCGACGCCTACGACTGTGACCGGATGCGCCGGGTCAAGGATGTGGCTCGCAAGGCGGTGCTGGAGAACCTGACTCCCGCCGAGGCGTGTGATCTGCTCAAACGCGCTGATGCGGGGCCGCAACCGTTTCCGTGGTGGTCGGTGCAGGCCGGTGGGGTGCTGTTGGCGTTCTGTATCTGCTTGCAGATCGGCGGCAGCGCGCTGGCGGCGGGGTTGGCGGCGGGGACCCAGTTGGTGGTGAACCTGAGCGGGCGCGCTTTCGGGATGCACAATGTGCCCAAGTTCGTCGCGGTGGCGGTGCAGGCGTCGATGGCGGGCGCGCTGGGTGGCACGTTCCATCTGCTGGGCTGGCTCAGTGTGGCGCAGGCGGCCACGGTGATCGCGACCGCGTGGGTGCTGATCGCGCCGCTGCCGCAGTTGATGTCGACGGCGATCGATGTGGTCAGCAGCGACAGTCTGACCGCGTTGGCGCGCGCGTTGGGCGCGGCGTTGATCATCGGCGGTATCACCCTGGGTGGTTTGCTGACGTTGGCGTTGGCGTGGCGGTTCGATCTGGGGATCGCCGGGGACGCGGTGTTGCCGGTGCTGCCGGTGTGGTTGGGTATCTGTTTCGCGATCCTGGGCGCGATCGGCAACGCGCTGTTCAATGTGGGTGGGCGCAATCTGTTGCTGCCCGCGGCGGTGGCGGGTCTGGTGACGGCGTCGGTGAACCAGTCGCTGATCCATATCGGGCACGTGCCCTCGGCGTGGGCGGGTCCGCTGGCCGCGATCGTGCTCGGGATGCTGGCGGCGGCGTCGGCGGATCGGTTGCGGTTGCCGGTTTCGGCGCTGGCGCTGGTCGGCATCACCGGTGCGTTGCTGCCCGGTCTGATCGTGTGCCAGGGCCTGATCCTGTCGGTCTACAAGGTGTCGGGGATCGGGTATTTCGTGCAGGCGGCCGCGGTGTGTGTGGGTCTGGGCTTGGGCGCGAGCTTCGGGGTGTACCTGTGGTCGGTGTTGGCGCGTCGCCCGTGGGCCGCCTCGACCGACTGAGCGCGCGTTCCGGTGGGAGAATGCGCCGATGGATATCGCGATCGGTGTGGTGGTCCTGGTCGGTGCGGCGACCGCGCTGGCGGCACTGGCCCGACGGTTCGGGGTGTCGGAACCGCTGGTCCTGACCGTGGCCGGGGTGGCGGCGTCGTATCTGCCGATGGTGCCGCAGACCCATCTGGACCCGGAGGTGGTGCTGCTGGGGTTGCTGCCGCCGCTGCTCTACACCGCGGCGTTGCGCACCTCGCTGGTCGATTTCAAGGACAACCTGCGCACGATCGCGTCGCTGTCGGTGGGGTTGGTGCTGTTCAGCACGTTCGCGGTGGCGCTGGTGGTGTGGTGGTTGCTGCCGGTGCCCTTCGCCGCGGCGGTGGCGTTGGGTGCGGTGGTCGCTCCCCCGGACGCGGTGGCCGCGACAGCGGTGGCGCGGCGTACGGGGATGCCGCGCAGCATCGTGACGGTGCTCGAGGACGAGTCGCTGTTCAACGACGCGACCGCGCTGGTGGCGTTGCGCAGCGCGATCGCGGCGATGGCCGGTGCGGTGACGGTGTGGCAGATCGGCGAGGATTTCCTGATCGCCGCGGTCGGCGGTGCGGTGTTCGGCGCGCTGGTGGCGACGGGGTTGGCGATGCTGCGCCGGCGGATCACCGACCCGGTGCTCGATACCTCGGTGTCGCTGCTGGCCCCGTTCGTGGCGTATCTGCCCGCCGAGCACTTCCACGCGTCGGGGGTGATCGCGGTGGTGACGTGCGGGATGATCCTGGGCCACGGCGCGCACCGGTGGCAGAGCGCGGCCTCGCGGGTGGCCGAGACCACCAATTGGCGCACCATCGGGTTCATTCTGGAGAGCGCGGTGTTCCTGATCATCGGGACGCAGGTGCGGTGGATCGTCGAGGCGGCCTGGCATTCCGGGCTGGATCACCCGACGCTGATCGTGACGGCGGTGGCGGTGGTGGCCGCGGTGATGCTGGCGCGTCCGGTGTGGGTGTTCACCCCGGTGCTGGTGGCCAGGTTGTTCGGGCGCTCGACCGAGCCGTTGAGTCACGCGGCGGTGGTGTCGTGGGCGGGCATGCGCGGGGTGGTGACGTTGGCGGCGGTGCTGTTGCTGCCGTCCTCGACCCCGCAGCTGCCGGTGTTGGAACTGCTGGCATTGGTGGTGGTCGGTGCGACGCTGCTGGTGCAGGGCACCTCGCTGCCGTGGTTGGTGCGCGCGTTGCGGTTGCGTGGGCCGAGCCGGGAGGAGGACGCGCTCGCGAAAGCCGATCTGCTGCACCGGGCTTCGACTGCCGGGCTGGCGGAGTTGGAGCGTCGGATCGGACCCGATACCCCCGAACCGGTGGTCGAGTCGCTGCGTCAGCGTCTGGTGTGGCGTTCCAACGCCGCCTGGGAGCGTCTGGGCCGTCCCGAAGCCGAATTGGTCACCCCCACCGCCGAATACCGGCGACTACGCCTGGCGATGCTCGGTGCCGAACGCGAGGCGGTGCTGCGGGTGCGCGATGCCGGTGGCGCCGATTACGAAGTGCTGCAACATGTGCTGGCCCGGCTCGACCTCGAGGAGTCGATGATCGACCGGTTCGACGAGAGCGACGAGGCGCGCGCGGGTGAGCCGTTGGCCACCGCGGCCGGGGCGCTGGGGTGCGCGCATCTGGACGCGGCGCCACAGCCCGCGGTGCCGTCCGCGGCGGAGCTGGTGTGTCGGGCGTGCCTGGACGAGGGGTTGCGGTGGGTGCATCTGCGGATGTGCACCGCCTGCGGGAACATCGGCTGCTGTGAGTCCTCGATCGGCGATCACGCGACCGCGCATTTCCGGTCCACGCACCATCCGGTGATGCGCAGTGTGGAGCCCGGGGAGGCGTGGCGCTGGTGCTATGTCGACCAGTTGCTCGGTTAGGGGCGGTGGGAGTAGATCAGGCGGGCGTATTCGGCGAGCAGCTGGTCGAGTTCGGCGGATTCGCCGTTGGCGGCGAGCTGCTGGTAGCCGATGATCATGGCCATGCCGACCTCGGTGACCACGCCGGCGGTGGCTTCGTCGCCGACG
This sequence comes from Nocardia lasii, assembly GCF_042658545.1. NCBI lineage: Bacteria > Bacillati > Actinomycetota > Actinomycetes > Mycobacteriales > Nocardiaceae > Nocardia > Nocardia lasii. Next base: position 199,017 of record NZ_JBHSQN010000002.1, read on the forward strand.
ACGCTGTCGATCACGCGATGCACGGTGCGCCTGCGGGATTCGTCGACCCGTTTGACGGTGACGTGCACGGATTCGTCGTTGGCCGCCCAGGCGCGCAGGGCCGCTTCGGCGCCGTGTTCGAGCCCGCCCGCCAGCACCGACATGGCGCGCACGTCGGCGTCGGGGTCGCCGTGGCCCACGTCCAGGGCGCGTAGTTCGACCATCTGCCGGTTCTCCCAGTGTTCGAGCAGGGTGTCGACGAAGCCCTGCCAGGAACCGAAGTGGTGGTAGAACGAGCCGCTGGTGACGCCGAGCCGTCGACACAGGACCCCGATATTGAGGCCTTTGAACCCGAATTCGGCGAGCACCGCCACCGCGGTGTCGTAGTACTGCTCCTTGGTGACCACTCGGGACATCGCGATGCCGTTCTGTTCGTGCGGGCAGGGGCCGAAGAATGCGAACAGTACCTCATCGTAACGAGCACTCGGGTCACCATAACGTCGTCTACGCTGTGCCGAAATCCGGCCGTCGACGGTCGAAATGAGCTGTGGCAGAACGAAATACGTGCACAGAGGGCCGAAAGTGCATCCGAACGGAATAGCAGAGCAGACGCTCTGTAAACTATTGTTCATGCCGAGACCGCGTACCCACGACCCCGAGACGGTCCTCGACGCCGCCGAACACCTCGCCGCGCGCGCCGGACCCGCCGCGGTGACGGTGCGCGCCGTCGCCGCCGCCACCGGAGTATCCAACGGCGCGCTGTATCACACCTTCGCCTCGCGCCAGATCGTGTTGGCCCGCACCTGGTTACGCGCCGCGCACCGATTCCTGGACCTCCAGCGCGCCGATATCGACCGCGCCGTGGCCGCCACCGACCCCGAGGACCGGGTCGACGCGGTCCTCGACGCCGCCGAGGTCCCCGCGCGGCTGGCCATGGCCCACCCCGATTCCGCGCGCCTGCTGCTGGTCGTCGACCGGGCCGAACTGCTCGCCGGCGACCTGCCGCCGGAGCTGGCCCGAGAGATCGCCGACACCGAGAAGGCACTGCTCACCGCCCTGAACCGGCTCGCGCGCGCCCTGTGGGGTCGCGCGGACCGTCGCGCGGTCGCCACGGTCACCACGTGTCTGGTCGATCTGCCCACCGCGCTGCTGCTGCGCCGCGACCGCCTCACCGATCCCCTGGCCCGCGCGCACCTGCGCGCCGCGGTCCGCGCCGTCCTCGACCTCGGTCCCCACTGAGCTCCCCCACTGAAAAGGAAACCCCGATGCCCACACTGCGCCACCATGATTCGATCGCGATCCTCGATTTCGGCGACGGCGAGAACCGCCTGTCCCCGGAGTTCCTGACCGAGGTGCACGCCCTGCTCGACACCGTCGTCGCCGACGGCGCGGCCGCCCTGGTGACCACCGCGACCGGCAAGATCTACTCCAACGGCCTGGACCTGGACTGGCTCGGCGCCAACGGCGACCGGGCCGCGGAGTACGTCGCCTCGGTACACCAGCTCTTCGGACGCGTGCTGACCCTGCCGATGCCCACGGTCGCCGCGATCGGCGGGCACGCCTTCGGAGCGGGCGCGATGGTGGCGATGGCCCACGACTACCGGGTGATGCGCGCCGATCGCGGCTACTTCTGTTTCCCCGAGGCCGATATCCGTATCCCGTTCACCAACGGCATGGCCGCGCTCATCCAGGCCAAGGTCTCGCCCAAGACCGCGATCGCCGCGATGACCACCGCCCGGCGCTTCGGCGGACCCGACGCGCTCGCGGTGGAGCTGGTCGACGCCATCGCCGCCGAGCACGACGTGCTCACCACCGCACTCGATCTGGTCGCGCCCGTGGGCGGCAAGGACCAGCCCACGATGACCGCGATCAAGTCGGTGATGTTCGCCGGGGTCCTCGACGCCTTGCGCGGACGGGACTGAGACTCACGGGAGCCGGGGACCCTTGCCGAGGTAGATGTCACCGCGGTCGTCCCCGGCCCACCCGCCGCCGGTGTAATCGCCGAGCACGAAACACGCGTCGCAGAACTGTTTGCCGAACACGGTCAGGTAGATGCTGCGGTAGGAACTGATCGCGTGCATCTTCACCGACTTGTACGCGGCCTGGGCGGGCGGTTGCGCCTCGAGGAAGGCGTAGCGGCGGAAATCGGCCACCGGTTCGGTCGAAAACCGCACCAGCCCGAGGCGATTGAGGTTGCCCAGGTAGTGGTGGTCGCGGTCGGGCAGCGCGCATCCGGCCATCGCGGCGATCATGGTGATCCCGTCAGCCAGGCGCTGCGAACCGATCCCGAACGGGGCCTTGGTGCGGATGTCGATGGCCGGTTGGGGTCCGGCCACGGCCAGGAAGCGCAGGATGCGGGCTTCGTCGGGGGTCAGGTCGTGCAGGATCGGCACGAACGAGGGGTGCAGGTCGCGGGGTTGCTGCGCGCAGTCCCAGCCCTCGGTGATCATCGCGTCGCCCATCGCCTTGAGGTCGGCGGCGTCGACCTCGTTCTCGACGGGCCCGTAGACCCCGGTGACGGTGCTGGTCAGGCCCAACGCGCTCAACGCGACCCGGCGCAGCAGGTCCACGCGTTCGTCGAAGATCTGCGAGACCGGTTCGCCGGCGCGGATGTCGTCGACGAGGTCGGTGGCGGTGTGCACGGCACCCTTGGTGACCGCGTGCACGATGTGGCGCACCGAGGCGCCGGCGATGCGCGCCAACCCGAGCAGGTCGGTGGGGATGCCGGGGTCGCGTTCGGGGGGTTGTTCGGCCATGTCACGCTCCGAAGATCAGCAGGTGCAGCCCACCGACGAGGGCGCCGAGGATGCCGCCGTGCAGATACAGCAGCCAGGCGTCCTGTTCGATGGCGGTGTAGAGCATTTCGACGAACTCGTCGGGCGGCAGTTCGCGCAGTTTCTCGGTGGCCAGGCGATCCACGCTGGCGGCGGTGGTCTGGGAGAACTCGACGTCTTCGACGAGCCAGGGTTTCATCTCGGTGGCCAGGTTCGCGCCCGCGGTGGCCTGGATGGCGTCGAACTGGCGTGGCCCGATCGCCAACCGGGTCACCGACCGCAGCGGGCCCAGGATCCGGTCGATCTCGGCCTCGAGGAAGTGGGCGATCACCGCGCGGGTCTTGTCACCGCTGGGCCCGTCGAGCAGTTCCTCGGTGACCACGTCGAGGGTGACGATCTGGTAGCCGATCGCGTGGCCGAGGTCAGCGGCGGCCTGGTGTTGGCGTTTGGCGAATTTCGCGACCCGCCACGGGTATTTGTAGCGCGGTTGCGGGGTGGCCGGTTCGAACACCACTTTGATCGCGATGATGTTGACCAGCACACCCACCACCGCCCCGCCCAGCACCACCCACAGCCACGCGGGCAGCAAGTGCACGGCGGTGTAGAGCCAGCCGGGCAGCGTGATCAGCGCGGGGGTGTCGCCGTGGGGGGTGCTGTAGTGCAGCAGCGACAACCACAGCGCCACGATCACCCCGAACGGGAACCCCAGCACCCCGCTGCGGGTCATGAACCGCAGTTCCGGGGCGCCGAGCCCGTAGATGACGTCCTTGAGCAGTTCGGGCCGCCGCCGCAGATACCCGACCACCATGAGTTTCACGTCGAGGAGCTGGTCGATGTTCTCGCCGATGAAGTCGAAGGCCCGGTCGGTGATCGTGGGCAGTTCGGCTTCCACGCGCGTGTAGATGGCTTCCCTGGCGCGCGGGGGCATGTCGGCCCACAGGGTGGGGTGTTCGGTGTCCATGATCGTGTCGACCATCGAGCGCACGTTCGGCAACGCCACCTGGGCGACCTGGGCGGAGATCTTGCGCGGGTCCATCTGGTCGAAGAAGTCCTTGGCGGTGCCGATCTTGGCCACGGCGTTGTCGACCATGAGGCTGGCCATCTTCTCCGAGCGCGCCGGAATGAACCCTTGGAAGCCGAGGATGCCGCCGGGGGCGAAGGTGGGCAGGATCTGCACTTTGCGTGGCAGCAGCGGGAAGATCGTTTTCAGGCCGGGGACGTAGAACCCGGTGAAGCGCACCGGCGCGAACAGCATGATCACCCCGGTCCAGTTGGTGATCAGACCGGCCATGGCGCTGAAGATCGGGATCGAGATCATGTCGACCCAGAACTTGCTCAGACCGGTCGTCTCCTCCCAGTCGAGCAGGCCGAAGAAACCCGCCGCCTCGATCCCAGCATTCATCCGGCGTCCACTCCGTTGTGTGGCGAATATCGCGCGTACCGGTCATCATAGGCGACCGGACAGGCGGTTTCGGTCAACTCGGAGTTGCCCGGTTAAATCGGAGCGAACGCCTCGATCAGGACCAGACGCGGCGTTCGCGCCAGGCGCGTTCGAACGGCAGTCGCCACGATCGCGGGGTCACCAGCTGGTGGATCGCGTTGGGTCCCCACGAGCCGGTGTCGTAGTTGCGTACCGGCGGTGGGTCGTTGAGCAGCGGCGCGGAGATCTCCCACAGGCGTTCGATGCCGTCGGCGGTGGTGAACAGGGTGTGGTCGTTGCGCATCGCGTCGAGGATGAGCCGTTCGTAGGCTTCGAGCACGTCGCCGGCGCGGTCGGTTTCCTCGAGCGCGAACTGCAGGCTGAGCTTGTCGAGTTTCATGCCGACGCCGGGGCGTTTGCCGTAGAACGACAGCGACACCTTCGAGGCGTCGGCCAGGTCGAAGGTGAGGTGGTCGGGTCCGTGCGCGCCGACCCCTGATCCGGCCGGGAACATGCTCTGCGGGGGTTCGCGGAACGCGATCGAGATGATGCGCTGGCCCTGGGCGAGGTATTTGCCGGTGCGCAGGTAGAACGGGACGTCGGCCCAGCGCCAGTTGTCGATGCCGCAGGCCAGCGCGATGAAGGTCTCGGTGTCGGACTCGGGGTCGACGCCGGGTTCGTCGTGGTATCCGCGCACCTGACCGCGCACCACCTTGCGCGGGTCCAGCGGCAGCATCGACCGGAAGACCTTGTTCTTCTCGATCGTGATCGCCTGGGAGTCCAGGGCGGTGGGCGGTTCCATCGCCACGAACGCCAGGATCTGGAACAGGTGGGTGACCACCATGTCGCGGAAGGCGCCGGTGGCGTCGTAGAACTCCGACCGTCCTTCCAGGCTGAGTTTTTCGGGCACATCGATCTGAATGTGGTCGATGAAATTGCGGTTCCAGATCGGTTCGAACAATCCGTTGGCGAATCGGAACGCCAGAATATTGAGCGCGGATTCCTTGCCGAGGAAATGATCGATGCGAAAGATCTGGGATTCGTCGAACACTTCGTGGATGGCGGCGTTGAGGGTGCGGGCGCTGTCGAGATCGGTGCCGAACGGCTTTTCCATGATCACCCGCGAATCCTGGGTGAGCCCCGCCTCGGCGAGCAGCGCGATCACCGACGGGGCGGCTTTGGGCGGCACCGACAGGTAGGCCAATACCTGGGTGTCGGGGCCGAGGATCGCGCGCTGGGCATCCACGGCGTGGCGTAGCGCCTCGGGACCGGCCGTGAGCGGCACATAGCTCAGGGTTTCGGCGAACTCGTCCCAGTCTTTCAGCACTCCACGGCGCGAGGACGCTTCGCACGCGGTGTGGGCCAGGGTGCGAAACGAGGCGTCGTCGAGGTCGTCGAGCGACACCCCGATGATCCGTAATTCCGGGGCCAGATGCGACCGGGACAGGTGCAGTAGACCGGGCAGAAGTTTGCGGCGAGCGAGATCGCCGGTGGCGCCGAACAAGACGACGACATGCGGGGCGGTTTCCGAACCTGTGGCCGACACCGTTCCAAGATTACGGTGCCGGAGTCGATTTCGTCGGCCGAAAGATCAGTGACTGGTGTTGACGAGCAACAGATTGGTGTCGATATCGTGGGTGACCTTGTTGGCCACCGAGCCGAGAAGTCGTGCGGGCCCGCTCATTCCACGATTGCCGATCACGACCAGATCGTATTTCCAGGCCGCGTTGCAGATCGCCTCGGCCGCGGGCACCCCGGTGAGCACGTCGCGGCCCAACAGTTCCGGGTCGGCCACCTCGATCCGGCCCTCGACCTCGATCAGGGTCTGCGCGCCGTCGTCGTCGGTCTTGGCCGAGGTCACCAGGAACGGGCGCGCCCCCATCGACACGGCGAGTTCGTAGCCGCGACGCACCGCGGTCAGCGAACTGTCCGAGCCGTCGGTGGTCAACCCGACCGTGGTCCACCGCTTGGGGACCTTGCGGGTGAAGACCACGTCGGTCTGGCTGTGGTGGGAGACGTGATTGGCGGTGGAGCCGAGCAGGCGCGCCTTGGAACTGCCCAGGCTGCCGCCGCCGATCACCAGCAGCGTGCCGGGTTCGCGTTCGGCGAGTTCGAGCAGCAACGCGCCCGCGACCCCGTCGAGTTCGGTGCGCGAGACCTCGGGGACGCCGGCGTCGGTGAGTGAGCGCGCGGCCTCGGCGCTGGTCTGTTCGGCCCAGGCGGCGTCGGTGCCGGATCGGCGCCCGGCTTCCTTCCACACGCTCACCGCGGTGACCCCGATCCCGAAGCCCACCGCCAGTTCCCCGGCCACCGCTACCGCCGTCCGCGCGGACTCCGAACCATTGGTTCCCACGACGATGCGCTGGTAGCACCCCATGTGACGCTCTCCGATCGACGGCAGGTCAGCTGCGCTGTGGCCCACAGTATAGGCGTCGGCATACCGCGAGCAATCGGTATCAGTGCCGTGGTGCGCGCGGCAACTTCAGGCGTTTGAGGTGCAGGGCGTTCAGTGCCACGATCAGGCTCGACCCCGACATCGCCATCGCGGCGACCTCCGGGCGCATGGTCAGACCCCAGTGCGCGAACACCCCCGCCGCGATCGGCAGCGCGATGCCGTTGTAGCCCACCGCCCAGCCCAGGTTCTGGTGTTCCTTGTGCACGGTGCCGCGCCCGATCCGCAGCGCGGTCGACACCGCGAACGGGTCCGAGCGCATCAGCACCACATCGGCGGTCTGGATGGCCACGTCGGTGCCCGCGCCGATGGCCACGCCCAGGTCCGCGCGGGCCAGGGCGGGCGCGTCGTTGACGCCGTCGCCGACCATCGCGACCTTCTTGCCGGAGTGTTGCAGCTCGGCGATGCGGTCGGCCTTGTCCTCGGGCAACACGTCGGCGATCACGGTGTCGATGCCGAGGTCGGCGGCGATGCGGTCGGCGGTGCCCTTGTTGTCGCCGGTCAGCATGACCACGTCGACGCCGAGTTCGTGCAGGGCCGACACGGCGTCGGCCGAGGTGGGGCGGGGGGCGTCGGCCAGTGCGAGCACGGCTCGAGCGTGTCCGTCGACGGCGACCAGGACCGCGGTGTGGCCCGAGTCGGTGAAGGCGGTGCGGTGCTTGTCCAATTCGCCGAGGGCGATGTGTTCGGTGTCGAGCAGGCGGTGGTTGCCGACGAGCACGTGGTGCCCGTCCACGGTGCCGCGGGCGCCGCGACCGGCCACGTTCTGAAAGTCCTCGACCGAGAGCTGTTGCGCACCATGGCCTTTCGCGTACTCGACGATGGCTTTCGCCAGGGGATGCTCGGAGTCGCGTTCCACCGCGGCGGCCAGCGCGAGGACCCGGTCGGTGTCGACGCCGGACGCGGTGACCACGTCGGTGACCTCGGGTTTGCCCTTGGTCAGGGTGCCGGTCTTGTCCATCACCACCACGTCGATGCGGGCGGCGTCCTCGAGCGCGGTCGCGTTCTTGAACAGCACCCCGCGATTGGCGCCCAGCCCGGTGCCGACCATGATCGCGGTCGGTGTCGCCAGCCCCAACGCGTCCGGGCACGTCACCACCACCACGGTGATCGCGAACAGCAGCGCCTTGCTCAACGACGCGCCGACGAGCAACCACACCACCAGCGTGGTGAGACTGCCCAGCAGGGCGACCAGGGTCAACCAGAACGCGGCCCGATCCGCCAGGCGCTGCCCCGGCGCCTTGGAACTCTGCGCCTGTTGCACCAGCGCCACGATCTGGGCCAGCGCGGTATCGGAGCCGACCTTGGTGGCCTGCACGCGCAGGCTGCCGGTGGAGTTGATGGTCGCGCCGATCACCGACGAACCCGGCTTCTTGTGCACCGGCAGGCTCTCACCGGTCACCATCGACTCGTCGACATCGCCGGACCCGTCGAGCACGGTGCCGTCCACGGGGATCTTCGCGCCCGGTCGCACCAGCAGCACGTCCCCGACCCGCACCTGCGAGGTCGGCACCTCGGATTCGGTGTCCCCGTGCAGCACCACAGCTTTGGGTGGTGACAGGTCCAGCAGGCTGGTCACCGCGTCGCCGGCGCCGCTGCGCGCGCGCATCTCGAGCCAGGGCCCCAGCAGCACGAAGGTCGCCAGCATGGTCGACGCCTCGTAGAACACCTCGCCGCCGCCGGTGCACGTCACATACAGCGAGTACAGCCAGCCGGTCCCGATACCCACCGAGACCAACACCATCATGTCGAGGGTGTGTGCTCGGAGCGCCTTCCACGCACCGGTGAAGAACACCGTCGAGGAGTAGAAGATCACCGGCAGACTCAGGATCAGCATCCAGATATCGGCGCGCATCCCGAACGGCACCGGCAGATGCAGCCCGAACAGGTGCGTGGCCATCGGCGACCACAGCATCACCAGCGTGGAGAAGACCAGCGCGACGAAGAACCGGTTACGCATGTCGCGGGCCATCGCGTCCATCGACATCGACGACGCGTGCTCACACTGGTGGTGCCCGGTCCGGCCGGGGTGGTGCAGGTGGGAGTGGGCCGACGATCGATCGTGCGGATCGGGCATCGCCGCCACCCTCCTCATCGCCGGTCGAGCACGCGACGCGACAGCGCCGAGCGCCTCACTTGCTGGCGACTGTACCGGGCGGACGCGGCGACCCGGGTGAACCGAGACCGAGCTGACGTGCGGGTTCGCGACGGGGTGCGCGCCCCGTCGCGCAGGTCCTCACCTCAGAGCGCGACCCCGAGCAGCGCGTCCACCGCGGTGCGGACCAGGGTGGGCGCCTCGGTGTCGGTGCCGCCGTAGGCGATCGCCTGCTCGGCCCAGTTGTCGATCGCGTCGAGCGCCCGGGGAGTGTCGAGGTCGTCGGCCAGGTGCTGGCGCAACCGCGCGATCGTGTCGGTGGCCGAGGGTCCGGTCGACAGCGACACGGCTTCGCGCCACCGGTCCAGGCGGGTCTGGGCGGCGGTGAGTACCTCCTCGGTCCACATGCGGTCGCTGCGGTAGTGCCCGGCGAGCAGGCCCAGGCGGATCGCGGCGGGATCCACGCCCGCGCGACGCAACCGCGAGACCAGCACGAGGTTGCCCTTGGACTTCGACATCTTCTCGCCGTCGAGGCCGATGAGGCCGGCGTGCACGTAGTGGCGGGCGAAGCGGCGCGTGCCGGTGATGGCCTCGGCGTGCGCGGCGGAGTATTCGTGGTGCGGGTAGATCAGGTCCGAGCCGCCACCCTGGATGTCGAACTCGGCGCCGATGCGGTTGAGCGCGATCGCCGCACACTCGATGTGCCAGCCGGGCCGCCCGGCGCCGAACGGGGCGGGCCAGGACGGTTCACCGGGGCGTTCGGCGCGCCAGAGCAGCGCGTCGATGGTGTCGCGTTTGCCTGCCCGGTCGGGGTCGCCGCCGCGTTCGGCGAACAGGGCCTCCATGGTGGCGCGGTCGTAGCCCGATTCGTACCCGAACTGTTCGGTGGCGTCGGTGCGGAAGTACACGTCGGGGAATTCGGCGTCGTCGACGATGTAGGCGGCGCCGGAGGCCAGCAGCTTCTGTACCAGCTCGACCACCTCCTCGACCGATTCGATCGCGCCGACGTACTGGCGCGGCGGCAGCACCTGCAGTGCGGTCATGTCCTCGCGGAACAGCGCGATCTCGCGGGTGCCCAGCTCGCGCCAGTCGATGCCGTCGCGGGCGGCGCGTTCGAACAGCGGGTCGTCGACGTCGGTGATGTTCTGTACGTAGTGCACGTCGTGGCCCGCGTCGCGCCAGATCCGGTTGACCAGGTCGAAGGTCAGGTAGGTGGCGGCGTGGCCGAGGTGGGTGGCGTCGTAGGGGGTGATGCCGCAGACGTACATCTTCGCGGTCGGGCCGGGGGTGACCGGGCGGACCTGGCCGTCGGCGGTGTCGAACAAACGCAAGGGCGGCCCTGTTCCGGGGACGGTCGGTAGGGCGATTTCGGACCAGGACTGCATGTCTTCGAGGGTAGAGCCCCCGTCGCGGTGTCCGGTTCGCGGGCCGGGTCACGGGGTTGCTCGCGGGCTCGGCGTGCGGCCCGCTACCTGCACACAAACGTGTCGCGGCGCCCGCGTCAAGGGTTGTGTTCAGGCGGATTCGCTGGTCACGGCGGTTTCGACGGAAATCGGTGGGCTGTGGGCCCAGTGTGGGCGCCGCGGTGAGCGAACGGTGGCCATGGCGACGATTGTCACACAGCACAGTTACCTATACATACCTATTGCTCCCTATACGTACCTTCGTTTAGGGTAGTTTTATGACAGATCGTCTCTACTCGGTGGAGCAGGTCGCCGAACTGCTCGGCCTGCACGTGCGCACCGTGCGCGGCTACGTGCGCGAGGGCAAACTTCCCGCAGCCCGCATCGGCAAGCAGTACCGCATCACCCACGACGACCTCGAGGCCTTCACCGGCCTGACCGTCACCACCCCCGCGCCTGCCACCCGCCACCACGCCGAGTCCTCGTGCATCGTCGAGATCGACGACATCGACCGCGCCACCGTCGACCGGATCACCACCCTGCTCACCGCGAGCGCGGGCACCCGCGGCCCCGGCGAGCAGCGCATGCGCGTGGAAACCAGCTACGACCCGAACCGCCACCGCCTCAAAGTGATCCTGCTCGGCACCCTGTCCGACAGCGCCCGCCTGCTCGACTACCTGGACGGAATCCTGAGCTCATGATCTACACCTCCGAGGACGGCCGCCGCCGCGTCGAACAGCGCTACCGCGAGCACCTCGACACCTGGCCGGTCCCCCACGAGCAACGCCGCGTCGACACCACGGCGGGCGAGACCTTCGTAGTGGTCTCCGGTCCGCTCGACGCGCCCCCGCTGGTCCTGCTGCACGGTTCGGGCGCCAACACCAGCGCCTGGCGCGGCGATATCGCCGACTGGGCAACCCATTTCCGGGTGTACGCGGTGGATCTGGTCGGCGAACCCGGTTTCAGTGCCCCCACCCGCGTGGATCTGGACACCGACGCGAGTGCCGGCTGGCTCGACGAGGTCCTCGACGGACTCGGCCTGGATTCGGTGGCCCTGATCGGCATGTCACTGGGCGGGTGGGTCGCCCTCGATTTCGTGCTGCGTCGACCGGGCCGGGTGCGCGCACTGGGTCTGCTGTGCCCGGGGGGACTGGGCAAGCACCGCTACGGCTGGCTGGTCACGGCGATCGGACTGCGGCTGCTGGGTCGCCACCGTGTGCGCGACACCGCGCGCAGGGTGCTGGGTTTGACCGAGGCGCAGGCGGCGCCGGTCCTCGACGACATGGTGCTCACCTTCGACCACTTCTCGCCGCGCCCCGCGAAACTCCCCGCTTTCCCCGAGACGCAACTACGCAATGTGGACATCCCGGTCCTGATAATCGTCGGCGATCGTGACGCCCTGTTCGACTCCGCGCACACCGCCCGACGCGCCCGCGCGATCCCCCGTGCCGAGATACGAGTACTGCCCGGCATCGGCCACGCCGTCCTGAATCAGACTGTGGCACTGAGGGAATTCGTTCGCGCGAACTAGTTCTCGATGCCACCGCTCCCCGACGGGCGGCGGCACCGATCGCCCTCACATCACTGCTGGCGGCACTGCATGTGCGCGGACTCAGGACCCAGCGGGCCCAGTTCCTGCAACGCGAAGTAGGCGGCACCGACCTGGTCGTTGGCCTTCACGGTGACCTCGGGCAGCGGCTGACCGGCGTGGTTGACCGAGGAGCAGACGAAGGTCTTCTCCCCCGACCACCAGCCGCCACCGGGGAACGCCTGGGCGGGCGCGGCCAGCGCGGCGGCGCCTCCGGTGAGCAGGACAGCAGCGGCACAGGTGCTGACAAGAGAACGGGTCGACATTGATTTCCTCATATCTCGCGGGGATAACGAAAGTGCTTGGAGCACACTAGCACCGGCACTGACCAGGAAACAGGCCCCGCGCGACTCAGAACGCGGGCCAGGGAATCGGGCGCGCGGAGTGCGGAATCGGCATCACCGGGTGCTCGAGCAGGGCCTCGACGCGGTGGGTGAGCGCGCTGATCTCGTCGTCGGTGATGTGGGTGGCCAGCGAATCGGCCACGGCGCCGGGCAGTTTCGCGGCGAAGGCGGTGAGGTCGGTGAGCAGCGATTCGTGCACCGGTCGACCCGCCCACCCCCACAGCACCGTGCGCAGTTTCGGTTCGGCGTGCAGGCAGATGCCGTGGTCGACCCCGTAGACCTGCCCGTCGACGCTTTCCAGCGCGTGCCCGCCTTTGCGATCGGCGTTGTTGAGCACCAGGTCCAGCACCGCCATGCGTTGCAGGCGTGGGTCGTCGGCGTGGATGAGCGAGACCTCGTTGCCCTGCTCGTCCAGCGCCCGCAGCACCTCACAGAATCCGTCGGGCACCGTCCCCGGCGAGCACAGGTCCACCAGATCCAGGCGTTGGCGGGTGTCGGTGCGGTTGTCGACCGTGCTCACCCACCGCTGCACCATGCCCGGCCCGAACGGCCCGTCGCGCAGCACGGTTTCGGGGATCACACCCCAGCCGAGCTGTTCGGAGATCAGATACGAGGCCACCTCGCGACCGGCGAGGGTGCCGTCGGGGAAATCCCACAGCGGACGTTCCCCGCGCACCGGCTTGTACACCACCCGCAGCCCGGCGCCGTCGGGTTCGGGGGCGGCGATCTCACACACCAGCGTGAGATTGCTGGCCACCCCGACGCGCCCGACGATGTCGAGCTCGCCCTCGGTGATCACCGACATCGACGCCTCACTCCTCCTCGAGCTCGGCGGCACCGAAGATCTCGCCGCGCTTGTAGCCGTTGGTGCGCACGCACATGTGCCCGCGCGAGGACAGCGGTTCCCCGCACAGCGGGCACGGCGGGCGCCCGGCCGCGATCACCCGCGCCGAGCGCAACGCGAACTCGCGCGCCTGGATCGGGGTCAGGAACACCCGCACCGCGTCGGGGCCCTCGTCGGTGTCGTCGAGCACGACCGACTCGTCGACCTCGGTCTCGGTGATGGCCAACAGCTCCACCACCACGGCGTTGGCGTCGGAGTCCCAGCCCAGACCCATGGTCCCGACCCGGAATTCGGTGTCGATGGGGGTGACCAGCGGCGCGATGTCGGCCACGTCCTCGCCCTCGGGCGGCACCTCGGCGCCGAAGCGGCGCGCGACCTCGTCGAGCAGCAGCCCCATCCGGTCGGCGAGCACCTTGACCTGCTGCTTCTCGAGCAGCACGCTCACCACGAGCGGCTCCTGCACGGCCTGCAGGTAGAACGAACGATCGCCCGGTTCACCGACGGTCCCGGCGACGAAACGATCGGGGGTGCGAAATACATGGATTGCGCGTGACACATGCACCTCCTGATACGTGACCCTGATCGACACTCACGAACACACTGCGCTAAGCGGAATCGCGGTGCCCGGCATTCCCATTATCCGCGCTCGCGGCCGTCGGCACCTCTCCACCGGGGGTCGGTGTCGGTGCGGCGGCCGCGGCGAGCGCGGACAGGTCGGCGCCAGTGTCGTTGAACTTCCACACCGAGGGACCGTGGGTCCCGTAGCGCACGACGCTGATCGAGGCGGGTTCCACCGCGATCCGTTGAAAACTGTCCAGGTGCAGGCCGAGTGCGTCGGCCAGGATCGACTTGATGACGTCGCCGTGCGCGCACGCCACCCACAACACGTCCCGGCCCGCCTTCGCGGCCAGGGTGGTCTCGATATCGCGCACCGCGGCGACCGCGCGCTGCTGGACCTGGGCCAGGCCCTCCCCGCCGGGGAACACCGCGCCCGAGGCGTGGGTCTGCACGACCCGCCACAGCGGTTCGGTGAGCAGCTCGGCGATCGGACGCCCGGTCCAGTCGCCGTAGTCGACCTCGATGAGCCGTTCGTCGTGCTCGGGTTCCAGGCCCAGTTTCGCGGCCAACGGTCCCACCGTGCGCTGACAGCGCAGCAGCGGCGAGCTGGCGATGTGTTCGATCGGCAGGGTGGCGAGTCGGTCGGCGACCGCCGCGGCCTGCTCGACGCCGCGCTCGGTGAGTTCGACACCGGGCGCGCGGCCCGCGAGGGTGCGCGCGGTGTTGGAGGTGGACACTCCGTGTCGGAGCAGGATCACCGTCATGGGACCAGCCTAGTGCGCGTGGACACCGGCGGCTCAGGTCGCGGAGATGACGCCGGCGGCGAGCAGCGCCATCACCACCGTGCCGAGGATGATCCGGTACCCGACGAACCAGTACTGGGAATGGCCGCTGACGAACTTCAACAGCCACGCCACCGAGGCGTAACCGACCACGAACGCCACGATCGTGGCCACGATCAGTTGCGCGCCGCTGGCGTTGAGTCCCTCTCCGGCGGGGGCGAAGGCGTCGGGGAGGCTGAACAGGCCCGACGCGGTGACGGCGGGGATGGCGAGCAGGAACGAGAACCGGTAGGCGGCTTCGCGATCCAGGCCCAGGAACAGGCCCGCGGTGGAGGTCGCGCCGGAGCGGGAGACGCCGGGGATCAGCGCCAGACACTGCGCCAGGCCCATGATCAGGCCGTCGCGGGTGGTGAGCTGGTCGAAGCTGCGGTTCTTGCGGCCGAAGTACTCACCGGCGGCGATGAACAGGGCGAAGAAGATCAGGTTGAACGAGACCAGCCACAGGTTGCGGGCGCCGGTGCGGATCTCGTCTTTGAGCAGGTAGCCCAGCACGCCGATCGGGATGGTCGCGATGATCACGTACCAGCCGATGCGGTAGTCGAGTTCGCGTTGCGCGTCGCGTTCGGCGGCGTCGCGGGCGCTGGCGTACCCGGCGCGGTCGAGCACCGGCAGTTTCGTGGTGGGGCGGTCGGCGACCGCGACCCCGGCATGGGAGCGTTCGCGCCAGCGGATGCCCAGCGTGGTGAACCAGGCGACGACGATGCGGACGATGTCCTTGGCGAAGTAGATCAGCACCGCCAGTTCGGTGCCCAGCTGGGTGACGGCGGTGAACGATGCGCCCGCGTCGTCGCCGAAGAACACCTCCGACACGATGCGCATGTGCGCCGAGGACGAGATCGGCAGGAACTCGGTGAGACCCTGCACCAACCCGAGTATCAATGCCTGCACCCAGGTCATCGACTCGCCCACCGCGTCCTCCTGCTGACTCACGCCCGAAAGACCGCGTCCTGTTGGGCTTTTGCTGATCCGACCGGGCCCGCACGGCCACGATCCCGCAGCGACCCTACCCGTCCGCGCGTTCGGTCGCCGTGCGCGTACCCGTCGGCATCGATCACGTGACATCACGCGGCGGGTCGGGCATCGGGGTGGCGCGTGCGCGCGCATTAGGCTGTCGCCGTGACGAATGCGCGGGCGCGGTGATGGAACAGCGAACGGTGGGACGCAGCGGACTTCGGGTGTCGCGGATCGGGTTGGCGACCCATACCTGGGGGACCCATACCGATGCCGACGAGGCGTCGGTGCAGTTGGCGGCGTTCACCGAGGCCGGTGGCACGCTCGTGGACGTGTCTCCGGTCTACGGCGAGGGTGCCGCGCAGGCCATCCTGGCGGATCTGCTCGGTGAGGTGGTCGCGCGCGAGGACGTGGTCCTCAGCGGCAGCGCGGGCGTGCGGATGCACCCGCCCGGTGCCGGGGTCGGTGACTCGGTGCCCGCCCCGGCGGCGATGGGTCCGGTGATCGATGCCTCGCGGCGCACCCTGCTCGCCCAACTCGACCGGACCCTGCGCGAGCTGGGCACCGACCATCTCGATATCTGGAGCGTCGCGGCCTGGGATCCCTACACTCCGCTCGACGAGGTCGCCGCGACCCTCGAGGCGGCGGTGCGCACCGGGCGGACCCGCTATGTGGGGGTGCGCGGTTTCGCGGCGTGGCAGCTGGCGAGTCTGGCCGCGATCGCGCCGATCACCGCCGCGCAGAGCGCGTATTCGCTGCTCGCGCGCGGTACCGAGCACGAGCTGATCCCGGCCGCGCGCCATCACGGGGTCGGCATCATCGCCTCCGCGCCGCTGGCCGGGGGGATCCTGACCGGCAAATACCGTGACGGGGTGCCCGCGGATTCGCGCGGTGCCGACGAGGCCACCGCCGCGGAGATCCGGCGCCGTCTCGACGACGATCGCGCGACCCGGGTGGTCGACGCGCTGGTGACCGCCGCCGACGGCCTGGGCACCTCGCCGTTGGCGGTGGCGTTGGCCTGGATTCGGGATCGGCCCGGCATCGCGAGCATGATCGTGGGTGCCCGCGATATCGGCCAGCTCACCGGGGTGTTGGCCGCCGAGACCCTCGAGTTGCCGCGCGCGATCGCCGCGGCCCTGGACGATGTGAGCGCCCGTTCCGAATGATGGCTAGCCTTACCTGCATGAAACTGCGTGGTGTGCTGACGGCGATGCTCGCGGCGACGGTGCTGACCGGCGCCGTCGCTTGCACAGGAAGCAATGTTGCATCGACTGCCAATTCCGGTGGTGCGGTCACCGCCCAGCTCGCCGACCTCGACCCGGTCGCCCTCGACCCCGCCCCCACCCCACGCCTGCCGGTGACCGTCACGTCCTACGACGGCACCGACGTGACCGTCACCGACGTCTCCCGGATCATCGCCGTCGACCGATACGGCACCCTCGCCCAGACCGTGTGGGCACTGGGCCTGGGCGACAACCTCGTCGGCCGCAGCACCTCGGCGTCGTTCCCGGCCGTCGCGGACGTGCCGAACGTGGCCGGGGGCAACGGCAGCCTCAGCATCGAAGCGGTCCTGAACCTGCGCCCCTCGGTCTTCCTCACCGACACCACCAGCGCGGCCCCCGCGGTGCGCGAACAGCTGCGCGCGGCCGGGGTGACGGTCGTGTACTTCGACCCGGATCGCCGCATGGACGGCGTGGTCCCCCAGATCGAAGCGGTCGCGACAGCCCTCGGCGTGCCCGAGGCGGGCAGGCAGCTCGGCGCGCGCACCGCCGCCGAGATCGCCGAGGCCACCGCCGCGGTGCCCCCGCAGGAGCGACAGCCCAAGATCGCGTTCCTGTACCTGCGCAGCGCGGCGATCACCATGATGGCCGGGCGCGGCTCGGGCGCCGACTCGCTGATCACCGCGCTCGGCGGCGTCGACGCCGGCACCGCCGCCGGGGTGAACGAGCCGTTCGTCGCGATCACCAGCGAGGCGATGATCGCGGCCGCGCCGGATGTGCTGCTGGTGATGTCGGACGGGCTGAAATCCGTCGGCGGCGTCGAGGGTCTCGAGAAGGTCCCCGGCATCGCCCAGACCCCCGCCGGCCGCAACCAGCGCGTGGTCGACATGTCCGACGCGGTCATCCTGAGCTTCGGCCCCAACACCGGTCGTGTCATCTCGGCACTGTCCGACGCCCTCTACGGGGCCCCGGCATGAGCACTCGACGATCGGCGCGAGCGATCGGGGAACCCGATCACTCCGCTCGCCGCCGTTCGACCGGACCTCGCCGAGCCGACACGCGCGCTCGGTCTGCGGTGAGGTCGACGCCGTGTCCCGGGTCGCCGACCGGACCGGCCGGGCCTCGCGGGCGCTGGTCGACGCCCGATCCGGCACGGCAGGGGGCCGTGTGAGCGGGCCGGACCTCTCCAAAACTCAGCCGCCGCCGCGGATCACCGACGCGACCCCCGACCCGCTGCCACCACCGGGCCACCGGCGCACCCGCGTGACCATCGTGTTCACCGTCGCGCTGCTCGCCCTGGTGGTGTTGGCCGTGGTGTCCTCGGTACTCGGGCAGGTGCCCACCACCGCCGCCGAGGTGCTGGGCAGCGTGGCGCACCGGATCGGCCTCGATATCGGGCCGATGCCCGCGCATCCGGCCGGTGAGGTGACGCTGTGGGAGGTGCGGTTCCCCCGGGTGGCGTTGGCCGTGCTGGTCGGGGCCTCGTTGGCGACGGCGGGCGCGCTGTTGCAGGGCGTGTTCGCCAACCCGCTGGCCGAACCGGGCGTGATCGGGGTGTCCGCCGGTGCGGCGGTCGGCGCGGGCACCGTGATCGTGCTCGGTGGCGCGTTCGTGGCGGCCTGGTCGATCGCGGCCGCGGCCTTCGTCGCCGGGCTGATCACCACCGCCCTGGTCTATGTGCTGTCCAGATCCGGTGGTCGCACCGAGGTGGTGACCCTGATCCTCACCGGCGTCGCGATCAACGCCTTCGCCGGTGGGCTGATCGCGCTGCTGCTGTTCGTCGCCAGTCCCGCCGCCCGCGATCAGATCGTGTTCTGGCAGCTCGGCAGCCTCAACGGCGCCACCTGGCCCGCCGTCGCGATCGTGGCCACCCTCGCCACCACCGGCATCCTGGCCGCCACTCTCATCGCCCCGCGCCTGGACCTGCTCGCCCTGGGCGACTCGGCCGCCCTGCACCTCGGTGTCGACGTGGAGCGCCTGCGCAGGCAGGTGATCGTGGTGGTCGCCGTGCTCACCGCCGCCGGGGTGGCGTTCAGCGGCATCATCTTGTTCGTCGGCCTGATCGTGCCGCACCTGGTCCGCATGATGGTCGGCCCCGGCCACCGCGTCCTGGTCCCCCTCAGCGCGATCGTCGGCGCGGTGGTCCTGCTCGGCGCCGACGTTCTGGCCCGCACCCTCGTCCACAACGCCGACCTGCCCCTGGGCATGCTCACCTCCCTCATCGGCGGCCCGTTCTTCTTCTGGCTGCTGCGCCGCACCCGAGCCCGCGCGGGAGGCTGGGGATGAGCGACTACCCGCCCCCGAATCACCCGCGTGGCCACGAAGTCTCCCGCGTGGTCGATGTCCGACGCCGTCGCGCCGACCCGCGCGGCGGCGCTGCCGCCCCGGCCATGACAGCGGTCCTCGCCCGACGCACCGGGCAGACAGGGGTTCGCGGATGACCGACCATGGAGCAACCCGAAGTCCTTGGCGCGCACTGTTCGCCCGCACACCGGACGTCCCCGCACGCCCCGAGCCCGGAACCGTCACCCTGCGCGCCACCGACCTGACCGTGCGACGCGGCTCGCGCACCGTGCTGGAAGCCGTCGATTTCCAGGTGGCGGCCGGGGAGATCGTCGCCCTCGTCGGCCCCAACGGCGCGGGCAAATCCAGCCTGCTCGCGGCACTGGCGGGCGAGCTCGAACCCACCACCGGCACCGTGAAACTCGAAGGCCATGCCCTGTCGCACTGGTCGCCGGCCGAGATGGCGCGCCGCCGCGCGGTCCTGCCCCAGGCCCATGCCGTCGGTTTCCCGTTCACCGCCCGCGAGGTCGTCGCCATGGGTCGCAGCCCCTGGTTGCACACCCCCGCCGCGGCCGAGGACGCCGCTCTGATCGCCGCCGCGCTGGCCGCGACCGATGTCACCCACCTGGCCGCCCGCATCTTCCCGTCCCTGTCCGGCGGCGAACGCGCCCGCGTCGCCCTGGCCAGGGTGTTGGCCCAGAACACCGCCACGCTGCTGCTCGACGAACCCACCGCCGCCCTCGACCTCGGCCACCAGGAAGCGGTGCTGCGCTTGGCCGCCACCCGCGCCGCCGAGGGTGCGGCGGTGGTCGTGGTGGTCCACGACCTCGGGGTCGCCGCCGCCTACGCCGACCGGGTCACGGTCCTGGACGCGGGCCGCGTCGCCGCCGACGGCCCACCCCGCGAGGTCCTGACCACGCAGCTGCTCACCGCCGTCTACCGCCACCCCGTCGACGTCTTCGACCACCCCACCACCGGCGCCCAACTCGTCCTCCCCGAACGCGACCGCGGCTAACGAAAGTTATTGACCCACAGGTTAAAAACACTTACGGTGGCATCATGGCCCGCCCTCAGAACTTCGACACCGACACGGTCCTCGACCGCGCCATGCAGCAGTTCTGGACCCACGGCTACGCCAACACCTCCCCCGCCCAGCTCGCCGAGGCCACCGGCATCGGAAAAGGCAGCCTCTACAACACTTTCGGCAGCAAGCGTGCCCTGTTCGACCTGACCCTGGACCGCTACGGCCGGCTCAGCGTCGAGATGGCCGAGGATCACATGGCGCGGCCGGGTGCCACGCGCGAGTGTCTGCGCGAATACCTGCGCGCGGCAGTCGATCTCGACATGTCCTTTCCGGTCCGGCGCGGCTGTCTGGCCGTGAACACCGCCGCCGAAATGGGTGGGCACGACCCCGACATCACCGAGAAGCTGCGCGACATCGAACACCGCATCGTCGCCACCCTGGCCGCCCGCATCGATCGGGGGCGCCGCGACGGCGACATCGACGGCGAGATCGACCCACACGCGAGCGCGGCCCTGCTGCTCACCCTCGGCGCCGGCCTGCGTGTGGCGGCCAAGACCAACGACACTGCCCAGCTCTACCGTCTCATCGACGTGGCACTGACCATCCTCTGAATCATCAGAGCCCCCCAACGAAACCGTCTCCCCGGGCCCGGTCGGCACCAGGATCTGGCGCGACGAACACCGCATCGGCGCGCAACTGGCCGCCGCCCAGGGCATTTCCCAGGACCGGTTCCTCGACGCCCTGTCCGATCAGTTCGACATCGCCTCGCGGCGCATCACCGAACCCGAGGAGGTCGCCGCCCTGATCGCCTTCCTGGTCTCGGGCCGCGCGGCCAATATCGTCGGCGCCGACGTGGTGATCGACGGCGGCATCATCAAGACGACCTGAGCCCTACTTCCAGATGATCTTCAACAGGGCGGGGGTGAGCACCATCCGGATGATCGTGGCATCGATGATCAGCGCCACGATCATCCCGTAGGCGATGTATTTCATCAGCACCAGATCCGAGAACCCGAACGCCCCGGTGACCACGATGAGGATCGCGGCGGCCGAGGTGATCACCGACCCGGTGTGGGCCACCCCGTAGCGGATCGACTCCGCCGCGTCGGCGCCGGCGGCGCGTTTCTCGGCGATCCGCGACAGCAGGAACACCTCGTAGTCGGTGGACAGCCCGAAGATCACCGTCACGATCAACGCCACCACCGCGAACATCAGCGGCCCCGGCGTGAAGTGGAACAGCCCGGCGCCGTGGCCCAGCACGAAGATCCAGGTCAGCACGCCCAGGGTGGAGAACAGGCTCAGCGCGCTCATCGCCACGGCTTTCACGGCCAGGATCACCGACCGGAACGCCACGATCATCAAGGCCAGCGCCGCGGCGATGAGGATCGCCAACAGCAGCGGCAACCCGTCGATGAGCCCGTTGATGCTGTCGCGTTCCAGGGCCGGGATCCCGGCGACCATCACCTCCACTCCTGGTGGCGCGGGTAGGGCGCGCAGGGTGTCGATCACCCGGTCGGCGTCGCGTTTGTCACCGAGCCCCGCCGAGAGCACGTTGACGCCGTCCTTGGTGGCCGCCGCCGGTTCGAACCGCCCGGTCAGGCCGGGGATCTGATTGGCCTCGAACCGGATATCGCTGAGCTGCCGGGAGTCGGCGCCGACCACGATCAGCTTCAACGGTTCGGTGCGGAACCCGGGAAACAGTCGGTCGAAGTCCTCCTGCGCCACCCGCGCCGGATTGTCGGTGGCCAGGTACTTCTCGCTGATCCCCCCGAACTCGATGTGGCGCAACGGAATACTGAGCGCCAACAACCCGAGCACGATCGGGATGACCACCGCCCACGGCCGCCGCATCGCCCACCGGGCCAGCCGGGAGAAGAATCCGGCGTCGATCTGGGCCTCGGTCTTGCCCGCCGAGAACCGTTTCCAGCCCAGCCAGTCGATGCGGTGCCCGGCGATGCTCAGCGCGGCCGGGAGCGCGGTCACCGACAGCAGTGCCGCCAACATCACCGCGGAGATGCCGCCGTAGGGCACCGAGCGCAGCACCCCGTTGGGGAAGATGAACAGCGCGCCCAGGCTGACCGCGATGATCGCGGCCGAGAAGATCACGGTGCGTCCGGCGGTGGCAACGGTGCGCGCGGTGGCGTCCTCGATCGAGCGCCCGGCGGCGAGTTCCTCGCGGAACCGGGTCACCGTGAACAGCCCGTAGTCGATCGCCAATCCCAGTGCCACCAGGGTCATCACCGCGCTGGCGAACACATTGACTTCGATGTGGGCGGTGAGCACCCGCAGGATGCCCGAGGTGCCCAGGATGGTGAGGCCGCCGATCAGCACCGGCAGCAGCGCGCCGATGATGCCGCCGAACACGAAGTACAGCAGGATCGCCACGATCGGCAACGCGATGATCTCCGCGCGCCGGATGTCGTGCTGCATTCCGATATTGATGCCCTCGACCACCGGCTGCAATCCGGCCAGCTGCACGGTCGTGCCACCGGGCCCACCACCGGGCACCCCCGCGTTCAAGTGCGGTTTCAGGGCCAGATAGTTGTTGACCGTGGCCGTGCCGCCGCCACCGGCGATGCCGATGCTTGCGAAGGCGTGCTCCTTGCTCGGGTCGGAGGCGTTCGCCGAGAAGGGGCTGTCCCAGTAGCTGTCGATCTTGTGGATGCGTTCGCCGTAGTCGCGGCGCAACTCGGCCAGCGCCGTGGTGACCGGGCCGCGCACGGCCGGGTCGTCGACGGTGGTGCCGGGCGGGGCGGTGTAGATGACGATCAGATCGCCGTCGGTGTCGCGTCCGAAGATGTCGTCGGCCAGTTTCGAGGCCGCCACCGACTGGCTGGACTCGTCGAACCAGCCCTCCTGGGTGTAGCGGTCGGACAGGTCGCGCCCGAACCAGCCCGAGACGAGCACGGCGAGCACGAAGAAACCCAGGACAGCGAAACGGTGGCGGTGGACGAACCGGCCCCACCGGATGGATCGAGATTCGCTCATCTCAACCGCAGGCAGCGGTGCGATAGTCGGCCGAACGCAGGATGCCGCACAGGTCGGTGCGCGAGATCTTCCACTTTCCGTCGAGCAGCACGAAATGCACGATGGTGGTGCGCACATTGGTGCCCGAGCCGTCCTTGTCCAGGCGCATGGTGGCGGTGAGGGTGCCGTCGCGGTTGTCGAAGACCGGGTCGACGACGCCGTAGACGGCGTGCGGGTTGTCGCGCAGCGCCCGGTACATGTCGGGGATGGCGTCGGAGAACGCGGCACCGTCCTCGATCAGGTCGGTGCGTTCGACATCGGGCAGGTTCGGGTCGAGGGCCTGCTTGATCTGGGCGTCGAGCTGTTGGGCGTTCGGCAGCGGCACGTTGGCCTTGCTGGCCGAGATCGCGACCGAGGAGGCGAGGGAGGCGTTGGCCGAGGACCGTGCGGCGTCGACCGAGGCCTCGTCGGAGGTTCCCGCGCAGGCGGAAACAGCGACGAGGGCCGTGAGGCAGGCGGTGGCCGCAGCGGCCCTGGCGAAAAGTGTGGAAGACATCACCATCTACATACCATCTATGACCGCGCTGATCCGGCCCAGGATGGTCCGAACTGTGGAGATCTCACCGGTGCGGGCGCCCTCGACCGGGACGACGGTGGGCAGCAGGTCGCGCACGAACGCGGCGATACTGCGTTCGTCGCCGAGGTCGATATCGGTCACCGAGGCGTGCGCGTGCGCCACCACGTCGGCCGATCCGGGCACCGCCTCGCCCAGGTCGGCGCGGTAGACCTGCACCGACAGGGTGGCCCCGCGCGTGCGGAAGGCGAAGGGGTGTCCGTCGTCGGTGGTGCCGAATCCGTGCGCGAACGGGCCGACCCCGATGTCGTCGATGCCGAATCCCGCGGGTGTCCGGTCGGTCATCGTGGGTTTCTCCTGCCGTGACGGGCAATCAATTGTCGACGTGTCAACAGTAACGCGCGTCACTGACAGCCCCGACGGCCGCTACCCGGTCGGAGCTACCGGTGAGTCATCATGGTCAGATGGTGATCAAGCGTTCACCAGTTGCGGAGTGAAGGAGTTCGGTGCATGCGCCCTCGCGGCTCGGTCGCCTCTGCGTTGGTCTGCGCGGCGGTAGTGATGGTGGCGACCGGCTGTAGCGGTGACGACGGCCCCGACGTGCCGACCCGCCCCGCGGCCACCGCGGCCGTGTCCCCCGCCTCGAGCAATCCCGCAGGTCAGGTCTTCGCGGCCGCCGCGATCAAGGCCGTGCTCGTCGAACGCGAGACTGGTCGCCTGGTCGCGCTCGACACCGCGGGCACCACCGTGTCGCTGCTCGACCCCGCCGCGACCACCCGCGCGATCACCCTGCCCGTCGCGGGCAACGCCCTGGCCCAGGGCGGGCCGGGGGAGATCCTCGTCGCCGCCCCCGGCCGGGTCGTGCGCGTGGACGTGAGCACCGGCGCCCTCACCGAGACCCCCGTCGACGGCGAGGTGCGCAGCGCGCAAATCCGCGGCGACGGCACCCTGATCGTCGGCACCGCCGACGGCACGGTCCGCGAACTGAGCCCCGACGGCACCGTCACCCGCACGATCACCGGCCTGGTCTCGGCCGATGTCATCGCCCTGACCGGCGAGAACATCACCGTCCTGGACCGCAGGCAGACCGCGGTCGTGGCCGTCGGCGCCGACGCGTTGGGCCTGATGCTGCGCGCCGGGGACGGGGCCACCAACGCCGTGGCCGACCCGCACGGGCGCATCATCGTCGCCGACACCGACGGCGGTGAACTGCTGGTCTATTCGGCCGGTCCGCTCGTGCTGCGCCAGCGTTTCCCGGTATCATCGTCGCCTTACGCGCTCGCTTACGACCCGCGCTCGGACACGGTGTGGGTCAGCCGCACACAGCGCAACGAGGTCGTCGGCTACGACCTGTCGACCGGCATCGGTGTCGAGGTGGCCAGGTTCACGACCGTGCGCCAACCCGATTCGATGACCGTCGACGCCCGCACCGGCGACCTGTACGTGGCCTCGGCCACCGGCGACGGGGTGCAGCGGATCGGCGCGGACGAGCGGAAGGCAGGGCAGTGATGAAGCCTCGAAGTTCACGCTCGGCGGTCCCGCCGAGCTGGGAGACCAGCAACGACGACTACGAATACGTGCCCCTGCGGCTGCCCCCGGATGTCAACCGGGTCACCGCCTCGATGCGACTGGCCATCCAGGCCGAATTCGGTGGCTGGGAGTTGTCCCGGGTGCGCGCCTACACCGACGGCAGTCGCCGGGTGCTGTTGCGCCGCCGCAAGAACGCCGTCCTGCCAGTGCCCGAACCCGGATTGTGAGCCGACCATGTACGCCCTGTTCCTACGCCTGATGTTCCTGATCCCGCCGGAGCGGGTGCATCATCTGGTCTTCACGGCCCTGCGTTTCGCCACCTGGTTCCCGCCCACGCGCTGGTTGGCCCGCAAGCTCACCGTGGTCGCCGATCCGATCCTGACCACCACCGCGTTCGGTGTCGACTTCCCCGCCCCGCTGGGCCTGGCGGCCGGGTTCGACAAGAACGCCGACGGCGTGAACGCCTGGGGCACACTGGGTTTCGGTTTCGCCGAGATCGGCACCGTGACCGCGCACGCCCAGCCCGGCAATCCCGCGCCGCGCCTGTTCCGGCTGCCGGCCGACCACGCCCTGATCAACCGGATGGGTTTCAACAACCACGGCGCGGCCGCCGCGGCCGCGCGCCTGCACGGCGCGCACCCGAGCGTGCCGATCGGGGCCAATATCGGCAAGACCAAGGTCACCGAACCCGAGCACGCCCCCGACGACTACGCCACCAGCGCCCGATTACTCGGCCCGCTCGCGGACTTCGTCGTGGTCAACGTGTCCTCCCCGAACACCCCCGGGCTGCGTGATCTGCAAGCCGTGGAATCGCTGCGCCCGATCCTGCTGGCCGTGCTCGACAGCGTCTCGGTGCCGGTGCTGGTCAAGATCGCCCCCGACCTGTCCGACGAGGACATCGACGCCGTCGCCGATCTGGCCGTGGAACTGGGCCTGGCCGGCATCGTCGCCACCAACACCACCATCCGCCGCGACGGCCTGGCCACCCCCGCCGCCGAAGTCGAGGCCATGGGCGCGGGCGGCCTGTCCGGCGCCCCCGTGGCCGAACGGTCCCTGCAGGTCCTGCGCCGCCTCTACGCCCGCGTCGGTGATCAGGTGGTGCTGATCTCGGTCGGCGGCATCGAAACCCCCGAGCAGGCCTGGGAACGCATCCTGGCCGGTGCCACCCTGCTGCAGGGCTACACCGGGTTCATCTACGGTGGCCCGTTCTGGACCACCCGCATCCACCGCGGCATCGCGGCCAACCTGCGCGCCGGCGGGTACGCCCGGCTGGCCGACGCGGTCGGCGCCGAGCACCGCGCGCACTCGGCCTGAGCCCTCAGCCGTAGTTGACCCGCGGGCTGGGCCCGCCGGTCAGTTGCGCCGAACGCCACCGCAGCACCGGCGCCGGGGGGTCGTGAAAAGACCGACCGGGCTGCTCGCCGCGTTCGCGGGCCGCCATGTTCTTGGCGAGTTTGATCAGCGCCTGCTGCCACATGATGCCGAGGATGTCGGCGCGGGCGCTGATCTGGGCGTGCACGAGTCGATCGTGAGCGGCGGTGAGATCGCTGGCGAGCTCGTCGAGTTCCATGCCCGCCCACGCCTGCTCGCGGCTGAGCGGGTGTTCGGGCAACCAGCTCAACCGCCAGTGCTCGCCGTCGACGCGTTGCGCGAATTCCGGTGTGCGGTCGCTGCGCAGGGTGTCGTCGGTGTCGTGAATTGTCATCGCAGACCTGCCTTTCCCGGCGAGGCGCTGCGCCCTCCCCGAGCGTCCGGCGGGGCTCGCGCCCCTGTAACCCAGTGTGGCATTTGCCAATTGCCTCGGTCAATTGCCATTCTTAGGAGGTAATTGCCGCGACGGGGCCCAGCAAACCCGCCACTGTGGCGATCGCACCGTTGAGAGGGCACGGGAGGGCAGCATGGCGATGGTTCCCCAGGATGCTCGCGTCGCCGCGATCCGCAGCATCTTGGCCCGGCTCGGCAAGTACGCCGGACTCAACGCGGAACGCTTGCGCCACACCGAAATCGACGCCGCGCCCCTGCTGGAGCTGCTGGCAGTGCGCCGACACGCCCGCCGCAACGGGCTCAGCGTGGAGGCGTCGATCCTGCCGGTGGTGCGCGAGGTCGCCCAGTGGTTGGCGCCCACCGATCGTCTCATCGTCGACGCCGCGCTGTCGCTGAGATTATTGCGTGAGCGTCCCGGCGTCGGTATCGATGTCGAACGCCTGTATGCGGACAACCTCGGGGAACGTCGAGAGGCCTTGACCGAACAGTGGGTCGCGCTGCACGCCGCGCTCGACGTCGACCCGGTCCCCGAGGCCCCCACCGTCAAACGGTTGCGCACCGTCGCCGAACACACCGCCTTCACCGCCCTGGCCGGACTGCTGGCCACCGACTCGGGCTACCCGATGGCGGGCCCGGCCGAGGCACCGGGCACCGCGGCGCCCGCCCGTCGCGGCACGGTCACCGTCTTCGGTGACGCGGTCATCGACCACATCTACCGGGTGGGTGCCTTCCCCTCCGCCGAGGAGGCCGCCAGCGGCACCTTCGCCGGCCATCCCGGCGGCAAGGGACTCAACCGCGCCGTGGCCGCCGCCCGGCTCGGCATCGGCGTGCACCTGGTGTGCGCGGTCGGCGGTGACGAATACGGCAGGCGCATCATGGAATTCATGGACGCCGAGCGCGTGCACCTGGACCTGGTCAAGGTGGTGCCGTTCGCGCAGTCGCTGGTGACCGCGGTGGTCATCGCCCCCAACGGCGAGTCGCGGATCATCGGCTGTCGCGACAGCCGCGTGCAACTCCAGGACGAGGACCTGCACCGCCCCGAGTTGCGGGCCGCGCTGGAGGCCTCCGACGCGGTGATCCTGAGCTTCGAACAGCCGCCGTCGGTGATCGAGCAGGCCCTGTCGGTGGTCGCGCGGATGCGCCCCAAACCGCCGGTGATCGTGTGTCCGACACCGTCGATGCCGGTGCCGCAGAGCATCTACCAGTACATGGGCGCGGTGGACTACCTCGTCGGGGCCGCCGCCGACCTGGCCGCGCTGCTGCCCGACGTGCCCGCCGAATCTCCCGCCGACATCGCCCGGCTGCTGCGCGGCCTCGGCGTGGGCACCGTGTGCACGGTGGAGAACTTCCAGTGCGTGGTCGCCTCCGACACCGTCGAGGTCGTGATCGACCACTTCCCGCAGGTGCTCAAGGCGTCGGTGGGTGCGGCGGCGGCGTTCACCGGCGCGCTGGCCTATCGCCTCGTACACGGCGTCACCCCGCTCACCGCAGCCGATTTCGTGTGGGCCACCGCGGCGATGCTGCCCACCCAGAAGCTCAGCCCGGTGGCGGTGTCGATGCCCGGGGTCGACGACATCGACCGCATCGTGCGCCTGTACCCGGCCTCGGCCTGATCGCGGGGGTAAAGTCGCGGCGATCAGCTCGCCCAGCCCTGGCCGCCAGTCCACGTACGGAGGATCGTTGACCATACTGTCGTTCGGCAGGGCGGCCTCGACCGCGCGAACCGGCGCCGATACCGCGCACCGGCTCGGCCGCCACGGGCACCAGCTCGCGATCCGCGTGATCGAGATCCCCGACCCGCGCGACGGCGGGCACCTGCTGATCTTCGGCGAACCCCGCGACGGCTGCCTGGTCCGGCTGCATTCGCGCTGCCTCTACGGCGAGGGCCTCGGCTCCGACGACTGTGACTGCGGTGCCGAACTGACCGAGTCGATGGACCGCATCCAGGCCGAGGGCGCGGGCGTGCTCGTCTACCTCGACCAGGAGGGTCGCGGCGCCGGGCTGATCTGGAAGGCGCGCGGCTATCGCGAGGCCGAACTGTCCGGCACCGACACCTTCGACAGCTACCGTCGCCTTGGCCTGGACGCCGACACCCGCCGCTACGACCTCGCCGCGCACGCCCTGCGCGAGCTCGACCTGACCCGGGTCCGGTTGCTCACCAACAACCCCGACAAGTGCCGGGCCCTGACCGAGGCAGGCATCACCGTCGAGCCCGTCGCGCTGACCATCACCCCGCGGTCGGCGCGCGGGCGAGAGTATTTGCAGGCCAAGCGCCGCCACCGCCGCCACACCATCCCCGTCGACCCCTCGGTGCCCGCGCGACCCGCGACCCGGTGGTGGTGGCCGCGCGGTCGAAGGTAACCCACCTCACAATCCCGTATGTCCGGTTACGATCAGTGAGCCGCGCCACTGTCGACGCCCGTTCGACGGGGTCGGCGTCCGCACGGCCTCTCGGGAATCAGGGTTATGACAGAAATCGGTTTCGCGCACGCCTCGGGTGTCACGGTGTCCACCGTGCCCGCCGCCTTCCAACAGACCGCCGCGCTACGGCCCGACCAGATCGCGTTGCGTACCGTCGGCGGCACCCAGGAGATCACCTGGTCCCAGTACGCGGCCCGAGTCCGCGCGCTGGCGGCCGGGTTGGCGAAACTGGGTGTGCGCCACGGTGATTCGGTCGGCATCATGCTCACCAACCGGCCCGAGTTCAACCTGGTCGACACCGCGGTGCTGCACCTGGGCGCGGTCCCGTTCTCGGTCTACAACACCAGCTCCGCCGAGCAGATCGCGCACGTGTTCGCCAACGCGGGCAACAACGTCGTCGTCACCGAACAGGCCTTCCTCGACCTGATCCGCGCCTGCGGTGCCGCCGTCGAGCACACCATCGTCGTCGACGGCACCGCCGAGAACACCCACACCCTGGCCCAGGTCGAGTCCGATCCCGAACCGGACTTCGACTTCGACGCCGCCTGGCAGGCCGTCACCCCCACCGATCTGGCCACCCTGATCTACACCTCCGGCACCACCGGCCCGTCCAAGGGTGTCGAGCTCACCCAGTCCAATGTGATCGCCCAGGTCGCGGGGTTGGTCGCGGGTCCGCTGCCGGTCGGTTTCGACGATCGCGCGGTGTCCTACCTGCCCGCCGCCCATGTGGCCGACCGTATTTCCGCGCACGCGATGAGCCTGCTCACCGGCATCCAGATCACCACCGTGCCCGACCCGCGCGAGATCGCCGCCGCCCTGCCCGACGCGCGCCCGACGGTGTTCTTCGGGGTGCCGCGGGTGTGGCAGAAGATCAAGGCCGGAATCGAGAACAAGCTCGCCGTCGAACCGAGCCCGATCAAGAAGGCACTGGCCAACTGGGCGATCGGGGTCGGGGTGGCGCAGGCGCGCGCGAACCTGGCCGGGCAGAGCCCGCTGCTGCTCGGCCTGCAGCACCGGATCGCCGATGCGCTGGTGTTGACGAAACTGCGTGACGCGCTGGGCTTCGCGGAGTTGAAGGTGGCGGCCTCGGGTGCCGCGCCGGTGCCGCCGGAGACCCTCGAGTACTTCCTCGGCCTCGGTTTCGCGGTCAGCGAGGTGTGGGGCATGTCGGAGACCGCCGGGGTGGGCACCTTCACCGAGATCGACAAGCCGCGCCCCGGTTCGGTCGGCCGCGCCCTGGACGGGGTGGAGTTGCGCCTGGACGCCGACGGCGAGGTGCTCGTGCGCGGCCCGATCATCACCCCGGGCTACCGCAATATGCCCGACAAGACCGCCGAGGCGATCGACGACGACGGCTGGTTGCACACCGGCGACATCGGCACCCTCGACGCCGACGGCTACCTGCGCATCGTGGACCGCAAGAAGGAACTGATCATCAGCGAGGCGGGCAAGAACATCGCCCCCTCCAACATCGAGAACGCGATGAAGGCGGCCTCGTCGCTGATCGGCCAGGCCGTCGCGATCGGCGAGTCCCGCCCCTACATCACCGCCCTGATCATGCTCGACCCCGACGTGGCGGCCTTGCGCGCCAAGGACTTCGGCGCCACCGACGCCACCCATGCCGAGCTGGCCCGGCGCAAGGAGATCGTCGACGAGGTCCGCGACGCCGTGCTCGCCGGCAACCGCAAACTCTCGCGGGTGGAGCAGATCAAGCGATTCGTGATCGTGGCGAACCTGTGGGAGCCCGGCGGTGACGAGCTGACCCCGAAGATGTCGCTCAAGCGCACCCCGATCTCGACCAAGTACGCCGAGACCATCACCGCGCTCTATGCCCCCACCCCGGCCGAGCACGTCACCGACGTGAAGTAGACACCCGAAAACGACAGTGGCCCCGGACTTTTCCCGGGGCCACCGTCGTGTGCGGGGTCAGTTCTGTTCGTAGGTGCCGATCAGGGTGGCCCTGGCCAGGGTGTGGAAGAACAGGTTGAAACCGAGGTAGGCGGGGGTGGCGTCGGGGCCGATCTCGAGTTCGGGAACATCGACCGCGTGCACGACCACGAAATACCGGTGCGGCCCATGCCCTTTCGGCGGCGACGCGCCCACGAAGCCGGGGAACCCGCCGTCGTTGCGCAGACTCACCGCACCGGCGGGCAGCGTGCCGCCCTCGGAACCGGCGCCGGTGTCGAGGCTGGTGACCGAGGCGGGGATGTCGGCCACGGCCCAGTGCCAGAAACCGGCCGCGGTCGGGGCGTCGGGGTCATAGACCGTCACCGCGAAACTCTGCGTGTTCTCGGGGAAGCCCGACCAGCTCAGCTGCGGGGAGATGTCCTTGCCGCCGGAACCGAACACCCCCGAGACCTGGTCGTTGGCCAGCGGGGCGCCGTCGGTGATGTCGGCGGAGGTGACGGTGAAGCTCGGAACCTGGGGCAGCGCGTCGTACGGGTTGTAGCTCATCGGGTCCTCTCGGTTGTCAGCTGTGCAGCAGGAAGTGTTCCAGCACCCGGGTGCCGAATTCCAGCGACGCCACCGGCACTCGCTCGTCGACCCCGTGGAACAGGGCGGTGAAGTCCAACTCGGGCGGCAACTGCAACGGCGCGAAACCGAAGCAGCGAATGCCCAAGCGCGCGAACGCTTTCGCGTCGGTGCCGCCGGAGAGCATGTAGGGCACGGTGCGCCCGGCGGCGTCGTGGGCCAGCACCGCGGCGTTCATGGCGTCGACGAGATGACCGTCGAAGGTGGTCTCGTAGGAGTCGAGTTTGGTGATCCACTCGCGCTCCACATCGGGCCCGATCAGTGCGTCGACCTCGCGTTCGAACGCTTCCTGGCGGCCGGGCACCACCCGGCAGTCCACCACGGCTTCGGCGGTCTGCGGGATCACATTGGCCTTGTACCCGGCTTGCAGCATGGTCGGGTTGGCGGTGTCGCGCAGGGTGGCGCCGATGATGCGCGAGATGGTGCCCAGTTTGGCCAGTTGGCCTTCGATGTCGGGGCCGTGCGGGTCGAACTGCAACCCGCTCTCCTCCGACACCGCGGCCAAGAACTCGGCCACCGAATCCGACAGCACCACCGGGAAGGTGTGGCGGCCCAGTCGGGCGACGGCCTCGGCGAGGATGGTGACCGCGTTGTCGTCGTGCAGGAACGACCCGTGCCCGGCACGGGCCTTTGCCCGCAACCGCATCCAGCCCAGGCCCTTCTCGGCGGTTTCGACCAGGTAGAGCCTGCGTTCGGTGCCGTCGGGGCGCGGCACGGTCAACGAGAACCCGCCCACCTCGCCGACGGCTTCGGTGATCCCGTCGAACAGGTCGGGCCGGTGCTCGACGAGCCACTGCGAACCCCACCGTCCGCCGTTCTCCTCATCGGCCAGGAACGCGAACACCAGATCCCGCGGTGGCACGGTGCCCTCGGCTTTGAACTGGCGGGCCAGGGCCAGCGTCATGCCGACCATGTCCTTCATGTCGATCGCGCCGCGACCCCACACGTACCCGTCCTGGACGGCACCGGAGAACGGGTGCACGCTCCAGTCGGCGGCCTCGGCGGGCACCACGTCGAGGTGGCCGTGGATCATCAGCGCGCCCCGGCTGGAATCGGCGCCTTTCAAGCGGGCGAACACGTTTCCGCGCCCCGGCGCCCCCGACTCCACGTACTCGGTCTCGTAGCCGACCTCGTGCAGTTTCGCCGCCACCCACTCGGCACACGCGCGCTCACCCTTGGTGGTGGCGAGCTCGCCGGTATTGGAGGTGTCGAACTGGATCAGCTTGCTGACCAGCTCCACCACCTCGCCCTCCGCACGCGAAGGCCCATCAGTTCCAGTTTTCTCGCCAGTTGCCGACACGCCCCCTTTCCTACCACCATTGCGACACCCACCGCGCCACCTTGCCGCCCACCACCGCCTGCGCCGCTGCTGACCGCCGCAGACTCACGATGAGCGGAATTCCGCTCGTCCACGCGGGTTCTGGTGCGGCACAGCGAGGTCACCTCGAGTCAGCCGACGGGGCGGTGTCCTCGCCCGAGCGGCCGCGCGCTCGGCAGTGGTTGGTGTGCGTCCGGGTCGGCCGGGCAATCGGCGGCATCGGCGTGCGTGCTCGAGGCCCACGTTCGTCGACCAGCGGTGTGCACGCTCGGGGCCGCGTATTTGTCGGCAGGCGGAGGGCGTGCTTGGCTGGCGGGATGGGTGTGCGGGTGGTTCGGGGCGGTGTTCGCCTGCTGGCCGGGGCGGCGACGGTGCTCGGTGTGCTCGGCGTCGGCCTCCATGTCAGCCGGTGGTCGACCGAACCGCTCGTGCTGGCGGCGGCCGGGGCGCCGTATCTGATGGGTGGGGCGGTGATCGGGGCTCTCGGGTTCGCCGCGACCCGGCAGTGGATCGGGACGGGGATCGCGGTGCTGGTCGCGGGCGCGGGCATCGCCACCCAGGCCCCGCTGTATTTCGCCGAATCCGGCCCCGACGGTCCCACGATCACGGCGATGCAGGCCAACCTGCTCTTCGACGGCGCCGACCCGACCGCCCTGGTCGACCAGGTCCGCACCCGCGATATCGCGATCCTGACCGTCAACGAACTCACCCGCACCGCCGTCGACGACCTCACCCGCGCCGGCCTGGACCAGCTCCTCCCCCACCGCTATCTCGCCCCCGGCCAGACCGCGAGCGGCACCGGCATCTGGAGCCGATTCCCGTTGTCGCACACCGTCGAATACGACGGCTACGTCCTCAACCAGATCTCGGCCACGGCCACGATCCCCGAGGTCGGCCCGGTCACGATCTACGCCTTCCACCCCGTCCCGCCCGTCTACAACACCGGAGTCTGGGCCGACGAACTCACCCGCCTGCACGAGATCCTGCGCCGAGCCCCCGCCGACCACCCCGCGATCGTCGGCGGCGACTTCAACGCCACCCACGACCACACCCGGTTCCGCGCGATGACCTCCGGCCGCTTCGCCGATGCCGCCGACCAGGCGGGCGCGGGCCACCTCCGCACCTACCCCACCGACAAACCCTTCCCCCCACTGCTGGGCATCGACCACTTCCTGCTCGCCGACGCCCACGCCACCCACCTCGGCACCGTCGAGCTCCCCGGCGCCGACCACCGCGCCCTGATCGCCCGCATCGTCCTCACCCCGACCGACTAGCGCGCCGGTTCGATGCGGTGGCGGCGCACGCGGGATGCTCGTCGGCAGTGGGTCCGGTGCCCGCTGCCAGGCGGACGTCGACCACTTTCCTCAGTCGAGGCAGAACTCGTTTCCCTCGACATCACGCATCACGATGCAGGACTCGTTGTACCCGTCGGCGACCAACACCCGCACGCACGACGCCCCGAGTTCGACCAGCCGCGCGCATTCGGCTTCCAGGACCGCCAACCGCTGCGCCCCGACCAGCCCGGTCCCCGCCCGCACATCCAGATGCACCCGATTCTTGACGACCTTGCCCTCGGGAACCCGCTGAAAATACAACCGCGGCCCCACCCCGGTCGGATCCACGCAGGCGAACGCCCCGTTGCGCCCCGGCGGTCGCGGCGCCACATACCCCAGCACCGCACACCAGAACCGTCCCACCCGTTCGGGTTCGGCGCAATCGAAGGTGACCTGAACCTGCCTGACCGATGTCATCCGCCCACCGTAAACACCCGACCCGAACCCCGACCACCCAATTGATTCGCTGACGTAATACCTTGACGCCCAGCATGTTTCATGACATCGGACCATCTTCCCGCTGTCGGTCACCTGTTCGCCCACCCGGACTCGGCATCGGTGAACGCCGGTGCGGTCCACCGGCACCGAGCCTTGGCGACCTCGACCACCTCACCGGTGACCCACGTCACCGACAAGCCTGTCAGGAATCGACACCCTGTCTCGTTCACAGTGCACGCGAACAAGACAGGAGCGCCTCATGAAACACCGCATCGTCGTTCTCGGGGCCGGGTATGCCGGAGCTTTCTCCGCCGGCTACCTCGCCCGCCGCCTGCACCGTGACGACGTCGAGATCACCGTGGTCAACGCCGAACCCGATTTCGTCGAACGCCTCCGCCTGCACCAGCTCGCCACGGGCCGCGACCTGCGCCACCGCCCCCTGACCGAGGTCTTCGCCGGCACCGGCATCGCGGTCCGCGTCGCCCGGGTCACCGCCGTCGACGTCGAACACCACACGATCGCCCTCGCCGACGGCGCCACCCTCACCTACGACACCCTGCTCTACGCACTGGGCAGCACCGTCGCCGACCACGACGTGCCCGGTGTCGCCGAGCACGCCTTCCACGTCGCGTCGCGCCCGGCCGCCCTGCGTCTGCGCGCCCGCCTCGACGCACTGGGCGAGACCGACGAGGTCGTGGTGGTCGGCGGCAACCTGACCGCGATCGAAACCGCCACCGAGATCGCCGAAACCCACCCCGAACTGCATGTATCCCTCGCCACCCGCGGCGAAACGGGCGCCTGGTTGGGTACCGAGGCGCGTCGACACCTGCGGACCGCGTTCGACCGATTCGGCATCACCGTGCACGAACACACCCCCATCGACCGGGTCGAGCCCACCGCGGCCCGGTCCACCGACGGCCGGGTGTTCACCGCCGACGCGGTCGTGTGGGCGGCCGGTTTCGCCGCGTCCCCGCTCGCGGCGACCAGCGGTCTGACGGTGGCCGCCGACGGCCGGATCAGCGTGGACCGGCACCTGCGTTCGGTCTCACACCCACGGGTGTTCGTCGCCGGGGACAGCGCGTCGGTGCTCGGCGACAACGGCCGCGTGCTGCCGATGTCGTGCGCGTCGGCCGGATTCACCGGCGCCCAGGCCGTCGCCTCGATCATCGCCGACCTCACCGGTCGCGCGGTGAAGACCTCCGCGTTGAGCTACCTCGGCAACCACATCAGCCTCGGCCGCGCCGACGCGATCTTCCAACTGGTCGACAAACAGGGACACCCCAGGCCCGGCGCACTGCGCGGGTGGCCCGCGGCCCGGGTCAAGTCCGCGATCGTGGCGACGAGCGGGTGGGCCGTGAGCCGCCCGACCTTCGCGAAACCGCCGCGCCGATACCGGGTGCGAGCCCTCGAACAGTCCGCGCTCGCCGGATAGATTCGAGCGCATGGACACCGCCACGGTGGCACGGTTCGAGGCCAGTCGAGCGCGACTGTCCGCGATCGCCTATCGGCTGCTCGGTTCGGCCGCCGACGCCGAGGACACGGTCCAGGACGCGTTCCTGCGGTGGCAGGGCGCCGACCGCGACCGCGTCGAGGTCCCGGAGGCGTGGTTGACCACGATCGTCACCAACCTGGCCCTGGACCGGCTGCGTTCGGCTCACACGCGCCGCGAACGCGCGGTCGGCGCGTGGCTGCCCGAACCGTTGCTCGCCGGCGACCCCATGCTCGGGCCCGCCGACACCGTCGAACAGCGCGAATCGGTGACCATGGCCGTGCTCAGGATCATGGAGACACTCTCACCGGTCGCGCGCGCGGTGTATGTGTTGCACGAGGCTTTCGCCTACACCCACGCCGAGATCGCCGCCGTGCTCGCCGTCACCGAATCCGCCAGCCAACAGCACCTGCACCGCGCCCGTCGCCGAATCACCGTGGCGCGCACCGACACCGACCTGGATCGGGCCGCCGCGCACCGGATCGTCGAGGCGTTCGTCGCGGCCGCGTCCTCGGGTCGCACCGACGCCTTGATCGCCCTGCTCACCGACGACGCGACCGGGGCCGCCGACGGTGTGGGCGGTAGCGCCGCGGCGCTGATCGAGTACGACGACCCGGCGCGCCTGGCCCGCGCGCTGCGCGCCGGCCTGACCCCGACACCGGCCAAACGCCGCCTCGCCGGTGGTTCGCCCGCGATTCACGCCGCCCTCGTCAACGGGTGCCCGGCGATGGTGTTCGCGGTGGGTGAGCGGGTGCTCGGCGTCGCCGTCCTCGAGGTTCGTGACGCGCGGATCGCGCGCGTGCACAGTGTCGCGGCACCGGACCGGCTGGCCCGGCTCGCCGAACGGTGGCGTCGCGGTGACCACGACGCGCCGCTGGTCGAGTCGTGGTGAGGGCGGATCAGCCCAGTCGCCGGTCGAACACCTCGGTACTCGCCCCGGTGGCCGGGTCGACGGTCACGACTTTCAGGTTCACCGTGTCCGCGGTGAGGTCCATGACCATGAAGCCGAGGTCCTGTTCGGTGTCGTAGAGCGCCCGGTGTCCGCCGGTGGTCAGGCGCGGGGTGTGACTGGCCGTCTTGGCCGAGGCGCCCGAGACGATCTGGCGGGTGCCCTTGGTGGCCGGGGTCGGTTCCAGGACCTGCAGGGTGTGGTCGTGGCCCGAGAGCAGGAACGACACCTTGCCCAGCACGTGGTCCTCGAAGAACCGCTTGGCGTGCACGCCGTTGATCGGGTCGATGGGCAGGCCCTCGTAGTTGCCCGCGTCGCCGTGTGGGCCGTTGCTGATGTAGGCCTGGTGGGTGCAGGCGATCTTCCACTGCGCGGTCGAGGTGGCCAGCGCGTTGTCGAGCCAGGCGCGCTGTTCGTTCATGTACGGGCCGTCGACCGCGAAGTACGGGTCGAGGAAGGGCGGGATGTAGGCGGCGAGGGGGTTGACGTCGAGGACGAAGAACTCGACCACCGGGTTCTGTTCGGGGACCCGCACCGAGTAGTAGCGGCTCGGCATCCACCAGCGCGCCGATTTCGCGTGGTATTCCACCTCGAAGTTGCCGCGCGCCAGCCAGCCGCCGTCGCCGGGGAACACCGCGCTGGTGTCGTGGTTGCCCAGCACCATCGCCCACGGGAAGTCCAGTCCCGCATTGGGATTCTCGAACTTGGTCGCGAACTGTTCGTCGTCGGGTCCGTCGGGCCCGGAGTCGTAGATGTTGTCGCCAAGGCCGACCGCGAGCGAGAACGGGTCGCGCGCGTGGTAGTCGCGCGCCGCGTCGGCCACCGCCCACTGGGTGCGGGTGCCGGTGCCCGCGTCGCCGGTGATCAGGACACGAACCGCGCGCCCGCCGCGCGGCGCGAACTTGGTCACCTCGGCGGGCACGGCGGCCGCGGGCGTGAGCCCTACCAGCGACAACCCGGCCGCGACCCCGGCCGCTCCGGCCAGCACCTGACGGCGGCCGATTCCGTGCGAGAACTGATCGTGCATGGGTTACCTTCTGACTCGGACACGCTCTTGGACAATTGACCTAATCGAACCATATCGGCGGAACCGCGACTGCGCCGCAGCATACTGAGCCCGCCCACCGCGCGCGGGCGGACGCGCGGAGCACTACACCGCGCACATCGACTGCATGACACCGCGCACGATCGGCGCGCCGTAGTCGGTCGGGGCGAACACCAGTTTCTGCACGATCGACAGCGGCGTGGTGACCGTCTCGGCGACCCCGGCATACCCCGCCACCGAGGTGCCCGCCGAGAACAGCAGGCTGGTGATGTCGAGGGTCAACGTCGCCAGGTCGAACGCGTTCTCCACCCGGACCTGCGCCAACGGCACGGTGTCGAGCGCGGTGCCCTCGGCGATGTCGGCGCCGAGGTTGGCCAGGAAGGTCAGCGGGCCCATGTCCAGGGCTTCGACCAGCGGGCCCAGATCGTCGGAGCGACGCATCAGCATGATCTTGGCGACCCGGTTGGCCGCCAGGAATTCCTGCAGCGCGTCGGCGGCGGCGTTCATCGCGACCCGGTCCACCGCCACGACCCCACTGTCGAGGAAGGCCCGCGAGCGCTCGACCACGGCGGCCAGTGTGAGTTCGGCGATGGGGGTGCAGTTTCCGTCGGCGTTCATGACCAGTGCGGCCAGGTCCTCGATGGGCTGGGGCACCACCACCGGTTCGATCACCACGTCACCGAGTTCCAGCGGCGGATACACGTTCGGCGCCACACACCCGGCCTCGATCGAGTTCTGCACGCCGCGCGCCAGCGCCTTGGTCCCGGTGAACATGGCCCCGACCACCGGCTTGAGGAAGAACCCGACGGTGGGCACCATCCCGGCGACGATCTGGGTGGGGATCTTCACGATGCGGGTGGCCAGGATGAACACTTCGATGGCGTCGTTGACGGTGAGTTCGGAGACCGACATGGTCTCGTCGATGCGCCCGGTCCGCACGGCGTCCAGGCCGTTCACCAGGTAGGTGACGATCGGGTCGTCGAGTTCGGCGGGCCGGGTGCCGACGCGGTCGGGGTGCACGGGGAGTCCGTCGCGGTGCACGCGCACCGCCGCGATCGCGGCCCGGAATTCGGCCACGCGCTGGTCGTAGTCGGCCAGTTGCGCGGGCGCGAGGACACCGCGCACCACCGAGGCCGCCGCGGTCACGATGTCGTCGAACGTCGGTGCGCCCGCGGTGCACACGGCGGCGGCGTCGGTGATCGGGGTCGACGCGAGGGTCTCGGCCGGGCTCGCCGCGGCGGTGCCGGGGGCGAGCAGCAGGCCCGCGACCAGGGCGGAGGCGGTGAGGGGGCCGACGAAGGAGGCGGCGCGGCGGGGCAGGCAGATTCGCACGGACCGAAGGTAGGGGCCTTCGGTTGCGGATTCGGAGCGCCCAAATGAACAACTGACCAACTTGGACAGACGTTCAGTTCATTTCGTTCACTCCAGCAGCTCGGCCAGATCGGTCACCACCTCATCGGCGCCCGCCCTGATCAACTCCGCCTCCCCGGTCCCCCGATCGACCCCCACCACCCAGAACCCGCCCCGATGCCCGGCCTCGACCCCCGACACCGCGTCCTCGATCACCACCGTGCGCGCCGGATCCACGCCCAATACCGCCGCCGCGGTGAGGAACATGTCGGGCGCCGGCTTGCCCGCCAGGTGGTCACGCTCGGCGACCACCCCGTCGACCACCACCGCGAACCGATCCAGCAACCCCGCGGTCTCGAGCACCAGCACCGCGTTGCGCGAACTCGACACCACCGCCATCGGAATGTGATGGGCCGCCAGCACATCGATCAGCAGCAGCGAACCGTCGAACACCTCCACCCCGTCGGTGCGGATGATGTCGGTGAACCGGGAGTTCTTGCGATTGCCGAGCCCGTACACCGTCGCCGCGTCCGGCGGGTCGTCGAGCGCGCCCACCGGCACCCACACACCCCGCGAATCCAGCACCGAGGCCACCCCCGCCGCCCGCGCCTTCCCGTCGACCAGGGCGAAGTAGTCGGCGTCGGTATAGGGCGTGGACTCGGGGGCGACGGTGGGCAGGAACTCGGTGAACAGCGCCGACCAGGCCCGCCGGTGCACGGCCGCGGTGTCGGTGAGGACCCCGTCGAGATCGAGCAGCACCGCCTGGGCGTCCAGGACGTGGGTCACGGGGCCTCGACTTCGACCGGGGTGCCGGGTTCGAGGGTGACCGGACTGCCCCACACCTCGATCTGTTCGGCGGGCCCGGCCCCGATCAGTTCGAAACGCGCGTCACGGTGGCCGAGATCGGCGCGCACCGTGCGCCCCCGCCAGTGCACCGAGAACCGCAACCGCTCCCACGACGGCGGCAGCGCGGGCGCGAAATGCAATCCGTCGGCCGAGGCCCGGAAGCCGCCGAAGCCGTGCGTGGCGACCTGCCAGGTCCCCGCCGCCGAGGCGATATGAATACCCTCCTCGGTATTGCCCTGATTGTCGTCGAGATCCACGAACGCCGAACGCCCGAAATACCGTTCCGCCGTGCGGGAATCACCGACCTGCAATCCCACGATCGCGTGAATCGACGGACTCAACGACGACTTGTGCACCGTGCGCTGCTCATAGAATTCGTAATTCTCCCGCCGGGTCGCCACCGAGTATTCGTCGGGCAGCAAATGCATCAGCATCACCACATCGGGCTGTTTGAGCAGCGAGGTGGTTTCGCAGTTGAAATGGTTGTACCCGGCCGGATACAGCGGCATGTCGTTGTCGTCCCATTCCACGATGGGCACGACCTCACGCTCGAAATAGCCGTCGAACTGTTCGATCACCCCGCAGTCGGGATCGGTGGGCGCCCGCAACCGGTCCGCGGTCGCCAACCACTGCCCGGGTTCGCCGTCCTCGAGTCCGATCGAGTCCGCCAGTTCGCGCAAGCGCTCGGGCCGTTCCCGCGCCAGCCGCGCGTAGACCTCGGCGGCCTGGTGCAGGTGCCAGTGCACCAGTTTGTTGGTGAAGGCGTTGTTGTCGACATGGGAATGGAACTCGTCCGGTCCCATCACCGTGCGGATCACCAGCGAATCCCCGTCCGGCTCGCACCGCCCCACCCAGAACCGGGCCGTCTCGAACAGGATCTCCGCGCCCTCCCCGAACAGGTAGTCCTCGTCCCCGGTCACCGAGGCATACCGCATGATCGCGTAGGCCACATCGGCGGTGACGTGCAGTTCCTCCTCGCGGGTGTAGAAGCGGTCCTTGCCGTCAGGGGTGTACTGCGGACACTCCTCGCGCCCGGTATCGGCCGACTCCCACGCGTAGCGCGCACCCCCGGTTCCGTTGTCGGCGGCCACTTCTCGCGCCCCCGGCAGGGTGTGGTGGCGGTAGCCGAGCAGGGCGCGGGCCGCGCGCGGCTGGGTGAACAGGAAGAACGGCAGCAGCATCACCTCGGTATCCCAGAACACATGACCCCGATACCCTTCGCCCGACAGCGATTTCGCGCCGATGCTCACGGTCGGATCGTCGGGGTCCGCGGCGATGATCAGGTGATAGATCGCGAACCGCAGCGCCTGGGTCACCCGGTCGTTGCCGACCACCTCGCAGTCGGCCTCGGCCCACACCCGCTCCCACGCCGCCCGATTCGCCGCCGCCGCCGCGTCGAACCCGCCGGCCCGAACCACGGTGTCCACGGCCCGTTCCCGTGGCGGGTCGAGGGCCCGGTAGTCGCGGCTGGTGGCGATGCCGACGAGCTTGTCGACCCGCACCGTCTCCCCGACACCGGCCTGGAAACCCCACTCCACCTCGACGGCGTCATGGCGCGAACGTTGTCGGCGCCGACCACCTTCGGCGGTGCACGCCAGGGCGTAGGCGAGCTCGATGCCACTGTCGATGGTGCGACTGCTCAGCACACCGACCCCGTCGACGAACCCCGAACCCGCCGACACCAGATGCGTCGAGCGGGCCCACTTGTCCCACTTGCGCTCGTACCCGAACGCGGTCGCCTCCCGATAGGTCGGCAACCGTTCCAGATTGCGCCGATGCCCGTCGACCCCGGTGCGCACCGTCACCGACCCCGCCCGATCGAGGCAACTCACCTCGATCCGCAGACAGCACAGATCACGATCGGCGGTACTGGCGAAACGCTCGGTCCGCACCCGCACCCGCGCCCCATCGGGCACCTCGAACACCGTCTCCCGGTGCAGTACCCCGCACCGCAGGTCGAGTTCACGCCGGTGCTCGACCACCCGCGCCGACTCGGTATCCAGGCGCACACCGTCGAAGAACACCTCGGTGTCGAGCCAGTCCGGCGCGTTCACCAGGTCGATCACCGGCGAGTCGTAGGCGTCGTACACCCCCGCCACGAACGTGCCCGGCAACGCCCCGGTATGGCGTTCCTCGAGCGACCCGCGCGTTCCCAGCCGCCCGTTGCCGACGGTGAAGATCGTCTCGAAGTAGTTGGCGCGCTCCGGATTCCAGCCGTCCTCGACCACCGACCACGTCGTATCGGCCCGCGTCGGCGCGTTCACTGCCCCACCGCCTCGACGCCGTAGGCCTCGCGCAACTGCCGGTTCGTCTCCGCCAGCGACCGATACACCGCCAGATCCTTGCCCGAACACCGCTGCGCGCCCATCGCGTTGCCGTACCTGGCGGCGGTCACGAAATCACCGGAAGCCAAGTACCCGAACGCCATTCCCGACGCGAACGAATCCCCACACCCGGTCGTGTCGACCACGTTCTCCACATGCACCCGCGGCACGATCTCCTCCCGCAACGCCCCGTCGGCGTCGAGGAAATACATCGCGCACCCCTGCTCGTCGAGGGTCACGCACACCGCCCGCACCCCACGGCGCAAACAGTGCAGCGCGAACTCGGGCAACTGCTCCTTTGGCAGCGGTTTGCCGAACTCGTCGGGGTCACCGCCGGGCGGCGGAAACCACGCCCGACCAGCCTCTTCGAGGTTCATCTTCATGATGTCGATCATCGGCAGCCAGGCATCGCGGTCGATCCAGAGCCTGCTCACCCGATGCCCGGCCGCGGTCAACGCCACGGTCGGGCCGTGACAGTCGAGCAGGATCAGCCCGTCGCTGTTGGCGCGGATATAGGCCAGCGTCGGCTGGGCCACCTCGTAGTCGGTGATCGGCACACACACGAAAGCGTCCGAGTCCAACGCGAATTCGACATCGGCGGGCGAGATCGGGTGCATGAACCCGGTCTGGCGCTCGTCACGGAAATTCTGGTCCCGGAAACGGAGCTCCACCACGTCACCACGGTCACTGGCCGACCGGATCCCGGTCAGATCGACATTGTCGAACCGGGACAGCTGCTCGGTGATCGGACCCAGATCGCGCTCACGCACGTGCAC
The DNA here is from genome assembly GCF_042658545.1 of Nocardia lasii. Lineage (NCBI taxonomy): Bacteria > Bacillati > Actinomycetota > Actinomycetes > Mycobacteriales > Nocardiaceae > Nocardia > Nocardia lasii. The sequence goes on from NZ_JBHSQN010000002.1 coordinate 242,451, forward strand.
GATCGGCCGGACCACATCCTCGGGTCCCAGCAGCGAGGCCAGCGCGGCGACGGTGTAGAGCGCGCAACCGTACTTGTCGATGACCTCGCCGCGATGGGTGACGACATGGTCGAGCGGAATAGGGCCGAGAACCGCGATCTTTCGGCCGGAACGGGCAGGGAAGGGGACGGAAGAAGACATGGTGGAGCTCCGAAACAGTCGAGCGGGCGATGATCAGGCGGTGGTGGCCGGTTTGTCGAAGCCGGCGGCCTCGTCCATGTCCTCGAGCGACATGCCCTTGGTCTCGGGCACGAACTTCGCCACGAACAGCAACGACAGCACCGCGAACACCGCGTACATGCCGTAGGCGAAACCGAGCGAGAAACTCTTCAGGCTGGGGAACGAGACGGTGATCGCCCAGTTCGCCGCCCACTGACCGGCCGCGGCCAGCGACAGCGCCGCACCACGGATGCGGTTGGGGAACATCTCACCGAGCAGCACCCACACGACCGGGCCCCAGCTCATGCCGAAGAACACCACGAACAGGTTCGCCGCGACCAACGCGATCGGACCCCACGCCCCGCTCAGATGCGGTTCCAGCACGCCCTCGGCGTTGGGCACCTGTTCGGCGGCACTGAAACAGATCGCCATCGTGGCCAACGTGATCGACATACCGACCGAACCGACCAGCAGCAGCGGACGCCGCCCGACCTTGTCGATGAGCATGATCGCCACGATCGTGGTCGCGATATTGACCACCGAGGTGAACACGCTGATCTGGAACGAGCGCGACTCCTCGAAGCCCACGGCCTCCCACAGCACATTGGAGTAGTAGAAGATCACGTTGATGCCCACGGCCTGCTGGAACACCGACAGCATCAGACCGATCCACACGATCGGGTAGATCCCGCCACCGGGACGACGCAGGTCCTTCCAGGAGGGCTTGGTGTCGCTGCGCAGGCTGTCCTCGATGCGCCCGATGGTGATCTCGAGGTTCTTCTCACCGAACAGCAACGTCAGCACCCGACGCGCCTCGGGGATCTTGTGCGTGGCGACCAGGAAGCGCGGCGACTCGGGAATGGTCGAGGCCAGCACGCCGTAGACGACAGCGGGAACCGCCATCGACAGGAACATCCAGCGCCACGCCTCGAGACCCAACCACAGCGTCTCGCTCGCACCGCCGGCGATCTCGGCGAGCACGTAGTCCACGAGCAGGGCCAAGAAGATACCGAGCACGATGGCCAGCTGTTGCAGGGAACCGAGCCGCCCGCGAATGCGCGCCGGTGAGGTCTCGGCGATGTAGGCCGGGGCGATCACCGAGGCCACACCGACACCGACACCGCCGATGATGCGGCCGATGACGAGGGTGACCACGTCCGGGGCAAGGCCGGTGACGAACGCGCTGAGCAAGAACAGGACCGCGGCGATCTTCATCACCTTGAGCCTGCCGATGCGGTCGGCGATGCGGCCCGCGGTCATCGCGCCCGCCGCCGCGCCCAACAGGGCCGAGGCGACGGCGAAACCGAGAACGGCGTCGGCGATATCGAATTCGCTCTGAATGGCCGAGACCGCACCGTTGATCACGGCACTGTCGAAGCCGAACAACAATCCGCCCAGCGCCGCGACGGCGGCGATCCGAATGACGCGGCTGCTCGAACCGCCTTCGCCATCGGGAAGAGCGGATTGGTCGGTGAAGGAGCCTCCATCGTGCATCGGCTTCGTCCTCTCCACAGCGGGCACCATTGCCTCGCGAGTAGCAGTGTGAATCAGATCACAGTGTGCCCGTAATTCGATGACACATGCAGGAATTCGCGAAATCGAGCCCAAATCGCCGTGTTGCCGTTCAAGAAATGAACACCGAGCGGTCTGCATTGTCGATTGCTCGAGCGATCGCACCCAGTAAATGGGTCCGCGCGCCGAGCACGGCGGGCCGAATACGCAACGCGGCCGCCGCCGAGGGCACCCCGCACCGATCCACCACCTGCCCGATCGCGGGAATCAGAATCCGCTCGGCCTGGGCGAGTTCGCCGCCGAGCACGAGCAGTTCCGGGTTCAGGATGCTGCACAGCCCCGCCACCGCCGCACCCACCTGCCTGCCCACATCGTCGAGCACCCGCGCGAACGCCCGATCACCGGCCAGCGCCCGCCCCACCACCTCCTCGATCGTGAGCTCCCCGGCGGTCGGTGCCAACAGCGACACCACAGACCGCGCCGACACCAACGTTTCCAGACACCCCCGATTCCCGCACCGACACACCGCCCCGAACTCCTCGACCGTGGTGTGCCCGATCTCGCCCGCCGTACCCGCCACGCCCGAATACAGTCGCCCGTCCACGATCAACCCCGCCCCGACCCCGTCGGACAGCTTCAGATAGACCATGTCGGTCGTACCCACCCCCGCACCCCACTGATGTTCGGCCAGCGCACCGAGATTCGCGTCGTTGTCGACCACCACCCCCACCGGCAGCTCCAGCGCGGCATCGGCCAGCGCGCTCGCGTCCACCCCCACCCACCCCGGCAGAATCGACGGCGAACCCACCCGCCCGGTAGTCCGATCGATCGGCGCGGGCAACCCCATCGCCGCCCCGACCACCGCCGCGCGCTCGACACCCGCCTGCGCGAGCGCGGCATCGAGCAGACGCCGAGCGTGCGCCATCGACTGCGCCGCCGACACCCCCACCGGCAGTTCGGTGCGCGTGCGCGCCACCACCCGGTGCGACAGATCGCTGACCCCGACCGTGAGATGCCGGTGCCCGTGATCGAGACCGACCACGAACCCCGAACCACCCGCCAACCGCACGCAATTGCGCTTGCCACTGCGCTTCTCGATCACCAACGAGCCCACCTCGGCCAGATCGCGCACGATATTGGAGATCGTCGCCGGCGCCAACCCCGTCGCCCTGGCCAACTCGGCCTGCGTGGCCTGGCCCTGCCTGCGCAACTCCGCCACCACCCGCGCCCGATTCTGATCCCGCAGCGCCGTCGGCGAACCCGGACGACGCGCGCCACGCCCACTCACGCGGCCTGCTCGGGGCGGATCGCGAAATCGGACATCCTCCGATTGTGCACCCGCGACCGGGCACCGCGTGTTCATCTGCACGTCACGCACACCGTTTAGCGTCGCGAGCATGACCGACGTCGACACCCGAACCCCGATCCCCCGCGACATCAGCGAGATCGCCGATCTGGCCACCGTCGTGAACCTGGCCGACACCACCGGGTTCACCGTCGACGACAGCGACGACGACGACCCGATCCTGCTCACCTCCCCCGGCGGCCTGATCGTGGACACCTGGCGCGAGGGCTACCCCTACGACGAACGCCTCTCGCGCACCGAATACGACCTCGACAAGCGCCTGCTCCAGATCGAACTGCTCAAACTGCAGAACTGGGTCAAGGCCACCGGGCGTCGCGTGGTCATCGTGTTCGAGGGCCGCGACGCCGCGGGCAAGGGCGGCACCATCAAACGCTTCATGGAACACCTCAACCCGCGCGGCGCCCGCGTCGTCGCCCTGGAGAAGCCCTCAGCGCGCGAATCCACCCAGTGGTACTTCCAGCGCTACGTCGAACACCTGCCCGCCGCCGGGGAGATCGTGCTGTTCGACCGCTCCTGGTACAACCGCGCCGGCGTGGAACGGGTGATGGATTTCTGCACCCCCGAACAACATCGACGCTTCCTGGCCCAGGTCCCCCTGTTCGAACGGATGCTCGTCGACGACGGCGTCGACCTGATCAAATTCTGGTTCTCCGTCTCCCCCCTCGAACAACGCACCCGCTTCGCCATCCGCCAGGTCGACCCCGTCCGCCAGTGGAAACTGTCCCCCATGGACCTCGCCTCCCTCGACAAGTGGGACAAATACACCGAGGCCAAGGAAGAGAACTTCGCCCACACCGACACCGACCACGCCCCCTGGATCGTCGTCAAGAGCAACGACAAGAAACGCGCCCGCCTCAACGCCATGCGCCACGTCCTGAGCGGCTTCCCCTACGACAACAAGGATTCCGAGATCGTCGGCACCGCCGACCCCCTCATCGTCGGCCGCGGCCGCGAGGTCATCGGCTCCTGAACCCGAGGGCGGCTATCGACCGTCCCCGGGGTGCGGGCCTGCCGCGAAGGGGTTCACGTCCCCCTCCGCCAGGACGCCCACGAACGGATCACCTTCTCCCGCAAAGGTATAGGCGCCCGCCCGGATCCGTTCGATCAAGCCGCGCGTCCACGCCACGCCCCCGTCGGCCGAGTGCACCCACAGGTTCATGATCTCGCCGATGTGGCCGAGCTGCTCGGGCCCGTCCTCGGGTCGGTAGTACTCGGTGACCGAGGCGCGCCACCGCTCGAGCCCGGCGACCCGCTGTTCGAGCAGTGCCACCGCCTCCTCGCGCGCGAGATCGACAATGAAGCCGATCCCCGAGGACAGCACGTCCAGCTTCTGATCGTGCGAACTCACCGCCTCGCGTAGGAGCGCGAAGAACTCCGCGGTCCCCTGCTCGGTGATCTCGTACTCGACCCGCGGCGGCCCACCCACCGTGCTCGGCGCCACCTCGTGCGCGAGCAACAATCCCTGCTTGGCCATCTGCTTGAGCGCGTGATAGATCGAGCCGGGCTTGGCGTTGGACCATTCGTGCGCGCCCCAGAACTCGAGGTCGTTGCGCACCTGGTACCCGTGCGCGCGCCCGTGCTGACGAACCGCGCCGAGAACCAGCAGGCGGATCGCTGACATGGGCGGCTCCTTCTGGTCGATGCCGACCAACCTATCAGTAAACAAGTTTGACTAGACCGCGCGATGGTCGTACCGTGGCCAATCTAATCAAGTTTGACTACCTGGCGGCGTTCAGCAACTAGTCAAGTTTGAACACTGAGTGAAGGAGCGCGTGGTGACAGATCGACCGGCCATCCTCGTCGAGGGCCTACGGAAGCGATACGGGAACAAACAAGCCCTCGACGGACTCGACCTCACCGTCCGAGCAGGTACCGTCCACGCCGTCCTCGGCCCGAACGGCGCGGGCAAGACCACCGCCGTGCGGATCATGTCCACCCTGCTGCGACCCGACGAGGGACGCGTCGACGTGGCGGGACTCGACGTACGCACCAGGGCCGAGGAGGTCCGCGCGCGCATCGGGTTGCTCGGCCAGCACGCCGCCGTCGACGAAGAACTCAGCGGCCGCCAGAACCTGGAGATGTTCGGACGCCTCTACCACCTCGGCGCACGTCAGGCCGGTCTCCGGGCCGACGAACTGCTGGCGCGGTTCGGGCTCGCCGACACCGGACGCAAAGCGGTCAAACAGTACAGCGGTGGGATGCGACGCCGACTCGACCTCGCCGCCTCCCTCATCTCCGCCCCGCAGGTGCTCTTCCTCGACGAACCCACCACCGGCCTCGACCCCAGGGGCCGCACCGAAGTCTGGAACGCCGTGCGCTCCCTCGTCGGCGGCGGCACCACCGTGCTGCTCACCACCCAGTACCTCGAAGAAGCCGATCAACTGGCCGACCGGATCGCGGTCATCGATCACGGCCGGGTCATCGCGGACGGCACCGCCGACCAGCTCAAGGCCGAGACCGGTGGCGACCGCATCGATGTGGTGCTGCACGACGCCACCCAACTCGACCGCGCCGCCTCGCTGCTGCCCGGCGACGTCATCGCCGACGCGGACCGTCGACTGCTCAGCGCCACCGTCACCGACCGCATGTCGGCCCTGACCGACACCGTGGCCGCACTGCGAGCCGCCGGAATCGACGCGCAGGACATCGCGATCCGACGACCGACCCTCGACGAGGTCTTCCTACACCTGACGAAGGAGAACGCGGCATGAGCACGACCCACCCCGCCGGCTCGACCACGACATGGGCCATCGCCGACTCCTGGACGATGACCCGACGCGAACTCGCCCACTGGGCCCGCCAACCCGCGCAGGTCGTCGTCGGCCTGATCTTCCCGGTGATGCTGCTGCTGATGTTCACCTACCTGATCGGCGGCGGCCGAGGCATCGACGGCGACTTCACCGACTACCTCGTCCCCGGCATGCTCACCATGACCATGGCCTTCGGACTCGAGGCCACCATGCTCGCGGTGACCCAGGACCTCGGCAAAGGCGTCATCGACCGGTTCCGCTCCATGCCGATGCACTCCGGCGCGGTCCTCGTCGGCCGCAGCGTCGCCGACATGCTGCAATCCGCCGTCGGCCTGAGCGTGATGATCGCGGTCGGCTACGCGATCGGCTGGCGCTGGCACGCCGGGCCCGCCGCGTTCCTGGCGGCGGTCGGACTGCTGTTGCTGCTGCGGTTCGCGATGCTGTGGATCGGCATCTACCTGGCCATGGTGGCGGGCAAGCCGGAGTTGGTGCAGGCGGTGCAGATGCTGGTCTGGCCGGTCGCCTTCCTGTCCAACGCGATCGCCACACCCACCTCCATGCCGTCGTGGCTCGGCGCGATCGTGGAATGGAATCCGATGTCGGCCACCGCCACCGCGGTCCGCAACCTCTTCGGCAATCCGAGCGCGGCCGGCGACTCCTGGGCCGCACAGCATGCGGAACTACTCGCGGTGATGTGGCCGCTGGCATTGGTTGCGGCGTTCTTCCCCTTGGCGGTCAAGCGCTTTCGGGATCTGAGCAGCTGAGAGGGGCGAGGTTGGCCGGGATGCCGATCCCGGCCAACCGACCCGAATCCCTCAGCGCGCCAACGCGACCCGGTGGGCTTCGCGCATCAACTCGGACAGTTCCTCGCGCTCGGTCTCGTCGAGGACCTCGAAGCACGGGGCCGTGAGTTCTTCGGTGAGTTTCTCGGCGGCGTTCCAGCGGGCCGTGATGTCGTCGGTCAGTGGCTCGAACGGCTCAGGCCAGCCGAGGTGGCGGGCATGGTTGGGGCCGTCGAAGATCGGGGAGCCCGCGACCAGGATCGCTTGCAGGGGAGTCAGTCCCGTCGCGAGGACGGCGAGCAGGTGCAGGCCGCCGCGCAGTTCGCGCAGGACGTGGGTCAGTTGCAGGGCGGCGCCGGGACCGTCGTCGGGCAGCGGCATCGCGCGCCAGCCCGCGAACAGCGGCAGGCCGGCCGAGGGGGCGGCGTCGACCACCCGCTTCAGCAACTCCGCCAAGCGGTCGGCCCGGTCGAATCCGGCGAGCTTGCGGCGCCCGAAATCCCGGCACACCTCGGCGTAGCCCGTCGCAGCCTCGGCGGCGGGCATCGACACCGATTCCCACGCGGCCCGAACACATTTCGGCTCGAAGAACCCGAACGCCGCGCTCACCACCTCGGCATCGACCTCCCCGAGCACCCCACCGCGCCCGCGCATGTAGGTGCCGTGAAAACCGGGCACCCCGGTGACCTGCGCGAAATCCCTGGCCTCGCGCGAGACCATGAAGGCCCCACCGAGTTCGAGCACCTGCTGTTTGACCGCCGCCGACGTCATCGTCCGCCACCTCTCCTCGAAGTCCCCTCAGACTTTAGCTGACAATAGCCAGCACTGACAGCCCCTACCCTGAACCCATGACCGAACAGCTCGTGGCGATCCTGTCCGGCGCAGGCACCGCCCTGCCCACCCTGCTCGCCGAACCGGGCGCGCGGCGATGAGCGTCGCCCGCTCCATCCTGCTGTTCGTCCTCGCCGCCATCGCCGAGATCGGCGGGGCCTGGCTGGTGTGGCAGGGAGTGCGCGAACACCGGGGCTGGGCGTGGATCGGCGCGGGCGTCATCGCCCTCGGCATCTACGGATTCGTCGCGACCCTGCAGGACGACGCGAACTTCGGCCGCATCCTCGCCGCCTACGGTGGGGTCTTCGTGGCCGGATCGCTGCTGTGGGGAATGGCCGTCGACGGGTTCCGACCCGACCGCTGGGACGTGATCGGCGCCGGAATCTGCCTGGCCGGAGTCGCGGTGATCATGTACGCGCCCCGCTGAACCGGACACACCGCCGAACCGTATACCCGGGGACCCCATGATGGTGCCGCCGAGACGATCACGGAGACCGGATGCGAGTGCTGTTCGCGGCCATGCCATTGATCGGACATCTCTTCCCGATGATGCCGCTGGCCCACCACCTGCGCGACCACGGACACGAGGTCATGATCGCCACCGGCGGCGACGCGGCCACGGCCATCCGCGCGCAACTACCCGTCGCCGAGGTCGCCCCACCGATCGACTACGTCCGCTCGGCGGTGCGCGGACTGGGTCGACATCCGGTACTGGCCTTGAGCTCCGCCAGGGGCATGGCCGACGCCCGCGGCGGCGCGCACGTCTTCGCCGTCACCAACCGCCCGATGATCCGGCCACTGCTGCGCGCCGCCGCCGAGTTCCGCCCGGATCTCCTCGTGCACGAACCGTTCGCCGCCGCCGCCGCGATCGTGGCCGCCCGCCTCGACGTGCCGACCGTCCTGCACAACATCGCCCTCGACGACGGCACCGTGATCCGCCGCGAACTCCTGCGCCTGCTCACCGACACCGCCCTGCCCGCCCCCGCCACCACCCTGTCGATCGCCCCGCCCTCGCTCGTCCGCGTCGAGGGCCGCCCCCTGCGCTACACCCCGTACACGACCCCCGGCGCCACCACCCCCGCCTTCCTGCGCGAACCCTGCACCCGCCGCCGCATCCTCGTCACCCGCTCCACCATGCTCGGCGACGGCCCCGACCCCATGCTGCGCGCCATCGTGCGCGCCGCCCCCTATGTCGACGCCGACATCATCATCGTCCGACCCGACCGAAAGACCTTGCGCGCCACCGCACTTCCCGCGAACATCCGCACCACCGGCTGGACCGCCCTGCACGAAGCCCTGCCGCACTGCACCGCCATGATCAATCACGCGGGCGCAGGCTCGGTCTATGCCGCCCTGCACGCCGGGGTCCCCCAACTGGCCACCCCGGCGCCGGGCGACCGCGCCTGGAACGCCCACACCGTGCGGCGACGCGGCGCCGGCCTCGCGGTACCCGCCCGTGCGATCACGGCCGCCCACCTCGAGACCCTCCTCGACGACCCCGCCCTGTCGGCCAACGCGCGCGCCGTCGCCGCGGAGATCGCCGCGATGCCGAGCATCACCGACATCGGCGACGCCATGACAGAATTGGCGACACCCTGATCAGGGCGCCTGCACCAACGTCAACTTCGACCGCTTGCGCAGCGTGAACCCCAACGTCTCGTACAGGCTGATCGCCGACGTATTGTGCGCCACCGCATGCAGAAACGGCGTCTCTCCCCGCTCCCTGATCCCCGCCCCGACCGCGCGAATCAGCCGCGACGCGTACCCGCGACCACGGAACTCGGCATCGGTGCACACCGCGCTGATCTCGGTCCACCCCGGCGGATGCAGCCGCTCGCCCGCCATCGCCACCAGCCGCCCGTCCACCCGCAACCCGAGATAGGTGCCCATCTCGATGGTGCGCGGCGCGAACGGACCCGGCTCGGTGCGGGCGATCAGCGCGAGCATCTCCGGCACGTCGGCGGCGGTGAGCAGCTCCAGTCCCGGATCGGTCTCGACCCGCAGCCGCGAACCGTCCATCTGCACGCCTTCGAGCTCCGCGAGCACCGTCCACTCCGGCGGGATCACATGCCCCAGCCCGCGCAGCCCGGTGCTCCCACCCGCACCGACCGCGCTCGCCAGATCCACCCAGTCCTGGGCGTCGAGCACCGGGGGATGGCCGACGAACCGCGCCACCTCCGACTCGTAGCGCCCGATCCGCCCGATCCACTGCGCGAACCGACGGTGTTCTCCCCACAACGATTCCCGCACCGGATCATCGAGCGGGTGCACCGCGACATCGACCGTCAACACGCCTCCTCCACCGAACGAACACAGAGACGTTAGCCGCCCACACGATCCCCGGTCACCCCTTGCACTCACCACGATTCCGAAAACGCCCCTGCCCCACACCTTTCCATCGACCATCCCTGTTTGACCCGCGCAGACCAGGGCATTCGCACTACACCAGACCCATTCACTACCGGAGGGACAACTCCGTGTCCACACACCTACGCGGCGCCGTACTGATCGGCCTGCTCGCCGTGTCCGCCTGCGCCACCAGCACCGAAGCACCCGAACCGGGCCTGCCGCCGTCCTCGGCCGCCGCCCCCGAGATCTCCGACGCCGCCGCCCAACACCTGTGCGAGATGATCGCCCCCGATATCGACAACTGGCGTGCCCAAGGCACCACCCTGGGCCGCGTGACCTTCAACGGCACCGTCCAGAACTGGGCCGCGCGCAACGGCGGGGTGAATGTGGCGGTGGCTCGCAACCGCGAGGTGATCGACACCGTCACCCAGCAGCACTGCCCCCAGGTGCGCGACCAGGTCCTCCAGGTACTCGAGGTCCCGGATCTGGCCTCAGCGCTCGCCGGCGTCTGAGGTCGCCACCTGCGCCGGGACGATCCCCGCGCGCCGGTCACGCAGCACCAGCACCCCGGCCGCCACCACCCAGATCACCGCGAAGGCGACAGCGCGCATCAGGCTCCAGTTGACCATCAGCATCACGATGGCGACGCCGCCGAACAGCGTCAACAACCGACCCGTACTCGTCTGACCCTTCATCGCCCCATCATCGCACGTACGGTCCCAGCTTGATGTTCACCACCGACCCCTCGTCCTCGATCGAGGTGATCGGCCAGCTCCGACCGGGCAACACCGTCCCCGCGGCCGTCGCGTACCCGACCACGTCGAGCACCGCGCTCCCGTGCTCGTCGTGCAGGATCGCCGCCTCCGTGCGCACCCCGTCGGAGAAGATCAGATCGAACTCCTCGGCGAGCCGGTCCGCATGCACCACCACACCCGGAAACAAATGCGTGTAACCGACCGTGATCAGCCCCGGATCACGGTCATCGGCCGGTGAACTCCGCGCCGCCGTCATCTCAGTGCCCGCACGGATCGCTCAGATGCAAACCCTCACCGACCTTGATCCGGCGATGCTCGACGAGCACGATCCCCACGCCCATCAGCAGGCACACACCGCTGAGGACGCCGGCGAGCAGGGCCCAGCCGACGAATCCCGAACCGGCCGCGGTCAGCGTGGACGCGAACAAGACGAGGCCGATCCCGACGAGCAGGAAGCCCGGCCAATTCAGTGAGTCCTGAATGGACTCGCCCGCGTGCGAGCGTGTGGTGCGCTCGGTATCGGGGAACTTGTGTTCGTGGGGATGCTTGCCGACATCCATCGCACTGGCATTCATGACCCACTCTCCTTCCAGCGAGGTTCTCCCCCACCGGCGCGTACCCCCGATCCCCCTGGGCAAACACACAGCGGGCGTCGGGCGGGGCCTCTTTGTCTGTGCGTCTTTTGGGTTGTCGAGCCGGTGAGTTCGGCTCAACAACCCCGAAGCGGCACACATGGTTAGATGCGCATATATACGTATCGGAATTAATTTTTCAATCAAGAGACTGCTGGTGCGCCGGCCCCTCCACCTCCGAGATCTCGAACCCGCACTCCCCCAACCGAATACCGGCCGACCAGGCGATCCCACTCCCCTACCCTTGTCCGAATGTTCGACAACCTGCGCATCTGCTTCCTCGGTGACTCCTTCGTCCAGGGCATCGGCGACCCCGAATATCGCGGCTGGGTCGGCCGCGTACTCACCGCGACCGGACCCGGCATCACCGCCTTCAACCTCGGACTACGCCGCGATACCTCGGCCGATGTGCTGGATCGCTGCCGGCGCGAGGTCGCACCGCGCCTCCTCCCCCACACCGACAATCGCCTCGTCGTCTCCTTCGGCAGCAACGACATGGTCCTCGAGGACGGCCGCGTGCGGGTGGAACGGGCACAGTGCCTCGACAACCTCGCCGCGCTGCTGGCAGACAGTCGGGACCGCGCGATCAAGCCGCTGGTGGTCGGGCCGCCGCCGGTCATCGACGGCGGCAGCGCACACCTGCTGCGGGTCACCGAACTCGCCGACGACATGGCGGCGCTGTGCCGGTCGGCGTCGGTGCCCTTCGTCGCCACGACCCGTGCGCTGGCCGAGGATCCGGTATGGATCCGCGAGGCGCTGGCCGACGACGGCGCCCATCCCGGTGCCGACGGTTATCAGCGACTAGCCGACCTCGTTCTCGACGGCGGGTGGCGGTCCTGGATCGCCGAGCCCACGGGGTGCGGGCAGGAATCCTAGGTCGAGGAGGTCGTCGACGTACTTCGCGATGAGCTCGGGTGACAGATGCGGGATGTCGTGGGTGGGGCCGATGCGGGCGGCGCGGACGGCGGACCGGAAGCCGTCGGCGGGTAGCGCGGAGCCGGGTTCCGGGCGAGCGGGGCGGCGGTAGGCCGCGAGGAGTGGGAGCAGGGTGTTCTTGCGTTCGGGTTCGGGCAGGCCGCGCAGGGCGGTGTCGATGCGGGCGAACCAGTCGTCGTAGTCCGCGATGCGGTCGATGTGGTGGCCTGCCTCGATCAGCCAGTCGATGAAGACGTCGAGGGAGATGCCGTCGTCGTGGGGGTTGAGGACGTCGTAGGTGCGGTAGCCGGTCGTCGCGGTCGCGCCCAGTTCGGTGATCGCGGTGGCGACGAAGTCCGCGGGCAGGCCGTCGTAGTGGGCGCGTCGGACACCGCCCTGGGAATCGGTGCGGTAGAACGACTTCGGGGCCAACCCGGTGACGAGCACGCTCAGCAGCAGCCGCGTGAAGACGTCGGGCACATTGAGCTGTCCGCGAAAGTCGCTGTGCGCCAGGATCATGTCCGACCGGAACACCGCGACGGGCAGGTCGAAGCGGTCCGCCGCCTCCCGCAGCAGCACCTCCCCGGCCCACTTGCTGTTGCCGTAGCCGTTGGCATAGGAGTCATCGATGCGTCGCGTCGGGCTCATGGCGCGCACGTCCCCGTCCTCGGCGAAGGAGTCCCCCTGCGCCGCGACGGCCACCGTCGACAGATAGCTCACCGGTGTGCGGGTCGTGGTCAGCGCCAACCGGAGGATCTCGGCCGTGCCCACCACATTCGGCCCGAACAACTGGTCGTAGGGCAATAGGTGATTCACCAGGGCGGCGCAGTGCACGATCAGCTCGACCTCGGCGGCGAGCCGGCCCCAGACCGGTTGCGCCAGACCGAGCTCGGGTGCGCCGAGATCGCCGGCGAGCACCTCGAGGGTGTCCTTCGCGAGGAGCCGGAAGTGGTCGGCGAGCGCGCGGTCGGTCTCGAAGACCTCGTCGAGTCGCCTGCGCGCGGCGGCGTCGTCACCGCCGCGGATCACGCAGATGACCTTGCCGCCCAGTGGGGCGAGGCGCTCGAGCCAGTTCAGGAGCAGGAAGCGGCCCAGATAGCCGTTGGCGCCGGTGATCAGCACCGTTCTCGCGGGCGAGGCCGCTCGCACCTGCGCCACGGCCGTGACATCGAAGAACTTCTCGAGTATCAGATCCGCCGCGCGAATCTCGGTGGCTTCGGCACCGTGCACGGCGGCGAAATCGGTTCTGCGCGTGCCCGGTTCGCGTTCCTGGCGAACATAGTCCGCGATCCGAGCCAGCGCACTGTCCGGCCCGAGCAGCACATTCACGGGCACGTCCACCGCGAGCAATTCCCGCAGCAGACCCGAAAGCGACAGTGCCGCCAGGGAATCCCCGCCGAGTTCACCGAAGCGCATCTCGGGACGCAACTCGGACCGATCACCACCGAGCACGGCGCCCACCGCTCGAACGACGGTCTCATACACCGGCAACTGTGGCGCTTCACGGCGCAGCAGCCGCAGTTCCTCGTCCTGATCGCGCGCGAGATCGGCATACAGCTGCTCGAGCCGCTGCCCGTAGTGCTGTTTCAGCTTGGGCCGCAACAGTTTCCCGACACCGGACAGCAACCCGTTCGCGGTCGAGAACGGCCGCGTCTCGATCAAGAAGTCCCGTGGCACCTCATACGGCTCGAGCCCCGCCGCCACCGCCGCACGCTGCAACGACGCGCGCACCGCCCCGCGCAGACCGGGCCCCGTGAGCGCGGCCTCGGTCGGCACCACGACCGCCAGCAGAAACGCCCGCTCACTACTGCCGTACACGTAGATCTGCCGCACCAGATCGGCACCGGCGAACACCGCTTCCAGCCGCGACACCGTCACGAACTCGCCCTGCGACAGCTTGAGCACATTGTTGCGCCGATCGACATAGGCCAACCGGTCCGGCCCCAACTCGGCCACCACATCGCCGGTGCGGCAGAAACCCTCCGCGTCGAACACCTCGGCGTTCACCTCGGGGCGCCGGTAGTACCCGGCGATCATGGTGGTGGTCTTGAGCAGCAGTTCACCGCGCGGATACGGCTTGTCGGTGCCGAAATAGCCGAGTTCGGGCACGTCGACGAGCTTGTAGTCCAGGACCGGCGGCCGAATCACCTTCGTATCGAAGATGACCCCGCCCCCGGTCTCGGTCGAGCCGTAGCCATCGTGCAGCCGCAGCCGCAGGACCGATTCGACGAAGGCGCGCACCTCGGGCGCGATCGGCGCGCTGCCACACAGCGCGGTCAACAACCTGCCACCCAGAACCTGTTCGCGCAGTTCGGTTCTCACCTGTTCGGCCGCCGACTCCCCGCGCTCGGCGAGCTCGCGCCGGAAGTGCTGCGAGAGCATGTCGCACACCCGGGGGACCAGGAAGATCTCGGTGGGTCGCACCAGTGCGATGTCCGCGAACAGGGTCGAAAGATCCGGCGCGGCAGTGAAATACGCGATGCCGCCCCGGGCGAGCGTCCGGGTGAGGGTGAGCCGGGCGGCGATGTGGCTCATGGGCAGGAAGTTCAGGGCGATCGCGGTGAGCGGCCGTGGCGGCTGCCAACCCACCGCCACCAGACGCTGGGTGTACATCGCGCCCTTGGGCGTGCCGGTGCTGCCGGAGGTGTAGACCAGCAGGGCTAGCGGGTCGTCGCCGTCCTCGGGCACGAACAGCGGGGCCGGCGCGGTCTCGCGGCCCTGTTCGATGGCGGTGGCGAGGGTGTCGAGGACGACGCCGGTCCCGGCCAGTCGGGTGCGGGCCGCCGCGAGGGTGTCGCGGTGGTCGTCGTCATCGGGGTGATGGTCGAAGACGAGCAGCGATCGCGGGGTGGCACCGGCGAGAACCGCGTCGACGGCGACGGCCAGATGCGCGGTGTCGACCGCGAAGACGCGCGGGGCGGTCTCGCCCAGGATGGCCCGCAACTGCTCCGGGCCCGCCTGCACCGGCACCGCGACCGCACCGAGATGGAGGATGGCCAGGTCGACGACGGTGTACTCGGCGCTGGTGAAACCGAGTACGGCGACGAGATCCCCGGCGCGCAGTCCGTCGCGATGCCAGGTCGCGGCCAGCGCGCGGGTGCGATCCCACACCTGCCCGTAGGTCAGTAACTCGAACTCCGGCAGCAGTTTTCGAGTGCGGCGACCGGCCGTCGAGACCAGTTCCGTGCGGCGGGTGCCGAGTGCGGGCCGGTCCGCGTAGCCGGCCATCACCGCCTCGACGATCAGCGCCGGCGGCAGGCCCGGCGTGGTGACCCGCGCGTGCACGCGCTCGGCCGGTCGGGCCGCGCGGACCTGCGCGTCCTCGGCATGCAGCGCCTCGACGCGGTCGGCGACGGAATCGAGTTCGATCGTCATGCCTCACACAGCCGGATCCCCTGCCACGCCTGCCGTTGCGCCGACTCCGGGTCGACGAGCACCCGCGGCGGATGGTCGATGATGCTCGTGGTGCGACGGTCGGCGGTGTAGGGCGTCCACGGTGGCAGCGGCGCACCGGTGTGGGCGAAACGCAACCAGTTGTCCTGGATGTGGTCCTGCACGGCCAGGAACGCGCGCCTGCCACCGGCTGCGGTCATCGCCCGGCCCACCGGTCCGTCGACCCAGCCGAAGACCGGCACCAGATCCAGGGCGTGGGTGGCGCCGAAACCGGCCAGGTGCAGTGCGCGCGGGGCGTAGTCGAAGCGGTACGCGTAGGTGGGGGCGTGGCGGCTGTGCCCGTCGAGCACGGCCAGGGTGGGGCGCAGGAACAGGTGGTCACCGCCCACGCGCACGGCGGTTCGCCCGCCGGGATAGCCGGGATAGCTACCGGTCACGCGTTTCTCGGTGCCGGGCTCGTAGCGGCCGAACACGGTGGCGAGCTGGGCGGGGGTGTGCGGGACCGATTTGGCGAAGCGCTGGAACAGGGTCGCCTCGTCGCGGTTGGTGCCGATGATCAACGGCACCGGGTTCGCCCGCCCGGCCGCGATCGCCGCCAGCGGCGCTTCGGGGAGGAACTCGCCGTCGACCACGCACGCGTACGGGTAGTTGCCGGGCTCCTCGCGCAGCGCGCTGCCCAGCGCCCGGTCAGCGGCCCGGCACAGGTCCTTCGCCGCGACAGTGCTCAGCACGGACGCGGCGTTCTCGGGTGTGGCGCCGAGCCGGTCCAGGCAGCGGCGCGCGAACCGGTGCGCCTGCTCGGGGGTGGAAACCCAGTCCGCCGGGGCACTTTGCGCGATCGCGCGATGGAACAGCCCGCGCGCGGCCGGCGTGGCCAGCAGGCTGATCACCGCGTGCGCCCCGGCCGACTCACCGAAGATCGTGACACTGTCCGGGTCGCCGCCGAACGCGGCGATATTGCGCCGCACCCACTCCAGCGCCGCCACCTGATCCCGCAGACCCAGATTCGAGTCGAATCGTCGCTCCGGCGTGGAGAACTCGCTGAAATCCACATACCCGAGCCCGCTGAGCCGGTAGTTCACCGACACCACGATCACCTCGCCGCGCGCGGCCAACCGCGCCCCGGAGTACATGCTCGAGGTCCCGATCAGATAGCCGCCGCCGTGGAAGAACACCATCACCGGACGCGGGGTCGACGACGGCGTCACCGGGGCGGTGACATTCAGCGTGAGACAGTCCTCGCCGGTGGGCTGCCAGGTGCGCGGGCCGACCCTGGCCCCGTTCGGGTTCTGCACCGCCGCGGCACCGAACTCGGTCGCCGAACGCACCCCCGTCCACGGCGTCACGGGCTGGGGTGCGCGCAAACGCCACTCCCCGATGGGCGGGGCCGCGTACGGCAGGGCGCGCCAACGCACGACGCGACGGCCCGCGCGACCGCGCACGACTCCGTCGGCGCTCACGATCTCGGTGGACATCCCTCGAATGTACGTGGTACTGGCGGTACCGCGCAGGGTGTTCGGCCTAGACTGATCCGATGGCCGGCCAGGATCCGGAAACCGCGCCCGCACGAGCGCCCGAGACGACGAGCATCGCCGAACTCGACCTGCTGGTGTCCACCTGTCGCGCCTGTCCCCGGCTGGTGGCCTGGCGCGACGAGGTCGCCGTCGTCAAACGGGCCGCCTTCCGCGATCAGGTGTACTGGGGCAGACCCGTGCCCGGTTTCGGCCCCGACGACGCCCGCATCCTCGTGGTCGGACTCGCCCCGGCCGCCCACGGCGGCAACCGAACCGGTCGCATGTTCACCGGCGACCCCAGCGGCGACCTCCTGTTCGGCGCCCTGCACGCGGTGGGCCTCGCCACCGGCGCGCACCCGGTCAGCCGCGACGACGGCATCGCCCTGATCGACACCCGACTCACCGCGCCGGTGCACTGCGCCCCGCCCGAGAACAAGCCCACACCGGCCGAACGGCAACGGTGCGCGCCCTTTCTCAGCCGGGAACTCGAATTGTTGCGCGCGACCGTGTCGGTCATCGTCGTCCTCGGCGCTTTCGGATGGCAGGCGTTGTTCACCGTGCTCACCGACGGCGGCTGGACCGTGCCGCGCCCGCGGCCCCGTTTCGGGCACGGCGCCGAAGTCGTCATCACCCATCCCGACGGTCGATCGGTCACCGTGCTCGGTAGTTATCACGTGAGCCAACGCAATACCGCGACCGGCCTGGTCGACTCCGCCATGATCGAAGACATTCTGCGCCGGGCGAAGAAGCTCGCCGAGTCCTGACCGGAATCGGCCACGCCGTCCCCTACGATCGAGCAGTGCTGACTGTGTACACGATCGGCCATTCCACGCGGACCGCGGAAGAATTCGTCGGTCTGCTGCACGATTACGGCGTCACCCAGCTCGTCGATATCCGCACAGTCCCCCGGTCGAGGCACAATCCCCAGTTCGGGCGCGACGAACTCCCGGAAACACTGCGAGCCGCCGGAATTCAGTACGTCTACCTGGCGGCGCTGGGCGGTTTGCGCCACGGCGCCAAGAGCGAGGAGAACGCGGGCTGGCGCAACGCCTCGTTTCGCCAGTACGCCGACTACATGCAGACCCCGGAATTCCGCGCGGGCCTCGACGAACTGATCGAGCTCGCGCACCAGGCCACGACGGCGATCATGTGCGCCGAGGCAGTGCCGTGGCGGTGTCACCGATCGCTGGTCGGCGACGCGCTGCTGGTCCGGGGCATCGAGGTGCGCGACATCATGTCCGGCACCCGCGCGCCCGAGCACCACCTGACGAACTTCGCCCACGTCGACGGCACCACCATCACCTATCCCCCACCGTCGGAGAATTGATATGCATCCATTTCATCTCGATACCTATCCCGGACGATAACCCCGTACCACAATCACGGGGCGCACGCGGTTCGACAACAGTTCACTGCGATGGCAGGAGATCCGACGATGAGTTCGCTGGCAATGAGCACCCTGGATGTCTCCCGATGGCAGTTCGGTATCACCACCGTCTACCACTTCATCTTCGTCCCGCTCACCATCGGCTTGGCGCCGCTCGTCGCCGGTATGCAGACGGCCTGGGTGATCACCGGAAAAGAGCACTGGTATCGGCTCACCAAGTTCTTCGGGAAACTGTTCCTGATCAACTTCGCCATCGGTGTCGCGACCGGCATCGTGCAGGAGTTCCAATTCGGCATGAACTGGAGCGAGTATTCCCGGTTCGTCGGCGATGTGTTCGGCGCCCCACTGGCTTTCGAGGCATTGGTCGCGTTCTTCCTGGAATCGACATTCCTCGGATTGTGGATCTTCGGGTGGACGCGATTGCCCAAATATGTTCACCTGGCGACGATTTGGATAGTCGCGATCGGCGTCAACGCCTCCGCCTACTTCATCATCGCGGCGAATTCGTTCATGCAGCACCCGGTCGGGGCGAAATACAACCCGGAGACCGAACGTGCTGAGCTGGAGAGTATCTGGGCGCTGCTCACCAACAACACCACCCTGGCCGCCTTCCCGCACGTAGTGGCGGGCGCGTTCCTCACCGGGTCGACGTTCGTGGTCGGCATCGCGGGGTGGTTCATGGTCCGCAACATGCGCAGCGGCGACCGAGTGAAACAGGAAGAGGCCAAGACCATGTGGCGGCCCGTCGCGCGGATGGGCATGTGGGTGGTGGCCGCGTCGATCGTCGTGGTCGGGATCACCGGCGACATGCAGGGCAAGCTCATGTTCGACCAGCAGCCCATGAAGATGGCCTCGGCCGAATCGCTGTGCCACACCGAACTCGACCCGGACTTCTCGATCCTGACCGTCGGCACGCACAACAACTGCGACAGCGTCACCCACCTCATCGAGGTGCCCTATGTGCTGTCGTTCCTGGCCAAGGACAAGTTCACCGGCGTGACCCTGCAGGGCGTGGAGGATCTGCAACGCTCCTATGTCGAGGACTACGGGCCCGGCAACTACCGGCCGAACCTCTTCGTCACCTACTGGAGCTTCCGCGCCATGATCGGGTTCCTGGCCGGACCGGCGCTGTTGCTGCTGGCCGGAATGTGGTTGACCCGGCGCGGGCGGGTGCCCGACAAGCGCTGGTTCTCGTGGCTGTCGGTACTGGCCATCCCGACCCCGTTCCTGGCCAACAGCGCGGGCTGGGTCTTCACCGAGATGGGCCGCCAGCCGTGGGTGGTGGTCCCGAACCTGACCGGTGACAAGACCATTCGCATGACGGTGGGCGAGGGTGTGTCCCACCACGCGCCCGCCACGGTGCTGTTCTCGCTGGCGGTGTTCACGCTGCTCTACGGTGCGCTGGCGGTGGTCTGGTATTACCTGATGCACCGCTACACCGTGGTCGGACCCGAGCCGGGACCGGCGCCGCACGACGATCAGTCCGGTCCCGACGACGACGACGGTGGCGGCGGCAAGCACCGCGCCGAACCTGTCGAGCAGCTGTCCTTCGCGTACTAGGAGACCACGATGAGTCTGCAGCAATTCTGGTTCGTGCTGGTCAGTGTGCTGTTCACCGGCTACTTCATTCTCGAGGGCTTCGACTTCGGGGTCGGGATGCTCATGCCGATCATCGGCCGTGGCTCCGACAAGCGCAGGCGGGTGCTGCTCAATACGATCGGCCCGGTCTGGGACGGCAACGAGGTCTGGCTGATCACCGCGGGCGGTGCGATGTTCGCGGCGTTTCCCGAGTGGTACGCGAGCCTGTTCTCCGGGTTCTATCTGGCGCTGCTGCTGTTGCTGGTGGCGTTGATCGTGCGCGTGTGCGCCATCGAGTACCGGTCGAAGATCAACTCGCCCAAGTGGCGGGCCTGGTGTGACGTCGGGATCGGGATCGGGTCCTGGATCCCGGCGCTGGCCTGGGGTTGGGTGTTCGCCAACCTGGTGCGCGGGGTGCCGCTCGACGAGCACAAGCAGGTCGTCGGGTCGGTGTGGGAGCTGCTCAGCCCCTACGCGCTACTGGGCGCGGCGACCACCGGCATCCTGTTCGCCCTGCACGGCGCGATCTTCCTGGCGCTCAAGACCGGCGGTGAGGTCCGCGACGACGCCCGCAAGTGCGTGCGGATCCTGTACCTGCCCACCGTGGCCATCGTCGGCGGCTTCGGTCTGTGGACCCAGCTCGCCTACGGCTCCGGTTGGACCTGGGCCGCCCTCGGTGCCGCGGTGCTCGGCCTGGTCGTCGCCGGCGGCGCCACCGCCGCGGGCCGCGACGGCTGGGCCTTCATCGGCACCGCCCTCACCATCGCCGCCGCCACCATCCTGCTCGTCGGCTCCCTCTACCCCAACGTCATGCCGTCGACGATCAGCCCCGCCTTCGACCTCAACATCCACAACGCCTCCTCCGGCCGCTACACCCTCCAGGTCATGAGCTGGGCCGCCGTCCTGTGCGTCCCCGTAGTCCTGGCCTACCAGGGCTGGACCTACTGGGTCTTCCGCAAACGCCTCACCGTAGACCAGATCCCAGCCCCCACCGGCCTCCCGGTAGGCAAATAACCCCACCCC
>NZ_JBHSQN010000002.1:263460-335573 GCF_042658545.1 Nocardia lasii
AGCCCGTGGCGCACGACGGGTTCTTCGACTGCGCATGCCCGGTTGTGCGAAAGCCGACGGAGCTGACATCGTGTCCGGGTGTCGGTCATGCTGGGTGAGAAGAACAGGTTCGCCGTCGAAGTCGGGGATCCGGCTTCGGGGTTGCGTCGCGTGGACCTGTGGGCCGCAGGCCAGTGGTTGACCTGCGACGACAATATGGTCTTCGTCGAACAGTTCCGTGGCTCGGTGCGGGAGACCGCCGCCTCGGTGCGGTCCGGGCAGGTTCCGTCGTTGCCGTTTGCCGACCTGTCCCCTGTCGCCACTCATCACCGGTTCGGTGCCACGGCGGCCGACGCCTTGCGCGAGCGGTTCTGGTTCCTGCGGTGGGGACCGACCACCGACAATGTGCTGGCCTACGCCTTCCACGACGCCGACCAGCTGGTCGTCACGTGGCAGTTCTGGCGCGAGGCTCATTTCCTCGAGCACCCCGAGCACGAGGGTCGGGTCTTCGAGGTCGCGATCGAGACTGCCGAGTTCGTTGAAATACTCGACAGTCTCGATTCAGCTCTTCGACAATGAGGTCGGCACGGGCTGGTCAGCTGATCAGGTTGACGCTTTTCAGCCAGTCGTAGGCGACGTCGGAGGGGTCTTCGCCGTCGATGTCGATGCGGCCGTTGAGGTCTCGCATCAGGTCGTCGGTGAGGCGTTCGGAGATGGCGCCGAGCAGGTCGCGGAGTTGGGGGTACTGCTCGATGATGGCGCCGCGCACGACGGCGGTGCCACTGTAGGGGAGGAAGAACTTCTTGTCGTCGTCGAGGACGAACAGGTCGAGGTTCTTGACGCGGCCGTCGGTGGTGTAGACCATGCCGAAGTGGCAGGGGTCGGATTTGGCGGTGGCGGTGTAGACGACGCCGGCGTCCATGCGGGTCACGTTGCCCGCGGGGACACCGTTGGGGTCGTTGTAGGGGATGCCGTATTTCTCGAGCATCGGCAGGAAACCGTCGGAGCGACTGAAGAATTCGTCGTCTACGCAGAAGGTCCGCTCGGATACCGGCAGCGCGGCCACGTCCGAGAGCGACTTCACCTTCAGGTTCTGGGCCGTCGGTGTCGCCGCGGCGAAGGCGTAGGTGTCGTTGAAGTTGGCCGGGGCCATCCACTCCAGGTCGTAATCGCGCTTCTCCACATCGTGGACGCGCTGCCACAGCTCCTGCGGGTCCGCGATCGTCTCGGTCTCGCTGTGGTAGTTCACCCACCCGGTGCCGGTGTACTCCCACAGGATGTCGGCGTCCCCGTTGAGCTGGGCCTGACGCGAGGACGCCGAACCCGGCGCACCGGTCAGGTCGGTCACCGAGGCGCCCGCCGCGGCCAGATACGTCGCGGTGATCTTGCCCAGCAGCACCCCCTCGGTGAAGCTCTTGGAGGTGACCGTGAGCTTCGCCCCGTCCAGGGGTCGCTGCCCGTCGGGCAGGCTCGCGTCGTGGAAGGTGCCCGAGGAGCTCACCAACCCGCACCCGGCCAGCAGCGCGACCGTCGCGGTCAGTGCGGAGATCAGCGGGACCAGCCGTGGGTGTCTCATGAGATTCCTCGCGGGGTCGCGGCCAGTTCGACGAGTCGACCGAGCCAGTCGATGATCAATGCCAGCAGCCCCACCAGCACCGCGCCGGAGATGAGCAACTTGGGCAGGAACAGGGTGACACCGGTGGTGATCAGGGTGCCCAGGCTCGTCGCGCCGATGAACGTGCTCAGCGTCGCGGTGCCGACCAGGATCACCAGCGCGGTGCGCACCCCGTTGAGGATCACCGGCACCGCCAGCGGCAACTCCACCTGCACCAGCGTCCGCGTGGCCGAGAAGCCGATGCCGCGCGAGGCTTCGATGGTGCGCTGATCGACCTGGCGCAACCCCACGATGGTGTTCTGCAGGATCGGCAGGATCGCGTAGACGACCAAACCGACCACGGCCGTGCGGAATCCGGTGCCGAGCCAGAACGTGAACAGCACGAGCAGCCCCACCGCGGGCGCGGCCTGCCCGATATTGGCGATGTTCACCGCGACCGGCTCGAGTCGCCGCAGCGCGGGCCGGGTCAGCGCGATGCCCAACGGAATCGCCACCACGACCACGATCAGCGTGGCCACCACGGTGAGCTTGATGTGGTCGACGATCGTGTTCTGCAGGTTGGCCCAGCCGAGCGAGGCCTGTTCGGTGGCGGTGAAGGTGGCCGAGCGGTACCAGAACAGGTACCCGATGCCGATCACCGCGATGATCAGGGGTTCGAACCAGACGTCGATCGGAACCCGGCGCAATCGACTCATGCGGGCCCGACCTCGTCGTCGGCGGCGACGACCGGCGTCGGCGTGTGATCGGTGCCGTCGACATAGGTCTCGTAGGACAGATCCTCGACCGCGGCGTGGCCTTCGGCGAGCTTGGTCTGGATCACCTCGGTCACCGAGCCGATGCTCAGCGACCCGACCACGGCTCCGCGCCCGTCGGTGACCAGGGTGGCGCCCTGACTGGCGGCGAGCATGGCGTCGAGCGCGTCGTTGAGCGTCGAGGACTGGGCCACGACCGGCAGGCGCCGATCGAGGTAGTCCGAAACTTCGGGCTTGCTCGCGACCTCGCCCAGCGACGGCCACGAACGCGGCCGCCCGGCGTCGTCGACGACGACCACCCAGGTATGTTTGGCGGCCTTCGCGCGCCCGATCACCGTCTTCGAGGACTCGCCGATCCGGGCGGTCGTCACCGGGTCGACCTCCACGTCACGCACCCGCGACACCGTCAGATACGCCAGTTTCGCGCCGGATCCGACAAATTCCTCGACGAACGGCGTGGCCGGCGCGGTGAGGATCTCCTCCGGCTTGGCGTACTGCTCGACGTGGCCGCCCTCGGACAGGATGAGCACCTTGTCGCCGAGTTTGGTGGCCTCCTCGAAATCGTGGGTGACGATCACGATGGTCTTGCCGAGTTCGTGCTGGATCGCGATGAGGCTGTCCTGCAGGCGAACCCGGGTGATCGGGTCGACCGCGCCGAAGGGTTCGTCCATCAGCAGCACCGGCGGATCGGCCGCGAGCGCGCGGGCCACCCCGACGCGCTGCTGCTGCCCACCGGACATGTCCTTGGGCAGTCGATCGGCGAAGGTCTTCGGGTCGAGGCCGACCAGGTCCAGGAGGTACTCGGTGCGTTCGGCGATGCGTTTCTTGTCCCAGCCGAGCACCCGGGGGATCGCGCCGATGTTCTTGGCGACGGTCCAGTGCGGGAACAGCCCGCCGGACTGGATGACGTAGCCGATGGACTGGCGCAGTTTGTCGGGGTCCTCGCGGGTGACATCGCGGCCGCCGATGAGGATCCGGCCCTCGGTGGGTTCGATCAGGCGGTTGATCATCTTCAGCGTGGTGGTCTTGCCGCACCCGGACGGACCGACGAAGGCGACGATCTGGCCTGCCTCGATCTCGAGGTCGAGCTTGTGCACCGCCGGGGTGTCCTGGCCCTTGTAGCGCTTGACGACACCGTCGAGGGTGATGGATTCACCGGTCACATTGCGCTGCGGCGCCGCCGCGGCCGGCTGGCTGGTCACATCGGTCATCACAGTCCCTTGGCAATCGTGAGGCGTCCGAGCAGGACGAGGAGCGCGTCGAAGACCAACGCGATGGCAACAATGAGAATCGTTCCGGTGAACGCCATTTCGAGCGCGTTGGCGCCACCGAGACGGGACAGTCCGTTGAAGATCAGCGAGCCCAGCCCGGGGCCGAGCACATAGGCCACGATCGCGGCGACACCGACGATCATCTGCGTCGAGACCCGGATCCCGGTCAGAATCACCGGCCACGCGATCGGCAGTTCCACGGTCAGCAGAATCCGCCAGCGCGACAACCCGATTCCGCGCGCGGACTCCACGACCGTCGGCGGCACCGAACGCAACCCCACGATGGCGTTGCCGATCACCGGCAGCGCGGCGAAGAACGCCAGCATGATGAACGAGGGCACCACGCCGAGCCCGAACGGCACCAGCAGCAGCGCCAGCAGGGCCAGCGACGGGATCGTCAGCGCCACCCGGCTCGAGGTGAGCGTCAGCGCCGAGGCCAGCGGCAGGCGATACACCGCCACCGCGATCAGGATCGCGACCACCGTTCCGACCAGCACTGTTTGGAAGGCGAGGGAGGCGTGCTGGTAGGTGAGAAAGCTCAGCAGTTCGCCTCGCCCGCGGACGTAATTCCACAAATTCACGACATTCCCATCATCGAGCGGGGGCAGTGGGTAGCTGATCGCGGGTGAATATGCCGTCGCAGGATAGTCGACGGCGCCGGTCGGACCGGGGAGGTGCGGTTCAGGCCGCCCGCTCGAGTGGCGCGGCGTAGGGCTGCGCGTCCCCGGCGATGACGGTGCTGGTCGCGCCGTCGACGCCGACGGGTACCGGCCCGGCCAGGGTGATGCGGGTGAGCCTGCGGTGCTCGCTGCCGTCGTAGTCGTCGATGGCGTAGTGCTGGGTGGCGCGGTTGTCCCAGATGGCGACATCGCCGAGCGACCAGTCCCAGCGGGTGGTGTGCTCGAGACGGGTGACCCGATCCTGGAACAGCCGCAACAGCGC
Source organism: Nocardia lasii (assembly GCF_042658545.1). Classification (NCBI taxonomy): domain Bacteria; kingdom Bacillati; phylum Actinomycetota; class Actinomycetes; order Mycobacteriales; family Nocardiaceae; genus Nocardia; species Nocardia lasii. Next base: position 268,020 of record NZ_JBHSQN010000002.1, read on the forward strand.
CGCGGACTCACTGCGCGAGACCCCGACGATCTCGGAGACGAAGCAGCCCAACAGCAGTGCGCGCGCACCGGTTTCGGGGTGTACCTCCACGACGGGGTGCTCGGTCTCGAAGTAGGTGGACTCGAATTCGCGACGGTAGGCGGCGTCGGAATCGGCGGTGCGGTCCTCGATCTCGGCCGCGTAGTCGTAGCGGTTGGAATGGCGCGCGCGCAGACTCTCGGCCAGTCGCTTGAGCGGTTCGGGCAGCGCGTTGTAGGCGGCCACGGTCGAGGCCCAGGTGGTCGAACCGCCGTAACTGGGCAGCGCGACCGCCCGCAGGATCGAGGCGTGGGGCACCCGGTCGACGAAGGTGACATCGGTGTGCCACACGTTCGAGCGGGTGTGCTGGGAATCGATGGCCAGGCTCTTGGCGCCCGCCGAGGTCACCGTGGGGTGCGGCGTGGTGGGGTTGCCGAGCAGCTGCGCGAACTCGTACTGCCCGTCCTCGGTGAGGTGGTGCTGATCGCGGAAGAAGATCACCTTGTGCTCGGCCAGCGCGGCCCGCACCGTGGCGACCGTGCGCGCGTCGAGCCCGCCGCCGAGCCGCACGCCCTCGATCCGGGCGCCGAGGTGGGCACCCAGCTTGACCACGCGCACTCCCGACACCGCTGCGTCACCGACAGACATACGTTGGCCTTCCCTTCGATCCCGGATGATCACACGAAACCACCCGCGACCGGCCGCGACCACCATTGAATTCAGGGTGAGCCGAACTCCCCCCGCCGCGATCGGATGTTTACGAACACCGGACTCGGGAAGACCGCAACCACCGTGGCTCCGGTGGCCACGGTCGACCAGGAGCTCCGCATGACCGCACCACTGACCTACCTCACCTTCGGCGTCGGCTGGGACCCGGCGGGCGCCACCGACGTGGCCGCCCTCTCGCGCACCGATATCGACATCGACGCCGCGGCGTTGGCCTTCGCCGGGGACGAGTTCACCGATGTCGCCTTCCACGAACAGCTCACCTCGCGGGACGGCGCGCTGCGCCACCACGGCGACAGCGTCACCGGTGACGGGGACGGCGACAACGAGGTCATCGTGGTCGATCTGAGCCTGCTCGATCCGGCGGTGACCACGATCGTCTTCCTGGTCACCAGCTATCAGGGGCAGCAACTCGGACAGGTCGCGAACGGATTCTGTCGCCTGGTCGACAATGCCGCCGGGGTCGAGGCGGTCCGACTCGAACTGTCCGCGGCGGGCCCGAGCACCGGCTTGGTCTTCGGCACACTCCAACGCCCGCAAGGTGATTGGGTCTTCACGCTGATCGGGCAGCCGATCCTGGCCCAGCACGTCGCCGACGCGGTCCCCCAGCTCGGGGTCTACCTGCGCTGAGACCTCACTCCGCGAGGCGATCGCGCGCGCGCAGCCGGGTCTCGAGCGCGTCGAAGACCTGGGTGACGTCCGCGTCGAACTCCTCGGCCGCCATGTGGATCAGCGCCGTGGTGACCAGCATGAGGGTGGTGAACACGACCGGCGCGATGGGCTCGGTGGCGTCGAGCAGCGAACGCGCGCCCATCGGGCCGCTGCTGTGCCAGGCCTCGAGCAGCGCGAGCGCGCCCTGCAGGTAGATCGGCGGATCCGGGCGGGCGCTCAGCGTGGGAATCGCCCGATCCGCGGCCCGGTGCAGCAGCTCGGTCGCCTCGGCCGCGCCCGGACTCATCGAATCCATCGCGCAACAGGCCAGGCGCAGCACCCCGTGCAGGTGCGCGGGGGTGTAGCGCGCGGCGTCGGGGATCCGATCCCACGGCAGGCGAAGCACCCGCAGCAGATCGGCGCTGATCGCGGCCGGTGAGGGCGCGGTGATCGGGGCCGCACCGCGGGCGTGGTCGACCCCGAGCGCGATCTCGAGCCCGATCGCCGAGGCCATGAGACTGCCACGGCCACACCGGGGTTCGCGCGGATGGCGACGTTCCTCGGCCAGCAGCCACCCGACGGTCTGCGCGTCGGCGGTGCGCAGCAACTCCGCGTCGGCCTGCCAGCCGTTGGTGGTGTCACAGCGCGACAGCGCGCACACCACATCGGCCATCACGTGATTGCCGGTGACCAGCGTCGGCTGATGACTCGGCCGCCGCGACACCACCGACAACCCGTCGAGCCGCGCCGACGGGGACACATACGACATCGCGGTGAGCGCCGCCGCGGCGGTGCGCGCGGCGGTGACCGCGTCGGCGGCGTTGGTGCGCAGCAGCGCGCGATGGATCGAATCCGCCAGCGGCGCGACCCCGAACTCGGCGTAGTGCAGCAGCAGCCAGGCCAGCGGCATCTCCCCCAGCACCGGGGCGAGTCGTTCGTTGAGTTCGTAGAGCAGCGCGGCGGACTGCTGCGGTTGGCGCGAGCGGGGCGCCTCGCCGGTGAGGTCGCGCCATTCCAGCAGGGCCAGGTAATTCGGTAACAACAAGCTATCGACCAGTTCACTCGCCTGGGCGATGACGAACTCGAAGTCCAACTCCGACATCGACCCCGGCGGCACACTGTGCTCGACCGGGGTGCCGTCGAACGGGTCGATCCGCGATTCCCCCAGCGCCAGTTCGAACAGCAGTTCCGCGTGTCCGAGCCGGCCCACGACGCGTCCCACGAACGGCACCGCGCCACCGTCCTCGACCGTGGTCGCCGCACCGAGCAGGCAATTCACCATGGCCCCTTCGGCTTTGGCGAACGAGCAGAAGCGGCGCAGGCGTCGGTGGGCGGAGTCGGCGTTGTCGAATCCGGTGCGCACGATCTGTTCGGCGACCGTCACGATGGCCGCGTCCACCACATACTCGGGTCGACCCTGCGACTCGGCCGAGGTCGGCGAAGGTCCTGCGAAGAAGAGTTGATCACTGAACGCGTCGCTCATTCGATGCCGCCTCACCACAACCTCCACTCGGATGCGTGCCGTGCCCCTGTAGAGCTTTCCAGCAAACTGTCCGCAAGTCGCGGTTCACACCTTCACAAGGCGGTAACAGCATGGAACACCCCGCCGACGCGCGACCAGGCGAAATGTCGCCGAAATCGCCTGTCTGATAACTTTCTGCCCGATATCGGGCACGTATGTTGGTGAAATCGCGGCCGGGAGGCAAGATCGTCCGAGTGAATGACGGGGTACCCACCGAGCTGGTCCGCTATGTCGTGGCCTCCACCGGTCTGCCCGAGCGAGTGGCGGCGCGCGTCGTCGCCGATGTGGTCGGCTATTTCGACGAGACGGCCGAGCAGTTCGTGCGCCGCCGCCATGCCGAGCTGCAGGCGCGCGAGCTGCGCAACGCCGAGATCTGGCAGCGGCTCGACGCCGAACTCGCCCAGCGTCCGGTCGCGGCGCCGACATTCACCGAACGGCAACTGCGTCGCATCGTGTACGGATAAATCGACTACGGGTAAGGGGTTCACGCCATGTGTGGAATCGTCGGATACATCGGGCATCGCCAGGCGGTGCCCGTGCTGCTGGAAGGGCTGCAACAGCTCGAGTACCGCGGCTACGACTCGGCCGGTCTGGCCCTGCCCCATCGCGGCAAGCTGCGCGTGGTCAAGACCAAGGGTCGCGTGCAGCAGTTGCGCGACCGGGTCGACGCCGCGCCGGTCCGCGGCACCGTCGGCATCGCCCACACCCGCTGGGCCACCCACGGTGAACCCAGCGACACCAACGCCCACCCGCACACCGACACCAGCGGTCGCATCGCGGTCGTGCACAACGGCATCGTCGAGAACGCCGAGCAACTACGCGCGGAACTGACCGAGCTGGGCGTGACACTGGTCTCCGAGACCGACACCGAGGTGATCGCGCACCTGGTGGCCCGCGAACTCGACGCCACCGAGTCGCTCGAGGACGCCGTGCGCCTGGCGTTGCACCGCATCCGCGGCACCTACGGCCTGCTGGTGCTCGACGCGCGCCGTCCCGCCGAGTTGGTGGTGGCCCGCAACGGCAGCCCCATCGTGCTCGGCGTCGGCGACGGCGAGATGTTCGTCGCCTCCGATGTCGCGGCGCTGGTCCACCACACCCAGCGCGTGGTGTTCCTCGACGACGGCGAGCTGGCCACCGTGCGCGACGGCGAATTCCGTACCAGCACACTGTCTCCCGACCACGAGCAGACCGACAAGACCCCGACCACCATCGACATGGTGGCCGAGGACTACGCCCTGGGCGGCTTCCCCGATTTCATGCGCAAGGAGATCGCCGAGCAGAGCGACGCGGTGCGCCGGGCCCTGCGCGGCCGCCTCGACGACCGCTTCGCCACCGCGCATCTGGGCGGGCTGAACATGGACGCGCGCGAACTGCGCAGCATCAGCAAGGTCGTGTTCCTGGGCTGCGGTTCGGCCTACTACGCCGGCCAGCTGGGCGCCCAGGTGGTCGAGGAACTGGCCCGCATCCCCGCCACCGCCGAACCCGCCTCGGAGTTCCGCTACCGCAATCCGGTGGTCGATCCCGACGCGCTCTACGTCGCGATCAGCCAGTCCGGCGAAACCCTCGACACCCTGGCCGCGGTGCAGGAACTGCAGCGCAAGGGCGGGCGGGTCATCGGCGCGGTGAACGCCGTCGGCAGCGCGATCGCGCGCCAGTGCGGTGCGGGTGTGTTCCTGCACGCGGGCCCGGAGATCTCGGTCGCCTCCACCAAGGCGCTGACCAATATGACGGTCTCGTTCACCATGCTGGCGCTGCTGCTGGGTCGCGTGCGCGACCTGTCCGCGGCCGACGGCAATCGGATCGTCGACGGTCTGCGCGCGCTGCCCGACGCCATCGACGAGGTCATCGCCGACGAGGACGCGATCGCCGAGATCGCCCACCGCTACGCCAAGGCCCGCAGCATGTTCTTCATCGGCCGGGTCCGGGCGTGGCCGGTGGCGCGCGAGGGGGCGCAGAAGCTCAAGGAAGTGTCCTATGTGCACGCCGAGGCGTATCAGGCCTCCGAGCTCAAGCACGGGCCGCTGGCCCTGATCGATCCGGAGATGCCGAGCGTGGTGCTGGTGCCCGACGACGAGCTGCTGTCGAAGAACATCAGCACGATCGAGCAGATCAAAGCCCGCGGCGGTCCGGTCATCGCGGTCACCAACGCCGATCTGCCCGACAATGTCGCCGACGAGGTGATCCGGGTGCCTCGGGTCTCGCCCGAACTCGACCCGATGCTGCTGACCATTCCGCTGCAGCTGCTGGCCTACCACACCGCGATGGCGCTGGGCCGCGACGTGGACAAGCCGCGCAACCTCGCCAAGAGCGTCACGGTGGAGTAGCTGGCAGGATCGTCGGCGTGACTACCGCGAATCTGAGCCGTTCCGAGACCGCCGCACGTTCGGCGGCGGTCACCGTCGGCGACTACCGGGTGGAGCTCGACCTGTCCGGGGCGCCGGATCAGCGGCGTGCGGGCTTCCCCACGACGACCACCGTCGAGTTCACCGCCGCGACGGACCGGACCTGGCTGGATTTCCTCGGCCTGTCGGTCGAGTCGGTGACGGTGAACGGGGTCGAGGTCGAGGTCGACTACGACGGGGCGCGGATCGGCCTGAGCGGGTTGGCGGCGTCGAATGTGGTGGTGGTGCGGGGCACCGGTGCGTACAGCCGCTCGGGTGAGGGGCTGCACCGGTTCCTCGACCCGGTCGACGGCGCGACCTACCTCTACACCCAGTACGAACCGGCGGACGCGCGGCGGGTGTTCGCCTGCTTCGAGCAGCCGGATATGAAGGCGCCGTTCACCTTCACGGTGACCGCGCCGGCCGGCTGGGAGGTGCTGTCGAACCGCCCCGCCGCCGTGACCGAGGCCGACGGGGCGAACCAGCGCGTCGAGTTCTCCCCCACCCTGCCGATCTCGACCTACATCACCGTGATCGCGGCGGGCCCGTACCACCGGGTCGAATCCGTCTGGGCGCGAGGCGAACTCACCATCCCCCTCGGTGTCTACTGCCGCGCCTCGCTGGCGCGGTACCTCGACGCCGACACCGTGCTCGAGGTGACGAAGCAGGGCCTGGACTTCTTCGCCGAGCAGTTCGACTACCCCTACCCGTGGGGCAAGTACGACCAGATCTTCGTGCCCGAATACAACCTGGGCGCGATGGAGAATCCCGGCCTGGTCACCTTCACCGAGGCGTACGTCTTCCGCGGGGCCGCCACCGCCGCCCAGTACGAGGGCCGCGCGAACACCATCCTGCACGAGATGGCGCACATGTGGTTCGGCGATCTGGTCACCATGGTCTGGTGGGACGACCTGTGGCTCAAGGAATCCTTCGCCGACTACATGGGCGCGCTGGCCAGTGCCGAGGCCACCGAGTGGACCGACGCGTGGGTGGCCTTCGCCAACCGACGCAAGGCGTGGGCGTATCTGCAGGATCAGTTGCCGACCACGCACCCGATCGTCGCCGATATCACCGATCTCGAGGCCGCCAAACTCAATTTCGACGGCATCACCTATGCCAAGGGCGCCAGCGTGCTCAAGCAATTGGTCGCCTATGTGGGTCGGGCGGAATTCTTCACCGGGGTGCGCCGCTATTTCCGCGCGCACGCGTTCGGCAATACGACCCTGGCCGATCTGCTCACGGAATTGTCGGCCGATTCCGGGCGGGATCTCGCCGACTGGGCGCGGGCGTGGTTGCAGACGACCGGGGTGTCGACCCTGACGCTGACCGACGGTGAGATCGTCCAGACCGATCCGCGGCCGCACCGACTCGCGGTGGGCCTCTACGACTTCGATTCCGCCGGTGACCTGGTCCTGCGCGAGCGCACCGAACTCGACATCGCCGACGAACGCACCCCCGTGACCCTCGCCCCCGCCGCGCTGCGCCTGCTCAACGACGGCGATCTCACCTACGCGAAGGTGCGCCTGGACCCCGATTCCCTTGCCACCGTGGAGACCTCGCTGGACCGGGTCACCGATCCGCTGGCGCGCGGGCTGATCTGGTCGGCCCTGTGGAACGCGGTGCGCGACGGCGAACTCGCCGCCGACCGCTACCTGCGGATGGCCCGCGCTTTCGCTCCCGCCGAGACGAACATGGCCCTGCTCACCGCGGTCCTGGCCAACGCCGCCTTCACCATCGGCCACTACCTGCCGGCCCCCGCGCGCGACACCTGGCGCGCCGACTGGCTCGAATCCTGCTGGACCACACTGCATTCCGCTGAACCAGGTTCGGGTGCGCAACTGGCGTGGGCGCGCGCGAGCGCCGCGGCGGCCTCGGTCGACGGTCACCGCGCCGACGATATCCGCGCACTGCTGGCCGGCAAGACACCGGCGGGCTTGGCGCTGGACCCGGATCTGCGATGGTCGCTGTGGACCGCGCTGGCGGCCACCGGGCACGCGAGCGCCGCCGACCTGGCCGCCCCGCTCGAGCACGACGACACCGCCTCGGGCCGCACCGCGCACCTGCGCGCACTCGCCGCCCGCCCGCAACCGCAGGTCAAAGCCGAGGCGTGGGACGCGGCGCTGGGCGACACGACCCTGTCCAACGACCACCTCGACGCGATCATCGACGGTTTCCGCGCGGGTGGGCGCCGCGATCTGATCGAACGCTACGACGACGCCTACTTCGCCGCGCTGCGCGCGGTCTGGGAACAGCGCAGCATCGAGATCGCGCGCCGCATCGTGGTGGGCCTGTTCCCCGCCGCGAACACCCTCGACGCGGTGGACCGGTGGCTCGCGGCCAATCCGGAAGCACCGCGGGCCCTGCTGCGACTGGTGATCGAACAGCGCGATCATCTCGCGCGAGACCTGCGGGTACGCGCCCGGATTTAGGTATTCCCTTTTCTCGGCGGGCCAAACATAAAACGGGATAATTCGCGCGCTGTCAATCCCTGTCGACCGATAACAGTTTAATAACCCTCGCGGTGGTCAACTCTACTGACATGACCAACTCACGTAATCGGGCACCGAGTACGCCGAGCATGGATCTGACCAGCACCACCATCATGTTGGCCACCTGCGTGTTCTTCCTCGTCGGCCTGACGGCCCTGACCGGATCGCTGCCCGCGGCGATCGTCGGTGCCGTCGGCTTGGCGCTGGCCATGATGACGACGCTGAAAATGCTCGGCCCGCACCAACTCTAGGTTCACTGCGCCGCACCGGTAGACCTCCGAAGGCTCAGGAGCTGATCCGCATGTCCCACACCACCGACCACCGGACCTACGAACACGCCGAACCCCTCTTCGCCCACTGGGCGCTGACCGATCCCCGCGGCCCCGAGCACGAGACCGTGCGCGCCCGGATCATCGAGGTCTGCCTGCCGTTGGCCGAACACATCGCCCGCAAGTACTCCGGGCGCGGCGAACCCTTCGACGACCTGCTCCAGACCGCCCGCCTCGGGCTGGTCATGGCGGTCGACCGCTACGACGTGACCACCGGTTCGCCCTTCCTCGGGTTCGCCGTCCCCACCATCATGGGCGAGGTGCGCAGGCACTTCCGCGACCACCTGTGGCCGCTGCACGTGCCGCGCCGCGAGAAGGAACTGCAGGGCAGGGTCCGGGCGAGTACCGAGGCACTGAGTCGGCAGCTCCATCGCGCGCCCACCGCGCACGAGATCGCCGCCGCGCTCGCGGTGCCGGTCACCGATGTCGCGCGAACCCTGGTCGCGGCCAACGCCTTCCAGACCCGCAGCCTCGACACCCCCGCCCGCGACGCCAACGGCGATCCCGGCATGACCGTCGCCGAGACCGTCGGCGCCGAAGACCCGCATTTCCGGCTCACCGAGGAGACGGTCACCATGGCGCCCCTGCTGGCGCGCCTGTCGGCCCAGGACCAGCAGTTGCTGATCTGGCGCTTCTACGACACCCTCACCCAGGGCGAGATCGCGCAACGCCTCGGCGTCTCCCAGATGAGCGTGTCGCGCAAACTCGCCACCCTGCTCGGCGGGCTGCGCGCCGACGCCGACGCCGAGCCCGTTTCGGTCGCCTGAGAAAACCCACCATTGACTCGAGGGGCGCCGACCTGCACTGTTGACGGAAGTACTTCGCGTGTCGTGGCGGTGGCCACCGGAGCGGGAAGGTGTGGCGATGACAACATACGGCCGACGTCGACGTGACCGGGAGATCCGTGAAGTGCGCGAGATCCGCGCCAGACCACGCCACCAATTCGCGCAATTCTTTCTCTCGGTGCTGATGCTGGTCTGGTTCGGCTCCGGGCTCATCGCCGCCGTGCAGCGCGACCACTTCACCAGCGCACCCGTCAACTGCGGCGCCTGGGGCACGATCGGCCTCACGGTGCTGGCGGGCCCGCTCAACTACCTCGGCGTCAACCCCAAGGTCTCCGAATGCCAATTCCCCGAACCGAGTCGATGACGCGCGCTGCGTAGGCTGGTGCGGGCCAGCGCAGCCCGAGCACCGAGGAGACTCCCCCCATGTGGCCGACCGAGTGGCCCGCACCCGCCCGCGCGATCGCGAGCGGCGTCGACTCCGCCGTCACCGCGGCGCACGCGGCCGATCCCGCCGGATTCACCGACGCGACAGCCGATCTCGCCGACCTGCCCGCGGATCAACTCACCACGGTGCTGTCGGCGATCATCCGCGAACTGCTCGAGACCGCGCACCCCGACGGCCTCACCGGCGACGACGTACGCGCGGTACTGGCAGCCGTGGTGCGGCGTTCGGCGGCCTGGCTGCCCACCGTCGACCCGGGCGCGATCATCACCGCCCTCACCGGCGCGCTCGGCATCGACGAGGCCGAGGACCCCGATCGCGCGCCGTCGAACCCGCGACCCGCGGCGATCCTGCTGATCGAGTACCTCGCCGATCTCACCGACACCCCGCCGGATCAGTGCGTCCGGCGCGCCATCGCCGAGATCGCGCGCGGGGAGACCATCGAAATGCCGTGAGCGCCGGGCGCGTTCGCGGTCAGTCCGGGCGACGACGCTGATGCGCGGTGAGCAGCAGGTGGTCGAAACGGGTGCGACAGCCCGGCACCTGCGGGTCCAGCGAGCGGACATCCTCGACGATCTGCGCGGCGATCTCGCGCAGCTTGACGTTGGATTCCTGGGAACGCCACTGCAAGACCTTGAACGCCTGGTCGGCGCTGATCCCGTACATCAGGATCAGCGCGCCCTTGGCCTGTTCGATCTCCGCGCGCGCCTCGAGCAGTTCGGGCACGGTGTCGTCGAGGGTGTCGCGGCGCTCCTCGGCGAGGCGGTCGGTGACATCGATGTAGTGCCCGGTCGTGCCGATCACGGTGTCCTCGTCGTCGACCATGTGGTCACCGACGATGATCACCTCGCGGGTGGCGCCCGAGGTGTCCACGATCCGGTGCCGCCCGCACACCGGGTCACCGGCGTCGAGCGCGGCGGTGAGCGCCGACTCCAGGTCCTGCTGGTCCTCGGGGTGGCGGTGCGAGAGCAACAGCTCGGTCGTCGGCTCGACCTCGCCCGGCGCGTACCCGTACATCGCGGCGAGGTCGTCGGACCACTCCCACCGCTGATCGGCGAACCAGAACCGGAACGACCCCACATCCGAGCACTCTTGCGCGCCGATCACCGTATTGATCACGGCGACGGCTTCGGGCACTGGTCGGTCGATCGAACTCACGATAAGCAGTATCGCTCACCGGTCCGACAGGTCGCGCACAACCAGGGGAACTTCTGCCCCGGCCGCAGGTCAGGGGTGCTGCGGAGGTGCGGGCCACCCGGTCGGCGGCGGAGCACCGGGACCCTCCGGTCGACCGGGCCCACCCGGGCCGAAGGAACCACCCGATCCACCGGGATCACCCTGACCGCCGGGACCGTACGGTCCACCGAATCCACCCTGTCCGCCGGGGCCACCCGGCCCGCCATAGCCGCCTCGGCCGACACCAGCGGGACCGCCGGGTCCGACATAGCCACCGGGACCACCGGAACCACCAGGTCCGAAGGGCGCACCGAACCCGCTCTCGCCACCCGGACCGACGGGCCCACCGAATCCGGGACCACCGGGCCCACCCGGACCGCGCGTGAGCTTGCGCCGCGCCCGACTGCGCCGGATAACCGCCGTGAGCAGGATCGCCAACCCCACGAACACACTGATCAAGCCGATGGCCAGCGCGATCAGCACCGTGCCCACGATCGAGGAGCCCAGGCTGTGGCCGACCGCCACGGTGATGTTGGGGCCACCCTCGGTGTCGAGGGTGTACACCCCGCTCTCGTCGACCCGGAAGGTGAAGATCGCGCGGCCTTCGTGCCCGCCGAGTCCGTAGGTCTGGCGGGAGCTGTAGTCCTCGATCAGCACTTCCTCGCCGGCGGGATCGGTGAGGGCGACCCACACCGATTCGGGGGTGCCCGCCGAGGAGGCGCCGGGATATTCGAAGTAGATGGTGTAGTCACCGGCGTCGAGGTCGAGTTCGCCCGAACCCGGCACCTCGACACGCTGGAAGCTGTCGATGTCGCCGCTCATCCTGACGAACCCGGTGACGCCGACCGCGACGGCGCTGATCACGCCGAGCACGATCACCAGGGCGCCGACCACGATCCACCAGCCCGAGGGCCGGACCGGGGCTTGTGGAGTGTGCTGGACCATGACGCGCCTCCTGTGACGGCCGCACCCGCATCGGGGATGTGACTGGCCAGGGCCAATTTACCCCCTCGCGCGCCGTTTCTCAGGGCGTCGCGGCGGGCTCCCGACGACGTGTCGTGTCGTAGGCGGTGAACGCCGCCGCGGCCAGGATCATGATCGCCGAGACCAGCAATGCCACGTCGAGTCCGTGGTGGAAGGCCGCCTTGCCCGCGTTGAGTACCTCCGAGACCTTCGACAGGTACTTCAGGTACGGCCCGATATCCACGCCCTCGGGGATCTTGCCCAACTCCACGGCCTGGATCGCGTCGGGTTGCAGCGAGGTCGGCAGGCCGAGTTCGTCCATGCGCGCCTTCAGATCCGCCGAGAGGAACCCGCTCACCAGGGCCCCGAGCACCGCGACCCCGAACGCCGAACCGACCTGGCGCATCGTATTGGTCACCGCGGCAGCCATTCCCGAGTGTTCGGCGGGCACCCCGGACAGCACCGCCGAGGTCAACGGCACCACCGCGATGCCGAAACCGAACCCGGCGACCGCCATCGCGGTGGCCAGGGACGGATCGTGAATGGTGCCCGAGAGCATGTGCCGGGTCGCCAGGATGCCGCCCGCGCCGATCACACAGCCGAGGATCATCGGCATCCGCGCCCCGCGCCGGGCCACCCAGTACCCGGCCACCAGCGAGCCGATCACGATCGTGGCCGCCATCGGCGCGAACACCCAGGCGGTGCGCGCGCCCGTATAGGACTGCATCACCTGCAGATACAGGGCGGTGAAGAAGAAGATGGAGAAGATGCCGAAGTACACGGCGAAGGCCACCACCAGCGCGCTGCGCACGATCGGCAGCCGCAGATAGCGGAAATTCAGCATGGGCGCGCGGGCTCGTCGTTCGACGGCGACGAAGGCCACCAGCGCCAACACCCCGACTCCGAACAGCACCACCACCGCGGGCGCGGTATAGCCGAGGTCCTGGCCCAGCGTCGCCGCGTAGATCACCGACCCGAACGCGATCGCGCCGAGCAGCGCACCGGCCCAGTCGATCCGCCCGGATTGCGGGTCGGCGCTCTCGGGCACCGACCACAGCGCCGCGATCAACGCCACCGCCGCGATCACCAGGTTGAACCAGAAGATCGAGCGCCACCCGTACAGGTGCACGAGCACCCCGCCCAGCACCGGCCCGGCCGCGAGCGCCAGGCCCGAGACCGCCGCCCACACGCCGACCGCTTTCGCACGAGTCTTGTTGTCCGGGAAGATGTGTCGCAGCACCGACAGCGTGCCGGGTTCCGAGGCCGCCGCGCCCAGACCCATCACGGCCCGACCCACCACGAGCATCGCGACACTGCTCGCCAACGCCGAGATCACCGACCCCGCGCAGAAGATCACCAGCCCGGCGATCATCACCCGCTTGCGCCCCCACCGGTCCCCCAGCGACCCGCCGGCCAACATCAGGCCGGCGAAGACCACGGTGTAGGAGTTGACCACCCACTGCAACATCGTCACGTCGGCGCTCAGATCACGCCGGATGTCCCCCAGCGCCACACTCACCACGGTGGTGTCGAGGAAGGTCACGAACACCACGACAGCTACTGCGGTCAGCGCGACACCGGGTCGCGCCGTTCCGCTCGGCGCTTTGCCCATCGGTCTCACGGGCACAGGCTACTGGCGAGTTCGTCGCAGTACCAGACACACCGGCGCCCCGGTGGCCGTGACGACCACCGGGGCGCGGCGACGACGATCAGTCGCGGAACGCGTCCTTGACCTTCTCGCCCGCGTCCTTCAGGTTCGCCTTGGACTGATCGGCGCGCCCCTCGTGCTCGAGGTAGCGGTCATCGGTCGACTTGCCGGCGGCCTCCTTGGCCTTGCCGACCAGCTCTTCGGCCTTGTGCTTCGCCTTGTCCGCGAGACTCATGATTGCGTTCCTTCCAGCCAGATCACTCGACCACCGGGGTGGTCGCGGGCCGTCCGTAGGACCCATCTACGACCTACCCCGGTCTCGCGGGGGCAATCAGCGCGTCCGAGAGTTCTTCTCGTGTTCGCATTTCCCACAACGTCTTTCGCGCGTGTCCCCGCGTCGAGGGAGGCGCGGCGCACCGGTGGCCCTTCTCGGTTCGCCAGCGCGCGACACCGCGTGTGCCAGACTGGGCAGATGAGCGATGCCGGTGCGGGCAGCTACGTCGAACAGGGTGAGTTCCGTCGGGATACGAACTACATCACCACGCGGATCACCGCCGACGGGAGCGAGGGATATCCGGTCGAGCCGGGACGGTATCGGCTCGTCGCGGCGCGGGCCTGTCCGTGGGCCAATCGCACGCTGATCGTGCGGCGACTGCTCGGGTTGGAGCCGGTGCTGTCGGTGGGACTGTGCGGGCCCACCCACGACAAGCTCAGTTGGACTTTCGATCTGGATCCGGGCGGGGTCGATCCGGTGCTCGGCATCCACCGGCTGCGCGACGCGTACCTGGCCCGGTTCCCCGACTATCCGCGCGGCATCACCGTGCCCGCGCTCGTCGAGATCGGCACCGGGCAGGTGGTCACCAACGACTACGCGCAGATGACCCTCGACTTCTCCACCGAGTGGGCCGCCTACCACCGCGCGGGTGCGCCCGATCTGTACCCCGAGGCGCGTCGCGACGAGATCGACGAGCTCAATCGCGAGGTCTTCCGCGAGGTCAACAACGGCGTCTACCGCTGCGGTTTCGCCGGTTCCCAGGACGCCTACGACGCCGCCTACACCCGCCTGTTCACCGCGCTGGACCGGCTCAGCGAGCGGCTGAGCACCCAGCGCTACCTCGTCGGCGACACCATCACCGAAGCCGACGTGCGCCTGTTCACCACCCTGGCCCGCTTCGACCCCGTCTACCACGGCCACTTCAAGTGCAACCGCAGCAAACTCAGCGAGATGCCGGTCCTGTGGGCCTACGCCCGCGACCTGTTCCACACCCCCGGCTTCGGCGACACCATCGACTTCGCCCAGATCAAAGAGCACTACTACGCCGTCCACCGCGACATCAACCCCACCGCCATCATCCCCGACGGCCCCGACCTGTCCAACTGGCTCACCCCCCACCACCGAGACCAACTCGGCGGCCGCCCCTTCGGCGAAGGCACCCCACCGCCGCCCCCACACCCGGCCGAACGCGTCCCCCCGATCGCGTGAGTCCTGCTCACCGACGAAGTCCGCCGGCCGAATTCAGCGGTGGCCGCGGGCTCGTTCGAGGGTGACGGTGACGGGGCGGCCGTCGAGGGTGGGGTCGTAGGGGGCGGAGTCGATGCTGATGTGGTCGGTGGTGACCTTGAGAACCTGCCAGCCGAGGCCGGTTTCGTCGATCGGGTCCGGCACCGTCGAGACCGAGCTGACCTGCACGCGCATGCCCTGTTTGTCGGCGGCGAACTCGCAGCGGATCAGGGTGTCGGGGACCGCGTGCTGCATCAGGCAGGTCGCGATCTCGTCGAGGGCCACCCGCAGATCGGTGACCTCGTCCATCGAGAAGCCGGCGACCATCGCGGCGGTCTCGGCGACCGCGCGCAACATCAGCAGCTGACTGATCTCGGCCTTGACGTCCATGCCGAGCGTGGTCGTGCGGACGTGGCGTTGCGCCATGGATCTGTCCGGCGGGTTGTTCAACGTGGCTCCCCTCGAGGTGGTTCGAACGCGGCGGGCGACACCACCGATCGTGCCTCAATGGTGCGGCACGAGTGTTTCGACCTTTTGACGACCCCGCCGGACCACGATTGACCACCGCGAACGCGGGCATCCGAAAATTGGGGGTTTACCGTCTCGTGATCGGGGCAACTCTGCCATCAGTGAGGTCCACACCTCTCCGACTCACCGACCCCACCGGTGAGAACAGTCGAAGGCCAGGAGCTGCACCGATGATCCAGACCACCACCAGCCGTCTTCTCGACGAGCCGACCGTGACCTACGACCGCCCCGAGTCGCTGTTCGTCCACTGGTCGCTGACCGCGCCCGGTTCCGCCGAGCACGCCGCCCTGCGCGCGAAGATCATCGCCACCTGCCTGCCGCTGGCCGAGAACATCGCGCGCCGCTTCGCCAACCGCGGCGAGGTCTTCGAGGACCTGTTGCAGACCGCCCGCGTCGGCCTGGTGATCGCGGTGGACCGCTACGACGTCTCCCACGGCGCCCCGTTCCTCGGTTTCGCGGTCCCCACCGTGATGGGCGAGGTCCGCAGGCACTTCCGCGACCGCACCTGGGCCCTGCACGTGCCGCGCCGCGACAAGGAGCTCTACGCCCAGATCCGCGGCGCCACCGAGAAACTCACCCGCCAGCTCGACCGGTCCCCCACCGCCTACGAGCTCGCCGCCGAACTCGACGTCGAGATCACCGACATCACCCGCGCCATGTCGGTGGCCGAGGCCCACAACACCCGCAGCATCGACACCCCCCTCGCCGATGCCGAAGGCGGCGCGGGCATGTCGATCGCCGACAGCATCGGCGACGAGGACCCGTCCTTCGCACTCGCCGAGGACGTGATCACGGTCGCGCCGCTGCTCGCGCAACTGTCCGAGGAAGACCGCCAGCTGCTGGTGTGGCGGTTCTACGACTCGCTCACCCAGTCCGATATCGCCGCGCGCCTCGGCAGTTCGCAGATGAGCGTCTCGCGCAAGCTCACCCGCATCCTGGGCCGCCTGCGCGCCCAGACCCTCGACGAGCGCGAACACCAGGCGGCCTGAACCGCCCACTGCTCCCACCCGAACCAGGTGCGCCGCCGGGCGCGCCTGGTTCGCGCGTTCTCACCCGCGCGCGATCAGCATCTCCACGACGGTGCCCGCCTCGGAACTGGTCACCGCGAACTCGGTACTGAGATCGCGCATGAGGCCCATGCCGCGCCCGCGCGAATGCTCCCCGCTGGTATCCGGTGTCGCCCACCGTCCCCGATCGGTCACCACGACCCGCACCTGGTCCCCGAGCAGCGCCACGGCCAACCGCACCGGACCGCCGTCGCCACGGTGGCCGTGTTCGACGGCGTTGGTACACGCCTCACCGGCGGCCAGCACGATGTCGTAGGCCTGATCCGGGTGCACTCCGGCCTGGGCCAGCCACGCGCTCAGCGCGCGCCGAACCTGGGCCAACCGACCGGCCTCGGCCGGGAAGTCGACATGGAGCGCGGGGGCGACGGTGGTGTCGGGCCGAAGAGGATGCGTCATCGCGTGCAGCCTCCTTCTCGTTCTCGACGTCGATCAACCCTCCCCCTGGCTGTACCCATCGAGTCGTCTTCTACGCCGAACGACGGCGTGACGTCGGTCCTCGCCCCGAGCACGGTGGTGGTCGTCACCGAGGGTACCGCGCGGCCGCCTCGAGTTGGTTTGAGGCTCAACTCGATAGGGTAGGTTTGCTTCGGAAACATGCTCGCTATTCGTCATTTCGGCGAAGCTAGAGGCAAGAGGTGAAAAGTGACCGTCGAAGACAGGTTTCGCGACCTCGACGTGCAGGTCAGCGCACAGGACGGCTTCGAGATCCTCACCGTGCGCGGCGAGGTCGACATGGCCTCGGCGCCCGCGTTGCAGGCCGCGCTGGAAAAGGCCCGCCAGGGCGGTAAGACGCTCGTGGTCGACATGACCCAGGTCGGTTTCCTGGGTTCGGCGGGTCTGAGCGCCCTGCTGATCGTGTCCAAGTCCGCCCCCGATCAGCTGCGGGTGGTCGCCTCCCACGAGGTGGCGCGACCGATCGAACTGACCGGCTTGGACAAGCTGCTGGCCGTGTACGACACCCTCGCCGCGGCGATCTCCGCCGAGGCGAGGGACAACGTGTCCTAGGTCCGCGCTCGCGGCTCCCGCACCCGCGGGAGCCGCACGACCTGCACGAAGAACTCATCGATCTGCCGGATGGCGGCGATGAACTGGTCCAGATCCACCGGCTTGGTCACATACGCGTTCGCGTGCAGTTTGTAGCTGCGCAGAATGTCCTCTTCCGCCGCGGAGGTGGTGAGCACGACCACCGGGATCAGTGACAGCTCCGGATCGGCTTTGATCCGTTCGAGCACCTGCCTGCCGTCGTATTTGGGCAGGTTCAGATCCAGCAGAATCAGATCGGGGCGAGGCGCCTCGGTGTGCTCGCCGTTGCGGTAGAGGAAGTCCAGGGCCTCCTGGCCGTCCCGGACGACGTGCAGGGTGTTGCCGATCTTGTTGTCCTCGAACGCTTCTCGCGTCATCAGTTCGTCGCCGGGATCGTCCTCGACGAGCAGGATGTCGATCGGCTGGCCGGGATCGGTCACGAGATGTCCTCTTTCTGGAGCGCGGGAACTACGGGAACGCTGGGCACGTGGGCGCGCAGGGTGAAGCTCAGGCGGGTGCCGTCGCGATAGTCGGTGTCGATCCAGATCCGGCCGCCGTGGAATTCGACGATCTTCTTGCACACGGCCAATCCGATGCCGGTCCCACCGTAGGCGTCGCGCGGGTGCAGCCGCTGGAAGATCACGAACACCTTGTCGGCGAATTCGGGCGCGACGCCGATGCCGTTGTCCGACACCGAGATCTGCCACTCGTCCGGGTCGGCCGGATTCGCCACGCAGGAGATATCGATCACCGGGGGCACGCCGGGGGTGCGGAATTTGATCGCGTTGCCGATCAGGTTCTGCCACAGCATCGTCAGCAGCGTCGGTTCCCCGATGAGCTCGGGCAGGTGCGCGGGGCGTTCGATCACCGCCCCGGACTCCTCGATGCCGGTCGAGAGCGCCACCAGCGCGTCGTCGAGGCAGTGCCCGAGCTCGACGGTCTCGCTGCCGTCGGACATGCGCCCCACCCGGGAGAAGGTGAGCAGATCGTTGATCAGCACCTGCATCCGCTTGGCGCCGTCGACGGCGAAGTCGATGTACTGCTTGCCGCGGTCGTCGAGTTGATCGCCGTAGCGTTTGTCGAGCAGCTGGCAGAACGAGGCCACCTTGCGCAGCGGTTCCTGCAGGTCGTGGGAGGCGACGTAGGCGAACTGCTCGAGTTCGGCGTTGGATCGGCGCAGTTCCTCCGCCTGCACGGCGAGGTCCTGTTTCTGCTGGTGCAGCAGTGTCTCCTGCACGCGCGAGGAGTCGAGTTCGGACACGATCCGGTGGCGCATGTTCTCCACCGACGAGCACACCAGCGCCACATCGGAGGGTCCGGTCGACTCGATGTGATAGTCGAACTCGCCCGCCGCGACCCGGCGCGAGGACTCGGTGAGATAGCCCAGCGGGCGCACCACCAGCCGGCGCACCAGCACGGTGAGCAGCGCGCCGGTCAGCAGGAACGCGACGACGGTCCCGAACAGGACCGCGTTGCGGGTGGCGCGCGCGGAGGCCACCTCGGCATTGCCGTTCTCGACCGCTTGCGCGAGCGCGGCGTTCTGGGTGGCGAATTCGGACCGCAACCGGTCGAACAGCGCCTTGCCGCGCTTGGCGGTGGCGTCGTCGATCTCGGTGCCGACCCCGACCACCACCGAATCGGCCAGCGGGCCGACGTATTCGGTGCGCCAGCGTTGCGCGGTCTGTTCGATCGCGGCGAGGTCGTCGAGTAGATCGGGCCGGTCGGACAGCAGCTCGCGCAGGTGTTCGGCGGCGGCGGCCTCGTCCTTGCGGCCCTGGTCGAACGGGACGAAGAACTGCGGGTCGCCGGTGATGGCGTAGCCGCGGAAACCGGTTTCCTGGTTCACCAGCGCGCCCTGCAGCTGGTAGGCGGCGGTGGCGGCGGGCAGGGTGGTGGTGATCAGCCGGTCGGTGATCTGGTTGGTGTGCGCGATCACCCGGCCACCGGCCGCGGCGCCGACGATCACCGCCAGGATCATCAGCGCGAAGACGAGCTGGAACCAGCTCTGCGCGGTCAGCCGGCCGACCACGGACGAGGACTTCGATGGTGCGTTCATAGCTGTGTCCGCCTCGCGTTCTCGCGCCACCGCACCGAGAGCACAGCGACGTCGTCATCCAATCCGCCTGCGGCCGAAGACAATTCCTCCACGCGCGCGATCAGCGCGTCGACGAAGGCTTCGGGTTGTTCGGCCCGGAGGCCACGGGCCACCTCGAGCAGCCCGTTCTCGCCGAGCCGCTCGCTGCCCTGCCCGATCCGGCCCTCGAACAGGCCGTCGGTGAACAGCACCAGCCCGGTGTCGGGGTCGAGGCCGAGTTCGTGCGCGGGCCAGCGCGCTCGACCGGGAATGAAACCGAGGGCGGGCCCACCGGGCACCTCCACCCAGCTCAGTTCGGTGGGCCCGTGCGCCAGCATGCCCGGATGTCCGGCGCGGCGCACCAGCACCACCCCGGCGGCGGGGTCGAACACCAGGCTCGTCGCGGTGGCGAAGGTCTGCTCGTCGTCGCGTTCGGCGACGAGGACCTCCTCGAGCAGGTCGAGTTGCCTGGCGCCGGTGACCCCGCTCAGGACCAGGGTGCGCCAGGCCAGGCGCAGCGCGACCCCGGTGGCGGCGGCGTCGGGGCCGTGGCCGGAGACGTCGCCGATGATGGCGTGGACCAGCCCGGTCGGGTCCTGGACCACGTCGTAGAAGTCGCCGCCGAGCAGCGAGTGATCGCGGCCGGGACGGTAGCGCGAGACCACGTCGACGGCGCGGTCGGCGCCGAGCAGCGGTGTCGGCAGCAGGCCGCGTTCGAGGCGGGCGTTCTCCTGGGCCCGCATCTGACTGGCCTGCAGGTCGGCGCTGGTGCGTTCGGCCTGCTTGCGTTGGATCGCGTAGCGGATCGCGCGCCCGAACAGGTGCGGGTCGACATGGCCCTTGACCAGGTAGTCCTGCGCGCCCGAGGCCAGCGCCGCCAGCCCGGTGCGTTCCTGATCCAGGCCGGTCATCACCACGACGGCGACCTGGTCGTTGATCCCGCGCACGCGGGCCAGCGCCTCGAGGCCGTGGGCGTCGGGCAGGTGCAGGTCCAGCAGCACGCAGTCGGGGATCTCGGTGCGCAGCCGTTGGCTGACCTCGGCCAGGGTGCGCACCCAGTCCAGGCGCGGACGCGGCGAGAGATCGGCGACCAGTTCTTCTACCAGCAGCGCGTCACCCGGGTCGTCCTCGACGAGCAGGATGTGGGGTGGGCGTTGCGATGCGGTCCCGGTCACCGGCCCCACCCCCATGCGGACAGCACAAATCCCACGGTGTGCACCAAAGCCTCCGATCCCGAGCGCCCAGAGCGCGAACTCACTCTGCCGGCCGGTTTCTGGACCGAGAGGATGTAGGGGATGTTATCCGATCTCGCAACCGGCGTGGACTCACGCGGGATAGGTGCGGATCTCGGTCGCTTTCACCGTGGCCCACAACTCGATTCCGGGCCGAAGGCGCAGCTCCGCGACCGTGGCCGGCGTCACCTCGGCCAGCACCGAGGGTGCGCCGTCGAGGCGGACGCGGGTGGTGTGGGCGTGCTGTTCGAGCCCGATCACGGTGGCCTGCCAGGTATTTCGCGGACTGCCGGCTGGTCGCTGCGGATACAGGCTCACCGCGTTCGGGGCGAAGGCCAGGTGCACCGGTCCGGTCGCGGGTTCGGCGACGGTGAACCGACCGCCCTCGGCGAGCTCGACGGTGGTTGCCTCGGCGACGCCCCGGTACAGGTTCAGCCCGACCAGGTTCGCGACGTAGTCGGTGCGCGGGTGCCGCGCCACCTCCGCCGGTGCCCCCTGCTGCACGATGGCGCCGTGTTCGATGATGATCAGCCGGTCGGCCAGCACCATCGCGTCGAGCGGATCGTGGGTGACCAGCACCGTGTGGCCCGCGTAGTCGCTGAGGTGGTGGGCCAGTTCCGAGCGCACCTGCAATCTGGTGCCCGCGTCGAGGGCCGCGAGGGGTTCGTCGAGCAGCAGCAGCGCCGGCTCGGTGGCCAACGCGCGCGCCAACGCCACCCGCTGGGCCTGACCGCCCGACAGCGATCGGGGTTTGGTGTACAGGTGCGCACCGAGTTCCACGCGCTCGAGCCAGCGCGCGGCCCGCTCCCGCGCGAGTTTGCGATGCGTGCCGCGGGCCCGCAGTCCGAAGGCGACGTTCTCCTGCGCGCTCATGTGCGCGAACAGCAGATAGTCCTGGAACACCACCCCCACCGAGCGCCGGTCGGCGGGCACGAATTCCCGGGGCGGTTCGTCCCAGACCCGGTCGTCGAGCAGCAGCCGTCCCCCGGTCAGCGGGGTGAGTCCGGCCAGTGCCCGCAGCGCGGTGGTCTTGCCCGCGCCGTTGGGCCCCAGCAGCGCGACCACCTCCCCCGGCGCGACCTCGAAGGCGATGTCGAGCGCGAAAGTGTCTCGGGTGACCTGTATTTCGGCTGTCAGTGTCACAGCGTGCCCCGCGTCCACCGGTCCCGCAGCGCCGCGAGCACCGCCACCGAGACCGCGAGCAACACCACGCTGAGCACGATCGCGTCCTGCGGATCGGTTTCCAGTGCCAGGTACACCGCCAGCGGCATGGTGGTCGTGGTGCCGGGGAAGCTGCCCGCGAAGGTGATCGTGGCCCCGAACTCGCCGAGCGCGCGCGCCCAGCACAGCACCGCGCCCGCGACCACGCCCGGCATCACCGCGGGCAGGGTGACCCGCCGGAAGGTCAGCCACCGCGAGGCCCCCAGTGTCGCCGCCGCCTCCTCGTAGCGCGGGTCGGTGCCGCGCAGCGCGCCTTCGACCGAGATCACCAGGAACGGCATGGCCACGAACGCCTCGGCCACGATCACCCCCGGTGTGGTGAACGGCAGCGAGAACCCGAACCATTCGTGCAGGTACTGCCCGACCAGCCCGCGCCGCCCGAGCACCAGCAGCAACGCGACACCACCGACCACCGGCGGCAACACCAACGGCACCGTGACCAGCGCCCGCACGAACCCCAACCCGGGCACATCACCGCGCGCGAGCAACCACGCCAGCGGAATCCCGAGCACCAGGCACACCCCTGTGGCCGAGGTGGCGCAGACCAGCGACAACCGCAGCGCCTGGCCCACTTCCGCGCTGACGAGACGCTCGGGCAGTGTGCTCCACGGCGTCCGCAGCAGCAGCCCGAGCAGCGGCAACGTCAAGAACACCAGCCCACACACCGCGGGCACCACCAGGATCAGCGGCCGCCGCCCCCGAACCGCTCGTTCGCGCGCCCGGACCTTCCTCGGTGTGTCGAACCTCGGGCCCGCGGCCGACCCCATCAGCTCTCCGGGATCTCGACGACCACATGGGTCGACTTGACCGAGGCGACCGCGATGCTGCCGACCTCGAGCCCGAGTTCGTCCACCGAGTCACGACTCATCAACGACACCAACCGGAACGGTCCGGCCTGCATCTCGACCTGGGCCATGACCGTGTCCTTCACGATCCGGGTGACGATCCCGCGCATCCGATTGCGCGCCGAGGTCGCGACGGTGGTGCCGGGCGCGGGCGCCTCGGAGTAGTTCTGCAGGAACTCGGCCAGCTCGCGCCCGTCGATTCCCTTGCGCCCGTTGTCGAGTTGGATCGCGGTGAGCCGGCCCTGGTCGATATAGCGGCGGACGGTGTCATCACTGACACCCATCAGGGTGGCTACTTCGCTGATCCGTAGATTCGACACCGATGCAGCATATTCGGTGCAGATCGGGAAAGCCGGGTCATCCCTGCTTCCACTGCCGCAGCGCCGTGGCGTAGTTGGCCTTGGCGGTGGCCGCCTGTTTCTGGATGAACACCGCCGCGCTGCCGATCAGCAGACCACCGAGCGCGGCGACCACGTTCTGCACGGTCTGCGCGGTGGTCGCGTCGCCGGTCATCAGCCGCCAGATACTGATCATCAGCGCCACCGTCGCAGCAGCGGTGAGCGCGAAGACCAGGGCCTGGAAGCCGACGTAGATCGCGTACTGGGTCTTCACGACGATCTCCAGCTGCGCCAACTGCGCCGCGGTGCGCGATCGGGCTCGCACGCCGCGCACCTCGGGTGGCAGTTCGCGCGGGGGGAACGCGGCGTCGAGCAGCGTGGCGAAGTCGGCTGTTTCCGGTGACTCATCGGATCCGGTGACGGTCATCCGCGAACTCCCTCTGCCGCAACGACATCAAGCTCCGAGCCCTCCTATGAGAGCACGTCCGCGCGGGCGGCGTGCCGGGAACAGCGACTATTTCGGGGCGACGATGCCCGCGAGGTCCGCGTCGCGGATGGGCGTGTCCGGGTTCGCCTGGGCGCCACACATCAGGTCGATGGCGGCCACCGCCAGGTCGATGGTGTTCTGGTTGGGCGGGTTGTTCTCCCCGCCGTCCTCTTCGAGGTACTTGGTGACCGTCGTGTCCTTCTTGTCGGCGTCCTGCTTCGTGTATTCGCTGCACTTGGTGTCGCCGCCGCGATTGACGGCCTTCTCCACCTCGCCACAGCCCACGACGCCACCGACCACGGCCAGGATCATCCCGGTCGTCACTACCGCTTTTCGCACATGCATGGTCATTCTCGTCCCTGTCGTCCAACGTGCGCCGGTGCACCCGACAGCAAGGAGATAGCCCCGATCGCGCGAAGTAATCAGGCGCGGGAGAACTCCGAGGCGCGCCGCACCTGATCGGCGCTGAGCCGAACGCCGGTGTAGAGCTCGAACTGTTCGGCCGCCTGCAGCGCGATCACCTCGGCGCCGGTGATGACCTGTTTGCCCGCCGCCCGAGCCGCGCTGATCAGCGGTGTTTCCGACGGCAACGCCACGACGTCGAAGACCACCTCGGCGGCGGCCACGACCGAATCGGAGAAGGACTGGGTCTCGGCTTCGGCACCGGCCATCCCGAGGGGTGTGACGTTCACCAATACCCGACCGGTCTCCTCGTGCGCGGACCATCGCGCCCCGTACCGTTGCGCGAGCGCGCGCCCGGCCGTCTCGTTGCGCGCCACGACCGTCAGGTCCTCGAACCCCACCCCGGCGAACGCCGCGAGCACCGCCTTCGCCATTCCGCCGCTGCCCCGCAGCACCACGCTCGCCGAGGGATCCACCGCGTGCGTGCGCAGTAGCGACTCCACGGCCAGGTAGTCGGTGTTGTAGGCGGTGAGGACCCCGTCGTCGTTGACAATCGTGTTCACCGAGTCGATCGCGGTGGCGCTGGCGTGCATCCGGTCCACGAGCGGAATGACGGCTTCCTTGAACGGCATCGACACCGAGGCGCCCCGGATCGGCAACCCGCGCACCCCGAGCACCGCCTGCTCGATATCGACCGGGGCGAAGGCCTTGTAGACGAAGTTCAGGTCGAGCTCGTCGTAGAGGTAGTTGTGGAACCTGGTGCCGATATTGCTCGGTCGCGCGGCGAACGAGACGCACAGCTGCATGTCCTTGTTCAGGATGGGCATGGCCTCAGCCTCCCACAGGCTCCAACACGCGCAGGATCGGGCCGTAGGCCCAGTCGAGCATGCGGACCGCGTCGTCCTTGGCGGCGGCGCTGCTGTGATCGGAACTGTGCAGCACCACCCCGATCAGTGGAATCCCCGCCCGCACCGTCTCGAACAGCAGGCAGTGCCCGGCGGCGTTGGTGTTGCCGGTCTTGATCCCAATGGTGCCCGGGTACTCCTGCAGCAGCCGGTTGGTCGTCTGCCACCGGTGCTCGCGATTGCCCGGACCGGCGGGCACGAAATAGTCTCGCGCCCCGACGATCTCACGGAACGGCGGCAGGTTCATCGCCCGTACCGCCAGCGCCACGAGATCGGCCGGGGTGGAGTGGGTGGTGTAGTCACCCGGATTGGGCAGCCCGCTGGGATCGGTGAAATGAGTTCCGCCCAAACCCATCACGCGCGCGGTCTCGTTCATCTTCGCCAGGAAGCCCTGCTGCCCCGGCCCGAACGACTCGGCCACCGTGTACGCCGCGTCGCAGCCCGAGGGCAACAGCAACCCGTAGAGCAACTGCCGCGCCGTGAGCACCTCCCCGGGCACCAGTCCCGCCGTGCTCCCGTTGTGTTCGGCGCAGTAGCCGACGACTTCCTGCGGCACCGTCACCGGCCGCTCGAGATCCCCACCGATGATCACCACCACCGCCGTCATCACCTTGGCGATACTCGCGATCGGCACCGGGGTATTGGCCTCGCGCGACCACAGCACCGTCCCCGTCAGCCCATCGGCCAACGCGGCCCCCGACGCCTGCAACCCGGCGGGCCCGCTCGCCGCCCACGGCAGCAGCCCGTCAGCACTGCCTGACGACTGCGCCCCCGCGACTCCGTGACCAGCCGCGACGATCACGATTCCGGCAGTGACCGCGCGCACGAGCTTGCCCATAGTCCGCATGGCAACATTCTGGCCCACCGCCGCGCGGACCCGTGGTATTTCACGGCCACCGAGTCGAGACCGGCGCGGACCTTCGGCGCGGTGTGGTGCGCGCGGGCCGCCAGCCGGGCACGGACTCGTCGGGGTGCAGGAAGTCGTGCACGATCAGGGCGGCGTGCAGGTGCCAGATGGTGGCGCTGTCGGTGATGTCGAGCCCGGTCAGCTCCGCGATGCGGCGCAGCCGGTGGTCGACGGTGTTGGGGTGGACATACAGCAGGCGCGAGGTGGTTCGGCGGCGCAGGCTCGCGCGCAGGTGGGTGCGCAGGGTGGTGAGCAGGTCGTCGTCGCGCGCGACGGGGGCGATCAGGTCCGCCAGGCGGTCGCGGCCGGGGCCCGGTCGGGTGAGCTGGTGCTCGAGGGCGAATTCGGCGAAGGGGTAGAGGCCGGGCGCGCCGTAGACCGTCTGCACCACCTCGAGCAGTTCGTGGGCCTGCTGGGCGGCGAGCGCGATCGCCGGGCCCGCCGCGACCAGCGAGACGACGCTGAGCGTGGAATCGCGGACGGCAGTGGCGATCTCGTCGAGGATGTCGGTGTCGGGGACGAGCACCGTCCCGCCGTGTCGCCCGATCACCGCGGGCACCACCTGCCCCGCGAACCGCCGCCCGATCCGCTGATGCAGTTCGACCGGCGTGATCGGCCCGAGCCCGTCGCACCGATCGAGCACCGCCAGCACGAGGAACTCCGCCGACAGCGCGACCCCGTGCCGGTGCCGAACCCGGGTGAGACTGCCGTGCTCGACGAGCAACGCCCTGGCCACCTCCACCGAGGCCGCGTGCTCGCCGTGATAGGCGGCGAATTCGGCGAACCCCGCCGACACCGCACCGGTCACCGCGTGCACGACCTCGACGAGGCGCTGGGTCTCCGCGCGCCCGAGCCCGCCCTCGACCTCGGCCACATGGGCCCGGAAGATCGCGTGGACCAGGTGCTGGGCGATATCGTGCGACACCCCGCCCGCGGCCCACCGACCCGCGATCCGTTCGACGGCGTCGAGCCCGCCCCCGATCGGGCGGTCCGCGCGGAGCAGCCCGAGGCAGTGCGCGGCCACCGTTTCGAGCTGGCGGGCCGAGATCGGCGAGCACGGCAGGGTCGCGAGAAGTTGGCTGAGGATCCGGTGGACGGCGGTGACATTCGGCGCGTCGGGCGAGCCGGTCTGTGGTGGTGCGATCATGCGGGGTGCTTTCGGTTGCGCGGTCCGCCGGTCGGGCAATGTCGCCATCGCAGGGTGTCCGACCAGCGGCGTTGCGTCGGCGAGCAGGACGATGCGGTGGCGAGAACCAGTGTGCGTGACACCGTGTAACAGTGTCACTGCACGCACATCCAGCCTTCCGCGCGCGATGTTGTCACGCGCGCCAAGCCGCGTGCGTCGGACTCGGGGCCGAGTCCCGGTCACCACCGTCGGCCGCGTCGGCCAGTGACCCATCACACATTGCCGGGGCGTACCGACTCCGACCAGCATCGAACGCACACCGGTGGGTAACCGCGATGCGATCCCACGCCCGATTCGTCCGAATATGTCGAATCTTTTTGCGACACAACACTTTTCGCTACCTACACTCTGGCTCGGGCGCGATGTCGCGCGCCAACGGTGCCGATGTCGGCCCACTGAGTCCCGCAAGGAGATGAGTGGTCAGTGAAGGTTCTCGCACACGTAGCGGTCGGTCGGCCGAGGACCGTCGTCGCGGTGGTCGTGCTGATCCTGGTGTTGGCCGGCCTCGGTGGGGCGTCGCTGCAGCAACGACTCTCGGGTGGCGGATTCTGGGACGCTGACGCCGAATCAGCGCGTGCCGCACAGGTTCTGGGCTCCGAGTACACCACCGGCACCCCCAATGTGGTGGTGCTCATCGATGTCCCCGCCGAGGCGGGCACGGTCGACAGTCCCGCCGTCGTGGCCGCCGGGCAACGCCTCACGGCCGAGCTGGGCCGCGTGCCCGGCGTGCGTTCGGTGAGCTCGTACTGGTCGACCGGTTCGTCGGAGTTCCTGCGCAACGGCGACCGCACCCGCGCGCTGACCGCGGTCGACATTCCCGGCGACGAACTCGTCGTCGACAAGGTCGTCACCGAACTCCTCGACACCTACCGCGACCGCGACTACGACATGCTGCGCCTACGCCTCGGCGGCGCCGCGGTGGCCTACCACGATGTCACCGTCCAGCTGGCCCACGACTTGAAAGTCAGTGAGGCGGTGACGGTTCCGATCCTGCTCCTGCTGCTGGTATTGATCTTCGGCAGCCTGATCGCCGCCGGTCTGCCACTGCTGCTCGGCCTGGTCTCGATCGTCGGCACCTTCGGCATCCTGCGGCTGCTCACCGAGATCACCCCGGTCTCGAGCTACGCGTTGAACCTGACCACCGTGCTGGGCCTTGGCCTCGGCATCGACTACAGCCTGCTGCTGGTCAGCCGCTTCCGCGAGGAGCGCGCCACCGGCAGCACGGTCCCCGTCGCGGTCACCACCACCGTGCGCACGGCCGGTCGCACCGTGCTGTTCTCGGCCGCGACCATCGTGATCGCCATGTCGGCCATGCTGATCTTCCCGATGCCGTTCCTGCGCTCGCTGGCCGCGGCGTGTCTGTCGGTCACCCTGCTGGCCGCGCTGGCCACCGTCACCCTGCTGCCCGCCCTGCTCATGCTGTTCGGCCACCGCATCGACGCGCTGGATCTGCGACGCGGCGTCGGCCGACTGCTGCGCCGCCCGCGACCCGAGCCCCGCGCGCCCGAGGACGGCTTCTGGTATCGCACCGCGCGCCGAGTCACGGCTCGCCCCTTGGTTTTCGGCGGCGCCGCCCTGCTGATCGTGGCACTGCTCGGCCTGCCGTTCACCGGCTTGAGCCTGGGCCTGACCGACGACCGCGCGCTGCCGACGACGGTCGAGAGCCGCCAGGTCGGCGATGTGTTGCGCGCCGAATTCCCCGCCACCACCGCCGGCCAGTTCGACGTGGTGGTGCACGGCCCGATCACCCCGGCCGAACTCACCGCCCTGACCGCCCACATCACCGACCTGCCCCACGTGCGCGCGGTACGGACCCAACCCGGCGCCACGGGCGCGCATCTGGTGGTCCTGCCCGACGTGGACCCCTATTCCGACGAGGCGAAAACTCTCCTCGACGACATCCGCGCGAGTCCGGCCCCCGCACCGCTGCTCATCGGCGGCGCGACGGCGGAGAACGCCGACACCATCGCGAGCCTGACCGACAGATTGCCGCTGGCGATCACCTTGATCGCGGTCGCGATGATCGTGCTGCTGTTCGCCTTCACCGGCAGCGTGATCATTCCCGTGAAAGCGGTCCTGCTCAATGTGTTGAGCCTGTCGGCGACGTTCGGCGCGATGGTCTACATATTCCAGGAAGGCCACCTGAAATGGCTGGTCGGTGATTTCACCGAAACCGGTCACCTCGCCGCCCCGATTCCGGTGCTGGTCTTCTGTCTGGCTTTCGGTCTGTCGATGGACTACGAGGTATTCCTGCTGTCGCGGATCGCCGAGGAATACCGGGTGCGCGGCAATACCGCCGACGCGGTCGCCTACGGCCTGGAACGCACCGGGCGCATCGTCACCGCCGCGGCCGCGCTGATGGCGATCGTCTGTCTGGGCTTGGCGTTCTCCCAGGTCACCTTCACCAAACTCATGGGCGTGGGCCTGGCGCTGGCGGTGCTGATGGACGCCACCATCATCCGCGGCGTGCTGGTACCGGCCCTGATGCGCCTGCTCGGCGAGGCCAACTGGTGGGCGCCCGCCTTCCTGCGCCGCGCCCACTCCCGCATCGCCATTCGCGAGGACTAGTCCACCCACCCCGCCTCCGGGCGGAATTCGCGATCGCCGCAGCCCCGCGTGATCGCGCGAGTCACCATCGATCTCAGAGGTACACCCATGCCCGACAACGGCCGTTTTCCCCTCACCGCGTATCAGCGCGATATCTGGACCGTCGTGGAACTCTTCCCCGGTCTGCCGAGCTACCTGTCCCCGGTGATCATCGGTCTCGATCTCGACATCGATATCGCGCTCATGGTGGCCGCGATCGAACGCGCCTGGCACCGCAACGACGGGATGCGCTTGCGCTACCGCGTCATCGACGGTGTCCCCTTCCAGGAATTGTCGACCGACCCGATGCCGCCGGTCACCATCATCGATGTCAGTGACGCCGAGGACCCGTCCGCCGAGGCGCGGCGCCGGATCGACGATCTCGTGGCCGCCCCGATCGGCCTGGTCGACGCCGTGCCGTTCCGCGCCCATGTGGTGCGCGCCGGAGCCGCGGAGACCTATGTGGTCGTGACCACCCACCATATCGCCGCCGACGGGACCGGCCTGTTCCTCATCGGCACGCAGATCATGACCGACTACGTCGCGACCGTGGCCGGCAGTCCGCTCGAGATCCCCGAATCCTCGTTCCTGCGGTGCCTGTCGATCGAGCAGGACTACCGGGCGGGCGCCGACTACCGCGCCGACCGCGACGCACTGGTCGACCGCTTCGCCACCGCCGCGCCCCCCATGTTCGAGCGCCGCCACGGCACCGAGCCGACGCCGGTCGACTCCTACGAGTTCACCCTCGACCGCGCCCTGGTCGACCGGGTGCGCGCCGCCGGGGTGTCGCTGTACCCGTACTTCTGCACCATGATCGGCCTGTACCTGTCGCGGGTGCTGCGCAGCGAGCAGGTGGCGATCGGGGTCCCGTTCGGCAACCGCAGCCATCCCACCGAGCAGACCACCGTCGGACACTTCGCCAACACCCTGCCGATGCTGATCGACACCGGCGGTGCGGCGACGGTGCGCGACCTGGTCGCGGCGGTGAAAGCCGAAGTGCGCCAACTCAAGCAGCACGAACGCTATCCGCTCGGCGACCTCATGGGTGAGCTGCGCCGGCACGGCAGCTCGGCGCGGCGACTGTTCGATGTCACCGTCGCCTACCCGCGCCTGCCCTCGGCCTCGGAACTGATCGACGGCCTGCGGGAGGTGGTCGAGCCGTCGCAGGGTTACAGCCCGCTGGCGATGGCCTGGACGCTCACCGAGATCGACGACGACGGCCCCCTGCTCATCCGGCTCGACAACGCCACCGACATCTTCGACGCCGACTACCGGATCGAGTCGGTCGCCGAACACGTGACGGCCCTGCTGCACGCCGGCATCGACGCCCTCGACACCGACCCGGCCCAGCTGCCGATGCTGTCCGACACCGACTTCGCGCTGCTCGTGGACCGCGCGGGCGCGACCGCGGTGCCCTACGACGACCAGACCTCGGTGATCGGCCGCTTCCTCGACCGCGCCGCACAGACCCCCGACGCCGTCGCGGTACGCACCGCGACCGAGACCCGCACCTACGCCGAGCTCGCCGACCGCGCCACCTCGCTGGCGGGCCTGCTGCGCGAATCCGGCGTCGGCACCGGCGATCTGGTCGCGGTCATGCTCGAACGCGGACCCGACATGCTGGTCGGGATGCTCGGCGCGATGCGCGCGGGCGCCGCCTACGTCCCGATCGATCCGGGCTACCCGCGCGAGCGCATCGACTACCTGCTCGCCGACAGTGCCGCCAAGGTCGTGCTGACCACCGACGACCCCCGCGGCCTCGCCCCCGCGACCTGGCCGACCGGTTCGCCCACGACGGCCGAACTCCCCACCGGCACCGACCTGGCCTACGTCATCTACACCTCCGGTTCCACCGGCAAGCCCAAAGGCGTGGGCGTGGAACATCATTCGGTGATCAACCGCCTGGCCTGGATGCAGCGCGCCTACCCGCTGCGCCCCACCGACGTGATCCTGCAGAAGACCCCGTCCTCGTTCGACGTGTCGGTGTGGGAGCTGTTCTGGTGGGCGATCGAAGGCGCCCAGGTCGCCCTGGCGGCGCCGGGCGCGGAGAAGGATCCGCGCGACCTGCTCGACGCGATCACCGAATTCGGCGTCACCGTCCTGCATTTCGTGCCCTCGATGCTGACCCCGTTCCTCGACCTGCTCGAATCCGACCCCACCGCGGTATCGCGCGCGGCCGGTCTGCGCACGGTCTTCTGCAGCGGCGAGGCCCTGCTGCCCCACCAGGTGACCCGCTGGAACCGGGCCTTCGCCGCACTCGGTGCGCGTGCCCCGCGCCTGGTCAACCTCTACGGCCCCACCGAGGCGACCGTCGACGTCTCCTACTACGACTGCCCGACCGCGCCGATCGCGCGCGTGCCGATCGGCCGCCCGATCGACAACACCCGCCTGTACGTGCTCGACGCCGCCGACCGCCCGCAGCCGGTGGGCGTGGCGGGCGAATTGTGCATCGCCGGTGTGGGTGTGGCGCGCGGCTATCTCGATCGGCCCGAGTTGACGGCGGAGAAGTTCGTCGCCGACCCGTTCCATCCCGGCGAGCGCATGTACCGCACCGGCGACCTGGCCCGTCGCCTCGCCGACGGCGATATCGAGTACCTCGGCCGGATCGACCGCCAGGTGAAGATCCGCGGCAATCGCGTCGAACTCGGCGAGGTCGAGAACGCGCTCGTCGGTCTCCCCGGCATCACCGCCGCCGCGGTCATCGACCAGCATTCGACCGGTCGCGGCACCTACCTCGTCGCCTACTGCGTGACCAGCACCCTCCTCGACACCGCGACGGTGCGGGCCGAGCTGGCGAAAACGTTGCCGGAGTTCATGATTCCGGCACTGCTGCGCGAGGTGGCCGCCATCCCGCTGACCCCCAGCGGCAAGGCCGACCGGGCCGCGCTGGCCGCACTGGCCACCGAACCCGAGGCCGCGGGCACCACCGCGCCGCGCACCCCGACCGAGCGACACCTCGTCGACATCTGGAGCGAGGTCCTCGACCGGGAGTCGGTGTCGGTGTTCGACAACTTCTACGACCTGGGCGGCGACTCGATCCTGTTACTGCGGGTGCGGGCCCGCGCGCAGGCGCGCGGGCTGCTGATCAGCGCCCGCGATATCGCCGAGGCGCCCACGGTCGCCGAGCTGGCCGAGCGCGTGCGCACCGGTCCCGGCACCGGCGTCGCCGCGATCGCACCGTTCGCGCTGGTCGCCGGCATCGACCGGGCCCGGCTGCGCCACGTCGTCGACGCCTATCCGCTGACCAGGTTGCAGCTGGGCATGGTGTTCCACAGCCGCGAACGCGCCGATTCCTCGCTCTACCACGATGTGTTCCGGTACTCGCTGCGGATGCCGTGGGACGAGCCCGCCCTGCGCGCGGCCCTGCGCCGGGTGATCGAACGCCACCCGATGCTGCGCACCTCCTTCGACCTGGCGGCCTACTCCGAGCCGCTGCAACTCGTGCACGCCGAGATCACCCCGCCGCTGACGATCACCGATCTGCGCGCGAACGACCCCGATCGCGCCGAGACCCTGGTCGCCCAGCACGTCGCGCGACACCGGTTGCGGCCCTACGCTTTCGAGCGTCCCGGCCTGTTCGACCTGGCGGTGTTCCGTCTGGCGGACCGCACCGACCTGGTGCTGTCGTTCCACCACGCCATCCTCGACGGATGGAGCGTGGCGACCCTGCTCGCCGAACTGCTCGCCGAATACCGCGCGCCCGGCTCGTCGGAGCCCACCGCACTGCCCTCGTTCGCCGAATACGTGCGGGCCGAACGACACTCGATCGCCGACCCGAGCCAGGCCGAGTACTGGCGGCGCGCACTCGACGGTGCCGAATCCGTCGGCATCCCCGGCGCCCGCCCGCACACCGACACCACCCCGACCACGAACGACCCGGTCGACGCCAGGATCTCGGTCACGGTGCCGGTCCCCGCGACCCTGCTGGACAGGGCCGACCAGGTGGCACTCGACCTGCACGTCCCGGCCAAGATCGTCCTGCTCGCGGCGCACGTGAGCACCCTCGGGCTGCTCTCGGGACGCACCGACGTCACCACCGGCGTCGTCACCCACGGCCGACCCGAACTGGTCGACGCCGAGCGGATGGCCGGGCTGTTCCTCAACACCATGCCGGTGCGCTTCGACCTGGCGAACCGCCGCTGGCTCGAGGTGCTCACGGGCCTGTTCCGCCGCGACCGCGACAGCGTCGCCCACCAGCGCTACCCGCTCACCGAGATCCAGCGCGAGCTGGGCATCGTGCTCGACACCGCGTTCAACTACGTGCACTTCCACGCCGCGGGCGCGGCCCTGTCAGCGCTGGACGTGACCGTGCTCGGCGTCGACATCCGGGAGGACACCAACTTCGCCCTGCTGGTCAACGCGGTGCGCAACCCGCTCGACGGGTCGATGGCCCTGCGCATCGACGGCGAACCGGCCACCTACACCCGCGACCAGCTGACCGGCCTCGGCCACACCTACCTGGCGGTGCTGGACCTGCTCACCGCCGATCCCACCGCCGAGGTCGACTTCTCCGCCCTCGCACCGACCGCACCCGCGCTCCCCACCGCACCGCCGACAGGCACGGTGCTCGACCTGTTCGCCGCCGCCACCGCCCGCACCCCGGACGCGGTCGCCCTCGAATTCGGTTCCCGCACAGTCACCTACGCCGAACTGAAGGACAAGGCCGATCGCATCGCCGCGGCCCTGGTGGCTCGCGGTGCCCGCCGCGGCGACCGGATCGCGGTGGCCCTCGACCGCTCACCCGACCTCATCGCGACCGTCCTCGGCATCGCCGCGGCGGGCGGCGCGTGCGTGCCACTGGACCTGAGCTATCCCCTGCCCCGCCTGCACGCGATGCTCGAGCAGGCCCGCCCCTTCGCGGTGATCACCACCGTAGAGCACACTTCGATTGTCCCGCAGCCGCATTCGGTGCTGCTGGTCGACGAGCTCACCACCGCGACCCCGACCGCCGACCCGGTCGACCTGGACCCGAGCGACACCGCCTACGTGCTGTTCACCTCCGGCTCCACCGGCACCCCCAAGGGCGTCGCGATGCCACACCGCGCCCTGTCCAACCTGGTGCGCTGGCAGCTGTCCACCCCCAGCGGCCGCCTCGGTGACCGCGACCAAGCCCCCACCACCACTCAATTCGCGCCACTGTCGTTCGACGTGTCCTTCCAGGAGATCTACTCCACCCTGAGCGGCGGCGGCCGCCTGGTCCTGCTCACCGAAGAGCAACGCCGCGACCTGCCCGCCCTGGCCCGCCTGCTCACCACCAGCGACATCGAGCGGATCTTCCTGCCCTATGTCGCCCTCCAGCAGCTGGCCGAGGCGGCGATCCGCCTCGACATCGCCCCCACCGGGCTGCGGGTGATCATCTCCTCCGGCGAACAGCTGCGCGTCACCGACGAGATCCGCGCGTTGTGCGCGGCGGGCACCGAGGTGGTGCTCGAGAACCAGTACGGTCCCACCGAAACCCACGTCGCCACCGCCTATGCCATGACCGGCGACCCGGCCCTGTTCCCGCCGCTGCCGCCGATCGGCACCGCCATCGCCGGGGTCGAGATCCTGGTCCTCGACGCGCTGGCCCGCCCGGTCCCCGACGGCGTGCCCGGCGAGATCTACCTCGGCGGCGCGGCACTGGCCGACGGTTACGAACACCGCCCCGACCTCACCGACGCCGCCTTCGTGGCCCACCCCTT
This sequence comes from Nocardia lasii, assembly GCF_042658545.1. Lineage (NCBI taxonomy): Bacteria > Bacillati > Actinomycetota > Actinomycetes > Mycobacteriales > Nocardiaceae > Nocardia > Nocardia lasii. The sequence continues at coordinate 303,133 of NZ_JBHSQN010000002.1, forward strand.
CGCCGACGGCCGCCGCCTCTACCGCACCGGCGACATCGGCCGCCGCCTCCCCGACGGGGCGGTGATCAGCGACGGACGACGCGGCGGCCAGGTCAAGATCCGCGGCCACCGGGTCGAACCCCTGGAAGTGGAACTGGCCCTGCAGCGGGTGACCGCGCGCTCGACGATCAGCGAGGTCGCGGTCATCGCGCACGGCGCAGGCACCGGCTCGAGCGCGCAGACCCAGCTCGTGGCCTTCCTCGTCGGCGACGGCATGGACGACAAGGCCATCGTGGCCGGACTGCGAGAGTGGCTGCCCGACTACATGATTCCGACCCGGCTGATCCGACTCGACACCCTGCCGCTGACCCCCAGCGGCAAGCGCGCCGACGCCGTGTTGGCCACCATGACCCTGCCCGCCGCGACCACCGCGACCATGGTCCGCCCACGCACCCCCCTCGAAGCGGGCGTGGCCGCGCTGATGGCGGAGGCGCTCGGACTGCCCGAGATCGGCGTGCACGACGACTTCTTCGCCCTGGGCGGCACCTCGCTCACCGCGATGCGCCTGATCGTGTCCATCGAACAGCGCTACGGCCTGTCCCTGCCGGTGTCGGCGCTGGCCACCGGCCCGACCGTCGCCGCGCTCGCCGACAAACTCGACACCCGCACCGCCACCGCGTTCGACCCGCTCGTCGCCCTGCGCGCGGGCACCGCGGACCCGCTGTTCCTGGTACACCCCATCGGCGGAAACGTGCTCTGCTACGTCGAATTGAGCAACCACCTACCCGCCGACCAACCCGTCTACGGCCTCCAGGCGGCGGGCCTCGAGATCGGCACCACCCCGGCCGAGTCCATCCCCGACATGGCCGCCGCCTACCTGACCGCCCTGCGCCGCGTCCAACCCGAGGGCCCCTACCACCTCGGCGGTTGGTCACTGGGCGGCATGGTCGCCTTCGAAATGGCCCGCCAACTGCGCGAATCCGGTCACGAGGTGGCCACTCTCACCCTCATCGACACCATGACCGTGCGCCACGGCGACGGCCTGCCGATCCCGCAGCAGTTCCTCTACGAGTTCTTCCTGTGGGAACTGCTGTGGCTCGCGCGCGGCGCCGAGACCGCCGTGATCGAGATCCCCACCGAACTCGACACCGACGACGCCGTGTTCGACTTCATCCTCACCACCGCCGTGGACGCGGGAGTGTTGCCGCCCACGGGTTCTCGCGAGATGGTGCGCCGCCTGTTCGAGGTCTTCGTGGCCGGGTGGCGCGCGGTCGACGCCTACCGACCGCAGCCCTACGACGGCGACGTCACCCTGCTGCGCGCCGTCGAACCACTGCCCCAGGTCCTGCGACCCGCGCACGACCGGGCGGGCACCCTGCACCGCGACCCGACCAACGGGTGGGAGGCCCACGTCGCCGGTCACCTCGAGGTGATCGAGGTGCCCGGCGACCACCTCACGCTGATCCAGGCACCCCACGTGCGCGAGGTGGCCGCCCAACTCGCCCGTGCGCTCGGGCACGCCTCGACCACGGCATGACAGACTCGAATCCCCTTACCCAGCAAGGAATTACCGTGACACCTTCCCCCACCTCCGCAATCGTCGTCGGCGCGGGCATCGGCGGACTCACCGCCACGGCCGCGCTGCGCCGCGCGGGCATCGACGTCGTGCTGTGCGAACGCGGCCCGGAACTGCGCGCCGCCGGCTTCGGCCTGTCGGTGCAGTCCAACGCGATCAACGCGCTGCGCACCCTCGGCCTCGGTCTCGACGAAGAACTCCTGGCGGCAGGCGCGCAGGCGACCTCGTTCACCTTCCGCTACCCCGACGGTTCGCTGATCCGCCGCGTCGACCTCACCGAGGTCGACGCCGGCCTCGGCGCCCCCTCGGTCCCGTTGGCCCGCAAGGACTTACACGATGCCCTGCTGGCCGCCTGCGGTCCCGACCTGCACGTCGAGCTCGGCGCCGAGGCGGTGGGCTTCACCGAGACCGCCGATCAGGTCACCGTCGAATTCGCCGACGGACGCACCCTCAGCGCCGACGTGCTGATCGGCGCCGACGGCATCAACTCCGCCATCCGCGCCCAACTGCACGGCGCCCAGCCCCCGCGTCCGGGCAATTTCGTGTGCTGGTTGGCGCTGGTGCCGTTCGCGCATCCCACGATCGAAACCGGCGCCTCGATCCACTACTGGGGTCGCGGGATGCGCTTCGGCATCCACGACATCGGCCACGGCAACGTGTACTGGTGGGCCACGATGACCACCACCGCCGAGCGGGCCGCGAACTGGCCGCACGGCAAGGCCGATCTGGCCTCCCGGTTCGCCGACTGGGCGCCCGAGATCGTCGAGATCATCGACGCCACACCGGAATCCGACATCCTCGCGCTGCCCGCGCAGGACCGTCCCGCGCTGACCAGCTGGGGTCGCGGCCGGGTGACCCTGCTCGGCGACGCCGCCCACCCGATGCTGCCCAGCCTCGGCCAGGGCGCCAACTCCGCCATCGAGGACGCCGTGGTGCTCGGCCATTCGCTGGTCGGCCACGCCGACCCGGTGAGCGCCCTGCGCGGCTACGAGCAGCGCCGGATTCCGCGCACCACCATGCTGGTCGACGGTTCCCGCAAGCTCGGCCGCCTCGAGCAGACCCGCAGCCGGGCGCTGGTCGCGGTGCGCAACGCCTTCATCGCCAAGGGTTCCGACGCGAAGGTGCTCGCGAGCCTGTCCGAGCCGATGACCTGGCCCGGTTTCGGCGAGCCCACCCCGGTGGCCGCGCTGCCGCGCCCGCTGTCGGTGCTGGAGCGCTGGCACTGGACCGCCGATCAGGTGGCGCCCCTGCACATCGTGTCCCGCGTCCGGGTCACCGGCGACCTGAGCGCCGCCCACGTGCGCACCGGGTTGACCGCCCTGGTCCACCGGCATCCGATGCTGCGCACCGTGGTCACCTCCGACGACGGCCGCGCCCCCCGGTTCGTCCCCGTCGCGGCGCGACCGATCCCCCTGCGTGAGGTCGCAGGCACCGACTGGGCCGCCGAGGCCGACGCCGAACTGCGCGACCGCTTCGCCCCCGACGCGCCCCCGTTGCGCGCCACCCTGGTCACCGTCGCCCCCGGCGTCCACGATCTGATCCTGACCTCCACCTACACCTTCGCCGACGGGCAGACCATCGTGTCGCTGGCCTACCAGGTGCTCGAGCTGGCCGCGGCCGACCCGTCGTGGGTCGCCGAGGTGCCCGCGCAGCCGGGCCCGGAAGCGTTGTTCCCCAGCGCTTTCCACGGTCTGCGTGGCAAGGGCAAGACGGTGGCCCAGCTCGCCGGTGACGCGCTTCGCGACGCGCGGGCCAAGCCGCTGCGCGTGCGTCCCGGCGCCGAGGCCGCCCCCGCCGAGCGGTTGACCGCGCTGGTGCGCCGCGAGATCGCCGACGCCGACTACCAGGCGCTGGTCGCGGCCTGCGCCGCCCACGATGTCGACCTGACCAGTCTCGTCGCCGTCGCGCTGGCCCGCGCGGCCGCCGCCGATGCCGGGGAACCGCAGGCCAGTTTCGCGGTCGGTGTCTCGGTCCTGTTCCGCGATCACCTGGCCCGCCCGATCGACACCGTCGACACCGGCGCCTACCAGGCGATGATCGCGCTGCCGACGCCCGCCGCGGCCCCGGTGTGGGAGACCGCCGCGGCCTTCGGCACGGACCTGTCCGAGCGGGTCGACCAGCGTCAGCACCTGGCCAACCTGGGCAGCATGGCCTTCATGACGCCCAAGACCCCCGCCGACGCCGCCAAGGTGGTCAGCCTGCTCGACGCCCGGGGTCCGGGCAACCTGTGCCTGACCTCGCTGGACACCACCGACTTCCCCACCGAGGTCGGCGCCTGGTCGGTCTCGAACCCGGAATTCGTCTCCGGCATGTCGATCAGCGGGCTGATGATGCTGACCGTCGGCGTGGGCCGTGACGCCCTGTCGCTCAACCTCGGCCACATCGACACCCTGCTGTCGACCGAGCGCGCCGAGGCCCTGCTCGACTCGCTCACCGCCACCCTGCGCGAAGCCGTCGCGGCCTCGACTGCCGGTGTGGCGCAACTGGTTCCGGTCGGCGAGAAGGCGTAACCCGCACCGGTGGCCCGCATCGTCGCGATGCGGGCCACCGGTGTCCTAGGCCGCCCGGTCGATCGTCGGGCCGGTGAACGGGGTGTTCGTGCCCGCGAGCCTGCCGCCGACCGCCACCGTCAGCGCGGTGCCCGCGACACCGAGCAGTCCGCGCCAACTCGCCGACACCGCACTCGTCGACAGCACGGTGCGGGTGCTGGGCGCGGGCAGCGGCGCGCCGGCGATGCGATCGGCCAACCAGCCCAGACTCAGCGACGTGGACAGCGGCAGCAGCGTGAAATGGTCGCTGAGACGGTCGCGCAGGTAGGTCACGTGCACGCCCGCGTCGCGATAGCGCTCGACCTGCGCGTCGACGCTGGCGCTGTGGATCACCTGGTCGTTGACCGGTTGGAGCACCAGCAGCGGACAGTTCGGCGCCGACAGACCGAGGCGCAGATCGTCGATCACGCCCCGCACCTTCGGATCGCCCAGGATCTCCTCGAGCGGTCGCCGCAGATACTGGTCGACATTGCGACCCGACAGCCGCAGCAGCGCCACCAACGGCGCCAACCGCTCCACCTCGTCCAACAACTCCTGACCGGCGGGCAGCAGATTGGCGGTGATCACCTCGTCGAGGTCGGGATACAGCCGACGCAGCGCCGCGACGACCATCAGCGGAAAGCCCGAGTACCGCCCGCCATGTAGTCGCAGGAACACCTCACCCGGATCACCCACCGGCGCCCCGAGCGCCGCGCCGACGATATTCAGTTCCGGCGCGTAGGTGGGCGCCATCTCCGCCGCCCACGCACTGGCCATCCCCCCGCCCGAGTACCCCCACAGCCCGATCGGCGTGCGCCGATCCAACCCCAGCGGCGCGAACGACAGCGCCGCCCGCGCACCGTCGAGACTGCGATACCCCGGCTCGCGCGGTGCGCCGAAACTGCCCAGCATGCCGCCGTGATCGGCGATCCCGACCGCCCACCCGCGCCGCAGCGCGTTGGCGATCAGCGGCCATTCCAGGCGCGTGATCGACCCCGACACCGAGGCGCGATGGCGCAGCGCGTAAGACGGGGCACACCGCTGGGTGATCGCATCGATCGCCGACTGGAACAGCAGCAGCGGCCGATTCGGGTCCGGCTCCGCGCCCGAGGGCGTCACCACCGTGGTGACCGCGAGCTCCGGCCGCGAGAACAGATCGTTGCTGCGGTAGGCCAACTGCCAGGCCCGCACCCGCTGGCGCACCATCCCGAACAACGCCAACTCCACCGGCCGCGACCGGATCACCGTGCCGGGCGCGATCGAGGCGATGTCGGCCGGTGTGCGCAGGAACGGGTCCGCGTCGGGCAGCAGCGGAACCTGGCGGCGGCGCTGTCGCGCGCGATCGGGTTCGATCATCTCTCTCCTTGGCCTTGCGGGAAGCCGACGAAACACGTGGCAGCAGAACCCAGATCGCGACCGTGCCGCCCCCAGGGAGGGATCGAAGGCGCCCTTGCCGATTTCGCAGCGTATTCGACGCGACCGGCCGACGGCGGGCTCCGCACGAGAGCTTGTAGACACTCACAGCGGGCGTCTCGACCCGTTGTTCGCGCCGCCGACGTGCGACAATCGCGGGGTGCAGCTCTCGGACGCCGCGATGTTCGCCCGCCAGCGAGTCGCCGACGTCCGCGACGACCCCGAAGCGCGCTCGCGCTCGCTGTGCCACCTCTACGACGACGGCGAATTCCGTTCCCGGCGACTCCCTTTCCGCCGTGCCGCAACAGCGTTCCTGCGCTGGCAGGTGCAGCGCGGACTCCTGCACCCACCCACCGACCCGCACCCCGGTAGCCCGTGGTGGCGCGCGGTCAACGAACAACTGCTGCGCGACGGCTGGGAGTCGCGGGCGTTGGCCGAGGGCTTCGCGGGCACACCGTCCTCCCCCAGCGTCGAACTCTCGACCCGTTTCGTCGCCGAACCGACCGCGACCAACTGGTATCGCGCCCACAACTCCAGCATCGTCGCCGGCTACCTCGCCAATCACGCACTGGCACACCAGGAAAGCCGCACCGAACGGTTCTTCATGAACCTCGTGCTGCTGCGCGTGCTCTACGCCCACGCCCTCGTCGCGGCGCCGCGTCTCGCACTCGGTTGGCTCTCGCCCGTAGCGCCGCTACTGGGCGATCCCCGGCTGGGCATGACCGGCCTGTTCCTGTCGATCTCGCGCATCCTGCCCGACCGCTACCCCCTGTCCGACGATGTCGAAACCTACATCGACAACGAACACGGCTTCGGCCGACTCCTCGACATCGGCATCATCACCCCCCGCGTGCACCAGCTCTACGCCTGGTCGGCCACCGACCTCGACCAACCCGCACTCCGCACCCTGCTCTGCGACGACGTGCCCGTATACGCTTGGCCCGCTGACGATTCCGCCCCCTGGCACCCGACCCCGACGCGCGCGGCCCGCACGGCCCGACGCCTCATCGCACCCCGACCCGAGTACGGAATCGGCTGAACTCCGGCCCCAGCGGTCCGACGCCCGCCCTACAGTGAGCACATGCGTGGACTATCTCGAATCCTGCTGTGCTCGGCCGCCACGGCCACCACGGCACTGGCGGTGACCACCCTTCCGACCGCGACCGCCGAACCCACCACTGAGGCTTCCAGCTGCGCGGCAGTGAAAGTCGTGACCGTGCGCGGCACCCTGGAACCACAGGTCGGCAGCCTGCTGCTCACCCCGCTGGCCACCCAGATCGCCGCAGAATCCGGTCGACCGACCACCGTCACCGAACTCGACTACCCCGCCTCGATGGCGCCGGACAGCTCCGTGCGCGGCGTCGAGAACCTCACCGCCCTGCTCGAGACGACCGCCACCGCCTGCCCCGACCAGCAACTGGTCCTGCTCGGCTACTCCCAGGGCGCCCGCGTCATCACCAACACCCTGCGCCCCGGCACCACCCTCACCGACCGAGCCGCCGCCCGCATCGACGCCATCGCCCTGTTCGGCAACCCCCTGTTCAACGGCGCCGACCCCTACAACCGAGGCAACTACGACCCCGCCCTCTCCGGCACCGGCGCCCTGGCCCCAGGCGCCCTCGCCCCCTTCACCGACCGCCTCCACAGCTACTGCAACACCGGCGACCGAGTCTGCCAGGGCGGCGACCCAGCCGCCGGCTTCGCCAACGCCCTGAGCTACGGCCACTTCGCCTACTTCATCAACGGAAACCGCACCGAGGCAGCCACCTTCGTCCGCGAACGACTCGGCTGACATCGATTCGCCCGTCGCGGACCACCGTCGGCGGCGGGCCTCACGCACGGGACGCGCGGCTCGATGCCGCCGTTCCCTTCCCCTGCCCGTCGGTAATTCGTAGCGTTCGATCGGGTCCAGCACCACCGTCCTCGCGCTCACATGCTTCAATACGCATATCGCGATAACGGCATCTAATTGGCGCAAAGGACTTGAAGCAGCCCGTGATGGTCTAGTTCGACTCCGGCGCACCTCGACGACGGCCGGGCCGTCGCCGAGCGCATTCCGAGCTCAGTCCTCGGCTGCCGCGGCAGCCGCCGGCAGTTGCTGCCAGTGGGTCAGGACCGCCGGGTCCTGGAGTTCGAGCCAGGCGACCACGTCGGCGTGCGTGGCGCAGATGGTTTCGGGGGCAGCGCAGACGGCGGACATGAAGTCCGCGGTGGCCGGGTTGAAGGAATTACCGTTCCAGTCGTTGAAGTGATTGGCGATGACCAGTGGGGCGCGGTTTCCGTGGAAGGCTCGTTCGTAGAGGTAGGTGTAGGTTTCGGCGACCATCTCGCGCAGGCGCGGTGCGGTTTCCGGCTGCTCGGTGGCCTTGTTGAAGGTGTACCAGAAGTTGTAGTCCAGGGCGGTCTGGCGCTGTTGGAATGCGGGCGAATAGGCGTACGGGATGGGGAATTCCCAGATTCCGTCGATATCGATCGGCCAGGTGAGTCCCGGCCGGTCCGCGGGCATGGACGAATCCCAGGTCATACCATGCTGTTTCCACGCGGGAATCAGTTGATCGAGTCGCCCTTCCAGGCATTGGGTTCGCCCACCGAGCACCGCCTCCGGCCCGAAAAGCAGATCCGGGGAATCGAACAGCCCGTTGTTCGCCTGCAAATTCGCCATCAACGCGTAGAACTGCTCGAGTTCGTGGTTCCAGTCCGCGGTGCTCCACCGGTCCCCGTTGTACCCGCCGCCGTGGCAGAAATGCCCCACGTAGTGGGTGCCCATCTCGTGCCCGGCCAGCCAGGTCCGATTCAGGTAGTCGACCTGGTTGCGCACATCCTCGGCCTGTCCGCCGAAAGCGATCGCGGCCTCCCCCGCCTGATGACCGGGCCCCTGATACAGGTGCCGATTGGCGTCGGTGAGGAAATACAGCCCGGTCATCAACGCCGTGAACCGCGCGTCGACACGCTCGGCGGTCTCGAGGAACAGATCCCAATTCGGCGACAGGCCAACCCCGTCGAAGGAGAACAGCACGAATTGCGGCGGCCGTTCCCCGTGCGCCAACTTCACCATCGGCACATTCGAGGGTTTGCGCACCGGCGTGAACGACGCCTCGTCGACCAATGGCGCGTCAGCCGGTGCCGAGTCGGCACTACTGCGCGCACACCCGACCACCACCACCGCCATCGCCGCGATCAGAGCAGCGAACCGCAACCGACAATCCCGCATTCGACATCGACCCCGAATCCTGTGTGGTCCCACGCTTCAACGCAAAATAGGCGACCACTCCCCCACCGCTCGTCGACGACGCACCCCCATTACTCGATCGTGACATTCGACCGAATTCCTCTAGTTTCGCTTCCGAATTCGACGCGAACAGAACATCGGTGATCGACACATCACCCAATTCCGATCAGCGTGCGCGGAATTGACGACCCACCGCACCCGCCCGCACGCCGACCGCATCGGGCACGATGGTGCGCATGGACCTTCGCATCTTCACCGAACCTCAGCAGGGCGCCGACTACGACACCCTCTTGGCGGTGGCGCGTGCCGCCGAGGAGCTCGAGTTCGACGCGTTCTTCCGCTCGGATCACTACCTCGCGATGGGCGACGCCTCGGGCCTGCCGGGACCGACCGACGCCTGGATCACCCTGGCCGGGTTGGCCAGGGAAACCTCCCGGATCCGGCTGGGCACTCTGGTCACCGCCGCGACGTTCCGACTGCCGGGACCGCTGGCCATCCAGGTGGCGCAGGTGGATCAGATGTCGGGCGGTCGGGTCGAGCTCGGCCTTGGCAGCGGCTGGTTCGCCGCGGAACACGCGGCCTACGGAATCCCGTTCCCGGACAACCGCTTCGGCCTGCTCGAGGAGCAGTTGGCCATCGTCACCGGCCTGTGGGAGACCGCGCCCGGCGCGAAGTTCACCTTCGACGGCGCCCACTATCAGCTCACCGACTCCCCCGCCCTGCCCAAGCCGGTCCAGAGTCCCGTGCCGGTGATCATCGGCGGCAACGGCAAGGTCCGCACCCCGCGCCTGGCAGCCCGCTACGCCACCGAGTTCAACATGCCCTTCGCCTCGGTCGCCGACAGCGCCGCCCAATTCGACCGGGTGCGCGCGGCGGTCCGCGCGGCCGGGCGCACCGACGACCTCGTGTACTCCAACGCCCTGGTCGCCTGTGTCGGCCGCACCGACGCCGAGGTGGCGCGTCGGGCCGCCGCGATCGGGCGCGAGGTCGATGAACTCAAGGAGAACGGCCTGGCCGGTTCACCCGCCGAGGTGCTCGACAAGATCGCCCGCTACCGCGAGATCGGCTCGAGCAGAATCTATTTGCAGATCCTCGACCTCACCGACCTCGATCAGCTGGAGCTCATCGCCACGCAGGTGCAATCGCAGCTCTGAGCGGTCAGCTCACCCGGCGGGCGAAACGCACCAGGACGACTGCGGCGAGCAGCCATCCCAGGGCGTACAGCGCGGCGCGCGCCGGGTGCCAGTTGTCGATCGCCAGGAGCACACCGAGCACGGCGAGCCCGACCAGCAGGGCGGCAATTCTCATGGGGTGCCTTTCGTTCGCGCCGGTACCGGTAGCGTTTCACAACGATGGTGTCGCGTCGAGGCAGGCGATCGATCCACAGTCCACCGACGAGAGGCGCCCCCCAGTGACGACCACAGGCCGCAACCCCACCGATTCCGGTGTCCGAGTGCGGGATTCGACGGGCGCGCAGGATCTGCGGGACCTGTTCGGGCAGGCCGCGGCGGTGTTCGTCGAACTGCGCGGTCCCGAGCACCGGGTCGAGGCGGCCAACTCGGCGTTCTTCGAGTCGTTCGGCGTGCGCACCGGAATTCCGCTCGCCGAGCTGATGCCCGAGTGGGGCGCGTACGGCGTCCTCGATGAGGTTTATCGGACCGGTGTGCCCGCCGTCGGCCGCGATGTCGCGGTCCAAGTCGGCACGGCGCGGTCGTTCTTCGACTTCACCTACGAGCCGATCCGCGACAGCGCGGGCGCGGTGACCGGGATCCGGTTGATCGGCGTGGAAACCGCGCAACTGAAGCACGCGCAACGCCTGATGGCCGAACAGCGCGCCCTGGTCGAACAGATCGCCCGCCAGGCGCCCCTGTCCGAGGTGCTCGACGGAATGGCAAGGGCCATCGAGGATCTCGCACCCGAACAGGTCCTGGTCTCGGTCCTCCTCGCCGACGCCACCGGCCGGCACCTACACCACGGCGCCGCACCGAGCCTGCCCGACTTCTACAACGCGGCGATCGACGGCATCACCACCGGCGAGGGCGTCGGCTCGTGCGGCACCGCCGCGCACCGCCGCGAACCGGTCATCGTCACCGATATCGGCACCGACCCGTTCTGGGACGACTTCCGCGACCTGGCCGAGCGAGCGGACCTGGCGGCCTGCTGGTCGACCCCGATCCTGGCCCGCGACGGCGCCCTCCTCGGCACCTTCGCCATGTACCACCGCAGCCCGCGCGTGCCCCAGCCCGGCGATCTCGCCCTGGCCCGAGTATTCGCCGACACCGCCGGGTTGGCCATCGAACGTCACCACATCGAGCAGGCGAAAGCCACCGCCGAAGCACAGGCCGAGGCCGCCCGCGAGGAACTGGCCCAAGCCCTGCGCGCCGAACACCGCCTCCGCGCCGAGGCCGAACAGCGCGCCGAGGCCGCCGCCGAACTCAGCGCCCGAATGCGCAGCGCCGCAGCCGCATTGGCCGCTGTCCCGCATCCCGAGCACTGCGAACTCGGCGGTTCGGCAGGCTGCGCCGCCCCCGCCGAGATCAAGGTCGCCGACTCCTGGGGCGACGCGGCCTGGGGCTGTCCCGACCACGTCGAACACGCCCTGCTCAACGTCGGCGCCGTCTTCATCGCCAACGAGGACCTCGGCGGCCTGGCCGCCTACGTCAACCGCTGACGCCTTACTTCCCGGTGTCGATGACGGTCAACGAGGTCAGCTCACTGACATAGCGGCCACCCTTGATATCGCCGGGGACCACCAGGCGCGGGGCGGCGAGGTCGACCTCGTCCTCCCGGTAGGCGACCAGCACCGGCGTCGCGGCGAACCCGGGATCGAACTCGCCCCACGCCACCGTCGCCTGGTACCCGTCGGCACCAGTCGCGAGGACGACCAGGCGCAGCGTGGCGTTCTTCGCCGCCGGATCGGTGGTGGGATTCGCGGCGGCTCAGCAGGTGTTCTACGGTGCGTCGAAGCCGGCGTCGGTGAAGACCGTGCGGGCCTTGTCGGAGCCGATGAAGTCGACGAACGCCGTGGCGGCCTTCGCGTTCGGCGCGTGCGCCAGCGGCGCGACCGGGTAGTCGTTGATCGCCTTGTCGGCCTCGGGGAACTCGATCCCCTCGACCTTGTCGCCCGCGGCCTGCACATCGGTGCGGTAGACCAGCGCCGCGTCGACCTCGCCGAGCGTCACCTTCGTCAGCACCGCCTTCACATCCGCTTCGCGGGTATCGGGCTGCGGGGTCACCCCGGCGACCTCGAACACCGTCTTCGCCGCCGCGCCGCAGGGCACCTGCTCGGCGCACAGCGCGATCTTCGGTTCGGACTTGCCGAAGTCGGCCAGCCCGGTGATGTCGCCGGGATTGCCTGCGGGAACGGCGATCTCGAGTCGGTTGCGCACGAAGATCACCGGCTTCGCGGTCACGTCACCGGCGTCGACGACCTGCTGCATGTTCTTGGGCGCGGCCGAGGCGAACACATCGGCGGGCGCGCCCTGCTTGATCTGCTCGGCCAGGGCCGAACTGGCCGCGAAGTTGTAGACCACCTTCACCCCGGGATGCTCGGCCTCGAACTGCTTGCCCAGCTCGGAGAACGTCCCGGTCAGCGACGCGGCCGCGAACACGGTGACCGTGCCGGAGATCTCGTCCGCCGAGGCGGGTTTCGTCGCGGTGTCGTCCCCGCAACCGACGGCGGCGAGTGCCACCGCGCCGGTCAACGCGATGCCACGGATCATTCGAATCATGTTCAACGTCATCCACTTTCAGCGGTTCGAAGACAAAACAGAGGTGCGGTCGGGTCGCCACATCGAGTCCGACCGCCAGTAACAATCAGATCTCCGTACATACGGACCCGCTGGTGAGATCCTTCCCATAATGCGGAGGAATACTGGTGATTCTATGGCACCTGCGGACATCTGAGCGATGGTTCAGTACACGTCGCGGACATACCGCTTGTCGGCTACCAGCTTCTTGACATAGGCGTCGGCTTCCTCCTCACTCATCGCCCCGTGGTGGGAGACGATCTCGCGCAGCGCGGCGTCGACGTCCTTGGCCATCCGCGCCGCGTCACCGCAGACGTAGAAGTGGGCGCCGTCGCGCAGCCAATTCCACAGGTGCGCACCGTGTTCGCGCATCCGGTCCTGCACGTAGATCTTGGCGCGCTGGTCGCGGGAGAACGCCACGTCCAGGCGGCTGAGCACGCCGTGGCACTCGAGTTCGGCCAGTTCGTCGCGGTAGTAGAAGTCGGTGGCCTCGTGCTGTTCGCCGAAGAACAACCAGTTCGGGGCCTGGTCACCGCGCGCGCGACGGTGTTCGAGGAACCCGACGAAGGGCGCGACCCCGGTGCCCGGTCCGACCATGATCGCCGGGGTGGCCGGGTCGTCGGGTGGGCGGAAGTGCGGTGCGGGCTGCACGTGCAGGACCAGCGGTTGTTCGAGTTCGACATCGGCGAGGTAGGCCGAGCACAGGCCGCCGCGGGGTCGCCCGGTCGGGCCCTCGTAGCGGATCACCGACACCGTCGTGCGCACGATCGCGGAGTCGACCAGCGGGCTCGAGGAGATCGAATACAGCCGGGGCTGTAGGCGTTTGAACAGCGAGACCCACTGCTGGGCATCGGCGGACACGGCGAATTCGGTGGCGATGTCGACCGGTTGGCGACCCCACAACCACTTCGCGAGTTCGCCCTTGTTGTCGGGTCGCAGCAACCATTTGACGGTGCGGTCGCCGGTCTGTTCGGCGAGGAAGCGCAGCAGTTCGGTGGTCGTGCGCGTGAGATCGAGGTGGCCCTCGAGCGCGATCGACAGTGGCATCGACCCGGCTTTCGGGACCTCGACGACGGCGCTCGGGTTCAGTCCGGTGACCGCGAGAAACTCCCACACCAGGCCCAGGTCGTTGGCCGGACGCACGCCGAGCGCGTCACCGACGTCGTAGCGCAGGTCCGAGCCGGACAGGTCGTAGGTGAACTGGCGGACTTCCTTCTGCGCGCCGGGCAGACTCAGCAACCGGTTGCCCACCAGGCGTCCGGTCGGGGCATCGACGCGGAGCTCGGTCCTGGTCGAACCCGGTCGGCGCGCCTGCTCGCCACGCGGCGCCACCGGGGCGGCGGCAGCGGTCGCGGGTTGGCCCAACTCGGTCAGTAGCCGTGCGAGCCAGGCCCCGGCGGTCTCCTCGAAGTCCGGTTCGCAGTCGACCCGGTCCAGGATCCGGGCGGCGCCCAGTTCGGCGAGCCGCTCGTCCAGGCGTTTGCCGTGACCGCAGAACGCGTCGTAGTTCGAGTCGCCGAACGCGAGCACCGCGAATCGGGAACCGGCCAGCGCCCCGGATTCGGCCTCGACCAGCGAGGTCCAGAACGCGGCGCCGTTGTCGGGGGCGTCGCCGTCGCCGAAGGTGCTCGACACGACCACCAGGTCGCACTCGCGCGGCAGGTCACCCACCGCGATCTCGTCCATGCCGTGCGGCGTCGGGGCTCGTCCGGTTCCGGCCAGCGCCGGGAGCACGGTCGCGGCGACGAAGTCCTCGGCATTGCCGGTCTGCGACGCCCACAGCACCACCAGCGGACGCGCGGTGGGCGCCGGCTCGGCGGCGGCGGGTTCGGGCGCGGACTCGACCGGTCGGGTCACGCGCTGATGCGGCCCGAACACGCCCGCCAGCATCCCGTTCACCCAGGCCGCAGCCTGCGGCGGCAGGGGCGGGCTCGTGGGCAGGACCGGCACGACGGCGGCCTCGAGACGGTCGATGCCCGACAGGAATCCGGCGAGGTAGGCGCGATCGGCGTCCGACAGTGCCGGTGCGGCGAGCTCGCCGAGGCCGAGCACGGCGGCGGCATCGGCTACCGAGCCGACGGGCGGGCTCGACCCGACGGCGGGTGCCGCCTCGTCGGTGGACGACACCGACCCGGCCTCGACGGGAGCCTCGGTACTCGGTTCGATGACGATCGGCGCGGGCACTTTCGCCAATCGCACCGCGCAGACCTTGAATTCGGGCTGCTGGGAGATCGGGTCGATGGCGTCGTTGGTCACGGCGTTGACCGCCCGGTACTCGCCGAACAGGTCGTTCCAGTGGAACGGCGCGAACACGTCCCCCACCCGGACGCGGTCGGTGACGATCGCGGGCAGCACCGCGCGACCACGCCGCGAGGCGACCTCGACCCAGTCGCCGGCCGAGACCTCGAGTCGGGCGGCGTTGTCGGGGTGGATCTCGACGAACGGTCCGGGATTGAGCTTGTTGAGTTTGGCGATCTTGCCGGTCTTGGTCAGGGTGTGCCATTGATGTTGCACGCGACCGGTGTTCAGCACGAACGGGTAGTCGTCGTCGGGCAGTTCGGCCGGTTCCAGGTTGGGCCGGGCGAAGAACACCGCGCGTCCCGACGCGGTCGGGAACCACAGTCGTGGCGTCGTGCCGTCCTCGCGGGTGCGCAACTCCTGGCTGATTCCGTCGTTGCGGTAGCGAATGGGGTTGCGGCGCGGACCATCCGGGGCGACCGGCCACTGCACCGACCCCTCGCGCAGCCGGTCGTAGGTGGCCCCGCGCAGGTCGTACCCGGTGCGCGGATTCCAGGCCTGTTTGATCTCCTCGAAGATCTCCTCGGCGCTGCCGTAGGTGAAACTCTCGGAATAGCCCATGGCGCAGGCGATTCGGGCGATGATCTGCCAGTCCGGGATGGCCTCGCCGGGCGCCGGAATGGTCTTCGGGACCAGGGTGAGGTTGCGTTCGGAGTTGATCATCACCCCGTCGCCCTCGATCCACAGCGTCGCGGGCAGGATCACGTCGGCGTAGGCGTTGGTCTCGGTCTCGGCGAAGACGTCCTGGGTGATCACCAGCTCCGCCGCTTCCAACCCGGCCAGCACGGTCTTGCGATTCGCCACGGTCGCAACGGGATTGGTGCAGATGATCCAGCAGGCCTTGATCTCGCCCGCCGCCATGCGCGCGAACATGTCGATGGTGCCGCTGCCGACATCGGTGCGCAGCGTGCCGGCGGGGATCTGCCACAGGTTCTCGATGAACGCGCGGTCGGCCTCGACCAGCACCGAGCGCTGCCCCGGCAGACCCGGCCCCATGTACCCCATTTCGCGCCCGCCCATGGCGTTGGGTTGGCCGGTGAGTGAGAACGGGCCGCTGCCGGGTCGGCAGATCGCGCCGGTGGCCAGGTGCAGGTTGATCAGGGCGTTGGAGTTCCAGGTGCCGTGGGTGGACTGGTTCAAACCCATTGTCCAGCAACTCATCCACTCCCCCGCCGTACCGATCAGCTCGGCGGCACGGCGCAGGTCCTCGACCGCGATTCCGGTGAGCGCGGCGACGGTGGCCGGGGTGTAGTCGGCGAGGAACTCGGGCATGCCGTCCCAGCCCTCGGTGAACTCGGCGATGAACTCCGCGTCGAGGTGACCGCCCTCGACGAGCAGGTGCAGCAGGCCGTTGAGCAGGGCCAGATCACTGCCGGGGGTGACCTGGAGGAACAGGTCGGCCTTGTCGGCGGTCGCGGTGCGGCGCGGGTCCACCACGATCAGTTTCGCGCCCGCCTTGACCCGATCCATCATGCGCAGGAACAGGATCGGGTGGCAGTCGGCCATATTGGCGCCGATCACGAAGAACACGTCGGCGTGATCGAAGTCCTCGTAGGAACCGGGCGGCCCGTCCGAGCCCAACGACAGCTTGTAGCCGCTCCCGGCGCTCGCCATGCACAGCCGCGAGTTCGATTCGATCTGGTTGGTGCCGATGAAGCCTTTGGCCAGCTTGTTGGCCAGGTACTGCGCCTCCACCGTCATCTGTCCCGAGACATACAGCGCCACCGCGTCGGGGCCGTGCGTGTCGATCACCTGCCGGAGTCGTTGCGCGGTGTCGGCGATGACGGCGTCCACCGGTTGCGCGACCGGCTCGGCCCCACGCTCGGCACGCACCAGCGCGGTGTCGAGTCGACCGTCGACCTTCAGCAGATCGAGGTGGCTGCCGCCCTTGGTGCACAGGCGTCCGCCGTTGGCCGGATGGTGTTTGTCGCCCGGTGCTTTGCGGACACGCTGGGTGCCGTCGGGGCCGGTCTCGACCTCGAGGGCGATGCCGCATCCCACGCCGCAGTAGGAGCACACCGTGCGGATCGGCCCGCTCATCGCGGCAGCGGGATCAGTTCGGCGAGCGCGCCACGGGTGCCGCCCGGCTCGAGCAGGGCGAGCGCCTGGGCCTCGACCAGGTGTGCCAGATGCGGGACGCCGACCGGGCCGGTGGCCCGCCACACCCCACCACCGACCTGTCCGACCGGCACGACCTCGGTCAGGTCCTCGGTGGCCGAGGCGCGGTCGACCAGGCGGCCGAGGATCGGGGCGGCCGGATCGCGGGCGGTCAGCGCCTCGAGCACGCACCGGCCGGTCACCATGAGCGCGGCGATCGCCTCGAACGGGTCCGCCGACACCGCCAGCATGGTCCGGCCGTCGGGCAGCCGCGCCAGCAGCTGTTCGCCGCCGGGACGCATCCTGACACCGTCGACGACGAGGGTGGCGCCGAGTTCGGCCAGCAGGAATCGGACCTCCTCGAGCGCGCCGATGACCACGACGACCTGGGCCTGCGGCGCCAGCGTGAACCACGAGCGCAGCAGCTCGCCGTCGTTCATCTGCCAGACCTTGCCCGAGCGGAAATCGCACGCGCGCAAGAAGTCCGAGACCACCGGGGCGACCACATCGGGTTCCCAGCTCGCCCCGCGCCGTACCCCGCGCCCGAGCCTGCCGTCGGTCACGAGCACATCGGCCGCCAGCGGACCACGCACTGAAGCCTGCCCGACCCGCGCGCTCGACCCGACCGAGACCACCGCCGGTCCGACCCGAACCCCCGCCGGAGCCAACACCATGCCCGCGTGCCACTGCGCGCCCCGAACCCGGGTGTCGTCGGTCTTGGGCGCGGCCGAGGCGCGCATCAGCACCGCCTGACCGAGCACCCGCGCGAATTCCACGTGCGCGTCACGAATCACCGCGCTGGTGCACAGCGGAGTCGGGGTGCCCGCCGTGATCCGCGCGGCCTCACCCACCGCCAGCGCCGCGGTCTTCGCGCCCACCCGGCCCGCGCGAACCACCCAGTACGGGCCGGGCCCACTCACGACGTACCCGTCGCGCCCGGCCACGTCGACGGCCGGTTCGGCGGTGTGGGCCTGGATCGGCCGCGCCAGAGTCGCACCCACCGCCTCGCACAGGGGACGCACGGTCGGCGCCACAGGTCGCAGTCCCCGACGGACGACCGTGGCGAGATCGGCCACCGCGACGCCCAGCACACACTCGGGCGCCGGTTCCACGGCGATCGTCTCACCCACCGGCCCCGCCGCGACCTGCTCCAACCCATCGACTCCGACCATGAGGCAATCCTCATTATCGGATATTGCCGACCAATATCCCCGCAGTTGCCCACTTATCACCGACTTCTCACCCGCATCTACGCACCCTTGTGCGCTTCCACCGGCGCCCCGCATCAACCGCGAGGTCACCAGGGGAATCGACCGGCACGCAGCGAGTGAGCCACCCTGACGAGAGACTCAGATCACCTTCACCGCCCCGAACCCGCTCGAGCCGCGCACTACACCTCCAGCGCTGTAGCCGGTCGGACGACGGGGATTCGGCGTATCAGAGTTCTTTTCGGGTGGTGCAGCAGCCGTCGTCACAGGCATCGACGGTGGTCGGCTTGTTCGGCATTGCGGGACAGCAGGTTTCGCCCTTCCAGGCGTTGCGGCCTTCCTTGATCGCGATCACCGCGATGATCAGTGCCGCGATCGGGTCCGCCCAGGACCAGCCGAACAGGGTGTTGAGCAGCAATCCGATCAGCACGACCGCGGAGAGGTAGGTGCACAGCAGGGTTTGCTGGGAATCGGCTATCGCGGAAGCGGATCCGAGTTCGCGGCCCGCGCGACGCTGGGCGGCCGAGAGCACCGGCATGATCAGCAGGCTGACCGCGGCCAAGGCGATGCCGACCGTGGAGTGCGCGGCTTCGCCGAAACCGAACAGGGCGCGGAGCGAATCGACGGTGACGTAGGCGGCCAGCGCGAAGAAGGAGAACGCGATGACCCGCAGCGCGACCTTCTCCCGCTGTGCCGGGTCGCGCCCGGCGAACTGCCACGCGACGGCGGCGGCGGAGGACACCTCGATCACCGAATCCAGCCCGAACCCGATCAGCGCGGTCGAGGACACCCGCGCACCCTCGGTGAGCGCGATGATCGCCTCGACCACGTTGTAGGTGATCGTCGCGGCGACAAACCACCGAATCCGCCTGACCAGCAACGCTTTACGCGCAGCCACCCTCGGCACGGGAACACCGAGCGAGGCCATCAACAGCACCCCTCGGCATCCGCGACCGAACAGCAGGCCGGGTCGACCGCGAGCACCAACCCGAGCAGATCACCCAGCGCCGCCGAGATCCGCGCGTCGGCCAACTCGTACCGAGCCCGCCGCCCTTCGGCAACGGCAACCACCAGCCCACACCCACGCAGACAAGCCAGATGATTGGACACGATCTGCCGCGAGACCCCGATCGACTCGGCGAGATCCGCCGGATAGGCGGGCCCGTCACGCAATTCGAGCAGGACGCGAGCGCGGGTGGTGTCGGACAGGGCGTGCCCGAAGCGAGCCAGCGCGTCGATGTGCAGGGCAATCGGCATAGCACTGACTGTACAGATAATTCTGTATTCAGAAAATACTGAATCAAAGACCGTGGGTCGCGGCGATCTCGAGGAGGTGCCGTGCCGGGGTACTGAAGCGGTGGTGGCGGCGCCGACAGGCGTGCAGGTTGCGTTCCAGAGGGAGGGTGGGGATGGGACTTCGACGAGGGTACGGTCGGCGAGTTCTCCGTCGACGGCGCCTACCACTATCGCGGCGACAACGCCGTCCGCTCGGCCGAGCAGCACATCGCCTACCCGGTCGACCTGCTCGATGCCTCTCCGATCGTGTCGATGGAAGACCCACTGGCCCAAGACGATCACCACGGGTGGCGCGAGCTCACCACGGCGGTCGGCCGGCGCTGCCAGCTGGTCGGCGACGACGTGTTCTGCACCAACCCGCTGCCGCAACGCCGCACCGGATCGGCCCCGTCGGTGGACCTGTGCGCACCAGGTCCACCGACGAGAATCCCTACCCGAGCCGACGGATATCGCCGCGCACGCGATAGAACCCGCCGCGCGCGGACTCGGACACCGCGTCGACCACATACCGCGCCCCGGCATGGCGAATATCGCGCGGGAACTGGACATTCCAGTGCGGGTCGTACCCCGGCGACACCACGTGCACGCGCAAACTGTCGCCCCGCTGGAAGCATTCGACGATCACGCCGGTGCCCACGTCGGTGGTGACCTCGAGGGTGGTGCTGGGGGCGACGGCGGAGAATTCCGGGGCCTTCACCGAGCGGGTGGTGGGCAGCACGCCCTGGTCGGCTTCGCGGATGGCGGATTCGCTCACGTCGAGGCAGGCCAGGGCGCCGGAGGTGGTGACCAGGTAGAGCTTCTCGTCGTAGTACTGCATCGAGTACGCCGACCCGCAGCCGGTGGCCAGCTTCCACAGGCGGGTACCGGAGGCGTCGAAGCAGTAGACCGAGGAGTGCGAGTCACCGGCGAAGACGTAGCGGCCGTCGGGCGAGGCCGCGCAGGAGAACACGGCGGCGTCGCACTGGTAGGTGCGGGTGATCTCGCCCTGCTTGGTGATCTCCTCGACCTGATTGTGCGAGGTGCCCGCGTAGACGGTGTCGGACTCCTGCCACCCGAACAGCACCGCGCCCCGGGTGGCCGAATGCCATGCGGTGCGGCCGGTTTCGAGGTGGTAGTTGGTGACGCCGCGGCTGTGGCCGTGGTAGACCCCGGTCGGGTCCACGCGCACCATCCAGCCCGAGTCGCCCTTGCTGCGCGCGGACCACAGCGATTCCTCCTCGTGGTCGATGACGGTCAGCCCGCCGTCGGCGTCGGAGGCGGCGAGGATGCCGTCGTGGATGTCGAGCCAGTAGACATCGGTGGCCGAGACGTTGTAGGCCGCGCGCGGCACCTTGCCCGACAGGTCGTAGACGCGGCCGTCGTCGCAGCCCGCGTAGATCCAGAAGTCGTCGGCGACAATGCATTTGACGGCGTCGGGCAGTTTGAAGCGGTTGGTCACCACACCGGCCGGACTCAGGGTGTAGACCTCACCGTGTTCGTTGCCGACCCAGCAGCGCTGCCCGTCGACGAAGATCCCGAACGCCGCGGCGCCGGAATCGAACCGCCACAGCACCGGCGCGGACTTGGCGGTGGAGCGCTGGCTGGTGATGCTGCGCCGGGTGACCCCGCGCCGCTCCCGCGCCCCCATCACCGCGGGCGCGTACCCCTTGCGCACCTTCTCGCCGATCTTCTTCTGCGCGGCCGAACGCGCCTTGTCCGCGCTGGCGAACGAACTCGCCTTGGACTGCCCCTGCTCGCCGATGCGCCCGTACCGGATACTCACCTCGGTTCCGGCGACGATCACCTCGTAGAACTTGTGCGAGGAGCCCGTGTCGTCGGACAGTTCGAGATAGGTGGTTTCGGCGGTCATGGGTCCTCGCTCAGTTCGTGGAGATCGATCCCGCGAAAACTAGCAAGGGGCACCGACATCCGCGCATCGCCTCACGAGCCGCCCACGGGTCCGGCGACGCCGAGCAGGGTCGTCTGCACCCGGAGCAGGTGGTCGATATCGCCGTCGATGTCGGTGACGGCGTTGCTGTAGAGGAAACTCTCGCCGAGCCGAACCAGGGCGTAGGCCAGGGTCGATCGGTCGACCGGGGGCACGTAGCCGTCCCGTTCCTGCGCGCGCCGGATGAGGTTCTCGACCAGGGCGACGCTGCCGCGATGGACCGGCCCGTCGGCCTGGGTGACCAGGCGCAGCGCGGCCGGCGACTCGTTGCGTAGGTAGGTGCGCAACGCGGGATCGGCCGACAATCGGCGCAGCGCCCGGTCGAACACCTCCGAAATCCGGTGCGCGCCACGGCTGGTGCACCGACTGTCGATCGCGGCGATCACCTGCTCGAACTGGCGGGCGAGGGTGAGCCCGAGCAGTTCCTCCCTGGTCCCGAAGCGGCGGTAGATGGTGGTGCGACTGATGCCGAGTTCGGCGGCCACCGCGTGGAGCTCGACCCGCTCCCCCCGCTGGAAGGTGCGAATCGCGTTCTCCAGCACCTCGTTTCGAGGCCCGGGTTCGACCACCCGGTCCTCGGCCACGACCGAATCCGACGTGTCGCCGCGCACGACAACCCGGGGGGCACTCGGTGCCACATCCACCGCACGCACCGCCGCCGGATCGAGGTGCCGCATCGCCGCGACGATCATCGACACCGTCAGATCCGCGGCCGCGGTGACATCGAGGCGCTGGACCAGCGCCTGCTGCACCCCCCGCACCCCGATATCCACGATCGCCGCCGCGCAATAGTCGGCACTGGCGCCCCATTCGAGGCCGCCCGCACCGTATTCGTGCCGGATCAGTTCGGCGACGGTGTCGGTCACCGACTGGATCGTCGCGGTCCGCACCGCGTGCGCGCGCCCCGCCGTCGGCGCCCCGAACAGCACGTGGAAGCCCTCGGCGTGGGTGGCGGCGAAGTCGAACAGGGCGCGCGTGGTCGTCGCGATATGCCGGTCGAGGGCGAAACCCTGTGCGCGCCGGTAGCTTTCCCGCATCCATTCGAGCAGCCGCGCCGCCTCCCGCCGCGCACAGGCGTCGAAGAGCTGGTCCTTGGATCCGAAGTGCGCGTACAGCGTCGGCTTGGAGGTCTCGGCCGCGGCGGCCAAGTCGTCCATGGTGACGTCGTCGAAGCCGCGGGCCGCGAACACCGAGAGGACGCCGTCGAGCAGTGTGTCGTCGGAGGGCCGCACCGCGGTGGAACGGCGGCGCGGCCGCACCTCGGCCGGTTCCGGATCGGACCTGGTCATGATGCAGGAGACTACCCGCGCCGCTCAGCCGTTGCGGGGGCGCCCGAAGCAGTCCACCGGCACCCTGTTCGCCGGGTCGAGCGCGTTGAGGATGTGTTGGGCGGCCACAGCGTCCCCGCCCACGCCCGCGTGGTCGACCAGGGTGAACGGGCACTGGTCCTGGAGCACGATATTGGTGACGTTCGGCGCGATCGGCCCCATGCCGCTGGTGTGCGGAACGACCACCTGATCCCAGCGGGTCATGATGAAGGTGTAGTCGATCGCGGCCGGGTAGGCGTCACCGGAATTCACTTGCGCGAGGTAGTCCGAGCCCGCCGTCATCTGCAGGCTGGCCCCGAATCCGATTGCCTCGGCCCGGAGTTGGGCGTCGTCCCACACGCCGAGCGCGGCGAGGGCCTGCGCGTAGAGGGCTTGGCCGAGAGCGCGGGTGCCGTTGTTGAGCGGGGTCAGGTTCACCGACTTGGCGACCTTGTCCACGCCGCCGCCGTACTTGATGTACCAGCGCGGCATGATGGTGCCTTCGGAGTGGCCGACCAGGTTCACCTTCTGCGCGCCGGTGGCGGCGAGCACCCGGTCCACGAACGGCGCGAGCTCGTTGATCGAGGATTCCCGCATCGATTTCGTGCCGGGGATCAGGTTCAGCGGCGCCGGTGCGGCCGGGTCGATGCCGTAGTTCAGCGCGAACACGCAGTAGCCGTTGTTGGCCAACAGCGGCGACATGGTCTGCCAGTTGCCCGCCATCGTGGCGGTACTGCCGTGCACCAGCACCACCGGTTCCGGATGCTCCGCGCTCGGCCGGCAGTTCCAGTCGTTGGCCCCGGGCGGGGAGGACTCCCGGTCGAAGTAGTTGTCGACGGCGGGAAGCAGACCGTACGGGACCGGCAACCGCGGTGCGGCGTGCGCGGCGCCCGGCGTGAGCGCGGCGGCCAGACCGACCAGTGTCGCGGCCAGGACCAGGCGTTTCCCCGCGCCGAGGCGGCGGGCGGCGGTGCGTGGGGCGGAAGAGGGCATGTGGACTCCTAGGACATCGTTGTTCTGCCACAACTTCTACCACCGCTTTACTAGCGATAAAGCATAAATCGAAGAACTCTCGCCAGTTTGCGGCCGGATGTTGACACAACCCGCGAACTGATGGAACGTCTAGACATATTCGTTCCATTCGAGGAGTCACCTGACGTGTACCCGGAATCCGCGCCCGCCCCCGGCAGCGCCGCCGAACTCGCCATCGACCGTGCGCACCTGCGGTGCTGGTTGCTCTCGCTGGGCCTGCGGTGCACCGGCCCGATCGAGATCACCCGTATCGGAGCGGGCAATTCCAACCTGACCTTCCTGATCAGCGACGAGACGGGTCGGCGCTGGGTGCTGCGGCGACCACCGCTGGGCGAGTTGCTCGCCTCGGCCCACGATGTCGTGCGCGAGGCGCGGGTGGTCGACGCCCTGCACGACACCGACGTGCCGGTGCCGCGAGTGCTCGGGGTCGGTGCCCAAGACACGGTGCCGCTGGTCCTGCTCGAATACATCGAGGGACAGGTCATCGAGAACGTCACCATCGCGCGAACCCTCACCCCGCACCAGCGCCGAGCCACCGGACTCGCGGCGGCGCGCGCGCTGGCCCGGATCCACGCCGTCGACCTGACCGCCGTCGGCCTGACCGACCTGGCAGGCCCGCACCCCTACGCCGCCCGGCAACTGCGCCGCTGGTCGCGGCAGTGGGAGCAGTCCAAGACCCGCGATCTGCCCCAGGTCGACCAGCTCACCGAACGGCTGCGCGCGGCGGTTCCCGACCAGCGCGAATCGACCCTCGTGCACGGCGACTTCCACCTGCGCAACCTCATCACCGCGCGCGCCGACGGCTCGATCACCGCGGTCCTGGACTGGGAACTGTGCACCCTCGGTGACCCCTTGGCCGATCTCGGCAGCCTGCTCGCCTACTGGCCGGAACCGGGCGAACCGGCCATCGCCGGGTTCGAGATGACCATGCTGCCCGGCTTTCCGAGCAGGCAGGAGATCGTCGACGAATACCTCAGCCACACCGACCGCGACCCCGCGGCCCTGTCCTTCTGGCACGCGCTGGGGCTGTGGAAGCTGGCGATCATCGCCGAGGGCGTGCGCCGCCGCACCCTCGACAACCCGGACAACGCCACCCACGCCGGGGCGCCGAGCACCGAACAGATAGATCACCTCGTCCACCTCGCCGACGTGGTAGCCACCACGACCGGCCTGTGACCGCCGAAAGCGAACAACGACCATGAATCTGGCACTGACCGGCGACGAGCTGGCCTTCCGCAATCACCTGCGATCCCTCTACCGCAGCGAGATTCCCCCCGAGATCCGCGACCGCGTGCGCGAGGGCCGCGCGCTCACGCCCGAAGACCTCGTCACCACCCAGCGCATCCTCAACGCCCACCACCTCGCCGTGCCGAACTGGCCGACGCGCTGGGGCGGCCGGGACTGGACCCCGGTGCAACGGCATCTGTGGCACGACGAGATGGCGCTCGCCTCGGTGCCCGAACCGCTGACCTTCAATGTCGACATGATCGGCCCGGTCATCGCCCGCTTCGGCACCGAGGAGCAGCAGCGCCGGTACCTGCCGCCGACCGCGAACCTCGATATCTGGTGGTGCCAAGGGTTCTCCGAGCCCGAGGCCGGCTCGGACCTGGCCGCCCTGCGCACCACCGCGACCCGCGACGGGGCCGAATACGTCGTCACCGGGCAGAAGATCTGGACCAGCGCGGCCCAGCACGCGGACTGGATGTTCTGTCTGGTGCGCACCGACCCCGGCGCGGCGCGCAAGCAGGCGGGCATCTCGCTGCTGCTGATCCCGATGGACGCTCCCGGGGTCACCGTGCGCTCGATCGAGCTCGTCGGCGGCAGCCGCGAGGTCAACGAGGTCTTCCTCGACGAGGTCCGGGTCCCCGTCGAACACCTGGTGGGACAGGAGAATCACGGCTGGACCTACGCGAAATTCCTGCTCGGCAACGAACGCACCGGAATGGCCGCCGTCGGGCGCACCAAGGTCGCGCTGTCCACGATCAAAGCGCGCGCCCGCCACCGCCGCGTGGGCGAGGGCACCCTGCTCGACGACCCGCTGTTCGCCGCGCGCCTGGCCGAACTCGAAAACGACACGCTCGCACTGGAACTGGTCCAGCTCGGCGCCGCCTCCGGGAAGACCTCCACCTCGTCGGTGCTGAAACTGCGTGGCAGCGAACTCCAACAGGCCACCACCGAACTGCTCATGGAGGCCGCGGGCCCCGGCGCGCTGCACTCCGACATCGACCGATGGGCCGGGCGCAGCACCGCCGCCTATCTCAACTGCCGCAAGACATCCATCTACGGGGGATCGACCGAGGTGCAACGCGGCATCATCGCCTCGACGATCCTCGGATTGTGAGCTCCACCATGAACTTCGAACCCACCGCCGAACACACGATGTTGCGCACCATGGTCGAGGACGTCCTCGCCGACCCGACGCCGGCCACACCGGACGAGCTCTGGATGACCTTCGCCGACCTCGGCCTGCTCGGCCTGACCTTTCCCGAATCCGACGGCGGCCAGGGGGCCGGACCGATCGAGGCGATGATCGTCATGTCCGAACTCGGTGCGGCCACCACCCGACTGCCGGTGCTCGACTGCGCCGCCCTGCCCGGCGGTCTGCTGGTCGACGCGGGCAGTCCCACCCAGCGTCGCGACCTGCTGCCCCGGGTCGCGGCCGGCACCCTGCGGATGGCGTTCGCGCACGAGGAGTCGCACTCGCGGTGGCCGCTGCGCACACCGTCGACATCGGCAGTGCACCAGCGCAATTCGTGGCGGGTGAGCGGGCACAAGTCGCCCGTGCTGTGGGGTGCGGAAGCGGATCTGCTGATCGTGAGCGCGACCGGACCCGACGGTGTCGGTCTGTTCCTCGTCGACCCCGCCGATCCGGGCGTGACCCGGCGCGGCAGCGCGACCCACGACGGCGGTCGGGTGGCCGATGTCGTCTTCGAACAGGCCGCGGCCGAACCGCTCGCGTCGCGCCGGACCGAGGACGCGATCGAAGCGGCCCAGGTCGCCGCCCAGGCCGCCCTGTGCGCCGAGGCGGTCGGCGTGATGACCGAGGCCCTGCGGATCACCGCCGAATATCTGTGCACCCGAGAACAATTCGGGGTGCCGCTGCGTTCCTTTCAGGCCCTCACCCATCGCGCGGCCGACATGTACATCGCGCTCACGTTGGCTCGCGGCATGTCCGTGTACGCCTCGACGGCGCTGGCCGACGGCCTGATCGACCAGACGGTGGCCTCCCGCGCGAAACTGCGGGTCGGGCGGTCGGCGCGGTTCGTCGGCCAGGAGGCGGTCCAGCTGCACGGCGGGATCGGGATGACCACCGAACACGCGATCTCCCGGTGTTTCGCCCGCCTCACCGCCATCGAGCAGACCCTCGGCACCTCCGACGATCACCTGCGCTACCTGATGGACCGGGTCAGCGACTACGACATGGTCGACCTGTGAGGCCCGCGGTCACGGCCGCACCGGTCGTGGCGGTCACCGGCGGCAAGATCCGGGGTCGGACCGTCGACGGTGTCAGCGCCTTCCTCGGCGTCCCCTACGCCGCGTCCCCGGTGGGCCGCGCGCGGTTCCGCGCACCGGCACCGGTGGTCGGCTGGTCGGGAATCCGCGACGCGACCACACCGGGCCCCACCTGCCTGCAGGGTCCGTATTCGCCCGGCATCGAGCAGCTCCTCGGCACCCATCTCGTGGCGGGAGCGGAGTCGCTGAATGTGAACGTGTGGACGCCAGAGCCCGGCGGTCGCGGCCTGCCGGTCATGGTGTGGATCCACGGCGGCGCCTTCGCGCACGGCTCCAACGCCGTGCCCGCCTACGACGGCACGGCCTTCGCCCGCGACGGCGTGGTGCTGGTGTCGATCAATTACCGGCTCGGCGCGGCGGGGTTCGCGGTGCTCGACGGCGCGCCCGACAATCGCGGGCTGCTCGATCAGATCCTCGCCCTGACCTGGGTGCGCGACAATGCGCGCGCGTTCGGCGGCGATCCCGACACGGTCACCGTCTTCGGCGAGTCGGCGGGGGCGATGAGTATCGCCGCGCTGCTGAGTTCGCCCCTGGCATCGGGGCTGTTCGTGCGCGCGATCACCCAGAGCGGCGATCCCGGGGTGGCGGCGACCGTCGAGGACGCTCGCCTGCTCGGCGGTGAACTCGCCACGGCGCTGGGGATCCCGGCCACCGCCGAAGCCTTCTCGGCGGTATCCCCGGCGGCGTTGCTCAGCGCACAGGAAGCCGTGCGCGCGGATTTCGCCCGCGACCCGAACCCCGCGCGCTGGGGCGCCTCCGTGGTGGGCGCGGGCGCGGGGATGAGCTTCTTTCCGGTCGTGGACGGCGAGGTCCTGCCCGCGGTGCCGAGCGAGGCGATCGCGGCGGGGTCGGCCCGTGGCATCGCACTGCTCGCGGGCTGCACCACCGAGGAGTTCCGGCTGTTCACCGTGCCGACCGGGCTCGCCGACGCGATCACCGTCGACACCCTTCCCTACGCGCTGGCCCGCTTCGGCATCGGCGCCGCGGAGATCACCCCCTATGCCGCCAACCGCCCCGAAGCGGGGGCCGGTGACCTCCTGGCCGCGATCCTCACCGACGCCGTATTCCGCGGGCCGACACGACAACTCGTCGAAACCCAGGCCGCGTTCGACACCCCTGCCTTTCTCTACGAGTTCGGCTGGCGACGACCGGGCCTCGGCGCGATCCACGCGCTCGAGGTGCCCTTCGTCTTCGACACCCTGGCCGCGGCGGCCGACCTCACGGGCCCGAACCCGCCGCAGCGGATCGCCGACGACATGCACACGGCCTGGGTCGGTTTCGCCACCACCGGCGACCCCGGCTGGCCCCGCTACATCGACAACAAGCAGGTCATGACCTTCGCCGAACCCCGTTCGGAGCTGGTCACCGATCCGCGCCCCGACGAACGCGCGACCCGCCGAGTGTGACGCTCGCGCCGTGGGTGTCACAGGTCAGCTCGCCCGAACCCCGACCTGCGACATCCACACCGCACTGTCGATGGTCGCGACCCGCACCTCGGACGCGACCTTCGCCAGGCGACCCGGTTCGAAGATCTCGGGCGAGGTGCTGGTGATCGCGCCCGACTCCTCGACGACGGCGCCCCAGCCGCCGGGCAGCCGATCGTTCACCTCCACCACCACCTGCCTGCGCACCCGGCCCCAGCTCAGATCGGCCGGGATGTCGCTCACCGTGCCGGTGCACAGCCAGTCGTCGATGGTCATGCCGAACACGTCGGTCCACTGGCCGGTGTAGGTAGTCATGGTGGTGCTCCCTCTTCGTCGACGCAGCGGCCCTCGATGGACCTCACACGGTGTTCCGTCCTGCATGATAGGGGCCGGATCGACTGAATCCCGCAGCGGTACTTGCGCTTTCACGGCGTCGACACCCGACCTCGGCCTCGGCTGATTGAGAACCCGAACAGGGGGTATTGCCCAGCGACACCCACCTCGAGGAAGGGAGTCAGCGCCGTGCAGCGAGAACCGGACCAGAACGAGGGGGAATTCCCCGACCATGCCCGAACCACCCGCAGTCACGCGGGCGAGGGCCTCGAGGACGGCTACAACTTCCCCGGCATCGTGCTCTGCGCACTGGGGATCATCGCGCTGGGACTGTTCCTGACCGCCGTCGGCTACGGATTCGGCGGCTGGGCCGTCATCGCCGGGATCTCCACGGTGGTCCTGCTCGGCGCGGGCGCCGGGTGGCTGCTGCTCGAACATCGGCGGGTCAAAGCCAAGGAAGGACTCGGCCTCACCGACCAGCGCGGGCACTGACCACCGCGCGCCGGTGGCGTAACGGCCCGAGTTTCGCGGTTTCTGCTCGTCTCAGCGCCGTGTTCATCGCGGAGGTAGTGGCGTAACACGAGGGGTAACGCGGTCGTAGCCGAATCCGGGCAGCCTGGCAGCCATGTTGCTCACCACTGCCCCGACAGCACGCAAAGCCATGGTGTGGATTCCCGGCGGGAAATACTGGATGGGATCCGATGATCACTATCCGGAAGAGCGCCCGGCACACCAGGTCTCGGTCGACGGGTTCTGGATGGACACCCATCCGGTCTCGGTCGCCCAGTTCCGTCGCTTCGTCGCCGACACCGGCTACGTCACCACCGCGGAGCGCGATCCCGACCCCGCCGACTTCCCCGGCGCCGATCCCGACCTGCTCGTCGCCGGTTCCATGGTCTTCACTCCCCCGCCGGGCCCGGTGCCACTGACCGACTACCGCCGCTGGTGGTCCTACGTCCCCGGCGCGAACTGGCGCCACCCCGAGGGCCCCGGCAGCAATATCGGTGAACGCAACCGCCACCCGGTGACCCACGTGTCGTACTTCGACGCGTGCGCGTACGCGCAGTGGGCGGGCAAGGCGATCCCGACCGAGGCCGAGTGGGAACTCGCCGCACGCGGCGGTCTCGATCGCGCCACCTACGTCTGGGGCGGCGAACGCGAACCGCGCGGACGGCCCGGCGGCAATGTGTGGCAGGGCGAATTCCCGTGGCAAAACCTCGAATTGGACGGCTACGCCGGCACGTCCCCGGTCGGCAAGTTCGCGCCGAACGGGTTCGGGCTCTACGACATGGCGGGCAATGTGTGGGAGTGGACGCGCGATCACCACACCCCCAGCCACGCCGACAGCGGCAAGAACGTGGCCCCGGCGAGCAACTGCTGCATCCCGCGCAACCCCGTGCAGGAAGCGGCCGTGACCGACAGCGGCGAGGTGTACCCGCGCCGGACCGTCAAGGGCGGCTCGCACCTGTGCTCACCGAACTACTGCGACCGCTACCGACCGGCCGCCCGACAGGGCCACACCGAGGACGCCTCCACCTGCCACATCGGTTTCCGCTGCGTCGTGCGAATCGAGGACGCCGCATGACCGCGACCGTCAACACCTACGGCGCCGCCGCGATCAAGGTCCTCGAGGGACTCGATGTCGTGCGCAAACGGCCGGGCATGTACATCGGCTCCACCAGCGCGCGCGGCCTGCACCACATGCTCTGGGAGGTCATCGACAACGGCGTCGACGAGGCGATGGCCGGGTACGCCACGCGCGTGGACGTGCGCCTGCTCGCCGACGGCGGCGCCCAGGTCACCGACGACGGTCGCGGCATCCCGGTCGCCATGCACGCCACCGGCCACCCCACCATCGACGTGGTGATGACCCAGCTGCACGCCGGCGGAAAGTTCGGGGCCGAGGGCGGCGCCTATGCCGTGTCCGGCGGCCTGCACGGCGTCGGGGTCTCGGTGGTCAACGCGCTGTCGACCCGGTTGGAAGCCGAGATCGACCGCGACGGCTACCGCTGGTCCCAGAGCTACCTCGCCTCGGTGCCGCAAACCCTGACCCGAGGTCTGCCGACCACCTCCACGGGAACCACCGTGCGCTATTGGGCCGACCCCGACGTATTCGAGACCACCGACTACGACTTCGACACCGTCGCCCGCCGGCTGCGCGAAATGGCCTTCCTCAACAGCGGCCTGGAAATGACGCTCACCGACGAGCACCGCGAGGGCGAGGACGCGCACCGCCGCTACCACTATCCCGGCGGCCTGCGCGAATTCACCGAATACCTCAACCGCTCGAAACAACCGCTGCACCCGAGCGTCATCGGATTCGCCGGTCGAGGCACCGGCTACGAGGTCGAAGTCGCCCTCCAGTGGAATACCGGTTTCACCGAATCGGTCCGCACCTTCGCCAACACCATCAATACCTCCGAGGGCGGCGTACACGAGGAAGGCTTCCGTGCCGCGCTGACCACCGTCGTGAACCGCTACGCCCGAAAGATGCAGCTGCTCAAGGCTTCCGAGGCCAACCTCACCGGCGACGACGCGCGCGAGGGTTTGGCGGCGGTGGTCTCGGTCAAGGTCGCCGATCCCCAATTCGAAGGCCAGACCAAGACCCGACTGGGCAACAGCGAGATCCGTTCGTTCGTGCAGAAGGTGTGCCACGAGAAGATCACCGAGTGGTTCGACGCCAATCCGGCCGAGGCGAAACTGATCATCAGCAAAGTAGCCTCCACCGCCCAGGCCCGTGCGGCCGCGCGCAAGGCCAGGGAACTGGTGCGCCGCAAAACCGCGGGCGGTATCGGCGGGTCACCGGGCAAACTCGCCGATTGCCGCACCACCGACGCGGCGCGCGCGGAGATCTTCATCGTCGAGGGCGATTCGGCCGGCGGCAGCGCCAAGTCCGGTCGCGATTCGATGTATCAGGCGATTCTGCCGAT
This sequence comes from Nocardia lasii, assembly GCF_042658545.1. NCBI lineage: Bacteria > Bacillati > Actinomycetota > Actinomycetes > Mycobacteriales > Nocardiaceae > Nocardia > Nocardia lasii. Next base: position 334,972 of record NZ_JBHSQN010000002.1, read on the forward strand.
CCGGGGCAAGATCATCAATGTCGAGAAATCCCGGATCGACCTGGTACTCAAGAACAACGAGGTCCAATCGATCATCACCGCGCTCGGCACCGGAATTCGCGACGAGTTCGACATCACCACACTCCGCTATCACAAGATCGTGCTGATGGCCGACGCCGATGTCGACGGCAAACACATTTCGACCCTGCTGTTGACCCTGCTGTTCCGGTATATGCGCCCGCTCGTCGAACTCGGCCACGTCTACCTGGCCCAACCGCCGCTCTACAAGCTCAAATGGCAGCGCGGCGCACCCGATTACGCCTATTCCGACGCCCAGCGCGATCGGCTGCTCGCCGCGGGCGATCAGGCGGGCCGGCGAATAGACCCGACCCAGGGAATCCAGCGTTACAAAGGGCTCGGCGAGATGAATCCGCAGGAACTGTGGGAAACCACCATGGACCCCGCGACCCGACTGCTGCGCCAACTCACCATCGTCGACGCCGCCCTCGCCGAGGAGATCTTCACGATCCTCATGGGCGAGGACGTCGACGCGCGCCGCGGCTTCATCACCCGCAATGCCGGCGACAGCCGATTCCTCGATATCTGACCCCGACCCCCGATGG